>NZ_JBHTFG010000010.1:0-39779 GCF_042666095.1 Terrabacter sp. GCM10028922 | reverse complement strand
GCGTCGGTGCTGCTGTTGTGGCTGATGGTGTGGAAGAGGTGGTCCTTGGCCTCGGCGAGGGCGGCTTCGATGAGGGCGCCGGCCTGCGCGGGGGCGTCGTAGCGCAGCCGGAACCGCCCGTCCGGGTCGACGCCCATGCTCAGGCGGGCGGGCTCGACCGGGTTCGGTGCAGCGTCCGGGTCGTCCGGGTCGGTCTCGGCGGGGAGCAGGTGGCCGTGCTCGTCGTGGCTGGCCGGCTGCAGGGTGAAGTCGTAGCGGGTGACGGAGCGTTGCAGCTGCGAGACGGTGGCGTGCTGGGCGAACTCGGCGACGGTCTGATCGAACGCGGCCGGGGTGTGCCGGGCCACGACGGCGGCCTGGTCCAGGCTGATCCGGCCCTGCCGCAGCGCCGCGGTGGTGGCGGGCAGCTCCGCGGCGCGTCGGGCCAGCAGCACGACCGCGGCCGCCTGCCCGCGCGACAGTCCGGCCCGCAGGGTCAGCCAGTGCTCCGGCGAGCGCAGCCCGGCGGCCTGCCAGGTGCCCTCGGCCAGGACGGTGGCGACGAAGTCGACGAGCCGGGCGTGCGCGTCGTGCAGGTCGGCGGCCAGGGACGCGACGTGGTCCCAGTCCTGCTCGATGGCTGCCTGGCTCATCCCCTGATCGTGCAGGTGTTCGAATGACAATGCAATGTTTTGAAAGACGCGCCTCCTCGGCGAGACGCGCCTAGCAGCCCGGACCGGTGATGGCCGAGTCCGCGGGTTAGCGTGGAGCCATGTCGGGCCAGCCGTACTGGGAGAGTCCCGTGGAGAAGCAGATCCGCGAGGCGCAGGAGCGTGGCGACTTCGACAACCTGCCGGGTGCGGGCAAGCCGCTCGACCTGAGTGACTCGGGTGACCCGGACTGGTGGGTCAAGCGGTTCGCCGAGCGCGAGAAGCTCGACCTCGGCGCCGCACTGCCGGGGGCCTTCGCGCTGCGCAAGGAGGCGGCCGGCTACCCCGAGTCGCTCGTCGACGTCCGCGCCGAGGAGCAGGTGCGCGAGATCCTCCAGGACTACAACAAGCGCGTCCTCGCAGATCGGCTCCGCCCGGCCATCGGCAACCTGCCGCCCGCCCTCGCCAAGACCATCGACGTCGACGAGATGGTCGCGCGCTGGCGGCCTCTGCGCGCCCAACGGGAGCAGGAGCAACGCCTGGCGCGCCAGCAGCGCGAGGCCGCTGCTGCCGCCACCGCCGCCGCTGAGCGCCAGACCAGCCGATCCTGGTGGGCGCGCCTGCTCGGTCGCGGCTGAGGCCCGACGCCGAGTTCCCCGGCCCACCTACCCAACGGGCCCGCGGCATGCCACGATCACGAGAGCCGTGACCCCGTCGCAAAGGTGCGCATGTCCACAGCCTCCGGACTCGAAGCGGCCCTGACTGCCTTCGAGGACCCCGCAGCCAAGGCCCGCGACCTGCTGCGCCTGCACCGCACCTGGGCGCACACGCACGAGGTGCCGGCCGGAGCCCGCGGAGTCGTGGCCCGCTCGTGGCTGCGGCAGACGCCGGAGGGCGACAAGACCTCGACCCCGATCTCCGACGCCGCCCTGCTCGCCCGGCGGGAGCGCTCCAAGCTCCTGGCCTCAGTCGTCCCGCTCCTCAAGGAGCGCCTCCTGCCGCTCGCGAACGAAGCCGGCAACGAGCTCGTCATCAGCGACGACGAGGGCTACCCGCTGTGGATGTTCGGCCCGTCGCCGGTGCGCCGCCGCAGCGACGGGCTCGGGTTCGTCGAGGGCGCCCGCTGGCGCGAGGGCGATGTCGGCACCAACGCACTGGGCACCGCGATGGAGGAGCGCCGCCCGGTCCAGATCTTCGGCCCGGAGCATGCGCGCGAGGACCAGCACGCCTGGGTCTGCACGAGCGCCCCGATCACCGACCGGCGCGCCCGCACCCCACTCGGCGTGGTCACGTTGAGCGGTGCCTTCCGCACGGCCCACCCGCACACCCTCATGCTCGTGACGATGGCGGTGCGCGAGGCGGTCGACACGCTGGCGGGGGAGCACGACCGGGACCTGCGCCGGGTCGCGCGCGCCAGCGAGCCGTATGCCGGCACGGGCCGTTTCGTCGTCGTCGACCGACACGGGTGGGTGGCGCGGGCGGAGGGCTACGGCGTCGGCGAGCGGGTGTGGGTGCCGAGTGGCCTGCGCGCCGGCTCGCTCTGGGTGCCCGACCTCGGGCAGGTCCTGGCCGAGCCGATCGCCGGCGGGTGGCTGCTCCACGAGGAGGCGGCGGCGTCCGTCACGCTCGAGGTCGTGCGACGCCCGACGCCCCGCCTGCTCGTGACGACCGACGGCGGCGTCGTCGACATCCCGCTCAGCGAGCGCCACGCCGAGATCGTCGCGCTCCTCGCCCAGCACCCGTCCGGCCTCGACACGGCAGCGCTGATGGCGCGGCTCGACGGCGCGACGACCCCGGTCACGATCCGGGCCGAGCTGTCGCGCCTGCGCAAGCGCCTGGGTGGGCTCATCGACAGCCGCCCCTACCGGCTCACCGCGCGCGCGACGGTGCGCCTCGACGCCACCTGACCGCACGGCAGACGTCGTCGGTGTGGTGACCGACTGCGCCCCGGCCTAGGGGCTGCGGTTCGGCCCAGGGACCGCCCGGCGAACGCCGTCGTCTGCAACGAAGCACAGTCTGTGCCACGAGGGTGGCCGGTCGGCTGCAACGTTCTGCAACTCTGTCGGCGGGCACCCGGCGCTCCTAACGTCACTCCATCGACCCACCACGTGGACAAAGGAGTTGGCGATGGGTGAGCAGCTGACGGCGACCGACTGGCTCGGGAGCCTCTCCGACGCTTTGGCCTCCGGCGACGTCGACCGGGTGACCGGTCTCTTCGGCGACGAGTGCTACTGGCGCGACCTGGTCAGCATGACGTGGAACATCCACACGTCGGAGGGCCGCGACGAGATCGGCGCGATGCTCGCGGGCGTGGACCCCGCCGCGTGGCCGACCGACATCGTCGCGACGTTGGAGACGGAGGGCGACGGCATCCGCGAGGCGTGGTTCACGTTCGGCAACGCCACCTTCACCGGCAAGGGCCACGTCCGCGTCCGTGACGGCCGGGCCTGGACGGTCCTCACGAGCGCCCAGGCCCTCAAGGACCACCCAGAGCCGTCCGGACGCCACCGCATCCGAGGTGCCGAGCACGGCGTCAACGTCTCGACCGAGAACTGGCTCGACCGGCGCGAGCAGCAGGTGGCGTCCTACGGGGTGGACGCCCAGCCCTATGTCCTCGTCGTGGGCGGCGGCCAGGGCGGCATCGGCCTCGCCGCCCGCCTCAAGCGGCTCGGCGTGCCGACCCTCGTCGTCGACAGGTACCCGCGGCCCGGCGACCAGTGGCGCAGCCGCTACCACTCGCTGTGCCTGCACGACCCGGTCTGGTACGACCACCTGCCCTACCTGCCGTTCCCCGACCACTGGCCCGTCTTCACCCCCAAGGACAAGATGGGCGACTGGCTCGAGAGCTACACGAAGATCATGGAGCTCGACTACTGGAGCAACACCGAGGCGACGTCGGCATCGTTCGACGAGGCCTCGGGCTCATGGACCGTCCACGTGACGCGCGACGGCCGCGAGGTCGTCCTCACGCCCGCGCACCTCGTGCTCGCGACCGGCATGAGCGGCATCGCGAACGTGCCCACGCTGCCCGGCCAGGACGTCTTCCGGGGCGACCAGCACCACAGCAGCAAGCACCCCGGCGGTGCCCGGTACGCCGGCAAGAAGGTCGTCGTCGTCGGGTCGAACAACTCGGCCCACGACATCTGTGCAGACCTGTGGCAGAACGGCGCCGAGCCGATCATGCTCCAACGCTCGAGCACCCACATCGTCAGGTCCGAGTCGCTGATGGACAAGGTCCTCGGCCCGCTGTACTCAGAGGAAGCCGTCGCGGGCGGCATCGACCACGAGACGGCCGACCTCGTGTTCGCGTCCATCCCCTACAAGATCCTGGCCGACTTCCAGCGCCCGGCCTTCGACGCGATCCGTGAGCAGGACGCAGACTTCTACGCCGCGCTCGAGGCGGCCGGCTTCGACCTCGACTTCGGCGACGACGACTCCGGTCTCTTCCTCAAGTACCTGCGGCGCGGTTCCGGCTACTACATCGACATCGGCGCCTCCGAGCTCGTCGCGAAGGGTGCGATCCGGCTCGTCCGCGGCCAGGTCGACCACCTCAGCGAGAACGCCGTCGTCCTCACGGACGGCACGCAGATCGAGGCCGATGCCGTCGTGTACGCGACCGGCTACGGCTCGATGAACGGCTGGGCGGCGCGCCTCATCAGCCAGGAGGTCGCCGACAAGGTCGGCAGGTGCTGGGGCCTCGGCTCCGACACGACGAAGGACCCGGGTCCGTGGCAGGGCGAGCTGCGCAACATGTGGAAGCCCACGCAGCAGGACCACCTGTGGTTCCACGGCGGCAACCTGCACCAGTCGCGGCACTACTCGCGCTACCTCGCGTTGCAGCTCAAGGCGCGCCTCGAGGGCATCGACACCCCTGTGTACGGCCTCGCCGAGACGCACCACCTGACCTGAGCGAAACGGTACGAAATGGACGGGTGCTGTTGGCCCACGCGCCACGTGGCGTCCCTAGCGTGAAGGGATGAGACCCAAGGCAGCACTCACGAGCCTCCTCGTCGTCAGCGCCCTGACCGTCGCCGCGGCCGCCGCCTCGGCCGCCCCGTCCACGCTCCCCACTCCGTCGACGGTGGCCGCGGCAGCTCCCGCCGCGGCCGCCGTGGACGGGGAGCGCGTGGTCCTCGCCGAGGACTTCAGCTCCGGTATGCCGTCCGGCTGGCGGTCCGTCGAGGGCGGGTGGGCCGTCGCCGACGGTCGGCTGCGCGGCACGAGCGTCGGTGGTCAGCTGAGCCGGATCACCTTCGGGCCGCACCTCGAGGCGTTCCGGTTCGAGGCGACGGTCCGCTTCGAGACGGTCGAGAACACGTCCCGATGGGCCGCGCTCGGGCTCGACCTCGCCGCCGACGGGTCGGTGCCGTGGTGGATCGCGACGATGCGAACCAACACCGTCGCACCGAACGGCCTCGAGTTCGCCGAGCGCACGGTCGCGAACGGGTGGAACGTCACCGACACGGCGGCCGCCCCGGCGGCCGCCGGCACCGGGCGCGACGTGAAGGTCAGGGTCGAGGTGCGCGGCAGCCGCGCCGCCTGGTACTTCGACGGCGTCAAGGTGATGGAGACCCGCCACCTCGTCCGCTCGGCGACCGGTGGCCTCGGTTTCGTCGTCAACGGCTCGGTCGTGACGTTCGACGACGTGGTGGTCACCGAGATCCCCAACACGGCGGACTCGCTGCTGCGTCAGCGTGGCGAGGACATGGCCGTCATCGCGCACCGCGGGTACTCCCAGGTCGCGCCCGAGGACACCATGGCGGCGTACGAGTCCGCTGCCCGCGCGGGTGCCGACTTCCTCGAGAACGACGTCCAGTCGACGGCCGACGGGGTGCCGATGATCCTCCACGACGACACGCTCGACCGCACGACCGACGGCACCGGACGCCTCGACGAGGCACAGTCGGCCGACGTGGCGAAGCTGGACGCGGGCTCGTGGTTCTCGCCGTTCTTCGCGGGGCAGCGGGTGCCGACGAGTGTCGCGATGCTCCAGCACGCCAAGGCCAAGGGCCGGCAGGTGCTGCTCGAGATCAAGGGGCCCGAGACGCGCACCGAGATCGAGCGCATCGTCAAGGAGGTCGGCGACACGTCGATGAGGGAGTCGACGGTGATCCAGAGCTTCGACCCCGAGATCCTGCGCACCGTGCACGGCATCGACCCGAGCCTGCGGCTCGGGCTGCTCCGGAGCACGCTCGACGCCGACCCGGTGGCCGCGGCGAGGTCGGCGTTCGCCGCGACGTACAACCCCGCGTGGACGGCACTCGCCGGCCGACCGGACGTCGTCGCGTCGCTCCACGCGGCGGGCATCGCGGTGCAGCCGTGGACGGTCGACGACCCGCGACAGTGGGACGCCATGGACCGCATGGGCGTCGACGGAGTCATCACGAACCGCGCCGGCGGGCTCATCGGCTGGCAGGCGGCGCGGGTCGCCCCGGCGAAGCCGACCGTGAAGGTGCTCGGCCCGGCCGCCGGTGCCGCGCTGACCCGCGGCGACCGGATCGTGCCGACGCTCGACGAGTCGGCTGCCGACGCGACCTCGGTGACCCTCGACGCGAGGGACGTGAAGGAGGGCATGCCCGTGGACGTCGACGGCCTGGCGCTCGGTGAGCACCGGCTGGCGGCCACCGCGACGGGCGCCGGTGGCACAGCGACCGACACCGTCACCGTGACGGTCGAGGCGACGCGGGAAGGGCTGCTCCACCTCGTCACCGACCCGCGTGTCCCCGCCGCGACAAGCCTCCAGCTCGTGCAGCAGGTGCTCAAGGGCGACTGGGCCAAGGTCGCCCGGCTCGCCCAGGCGGCGACGATGCCCGACGACCTGCGCCACCTCGTCGTCGGCGACGCGCAGGCGCTCGCGCGCGGCTGACCCACCCGGACGCGCTGCCGGTCCATGCTGGGCCGATGGACCGCCAGCGCGCCCTCCGTCGCCGCCTCGCCACGCAACGCCTCACGTCGGCACCGTTGCCGTCGGCGGCCGACGTGGTCCGCCTGCTCACGTGCGTCCAGTCGCAGGAGCGTGACCACTCCTTCTTCGCCCTCTCCCAGCGAAGCCGCGCCACCACGTATGCCGCCGTGCGGGCCGAGCACGACGCCGGCGCCTTCGTGCGCACCCACATCCTGCGCCCGACGTGGCACTACGTCGCGCCGGAGGACCTGCGCTGGATCCTCGCGCTCACGTCACCGCGCGTCGAGCAGCTCGAGCGGCCGTACCTGCGCAAGTTCGGCTACGACGAGCAGACGATCGGACGTGCCTTCGAGGTCGTCTCCGAGGCGCTCTCAGGGCGCAACGTGCTGACCCGCAAGGAGATCGGCGCGTTCCTGACCCGTGCGGGTCTTCTCAGCTCCGGTGAGGGGCTCGGCCACCTCCTCCTCCTCGCCGAGCAGCGCGCCCTCATCTGCGGGGGACCGGTCAAGGGCGCGCAGCACACCTACGGCCTCGTCGACGAGCTCGTCCCCGCGACTCCGGAGCGCACCCGGGACGAGGCGCTCGCCGAGCTGGCCCACCGGTTCTTCGCGGGGCACGGCCCGGCCTCGGTGAAGGACCTCAGCCGGTGGGCGTCGCTGACCGTCGCCGACGTGAGGCGTGGGCTGGCGGCGCTCGACGGCCGGCTCGACGAGGTCGACGTGGACGGCATACCCCACTGGTTCGACCCGTCCGTGCCGGCCCGCACGACCCGCGGCGACGCCGCCCACCTGCTCACGACGTACGACGAGGTGACGCTCACCTATCCGGCCGTGGGGTTCCCGTTCGCCCCCGGCGTGCCCGAGCCGGAGGAGTTCCCCTGGTACACCGCCGTCGTCGTGGACGAGACGCGCGTCGGCACGTGGCGATGCACGGTGGGACGGGACCGCGTCGTCGTCGAGACCCTGCTCGCCCCGGGCACGACACCTCGCCAGCGCGCCCTCGTCGACGACGCCGTGGAGCGGCTCGGCGCCTTCCACGGGCTCCCCGTGGAACGAGTCCGCGCCTGAGAGGTCCCCCGGCCCGGAACCGTCTCGTGGCCGGCCTTGTGGCTCAGCGCTCCTCGTGGCCGACGAAGCGGATCAGGTCGGCCACGGAGTCGACGACCCGGCTCGGCCGGTACGGGAAGCGCTCGATCTGTTCGCGCGACGTCGACCCGGTGAGCACGAGGACGCTGCGCAGGCCGGCCTCGAGACCGCTGATGATGTCGGTGTCCATGCGGTCCCCGACCATGATCGTGGTCTCCGAGTGGGCGTCGAGGCGGTTGAGGGCACTGCGCATCATGAGCGGGTTGGGCTTGCCCACGTAGTACGGCTGGCGTCCCGTGGCCGTGCTGATGAGCGCGGCCACCGAACCGGTCGCGGGCAGCTTGCCTGCTGGGCTGGGCCCGCTCGGGTCGGGGTTGGTCGCGATGAAGCGAGCGCCGTTGTCGATCAAGCGGATCGCGCGTGTGATCGACTCGAAGGAGTAGGTGCGCGTCTCACCGAGCACGACGTAGTCGGGGTTGCGCTCGGTCATGACGAAGCCGACGTCGTGCATGGCTGTCGTGAGGCCGGCCTCACCGACGACGTATGCCGACCCGCCCGGTCGCTGGTCGGCGAGGAACTGCGCCGTCGCGAGCGCTGAGGTCCAGATCGCGTCCTCCGGCACGTCGATCCCGCTGCCCATCAGGCGGGCTCGCAGGTCGCGAGGTGTGAAGATCGAGTTGTTCGTGAGGACGAGGAAGCGCTTGCCGGAGGCCTTGAGCGCCTCGACGAAGTCGGAAGCTCCAGGTATCGCGTCCTCCTCGTGGACGAGGACGCCGTCCATGTCGGTCAGCCAGGTCTCGACGGGGCGGTGGTGGGTCATGGGGACATTCTGTCGGCTGGCCGCGCCGCGCCGCGCCGCGCAGGGCTCAGGACGCGGACTGCGCGATGGCGAGGTCGACCCGGTCGGCGGTGAGCGCGTGCTGGATGACCATCGTCGCGGCGCCGATGACGCCGGCCTGGACCCCGGTCGTGGCCGGGACGATCTGCAGGACCCCCGTGGCGAGGGGGAGCGAGCGGCCGTAGACGACCTCGCGCACCCCGGCGATGAGGCTCTCGCCCGCCTGCACGAGCGAGCCGCCGATGACGATGACCGAGGGGTTGAGCAGGCTGACGCACGTGGCGAGCACCTCGCCGATGGTGCGACCGGCCTGGCGGACGGCCAGCGCCGCCGGGATGTTGCCACCCCGCACGAGCTCGACGATGTCGGTGTTGGACTCGGCGAGGATGTCGATCTGCTTGAGCGCCTTGGAGATCGCCGGTCCGCTGGCGACGGCCTCGAGGCACCCGGTGTTGCCGCAGGAGCAGAGGACCTCGGGCGCGTGGGGCGCGGCGACGTGGCCGAGGTCGCCGGCCGCGCCGACGGCACCGCGGTGCAGCCGGCCGCCGCTGATGATGCCCGCGCCGATACCGGTGGCGACCTTGACGAAGAGGAGGTGCTCGACGTCCGGGTGGGCCGTCGCGTGCTCGCCGAGAGCCATGATGTTGACGTCGTTGTCGACGAGGACCGGCACGTCGAAGTCGCGGCGCACGTGGGCCGGCACGTCGTAGCCGTCCCAGCCCGGCATGATCGGCGGGCGCATCGGCCGGCCGCTCGAGTGCTCGACGGGGCCGGGCACGCCGATCCCGATGCCGATGAGGTCGCGCGGCTCACGTCGGGCCTCGTCGAGCAGGCGGTGGGTCGTCGCGACCAGCCAGTCGAGGACCACCTCGGGTCCGTCGGTGATGTCGAGGCTCTCGGCGATCTCGCTGAGCGGGCGACCGCTGAGGTCGGTGAGGGCGACCCTTCCGTGCGTGGCGCCGATGTCTGCCCCGACGACGACGCGCGCCTCGGGGTTGAAGGCGAAGCGAACGGGCGGACGGCCGCCCGTGCTGGCAGCCTCGCCGCTCGGGGCGAGCAGCCCGGTCGCGAGCAGGGCGTCGACGCGTGCGCCCACGGTCGAACGGGCAAGGCCGGTGAGCTTGGCGAGCTCGGCCCTCGTGCGCGGCGTCTCGTCGCGGAGCAGCTGCAGCAGCTCGCCGGCTCCACTCGCGGCATACGCGGACGACGTCGACTCTGGGCGCACCCTTCAAGTCAAGCACACGCGGCTTCCGCCTGCCATGCACGCGGCTTTTTCATGTCGGCAGAAAACTTTTGCTTGACGCGCCGACAAAAGTGGGACACGGTGTGACGCATGGAATCTCGACGGCGAGATGCGGCCGACGCCCCGCTTCTGCGAATGACCAACGTGGTCAAGCGTTTTCCGGGGGTCGTTGCCCTGGGTGGCGTGGACCTCGACGTCCTGCCCGGTGAGGTGCACTGCCTGCTCGGCCAGAACGGCGCAGGCAAGAGCACGCTCATCAAGGTCCTCGCGGGAGTCCACGAGGCCGACGAGGGCTCCATCGAGTGGTCCGGCGAACGAGTGACGCTCCACCACCCGCAGGCCGCCATGGACCTCGGCGTCGCGACGATGTACCAGGAGCTCGACCTCGTCGAGGGCCTCACCGTCGCCGAGAACATCTTCCTGGGCCACGAGCCCACCCGCTTCGGCCTCTCGCAGCGCACGGCCGCCCGCAGGTCGGCCGCTGCCCTGCTGCGCCGGCTCGGCCACCCCGAGATCTCGCCGTCCGTCGAGGTCGGCACCCTCTCGGCTGCCTCGTGCCAGATCGTCAGCATGGCGCGAGCCCTGTCGCGCGATGCCCGCCTCATCATCATGGACGAGCCGTCCGCCGTGCTCGACGCCGGCGAGGTCGACCAGCTCTTCCGCGTCATCCGTGAGGTCACCGGCCAAGGCGTGGCGGTCGTCTACATCTCCCACCGCCTCGAGGAGATCCGCGAGATCGGCGACCGCGTCACCGTCCTCAAGGACGGCCGGACCGTCGCCACCGGCCTCGACGCCAAGACGACGCCGACGCAGGAGCTCATCCGCCTCATGACCGGCCGCTCCATCGAGTACGTGTTCCCGCCCAAGCCCGAGGTGGTCACCGACGCCGAGCCCGTGCTCCGCGTCGAAGGCCTCGCCCGCGCCGGGGAGTTCGCTGCCGTGTCCTTCGACGTGCGGCCCGGAGAGGTGGTCGGCCTGGCCGGCCTCGTCGGGTCGGGGCGCTCCGAGATCGTCGAGACGATCTTCGGCGCACGACGGGCCACGAGCGGCACCGTCCGCGTCGGCGGCAAGGTCGTGCGACCGGGCTCCGTGGCGGCCGCCGTCGCCGCCGGCATCGGCTTGTGCCCGGAGGAGCGCAAGAGCCAGGCCCTCGTCCTCGGCGCCTCGCTCGCCTCCAACATCACGCTCGCGACCCTTCCGCGCTTCTCACGCGGTGGGCTCCTCGACGGCTCCGCCGAGGTCGAGGCCGCCGAAGAGCTGCTCGAGTCGCTCGACGTGCGACCTCGTGGCGTCCACCGCGAGTCCCGCACGCTCTCCGGCGGCAACCAGCAGAAGGTCGTCCTCGCCCGCTGGCTGCTCCGCGGCTGCAAGGTGCTGCTGCTCGACGAGCCCACGCGCGGCGTCGACGTCGGCGCCCGGTCCGAGATCTACGCCCTGATCCGTCGCCTCACCGACGACGGCGTCGCCGTCGTCGTCGTCTCGAGCGAGATCCCCGAGGTCCTCGGGCTCGCCAACCGGGTGCTGGTCCTCGCCGACCGCACCGTCCGTCACGAGGGCCCGGCCGACGAGCTCGACGAGCACGCCGTCCTCGACATCATCCTGAAGGGAGACGCGGCATGAGCGCCGACGTCACGAAGGCCGACCACACGCCGGGCGAACCCGTCGCCGGGGTAGGTGAGGGGGCCCCGGCGACGGGCACCGCCCCACACCCGAGCGGCCCGCCCGTCGGGGGCGTCGCGGCCGTACGCCAGGGGGGCCTCGCCGGGTTTCTGAGCAGCCCGGCCGGACGCAGCGCCGGGCTCGTCATCGCGCTCGTGCTGCTCGTCGTCGTCGGCATCATCACCGCCGGTGACCGGTTCGCCAGCCCCGACAACGCACTGACGATCCTGCGCCTCGGCGCGACGATCGGCGTCGTCAGCGTCGGAATGACCTTCGTCATCTCCGGCGGTGGGATCGACCTGTCGGTGGGCGCGATCGTCGCGCTCTCCTCGGTCTGGGCCACGACCGTCGCGACCCAGACGATGGCCGCCGACTACCACTGGGTCGTCATGGTGTTCGCCGCTGTCGCGGTCGGCGCCGCGTGCGGACTCGTCAACGGCGTCCTCGTGGCCTACGGCCGGATAGCGCCCTTCATCGTCACCCTCGCGATGCTCGCCGCCGCCCGCGGGCTCGCAGAGCTCATCGCCAAGCGCCGCACGCAGATCGTCCGCGAGCGCGGCTTCATCGACTTCTTCGGCGGCAGCGTCCTCGGCATCCCCGTCCTCGTCATCATGTTTGCCATCGTCGCGGCCATCGGCTGGGTCCTGCTGAACCGCACGACGTTCGGCCGACGCACGCTCGCGATCGGTGGCAACCCGGAGGCGGCACGGCTCGCCGGCATCCGTGTCCAGCGCCAGACGATGTACCTCTACATCCTGCTCGGTATCGCGTGCGGTATCGCGGCCGTCATGATCATGGCCCGCACGACGACCGGCACCTCGACCCACGGGCAGCTCTACGAGCTCGACGCCATTGCCGCGGTCGTCATCGGCGGCACGCTCCTGTCGGGCGGGCGCGGCACGGTCGTCGGCACCGTGCTCGGCGTCCTCATCTTCACGACCCTGAGCAACGTCTTCACGCTCAACAACCTCGACACGTCGACGCAGGCGGTGGCGAAGGGGGCGATCATCGTCGCCGCCGTCCTGCTCCAGCAGCGGGTCTCCCGCGCCAGGTCGACCTAGCCGCGCACCGGTCGACGGCGTCTCCAGCACGACACAGCAGCACCACTCACCGCACCACCCCTCTTTCGCTCACCTAGGAGTCAGCGTGTCCGCATCACTTCCCCGCACGACCCAGCGCGTCGCCGTCCTGGCGATCACCATGAGCGCGGCGCTCGTCGCCGCCGGTTGCACGAGCAACGACCCGGTCACGACTCCCGCCGCCTCGACCAAGCAGGCGGGCGGCAACGCCGCGAGCGACAACGACGCCCCGGGCGACAAGGTCGTCATCGGCTTCTCGGGCCCGGCCGCCGACCACGGCTGGCTCGGCGCCATCAACAGCGCCGCGCAGGCGGAGGCCAAGAAGTTCAGCGACGTCGAGCTCAAGGTCGCCGAGGGCACCAACGACGCGAGCCTGCAGATCAGCCAGATCGAGACCTTCATCAACGACAAGGTCGACGCCATCGTCCTGCTGCCGACCGACGGGGCCGCCCTCACCGAGGTCGCGACGAAGGCCATGAATGCCGGCATCCCCGTCATCAACGTCGACCGCGAGTTCTCCAGCCCGTTCGCCGCGCGCGCCACGATCCTCGGCGACAACTACGGCATGGGCGTCTCCGCCGGCACCCACGCCTGCAAGCTCGTCAAGGACAAGAACCTCACCAACCCGGTCATCACCGAGATCGCCGGCATCGACGCGCTCCCCCTGACGCAGGACCGCAGCAAGGGCTTCGCCGACGCCCTCAAGGCGTGCGACCAGACCGTCGACAACCGCGTCGCCGCCGAGTTCACGGTCGAGTCCGGCAACCGGCAGGCCGCCAACCTGCTCCAGGCCGCGACGAAGATCGACATCCTCTGGAACCACGACGACGACCAGGGTGTCGGCGTCATGGCCGCCCTCGACCAGGCCAACCGCCACGAGATGGCCTTCATCGGTGGCGCCGGCTCGGCCAACGCGATGCGCTGGATCCAGGAGGGCAAGATGGAGGCGACCGTCCTCTACCCGCCGACCCAGGCGGCCGACGGCATCAAGCTCGCGCGCCTCATCGCCCAGGACAAGGGCATCAGCGACCTCGTCCAGGTCGAGGTGCCGCGACGCATCGTCCTCAACGCCCCCGTGGTGACCAAGGAGAACGTCGCCGAGTACCTCCCGCTCGGCTTCGAGTCCTGACCGGCCGGCGCCCGCGCCCAGGGGGCGCGGGCGCCCACGCCCTCAGTGACCGCCACGACCGCCAGCGGCACCACCACCACGTTCGGATGTGAGGACGTCATGACCACACCCAGCAAGCCCACCCTCGGGGTCGGGATGATCGGCTACGCCTTCATGGGCCGAGCCCACTCCCAGGCCTGGCGCAACGCCCGCAGCTACTTCGACGTGCCCGCCGCGCCGGAGCTCGTCGCGGTCGCCGGGCGCAACGAGGCCGCGGCCCGCGACACCGCGGACCGGTTCGGCTGGGCCGGGGTCGAGACCGACTGGCGCCGGCTGCTCGAGCGTGACGACATCGACATCATCGACATCTGCACGCCGGGCGACACGCACGCCGAGATCGCCGTCGCGGCACTCGAGGCCGGCAAGCACGTCCTCTGCGAGAAGCCGCTCGCCAACTCCGTCGAGGAGGCCGAGACCATGGTGCGTGCCGCCGAGCGCGCCCGGGAGCGCGGCATCCGCTCGATGGTCGGCTTCACCTACCGGCGCGTGCCGGCCATCGCGTACGCACGACAGCTCGTCGCCGAGGGCCGGCTGGGGCGCATCCTCCACGTGCGCGGTGCCTACCTCCAGGACTGGCTCGTCGACCCGGAGTCACCGCTGACGTGGCGTCTCCAGAAGGAGCGGGCCGGCTCGGGTGCGCTCGGCGACATCGGCGCCCATATCGTCGACCTCGCGCAGTTCGTCACCGGCGAGAGCCTCACGGGCGTCTCGGCCCTCACCGAGACGTTCGTGCGCGAGCGTCCTGTCGCCGACCCCGCGACGCTCGCCACAGGCGGCATCAGCGCCGCGGCCGCGCGCAACGGTGCCAGGACCACCGGGCCTGTCACGGTCGACGACGCTGCGGTCCTCGTGTCGCGGCTGAGCGGCGGCGCCCTCGCGACCTTCGAGGCGACCCGGTTCGCCAACGGTCGCAAGAACGCGATCCGCTTGGAGATCAACGGAACCGACGGGTCGCTCGCGTTCGACTTCGAGGACATGAACGTCCTGCACGTCTTCGACGGCACCACGCCGAGCCGCGACGCCGGCTTCACCCGAGTGCTCGTCACTGAGTCCGACCACCCCTACGTGGCGTCGTGGTGGCCGCCCGGACACGTGCTCGGCTACGAGCACGGCTTCACCCACCAGGCGGTCGACCTGCTCACCGCCATCGCCGAGGGCCTCGACCCCCGGCCCACCTTCTCCGATGGGCTCCAGGTGCAGCGGATCCTGTCGGCCGTCGAGACGAGCGCGGAGCGGGAGGGGTCCTGGACCCCGATCGACGGGGCCCGCGCAGCGTCCTCGGCAATGTCCTGACCGCGCGGAGGAGCGTCCGACCTCACTTGTCCTGAAAGGAGATTCGGCACCACCCCGCACGTCCAGTCTCTGTCACCCCCTGAAGGAGCAAGCCCTCATGCACCACGACAACGACGTCAACCCGCTCAAGCTGGCCAAGGGTCTCGGCCTCAACCGTCGGCAGTTCATGGCCGCCACGACGGGCATGGCCGCAGCCGCCGCCGTGACCGTGGCCGGCGCCGGGACCGCCGTCGCCTCGACCGCCAGCGGAGTGGTCGTACCGCCCGGCAAGCGCGGCATCATCCTCTACACCGTCCGTGACGCCATCTCGCGCGACCCGTCCACGAGCCCGTACGCGTCGGGCTTCAAGGCGGTCTTCGAGGAGCTCGGGCGCATCGGCTACAAGCAGGTGGAGTTCGCCGGCTACAACCAGAACGCGAACGCCCCCGGTGGCAACGTCAACAACGTCGCCGGCGCGCAGCTGCTGCGCACCTGGCTCGACGACAACGGGCTCGAGGCCGAGGGCAACCACGGCTCGATCCCGTCGGTCATCAACGACACGACGCTCGCGGCGTTCGACGCGGCGTGCGAGACCGCCAACATCCTCGGCATGCAGCACATCGGCACGGGCAGCGACCCGACCGGCAGTGCCTACGTCGCGGACTGGGCCGCGGCCGCCGAGCGCTGGAACCTCCTCGGCGCGCGTGCGGCCTCGCACGGCCTCAAGCTCTACACGCACAACCACGACATCGCGTACAGCTTCCTGCTCGACAGCGGCCCGCTGGACGACCTGGGGCGGCCGACCCGTTCGTCCGGCGTCCGGCGCCTCGAGTACTTCCTGGCCAACACGGACCCGGAGTACGTCTACCTCGAGATGGACATCTTCTGGGCGCACGTGGCCAAGTTCAAGCACACGGCATACACGGCTCCCGACGGCACGGCGGTCAGCTCGATCTTCAACCCGCTCGGCGTCGTCCAGGCCCAGCCCATCCGGTTCCCGCTCTTCCACGCGAAGGACGGCGACTACCAGCCGGAGACGGCGAACGGCTACGCGATGGTGCCCTTCGGCACGGGCGACATCGACTACAGGACGTTCCTCAGCCAGACCGGGGCCCAGGGCTACCACAACCCGATGTACGAGCAGGACAACGCTCCCGGCGGCGCGACGAACCCCGGCCAGTCGCTGGAGTTCGCGCGGACCAGCTACACCAACATGGCTGCCCTGCGCGGCTGACACGAAGAAAACCACCGGGCCCCGGGGAGTGCATGTGCCGTTGCAGCGGCGCACTTCCCGGGGACCGGCTTCGCCCGTCTCTGTCAAGAAGGACGTACCGATGAATGCTACAAGTCCTGCCAGGGGACGGAGGGCGGTTGCGGCAACAGCAGCCGCCGTCCTCACCCTGTCCACCCTGGGCGGTGTCCTCGCGACGCCCGCCCTCGCGCACGACGGTGTCGACCACGGCGCCGAGCCGGCCCTCGACTGGTCCAACTACGAGAAGATCACGCTGACCAAGGACACCGGTGAGCCGATCGACCTCGCCGTGCTGCCGGACCGCCGGGTGCTCACGACAGCCCGCAACGGCGAGGTACGCCTCGTCGACCCCGACTCCGGCGTCACCAAGGTCGTCAACACCGTCCCGGTCTACAACAACTCCGAGGACGGCCTCCAAACCGTGACCCTCGACCCCGACTTCGCGACGAACAAGTGGGTCTACCTCTACTACGCGCCGCGCACGATGACGGCGCCGTACCCGACGTCGACGCCGACCGGCTCGGCGCCGAACAGCCTCCCCGCCGGGGCCGACGCGTCCTACTGGGACCAGTGGAAGGGCTACAACCAGCTGAGCCGCTTCAAGTGGGACGACTCAGCCGACAAGATCGACCTGGCGACCGAACAGGTCATCCTCAAGGTCGAGACGCAGCGTGGCCAGTGCTGCCACGTCGCCGGTGACGTCGACTTCGACGCCGACGGCAACCTCTACCTCTCGACCGGCGACAACACGCCCGCGAGCACCCCCGGGGCCAACGGCTTCGCCCCGAACAACGACGCGCCCGGAATGAACCCCGGCTTCGACTCACGCCGCGGCGCCGGCAACACGAACGACCTGCGCGGCAAGATCCTGCGCATCAAGGTCCAGGGAGACGGCAGCTACACCATCCCGTCTGGCAACCTCTTCCCGGACGGCACGGCCCAGACGCGTCCCGAGATCTTCGCCATGGGGCTGCGCAACCCGTTCCGCATGGACGTGGACCCCGCGACCAACTCGGTGACGTGGGGGGACTACGGCCCCGACGCCGGCGCGCCCGACCCGCAGCGCGGCCCGATGGGCTACGTCGAGTGGATGACGACCGCCATCACCAAGCCGGTCAACGGCGGCTGGCCGTACTGTCACGGCCCGAACGCCGACTACAACGAGTGGAACTACGCCACCGCGACCCCCGGGCCGTGGTTCGACTGCGACGCCGGTGCACAGAACAACTCGCGCTGGAACACCGGTCTGCCGACCGTCCCGCCGGCCACGACCGCCACGCTCTACTACGGCGACAACAACACCCACCAGCCGTGGCCCGAGCTGACCGACTTCTCGCCGGCGGGCGGCCAGGGACCCATGGGCGGTCCGGTCTACCACTTCGACGCGGACAACCCGTCGACGACGAAGTTCCCGGCGTACTGGGACAGCAAGGCGTTCTTCGCCGAGTTCTCGCAGGACTATCTCGCGGTCTTCGACGTGCAGTGGCCGAACGGACCCGTCGACCACATCCAGCACTTCCTGCCCAACGCCGCGCTCGAGACGAACGGCCAGCCGATCACGGACAGCCCGATCGACATCGAGTTCGGCCCGGACGGCTCGCTCTACGTCCTGGACTACGGTGACGGCTTCTTCCGGGCCAATCCCGACGCGGGCCTCTACCGGATCGACTACTCGCCCGGCAACAAGGCCCCGCAGGCCAAGATCTCGGCCGACCCGATCAGCAGCAGCAGCGCTCCGCTGACCGTCCAGTTCGACGGCACCGACTCGGTCGACCCTGAGGGCGCGGCCCTGACGTACGAGTGGGACTTCGACGGCAACGGCACGTTCGACGCCACCGGCGCCGAGGCGAGCTTCACCTACAGCGAGCTCGGCCGGTACACGGCCCGCCTGCGCGTCACCGACCCGGAGGGACGCCGTGGCCTGACGAGCACGTCGATCAGCGTCGGCAACGTCGCACCCACCGTCACCATCGCGAACCCGCCGAGTGGCGCGTTCTTCGACTGGGGTCAGGCCGTGCCGTTCACCGTCACGACCTCCGACCCCGAGGACGGCACCGCGACCGTGTGCTCGCGCGTCTCGTGGACCTTCGGTCTCGGGCACGACGCGCACGCCCACCCGCTCAGCCAGGGCACCGGATGCCAGTTCGCGATCCCGACCCCGGCCGATGCGACGCAGCACGGCGAGACGGAGAACATCTTCGGCGTCGTCGTCATCACCTACACCGACAACGGGGCGAACGGCCTGCCCGGTGCGACGACGACCGAGCAGCTCGTCCTCAACCCGAAGAAGCAGGAGGCTGAGTGGGCCGACGCGACCGAGGGCGTCGAGCTGACGAACGACGACACCGCGAGCGGCCTGCGCAAGGTCACCTCGTTCGACACCGGCGACTGGCTGGCCTGGGACCCGGCGAACCTCGTCGGCGTCACGGGTGTGACCGCTCGGGCGAGCGGCTCGGGCACCCTGTCGCTGCGGTGGAACTCGCCGACGGCGACGCCGTTCGGCACGATCGCCGTCGACGGCTCGGGCTGGACGGACGCGGCAGCGACCCTGACGTCGACGCCCACCGGCACCGGTCGCCTGTACGTCACGTCGACCGGCGGGGTCGTGCTCGACTCGTTCGCCTTCGTCGGTGACGGGGTCGCCGACGTCACGGCCCCGGCCGTCTCCGCGACGCTGAACCCGGCGGCGCCGAACGGTGCGAACGGGTGGTACACGAGCAACGTCACCGTGACGGTCAACGCGACCGACAACGGCACGGTCGCCTCCCGCCAGCGGTCCACCGACGGTGGGGCCACCTGGGTCAGTGCCAACACGGCACTGACGGTCGGGGCCGATGGCACGACCACCGTGCTCTACCGCGCGACCGACAACGGCGGCAACGTCAGCGAGGTCGGCTCGGTGACGGTCAGGCTCGACAGGACGCAGCCCGCGATCACGGTCTCCGGCGTCACCGACGGTGCCTCCGTCGGCAACGCGGGCGACGCCTCGTGGACGGCGACCGACGCGACGAGCGGCCTCGACACCGTCTCGGCCACCGTGGACGGCACAGGCGTCGCGGCGGACCAGCCGCTGGCCCTGTGGAAGCTCTCGCTGGGCAGCCACACCCTCGTCGTCACGGCGAAGGACAAGGCCGGCCTCGTCCGCACGACCACGACGACGTTCACCACGACGACGTCGCTGGCCGAGCTCACGAAGCTCACCGAGCGCCTGGCCCGTGAGGGCCTCGTGACGCGGACCGGAGAGACCCTCCTGGAGAAGCGCCTGCAGCAGGCCGCGAAGAACGTTGCGTCCGGTCGGAAGGACGCCGCGATCTCGCAGCTGCAGGAGTTCGTCGTGCTCGCGAAGTCGGCCGGCAACGTGTCCGACACGACGGCGTCCGCTGCGCTGCAGCGCGACGCCAACGCGGTCATCGCCTCGCTGCGCTGACCGTCCCGGTGCCCGGCGGCGGGACCCATCCCTCCCGCCGCCGGGCCACCGGCCCCACCACCTGAACTCACGAGGAGAACGAGAGACATGACCGACGAACGAACCGGACTGTGGCTGGTCGGGGCGCGTGGTTCGGTGGCCACGACCGTGGCGACCGGCCTGGCACTCATCACGGCGGGCGGTGCCGGGACCGATGGCCTCGTCACCGAGCAGACCGACCTCGCCGGTCTCGGTCTCGTCGCCCTCGACGGCATCGTCATCGGCGGTCACGACGTCGCCGAGGTGCCGCTCGCCAAGCGGGCCGCCCAGCTCGCCGACGCCGGGGTGATCCCGCACGATGCCCTCGGGCTCGTGTCGGACCAGCTCGACCGCGACTGCTCCCGCATCCGCATCGGCTACCGCGAGGGCGCCGAGTCCCAGCAGGCTGCCGTCGTGCGTCTCGCCGCCGACGTCCGCGCCTTCGCGGAGGCCGAGTCGCTGGCGCGGGTCGTCGTCGTGAACGTCAGCTCGACCGAACCGGTCGTGGACGCCGACCCCGCCCACGAGTCCCTCGGCGCGCTCGAACGCGCTTGGGCCGCAGGCGAGTCGCCGCTGCCGCCGAGCGCGGTCTACGCGGCGGCTGCCTTCATGGCCGGCGCAGCCTTCATCGACTTCACCCCCTCGACGGGGGCCAGGCTCCCGGCCCTCGACGAGCTGGCCGAACGCCATGGCGTGCCCTGGGGCGGCAGCGACGGCAAGACGGGCGAGACGCTCGTGAAGTCGGTCCTCGCCCCGATGTTCGCTGCCCGCTCGCTCCGCGTCCGCTCGTGGGCCGGCACGAACCTGCTCGGCGGCGGCGACGGAGCCACCCTCGCCGACCCGCAGGCCATGGAGAGCAAGGCGCGCAGCAAGGCCCGCGGCCTCGAGGCGATGCTCGGCCACCCCGTCGACGGCCCCGTGCACATCGACAACATCGCCGACCTCGGCGACTGGAAGACGGCGTGGGACCACCTCACGTTCTCCGGGTTCCTCGGCACGCGCATGTCGATGCAGTTCACGTGGCAGGGCTGCGACTCGAGCCTTGCGGCGCCTCTCGTCATCGACCTCGCCCGCCTCGCCGACCTCGCGCTGCGACGCGGCGAGGTCGGCCCGCTGCCCGCGCTCGGCTTCTTCTTCAAGGACCCCGTCGGCTCGGACGAACACCGCCTGTTCGAGCAGCACCGAGCCCTGACGGAGTGGGCGACGGCGTCGTGACCCCGATGCGTGACCTCATCGAGCTGGTGCGGGCGCCGGCCGCCCTCACGGTGCCCGGGGACACGCTCGCCGGCGCGGCGAGCGCGGGCTGGCCGGCGGGCGCACGCTCGGCCGGACTGCCGCTCGCCTCGACGTGCCTCTACTGGGCGGGCATGGCGCTCAACGACTGGGCCGACCGCCGCGTCGATGCCGTCGAGCGGCCGGAGCGGCCGATCCCCTCCGGCCGGGTCCCCGCGTCGACGGCCCTCGCCGTCGCCGGCGGCCTCACCGCAGCCGGGATCGCCGTCGCCGCCGCTTCCGGCGGTCGCCGGTCCGCCGGGACCGCTGCCGTGCTCGCTGCGGCCGTGTGGGCGTACGACCTCTCCCCGAGGCGGGGGGCGATCAGCGTGGCGACGATGGCCTCGACCCGTGGCCTCGACGTCCTGCTCGGCGCCAGCGCGGGGGGCGCGCCGGCCCTGAGGCGGGCGGCCGCACCCGCGGCCCTCGTCACCCTGCACACCGCCGGCGTGACCGCGCTCAGCCGCGGTGAGGTGCACGGCGGCTCGATGGCCGTGGCCCGGGCGTGCGTGGCCGCGACGACCGTGGTCGGGGCCGTGTCGGCGCTGCGGCCCGCCACCCGACGTGGGACCCGGGGAGCGCTCGGCGCCGCCGTCTCGGTCGCCCTCACCGGGTGGTATGCCGTCAGCGTCGTCCGCGCCCAGCTGGCCGCCGCGCGCACGCCGGACGCACCGACGGTCCGGCGGGCCACCGGCGCCGGCATCCGGGGACTCGTTCCCCTCCAGGGGGCAGCGCTCGCCGCGGCCGGCCACCACGGGCTCGCCCTGGGGCTCGCGGCATCGGCGCCGGCCGGCGCCTACGCGATGAAGCGGGTGTCGGCGACATGAGCCTGCGCTTCGGCTACGGCCTCAACGGCTTCACCGACCACCGGCTGGAGGACGCCCTCGCCCTGCTCGCCGACCTCGGCTACGACGGTGTCGCGCTGACGCTCGACCACGCTCACCTCGACCCGTTCGCGCACCACCTGCCCGCGCGCACCGCCCGGGTCGCGTCCCTGCTCGCCCGCCACCGTCTCGACGTCGTCGTGGAGACGGGCGCCCGGTACGTCCTCGACGCGCGTCGCAAGCACGAGCCGACGCTGGTCTCGGAGTCGGGACGCGAGCGACGGATCGACTTGTTGGAAAAGGCGATTCGCGCGGCCGCGGACGTCGGCTCGCCGGTCGTGTCCTTCTGGAGCGGCATCGCACCGCGTGGAAGCGCCCGCGAGGAGCTCTGGTCGCGCGTCGAGGCGGGTGTGACGGCCCTGCTCCCGGTCGCCGAGGCGCACGGCGTCGACCTCGCTCTCGAGCCGGAACCCGGCATGTTCGTCGAGCGGATCTCCGACGTGGTCGAGCTGCGCCGCCGGCTCGGCGACCCCGACCGGCTGCGGCTGACCGTAGACGTCGGCCACCTGCGCTGCACCGAGGACGCCGACCCGGCGGCCTGCGTGCTCGGCGCCGGCGACCTGGTCGCCAACGTGCAGATCGACGACATGCGCCGCGGCGTGCACGAGCACCTGCCCCTCGGTGAGGGTGAGGTCGACTTCCCACCCGTCCTGGCTGCGCTCGCGGCCGTCGAGTTCGAGGGGCTCATCGCCGTCGAGCTGCCGCGCCACTCGCACGCCGCCCCGACGCTCGCCGCGTCGAGCCTCGACTTCCTGCGCGACGCCGAACGGCGCTCCCAGACCGCACCCCAGGAGGTGGCCGGATGAGCCCCACCACGACGGATGACGTGCTCGCGCAGGTCGCGAGCGACCCCGACACGATCGAGCGCCACTTCGCGGCCGCCGCGCGGGTCGCGGCGCGTGAGGGACGCGACGGCGACGCTGCACGCGAGGCACTGCTCCTGGCGCTGCCGGGCCGGGCTGTCGAGGTCGTCGCCCGACTCATGAGTCTCTATGAGCACGGTGACGCAGCCGAGCGCCGGGCCGTGCTCCTCGCCCTGCCGGCGCTCGACGCGCCCCACCGGCCTTCACCGATCGGCGACGCCGCCCTGCCCGTCGTGCGGGATGCCTTGCGCACCAACGACACCCGGCTCGTCGCGGCAGCGCTCGGGCCGTATGCCGCCGCCCACCTCGACGACGACGCGTGGCGTCAGGCAGTGCTCAAGGTGCTCTTCACCGGTATCCCGGTGGAACACGTCGCCGGCCTCGCCGAACGCGCGGACGACGAGCTGGCCCGCATGGTGCGCGACTACGCCGCCGAGCGCGAGGCTGCCGGACGCGTCGTACCACCGGACGCCCGCACCGTGCTCGCGCTCGCCCAGGCCCGGTGTCGGCCTGCCACCCGTCCCGACCGAGCCGACTGAGGAGCCGCCGTGCGCATCTTCGACCCCCACATCCACATGACCTCCCGTACGACCGACGACTACGTGCGGATGTACGCCGCCGGTGTCCGGGCCGTCGTGGAGCCGTCGTTCTGGCTCGGCCAGCCGCGCACGAGCGTCGGCTCGTTCTGCGACTACTTCGACTCGCTGCTCGGCTGGGAGCCGTTCCGCGCATCGCAGTACGGCATCGTGCACCACGCGACGATCGGCCTCAACCCCAAGGAGGCCAACGACGCCCGCTGCCGCGAGGTGCTCGACGTGCTGCCGCGCTACCTCGCCAAGGACGGCGTCGTCGCGGTCGGCGAGCTCGGCTACGACTCGATGACGCCCGAGGAGGACGACGTCTTCGCCGCCCAGCTGGCCCTCGCCGCCGAGCACGAGCTGCCTGCCCTCGTGCACACGCCGCACCGCGACAAGCTGGCCGGCACGCGCCGCACCCTCGACGTCGTCCGAGAGTCGGACCTCGAGCCGGGTGCCGTCCTCGTCGACCACCTCAACGAGGTGACCGTCGGGGTCGTCGCCGAGTCGGGCTGCTGGATGGGCTTCTCGGTCTACCCCGACACGAAGATGGACGAGCACCGCATGGTCGAGATCCTGCGCCGGTTCGGGCTCGACCGGATGATCGTCAACTCGGCCGCCGACTGGGGCAACAGCGACCCGCTCAAGACCGTCCACGTGGCCGAGGCGATGCTCACCGCGGGCTACACCGACGACGACGTCGACCGCGTGCTGTGGCGCAACCCGGTCGAGTTCTACGGCCAGAGCGGCCGACTCGAGCTTCCTGATACCGGGCTGCGGGACAGCGAGGAGGCCGAGCTGGTCGGTGCGGGCGAGACGTTCATGGGCAGCTCCGTGCTCCGCGGCGCGAGGGACTGAGCCGTGCGCCTGGTCCATGCCGACGGTCAGACCGTCCACGTCGCGTACTGCACGAACGTCCACCCGGGGGAGGACCTCGACACGGTCATCGAGCAGCTCGACCGCTTCGCCGTGCCCGTACGCCGTCACCTCGGAGCCGACGTGCTCGGCCTCGGCCTGTGGCTCAGTGCGCCGGTCGCGCGTGAGCTCGCGGGTGACCCGCGGCAGGTGGACCGGCTCCGGGCCGCGCTGGACGCGCGTGCCCTCGAGGTCGTCACGCTCAACGGCTTCCCGTACCGCGGCTTCCAGGAGGAGGTCGTCAAGCACCGCGTGTACCACCCCGACTGGACCGAGCCGGCGCGACTGACGTACACGACGGACCTCGCCGAGGTGCTCGCACGGCTGCTGCCCGACGACGCCGCCCGCGGCAGCATCTCGACCCTTCCGCTCGGCTGGCGACACCCCTGGTTCGGTGACCGGCAGGTGCTCGCGGCGGAACAGCTCGACCGGCTCGCCGACCACCTCCACGCCCTCCGAGACCGCACGGGGCGCGAGATCCGCGTGGGCGTCGAGCCGGAGCCCGGCTGCGTCATCGAGACGACGACCGAGCTCGTCGACCGGATGGCCGGCTGGGACGAGGAGGTGCTCGGCGTGTGCCTCGACCTGTGCCATCTCGCCGTCGGCTTCGAGGACGCCGCGGTCGCGGTGCCGCGACTGTCCGCGGCCGGCCGCCGCGTCGTCAAGGCGCAGGTGTCCGCGGCGCTCCACGTCGAGCACCCCGCCGCCGACGCGACCCGCGACGCCCTCGCCGCCTTCGACGAGGACCGGTTCCTGCACCAGGTGCGTGCCTGCGGCGAGCACGGCCAGCTCCGCGCGCGCGACGACCTCGGCGAGGCGCTCGGCGGTCGACGGCCGCTCGACCCGGCGCCCGGCGGGACGGAGCAACCGTGGCGCGTCCACTTCCACGTCCCCCTGGACCACGCGCCTGAACCGCCTCTGGCCGCGACGACGGCTGAGCTGCGTTCCTCGCTCGGCGTCCTCGTCGGCGGCGACACCGCGCTGACCGACCACCTCGAGGTCGAGACGTACACGTGGTCGGTCCTGCCCCAGGCCGTCCGGCCCACCGACGACGCTGCTCTCGCCGCGAGCATCGCCGGCGAGCTGGCCTGGCTTCGCGACACCCTCATCGACCTCGGCCTCAAGGAGCCAGCATGACGAAGGTTCTTCTGCTCGACGTCGTCGGGCTGACCCCCCGGGCGCTCGCCGACATGCCGCGCCTGCGCCGCCTCGCCAGGTCCGGCTGGCAGAGCTCGCTCGAGACGGTCCTGCCCGCCGTCACCTGCTCGGTGCAGTCGACCATGCTCACCGGGCGCCCGCCCGCCGAGCACGGCGCCGTCGGCAACGGGTGGTACTTCCGCGACCTCGGAGAGGTCTTCCTGTGGCGCCAGCACAACGCGCTCGTCGAGGGGGAGAAGGTGTGGCATGCGCTGCGCCGCGCCCACCCGGGCGCCCGCGTGGCCAACGTCTGCTGGTGGTACGCCATGGGCGCCGACACCGACAGCGTCGTCACACCGCGCCCGATCTACCACGCCGACGGACGCAAGTCGCCGGACTGCTACACGCGCCCGCCGGCCCTGCACGACAGGCTCGTCGACCGGCTCGGCCCGTTCCCGCTCTTCCACTACTGGGGCCCGACCGCGTCGATCGCGTCGTCACGCTGGATCGTCGAGGCCACCCGGATGCTGCTGCCCGAGCACGACCTGACACTCGCCTACGTGCCGCACCTCGACTACGACCTGCAGCGGTTCGGCCCGGAGTCGCCCCAGGCCAGGGCCGCCGCGCGCGAGCTCGACGCCGTGCTCGCCCCGCTCCTCGACGACGCCGAGCGTCTCGGCATCAGCGTCCTCGTCGTCAGCGAGTACGGCATCACGGCCGTCGACCGACCCGTCGACGTCAACCGCGTGCTGCGCCGGGCGGGCCTGCTCGAGGTCCACACCCAGGCCGGGATGGAGTACCTCGACCCGTGGACGTCGGAGGCGTTCGCCGTCGCCGACCACCAGGTCGCCCACGTCTACGTCAGGGACCCCGGCCGTGTCGCCGAGGTGCGCACCCTGCTGGCCGCCACCCCGGGCGTCGAGCAGGTGCTCGACCGGGCCGGCCAGGCGGCACACGGCCTCGACCACGAGCGCAGCGGGGACCTCGTCGTCGTCGCGGAGCCGCGCGCGTGGTTCACGTACTACTACTGGCTCGACGACGCGAGGGCCCCCGACTTCGCCCGCGGCGTCGAGATCCACCGCAAACCCGGGTACGACCCGGCCGAGCTGTTCTTCGACCCCGCCGACCGCTCCGCCAAGGCGCGTGCGGGTCTCGGGCTCGTCCGCAAGAAGCTCGGCCTGCGGTATGCCATGCGCGTCGTCCCGCTCGACCCGCGGTGGGTGCGCGGCAGCCACGGTCGCCTGCCCGACGACCCGATGGACGGCCCCGTCGTCATCGGCTCCGACGCGGCCCTCCGGCGTGAGAGCGTGACGGCAGCGGATGTCCACGACCTCGTCCTCGAGGCGGCGGGCGTCGCCGTCGCCGAGCCCGCCCCCTGAAACCCGCCCACCGACCCTCGACCACCCACAGCAGCAGCCCACCGCAGCAAGGAGACCCACGATGGCCCGACCGATCACCCTCTTCACCGGACAGTGGGCCGACCTGCCCTTCGAGGAGATGTGCCGCCTCGCCGGCAAGTGGGGCTACGACGGCCTCGAGCTCGCGTGCTGGGGCGACCACTTCGAGGTCGACCGTGCCCTCTCCGAGGACGGCTACGTCGAGTCACGACGAGAGATCCTCGAGAAGAACGGCCTCGAGGTGTGGGCCATCTCCAACCACCTCGTCGGCCAGGCCGTGTGCGACGACCCCATCGACCAGCGTCACCAGGACATCCTGCCGGCGGCCGTGTGGGGCGACGGAGACCCCGAGGGCGTGCGCCGGCGGGCCGCCGAGCGGATGGCCGACACGGCCCGCGCCGCCGCGAAGCTCGGCGTCGACACGGTCATCGGCTTCACCGGCTCGGCCATCTGGAAGTACGTCGCGATGTTCCCGCCCGTGTCCGACGACGTCATCCAGGAGGGGTACGCCGACTTCGCCCGCCGCTGGAACCCGATCCTCGACGTCTTCGACGAGGTCGGCGTGAAGTTCGCGCACGAGGTGCACCCCAGCGAGATCGCGTACGACTACTGGAGCACCGTCGCGACGCTCGAGGCGATCGGCCACCGGGAGGCGTTCGGCCTCAACTGGGACCCCAGCCACATGGTGTGGCAGGACCTCGACCCGGCGGCGTTCATCTGGGACTTCAAGGACCGGATCTACCACGTCGACTGCAAGGACACCCGCAAGCGGATCGGCAACGGGCGCAACGGTCGGCTGGGCTCGCACCTGCCGTGGGGCGACCCGCGCCGCGGCTGGGACTTCGTGTCGACCGGCCACGGCGACGTGCCGTGGGAGGACTGCTTCCGCACCCTCAACGCCATCGGCTACGACGGCCCCATCTCGATCGAGTGGGAGGACGCCGGGATGGACCGCCTCGTGGGTGCCCCGAACGCGCTCGAGTACGTCCGCGCGCTCAACTTCGAGCGCCCGACGGCCTCCTTCGACGCGGCGTTCAGCAGCACCAAGGACTGACCGACCAACCCCGTCGAGTGGGCACTTTCCACCGGGTGCAAAGTGCCCACTCGACGTGTGGGGCGGGTCTACGGTCGGACGCATGGGACTCGTCCAGATCGCACAGCATGCCGACGACCTCGGCCGCGCGTCGGCCTTCTACGCCGACCTCCTCGGCGCTCAGCCCCTCGCGACCTACGACCCGCCCGGACTGGTCTTCTTCGACCTGGACGGCGTGCGCCTGCTCCTCGACCGCGGTGCGCCCAGCGCCCTGCACTACCTCCGCGTCGACGACATCGACGCGACCGTCGAGCGCCTGCGCGCGTCCGGCGTCTCCGTCGAGGCCGAGCCACACGTCATCTTCAGTCATGAGGACGACACGCTCGGCCCGGCAGACACCGACGAGTGGATGGCCTTCGTCAAGGACAGCGAGGGCAACGTCGTCGGCCTCGTCGAGCAGCGGCCCCGCACCTGACCCGGACTCCGCTGCGCTGCACCGTCGATTGCGGTCCGGCGCGTTCGTGTAGAGGGTGAGAGCAGGCGAACCGTCCGGCTCCACACCTCACCGAGAGGCAGGCACGACGATGACCACCACCCCGATGAAGACGTACCTCATCACCCTCTACTCGCCCGACGACCCCCCGCCGCCCGAGGTCGACCTCGCCGCGATCATGGCCGAGATCGAGACCATCAACGCCGACATCCGCGCGGCCGGCGGCTGGGTGTTCGCCGGCGGCCTCGGCGACCTCGACGCGGCCACGACGATCCGCACGTCCGGCTCCGGCGAGCCGCTGCTCACCGACGGTCCGTTCCTCGAGGCCAAGGAGCACCTCGGCGGCCTGTCCATCGTGCGGGCACCCGACTACGACGTCGCCCTCGGCTGGGCGAAGCGCACGGCGAAGGCGACGGGTCTGCCCGTCGAGATCCGGCCGTTCGTCGACGAGCAGGACCCCGGCCAGCGTCCCGAGACCGAGTGACCGGGGCCGAGCGACCCATGGGCGCCGGGCCCGCCGACATCGCCCGCGTCTTCCGTGAGGAGCACGGGCGAGCCGTCTCGGTGCTCATCCGCGTCCTCGGCGACATCGATCTCGCCGAGGACGCGGTGCAGGACGCCTTCACCGTGGCCGTCGAGCGCTGGCCCCGCGAGGGTATGCCGCCGAGTCCCGCCGGTTGGATCATCACGACCGCGCGCAACCGCGCCGTCGACCGTCTGCGTCGCGAGGCGACCCGCGACCGCAGGCACGCCGAGTCGGCGCTCCTCAACGCTGATGACGACTCCCTGCACGACCACTGGAAGGAGGGACCCGTGCGCGACGACCGGCTACGCCTCGTCTTCACCTGCTGCCACCCGGCCCTCGCGCCGGAGGCCCGCGTCGCCCTGACCCTGCGACTTCTCGGTGGGCTCACGACCCCGGAGATCGCGCATGCGTTCCTCGTGCCCGAGGCAACGATGGCGCAGCGGATCGTGCGGGCCAAGAAGAAGATCCGCGACACCGGCATCCCCTATCGGGTGCCGCGCGACGCCGACCTGCCTGACCGCCTGGCGTCGGTGCTCGCCGTCATCTACCTCATCTTCACCGAGGGGCACACGGCGACCTCGGGCGTGGAGCTCGGCAGGCCCGACCTCGCCGCGGAGGCAGTCCGGCTCGGCCGGGTGCTCGTCGAGCTGATGCCCGACGAGCCGGAGGCGGTCGGCCTGCTCGCCCTCATGCTGCTCGCGGAGGCGCGTCGTCCGGCGCGCACCGACGCCGCCGGCGAGCTCGTCGTCCTCGCGGACCAGGACCGCTCCCTCTGGGACCGCGACCTCCTTGCCGAGGGTCATGCCCTCGTCCGGGCGTGCCTGCGCCGCAACGCTCCTGGCCCCTATCAGCTCCAGGCCGCGATCAACGCCGTGCACACGGATGCCGCCACCGCCGACGAGACCGACTGGCGCCAGGTCGTCGCGCTCTACGACCAGCTCGTGAGGATCGCACCGACCGACGTCGTCCGCCTCAACCGTGCCGTGGCCGTCGCCGAGCTCGACGGGCCGGATGCGGGACTGGCGCTGCTCGACGGGTTGCACCTCGAGGGCTACGTCCCCTTCCACGTCGTGCGCGCGGAGCTGCTCGGACGCGTCGGCCGCCGCGAGGAGTCCGCGGCGCAGTGGCTGTGTGCCGCGGACCTCAGTGCCAACGCCATCGAGTCCCGGCACCTCCGGTCACGTGCCAAGGACGTTGCGCCTGGAGCGGATTGAGCCCGGCCGTCGTCGGCCGGCGGTACCGTGCGGTCATGACGACGCTGCCGTCCACGGCACCCCTCGACCTCGCCGCCGCGTGGGGCGGGCGCAGCCAGACCGTCGATCTCGACGGGCCGGTCCACTGGGTCGACTTCGGGGGCCCTGACGGACGCGACGACGAGTCGGGGCCGGCACCCGTCGTGCTCGTCCACGGACTCGGCGGCTCCCACCTCAACTGGGTCGGCGTGGCCCCGGCTCTTGCGCAGCACCGCCGGGTGGTCGCCCTGGACCTGCCCGGCTTCGGCCTGAGCCCCGCCCACGGACGCGCGACGACGGTGCAGCACAACGCGGCCGTGCTGAGCCGCTTCGTCCACGAGGTCCTCGGGCGGCCCGTCGTGCTCGTCGGCAACTCGATGGGCGGCATGGTCTCGATGATCCTCGCGAGCCGCCGCCCCGAGCAGGTGGTCGGCCTCGTGCTCGTCGACCCGTCTCTGCCGACCCCGGGCCAGCGCCCCGACCCGCAGGTCGCGGTCACCTTCGGGCTGTATGCCGTGCCACGCGTCGGCGAGCGGTTCCTCCGCCGGCTCAACACCCGCTACACCGACCGCCAGCGCGTGCTCGGCACCGTCGCGCTGTGCTTTGCCGACCCGTCGAGGGCCGATCCCGCCGTCATCGACGCCGGCGTCGAGCTCGCGGCATGGCGGCGGCAGCAGGACGGCCAGGAGACGGAGTTCCTCGGCGCCGCCCGCTCGATCCTCGCCATGCTGCGCCGTCCGCGCCGGTACGACGCGCTCATCGCCGCGATCGACCGCCCGGTGCTGCTCGTGCACGGCACCCGCGACCGGTTCGTGCCGGTCGGCGCCGCCCGCCGGACCGCGGCGCTCAACCCAACATGGCGCGCGGCATACCTCGAGGGGCGCGGGCACACGCCCCAGCTCGAGGCGCCCGACGAGGTGCTCGCGCATGTCGAGCCGTGGCTGGCGTCGCTGCCCTGAGCCGGCGCCTCAGCCGACGGCGGTCCGCAGGCGGGCTGCGAGCTCCGCGCCCCAGGACCAGGCCCGCTCGAGCTCGCCGTGTTGCAGCGGTCCGGACACGTCCTCGACCCAGAAGGTCTCGCCGCGCTCGGCGCGGTCGAAGCCGCGGTGCCGCAGCGCCTTGGCCGCGGCGCTCGCCGCAGAGCCGGGCAGCAACCTGACGTGCACGCGGGTGTCGAAGGTGACGACCGGCAGGCCGGGCGCGGCCGGCGCTGAATCGCGACGTATCAGACGTCTCAAGCCACAATGGGATTCGCGGCCGTCGAGGTTCGACGACCAGCAACACGACAATGAGCAGGAGGCGCCGTGGACGCGAAGGCCTGGGACGAGAGGTATGCAGCCCACGACCTCGTGTGGTCGGTCGAGCCCAACCGTTTCGTCGCGGAGATCATCGGGCCACTGACGCCGGGCCACGCCGTCGACCTGGCGGCCGGCGAGGGACGCAACGCGATCTGGATGGCCGAGCGGGGCTGGACGGTCGTCGCGACCGACTACTCGGCCGTGGCGGTCGACCGCATGCGCTCGCTCGCGGCCGAGCGGCTCGGTGATGCCGTCGAGCGGCTCACTCCGCTCGTCGCGGACGCCACGCAGCATGCCGCCGGCGGCCCGGCCGCGTACGACCTCGCCCTGCTCAGCTATCTCCAGCTGCCGCCCGACGAGTGGCGTCAGGCCCTGCGTGCGGCGGTCGAGGCGGTACGCCCCGGGGGCCGGGTCGTCGTCGTGGGCCATGCTGGTCGCAACCTCGCCGAGGGCTGGGGTGGGCCGAGCGACCGCAGCGTGCTCTACGACCCTGACGAGGTGCTCGACGCCGTCGAGGGTCTCCCGGTGTCGGTGGAGCAGTCGGGGATCCGGGAGCGACCGGTGCCCACCGACGAGGGCGAGCGGGTCGCGCTCGACACGGTCGTCGTGCTGCGCCGCGACGGCTGACGCCGAGCCGGCTACCGCCGCCCGTACTTCTTGTGCACGGCCTGGCGGGTGACGCCGAGCTGCTCGGCGATCTCGGCCCACGCGAGTCCCTGCACCCGCGCGCGCCGGACCACCGCTGCCTCGGTGCGGTCGGCCGCCCGGCGCAGCTCGCGCGCGGCGGCCAGGGCCGCCCGCGGGTCGTCGTCACCTGTCGCGCGGGCCAGCTTCAGCATGTCGTCGACCTCCCTCGTCACCTCGGCCACCTCGGTCTCTGTCAACCTGTGTTGACACAGTAGGCCGGATGGGCCGGACTCGTCAACTGCGGTTGACAGGGTGCCTCGGCAGGGGTGATCGCCGGCAATGCGGTGGCCGGGTGACCACCGACCGCAGCAGGATGACGCCATGGCACTCGAGCTCTCGCACACGACCGTCAACGCCCTCAACGCCTATGAGCAGTCCGTCTGGTGGGCCGGCCTGCTCGGCTACCACGAGGACCCCGCCGACCCCAACGAGCCCGGCCACGAGGAGTGCATGATCTTCTCGCCCGACGAGTCGCACCGGCTGCTGTTCATCGAGGTGGAGGACGCGAAGCAGGTGCGCAACCGGGTCCACCTCGATCTCCGGCCCACCGACCGCCCACGCGACGAGGAGGTCGACCGCGTCACCGGTCTCGGCGCGAGCGTCGTGCAGGACTGCCGCACCGAGGACGGGCGCGGCTGGGTCGTCATGGCCGACCCCGAGGGCAACGAGTTCTGCATCCTGCGCAGCGACGACGAGCGCCGGGCGGCCGGCGACCTCTGAGGCCGGGACGGCCCCTGGTGCGACGATGACGGCGTGACCGTCACCCGCTCGATCCTGCTGTTCGTGCTCGCTGCGCTCGCCGAGATCGGCGGGGCCTGGCTCATCTGGCAGGGGGTGCGCGAGCACCGCGGCTGGCTCTGGGCGGGCGCCGGCGTCGTCGCGCTCGGGCTCTACGGCTTCGTCGCCACGCTCCAGCCCGACGCGCACTTCGGGCGCATCCTCGCCGCATACGGTGGCGTCTTCGTCGCCGGGTCACTCCTGTGGGGCGTGCTGGCGGACGGCTTCCGCCCGGACCGGTGGGACGTCGTCGGCGCGCTCGTGTGCCTCGTCGGGGTGGCGGTCATCATGTACGCACCGAGGCAGGGCTGAGCTCGGTCTGGACGAAAGGGGCACCTCGGCGCGACCATGGGGACACGGAGGTCGCGCCCATGACTGTTCAGCCGAATGCCGCCATCCAGCCCCTCGACCCGGTGGGTCAGGTCGACGAGCGGGCCGATCACGGCCGCGAGCAGGGGGCCGCCCAGCTGGCCGCCCACCTCGACCGCGTGCGCCGGCATCGGTCCGAGCTGCGGGAGTCGGTGGCCGCCGTCGACCTCGCACTCGAGTCGCCGATCGCGCGTGGCGGCATGTGGCGCGAACGCGTGCGCGCCGCCCTCGCCGAGCTCGCCCACGACTTCGACGACCACGTCGCGCTGACCGAGTGCCCTGGTGGCATCTACGACCGGGCCCGGCGAAGTGCGCCCCGGCTGTCGGGGCGGGTCGACCGCCTCCTGCGCGAGCACCGCGAGCTGCGTGAGGCGATCCACGGCTATCTCGCCGTCCTCGAGCACGGTGGCACGATGGCCGACCTTCCCGTCTTCCGCGAGGAGCTGACGGTACTCATGGGCCGGCTCGTGCGGCACCGACAGAAGGGTGGCGACCTCGTCTACGAGGCGTACGACGTCGACCTCGGCGGCTCCGGCTGACGCGTCTGTCGGCGAAGGAGCACCTCGCGTCAGCCGGCGGGTGCGCGTCAGCCGGCGGGCTCGAAGCGAGGGCGCAGCGTGAAGCCTGACATCCCCGCACCACTCGTGCGCGACGCCAGCACCTGGTGCAGCTGGATCTCGTTGCGCTCGAACGCGAGTCGGGAACCGGCGAGGTAGAGACCCCACACCCGGGCCCTGCCGAGCCCGGCGAGCTCGACGCAGTCGTCCCAGTGCTTGGCGAGGTTGGCGTTCCACGCGGCGCACGTGCGGGCGTAGTGCTCGCGAAGGTTCTCGTGGTGGCGCACCTCGAAACCCTCGTCCTCCATGACACGCACGATGTCGCCGCTGCCCGTCAGCTCGCCGTCGGGGAAGACGTAGCGGTTGATGAAACCGCGCGGCGGCAGCCCCGGGTGCTTGTTGTCGGGACGCGTGATGCAGTGGTTGAGCAGGCGGCCCTCGTCGCGCAGCCGCTCGTGCAGGAAGCGGAAGTATGCCGGGTAGTTCGCGACGCCGATGTGCTCGGTGAGGCCGATCGAGCTGATCGCGTCGAAGCCGCGTTCGGTGACGTCGCGGTAGTCACCGTGCCGCACCTCCGCGCGGTCGGCGATGCCGTCGGCCTCGATCGCCGCCTGTGCCCACGCCGCCTGCTCGCGCGAGAGGGTGACTCCGAGCGCGCTGACGCCGTAGTGCTTCACGGCGTGCCGCACCATGCCGCCCCAGCCGCAGCCGACGTCGAGCAGCCGCATGCCGGGCTGCAGCCCGAGCTTGCGGGCGACGAGGTCGTACTTGTACGCCTGCGCCTCCTCGAGCGACGCCTCGTCGGTCGGGAAGCAGGCGCAGGTGTAGGTCATCGACGGCCCGAGCACCTTCTCGTAGAAGGCGTTGGACACGTCGTAGTGGTGGCTGATCGCGGCGGCGTCACGGGCCCGGCCGTGCCGGACGCCGTAGGCCAGCCGACGCAGCTGTCCCGGGGTCTCCTCCTCGGGCAGCCTCGGCGCATGGGGCCGGTGCTTCGCGAGGAACCGCGCGAGCTCGATCGCGTCGCGGCCCTTCGTGCGCCGCGCCGTGAGGCCGTCGCCGACGAGGCGGAGCACGTCGTACGGGTCGGCCTCGTCGATCCCCTCGATGACGACGTCACCGAGCAGGTACGCGCGCGCCAGGCCGAGCTCGCCGCCGGCGGCGAGCAGATGGTTGAGCGCGTCGGGGTTCGTCAGACGGAAGACGAGCCCGTCCGGGCTCCCGCCCGTCGAGCCGTCCCACGCGACCACGTGGATCGGCGCATCTTCGCCGTAGACGAGGTCGAAGGCCTGTCCCACCGTGAGCGTCATCGTGCCTGCACCGCCTTCTCGTAGAGGCTGGGGAATCGGCGGTCCGGGTCGTACCGCCGCTTGACCGGGTCATAGGTCGCGCCGCCGTAGAGGGCGGCGAAGGTCGCCTCGTCGTAGTAGGCGTCGGAGTAGAGCGACTTGTGGCCGCCGAGCCGGGTCACCTCGGCCTCGATGCGCCGGTTGACGTCGCCGTCGCGCGCGCCGGGCTCGACCGGAACCGTCGACCAGAAGCCGACGTTGACGTAACGCTCGTCGCGCCGCATCGGGTAGAGCGGCCACGGCGGCTCGTCGGTCGCCTCGGTCGCCTCGGTCGGTGCGCGGGGTCCGTCGGGCCGCAGCTGGATGGGGCACAGCCACACCGGTTCGATCGGCACCTCGCGCAGGAACCAGTCGAGGAACTCGGCCGTGCGGCCCAAGGGGATCTCGACGTCCTGCACCACCCGCTCGTGGTCGGCCAGACCACGCAGCCGGTCGAGGCGCGCCATGAGCCGGTAGCGGTTCTCGAGGGCCACGATCTTCCAGTACACGTCGCTGCGCAGCAGGTGGCGGGGCCACAGCCGGCGGACGAGCGGGTTCTGCGCGCCGAAGGCCCGGCTGCACCAGAACCAGTCGGTGTCCCATCGCCACAGATAGTCGTGCGCGGTGAGCACGTCGGTGCGGCGCTGCTGGATCGAGCGGTAGAAGACCTGCTGCCCGGTGTAGTCGCTGGGCCGGGCCTGGCCCTCCAGACGGTCGGTCCACCGCCCGAGCGAGAGGTAGCACTCGGTCGGCCCGAAGACGACGCCGTCGACGAAGTCGACCCGGTCACCGTCCCACACGTGCGACCTCATGACCTCGCCGATCGCGTCGGTCACGGCCGCCACCGAGTCGAACCGTTCGTGCCGCAGTGCGACGTAGGGCCGCGCGGGCTCGAGCTCGATGACGAGGTCGAGGACGTAGCCGAGCGAGCCGTACGAGTTGGGGAAGGTGCGGAACAGCTCGGCGTGCTCGCCGTGCGGAGTGGCCGTGACGACGCGCCCGTCCCCCGTGAGCACTCGCAGCTCGACCACCGACTCGTGCGGCAGCCCGTTGCGGAACGAGGACGCCTCGATGCCGAGCCCCGTCACCGCACCGCCGATGGTGATGGTCCGCAGCTGCGGTACGACGAGCGGCACGAACCCGAGGGGCAGCAGCTCGTGGACGAGCTGCTCGTAGGTCGTCAGCCCGCCGACGCGCGCCGTCGCCGGACCGCCGTCGCGAGCGGGATACACCTCGACGACCCCGCGAAGTGCCGACAGGTCGAGGCCGGCCGAGTCGGCGGCGCTCCGGACGCGAAAGAGGTTCGAGGTGCGCTTGGCCAGTCGCACCGGGCGGTCCTGCGGCAGGGCGGCATACGCCCTCCGGGCCTCCTCGACAGCACGCTCGTGCTGACGGACCCGGAGAGGCGAGCCGAGCCGGTCCATGGGCGAGGTGACCTGAGACGTTGTCACGCTCCAAGTCAAACAGATCAAGGTGACAGTGTGCTGACTACTCGCGAGCAAGCATCGTCGCGCCGAGGCCGACCATCATCGCGCCCCCCGAGGCGCCGAGGGTGTCGAGCCGGGCGGGCTTGCGCGCGAACCACTCCCGGGCCCGAGCGGCCAGCAGTGCCCACACGCTGTCGCTGCAGATCGCCATGACACCGAAGACGAGGCCGAGGAGCGCCATCTGCACGCCCACGTGCCCGGCGCGCGCGTCGACGAACTGCGGGAGGAAGGCGACGAAGAAGAGGATCGTCTTGGGGTTCGTCAGGCCGACGACGAGTCCGATGCGCAGGGCGTGGCCGCGGGCGGCGGACACCTGCTTCTCGAGTGCCTCGCGCGCCTCCCGGCGGTGCCGGATCGCCTGGATGCCCAGCCAGATGACGTAGGCCGCGCCCGCCACCTTGATGACGGTGTACGCCGTGGCGCTCGCAGCGACGACCGCGCCGAGTCCGACCGCGACGAGGAGCACCTGCACGGTGACGCCGATGCCGTTGCCGACGACCGAGAGCAGCGCGTCGCGGCGGCCGACCGTCAGCGCACGGCCGATGGTGAAGAGCAGGCTGGGGCCCGGGACCTGGATGAAGAGGATCGACGCGACGAGGAACGCGACCCATTGGCTTGACGACGGCACCCGACCAGTGTGCTCCCGGGCACCCGTAATGGGCAGGCGGTTTTCGCTGGCCGGACACTACGGTCTGGGTGCATGACGACCCAGCGCACCGACCCGCCCCTCGCCGCCGACGAGGCCACGACCCTCGTGGCCTTCCTCGACTACCACCGCGACACCCTCCGACTGAAGGCCGAGGGACTGACGGCCGAGCAGCTCGCGCAGCCTCTCCCGCCGTCGAGCCTGACGCTCGGCGCACTGCTCAAGCACGTCGCGCTCAACGAGGCGAGCTGGTTCGGGCGCGTGCTGCACGGGCGGCCGATGGGGGAGCCGTGGGACTCGGCAGACTGGGACGCCGACGCGGACTGGGAGATGACGAGCGCCAAGGACGACAGTCCCGAGGAGCTGCGTCGCCTCATGGACGAGGCCGTCGAGCAGGCCCGCCGCAACATCGACGAGGCGCTCGACGCGGGCGGCCTCGACCGGCTCTCGGTGACCCCGAGCCGCAGGGAGGGGACCCCGTTCACGCTGCGCTGGATCCTGCTGCACATGATCGAGGAGTACGCCCGGCACAACGGGCACGCCGACTTCCTCCGCGAGGCGATCGACGGCGTCACCGGGGAGTGAGCCCCGCCCGTCTGAGGCAGAAACGACGCAGCGGCTCCACCGCCACCACCTCCGCGAGGTCTCGGTAGCGCCCGGCAGCGTGCTCCCGCCGACCGGTGCGCCACTCGAGGTCGGCGAGGGCGAGGCCGGCGTCACGGCTCGCGTATGCCGGCCCGTGCGTCTCGATCGACGCGAGCTCCCGCTCGATGTCGTCCAGTGCGCCCGGCGTCGTCGGGTCGGGCTCGTCGGCGAGCCGGGCGTGAGCGGTGGCGACGAGGCGGGCGACGCGGACGGAGGGGGAGGGCCAGCGGTCCTCGAGTGCACCGTAGAGCTGGACGATGCGGGGCCACTCGGTGCGCTCGAACGACGGGGCGCTGGAATGCAGCCCGGCGATCGCGGCCTCGATGGCGAACCGGCCGTCGCCGGAGGCCGCCGCGGTCGCGTCGTCGAGTCCAGCGGTGAGCAGCCCTGTGTCCCAACGGCTCCGGTCGACCTCGTCGAGAGCGAGACCCGTGCCGTCGGTGTCGACTCGGCCGGGCCGGCGAGCGAGCCCGAGGCGGATGACGGCTCGGAGACCGCGGACCTCGGTGTCGTCGGGGTAGGCCGCGACGAGGGCGTCGGCGATCGAGAGCGCTTGGCGCCCGGTGTCGGCGAGGGCATCACCGGGATCGAGGACGGTGCGGTGCGCGACCGTGAACATGCCTGACACGCAAGCAATCACGACAGGGAGACGGCGCGCCCGCTCGGTGGCGTCAGGCACGTGGAAGGCTCCGCGTGCCTCCGAGAGGGCCCGCTTGGCGCGTGTCAGGCGGGCCGCCGCTGCCCCGTCCTGCACCCCGAGATGACCCGCGATCTCCGGGACGGTCAGGCCGCAGACGACGCGCAGCGCCAGCACCATGCGCGAGGCGGGGGAGATGGCCTCGTCGCAGGCGACGAAGAGCAGGGCGAGGCGGTCATCGAGCCCCTCGCGGGACAGGTCGTCGGCATCCATGGCGGTGCGATCGGTGACGGGGAGGGACGAGTGGTCCGTGTCGGGGCGGGCGAGCTCGGGGGCGAGCCGACGCTCGACCGTCCGGCGCCGGGCGTCGTCGAGCCAGGCGCGCTTGGCCACGGACGTGCACCACGCGGCATACGACTCGATGGCCCGCCCGCCGTCGCGCTCGTGCGCGGCCGCTCTCGCGACGGCCTCGGCGGCGTACTCCTCGGCGTCGTCGAGGCTCCCGGTGAAGGAGGCGAGGGCGCGCACGATGCGCGGCCACGCCTCCTCGAACTCACCCGTCCCCGGGATCACTCACGCGCCCGTCGGGAAGACCTTGCGCCACTCGATGTGGCCACCCGTGGGCACGAGCGCGGCGACACGACGCGCAGTGTCCTCGTCGTCGGTCTCCACGAGGTAGAAGCCGGTGATGACCTCGGACGTGTCGGTGAAGGGGCCGTCGGTGTAGACGGCGTCCTCGACCTTGCGGTCGCCGGCGCCGGGGTTCACGGTGCCGCCGTGGCGAGAGTTCTGCAGGGCGTTGCCGCCGACGACCCGGGCGCCGAGGTCGGCGACGGCCTGCTGGAACGCCTTGTGCGCGGGGAAGGAGGTGTCGAGGTCGCTCGACATCGACGGCTCACCCGGGTCCTTGCCCGCGGGCCCGCCGTCGGCGGGCGGCTGTCCGTTCAGGTAGGCGTCGGAGTCCCAGTCGCCCTCGTGGATCAGGTAGACGTACGTGTCGGCCATGGCCGGCTCCTTATCGTTCAGGTGCGCGGTGCGCGCGTGGCGACCCTCGCCACATCATCCTGACGAACTCGTGCCGACGGAATCGACACCGCCGACGAGATTTCTGCCTCAGGCTCTCAGCCGACCTGTCACTGGGGCGTGTACGACTTGAGGACGGTGTCCATGGGCACCAGGAGCTTGCCCGGGAGGACGGCGATCTGCGGCGTGCTGACCCCGGACGTGACGGGGTTGCTGACGCGCAGGGTGGCCGGGTCGAAGGTGTAGACGCGGCTCATCGCCGCAACGTAGAAGACACCATCGGCCCACACGAGGTCAGCGTTGCGCAGCACGGGCTTGTTGGCGTCGGGCGGGGGGTAGAGCACGATGTGCCTGATCGTCGCGCCGGAGCGCGGGTCCAGCTCGACCAGGGCAGGTCCGTAGGCGGCCCAGAGCGAGCCGTTG
>NZ_JBHTFG010000009.1:148764-405090 GCF_042666095.1 Terrabacter sp. GCM10028922 | reverse complement strand
CGGCAGGCTGACCATCTGGCAGCATCCGCATCCCGAACGCCACACCGGCGACGAAGACGGTCCAGCGCAGGTGCCGCCACGTCCACACCACCACACCCCAGACCACCGCCCACACATGAGCGGGAACCCGGTGCATCAGGCCGCCCCCTTCGAAGCAGCCGACCCGCCAGCCGACTGACCGGCCGACTGACCGGGGGCGACCATGCCCTCAGCCCGGAAGGACCACACGATCCGGGTGCGGTCGTGGCCGTCCTTGTCCTTGCTGCCCGTGTACTCGACGTACGGCAGCGCCGTCAGCCCGACGAACTCGACAGGCGTCCACGGGAACGGCGTCTTGTTCTCCGGCGGCACCGGCTGGTGCTTCGCCGCGATCTTGATCGTGACCGCAGTGTCCTTCTTTCCGGCCTCGTCGTCCGCGTCGAGGATCAGCACCTGCCACAGCGGCAGGCCGGTGTCCTTGTCGATCTGCTGCGGACGGGACCCGTCCGGGCGAGCCGGTGCGTTGAAGTCCGCCACCGCGTCGACACCGCCCTTGAGGAACGCCATCTTCGGGAACACGTCGTCGTGCTTGACCCCGAACCGCTTCTGCATAGCCATGTCTGTGTCCTCTCATCGGTTGCTAGTGGCATATACCACTTGCAACAGGGTGGCATATGCCACCTGTCGGATGCAAGGCCGGTCGGCGAGAAGGTGGCACCCGATGACTACAAGAGGTCGTAACGCTGTTCGTGAGTCCAGCGGCCGGGTGGATAGACCGCCTCGACGAACTCCAACGGCTCATCACGCTGGTCAAACACGGTGTGCTCGACGGCCAGCACAGGCGCGGTCACCTTGGCTAGCTTCATAGATCGGGCGTCCTCCGCGCCAGCTGCACGCGCCGACATCCGGTCCCGGGCATACGTGGCCTGACGACCTGACGCCTCTTCGACGTAGGCCACTGTCCCCGGCCGGATGCGCTCCGTCGATAAGAGGCGCGGCGCAGTCGCGGCCAAGGATGCCGAGAACCACGACGTCGAGACTTCGACGGGGACGTCGCCCTTCCAGATGACACGGCGACGACGGATCGCCGCAACCTTCGGACCGATCCGCAACGCGTTGGCGACATGCTCGGGAGGGCGTTCCACAAGTTCGGCCGACACGATCTCTGCCCGTTCGCCGTCACTGTAGATCCGGCCGGCGTTTCTCGATCGCTGATACCGGTCGCTTGGTCGACGGCTAATCGCCAAGTCCGCCACGAACGTTCCCGACCCCTGCACGGAGTAGACCAAGCCCTCATGACGCAGCAACTCGAGGGCCCGCGTGGCGGTCGGCCGCGAAATTCCATACTCAAGCGCGAGGGCTCGCTCGCTGGGGATCTCCTCCCCCGGAGGGAGCTCGCCGCCGAGAATGCGCTTGCGCAACTGCTCCGCAATCTCTCGGAACTTCGGCAACGTCGGCGCCTGGCCGTTCACGACTGTCTCCTCGTCTGGTTAATACCACTTCAGGGTAGAGGGTCGCACCGTGCCCGCGACACAATCAGGGGCATGACGACATTGTTCGTGGCGGCTGGAGGAGGCGGGGACTCCGTCGGGGTGCTGCTTGGCCGACGGGTTCTTGACCCTGAAGCGGAAGGGCCGGCCCTGATCACGACTTGCGCTTGGGAGCGTCTTCGCGTCGACCCCCTACCGGGACCGCGGCCTGTCGAGGGATTCTCCGGGCTGGGCAGCGTCGGGGGCCTCGCGGTCGAGGTGTTGCCAAATTCAGACACCATCCCGTCAGGCCGGTCCATGCTCCCCCGGGTGACCGCTGAAGTAGATGCCCGGATCTTTCTGCATGACTTCAACGACGGCGTGCGTGGCCTGACGCAGCAACTTCGAGCACTCGCGACGGCCGTCGATGCCGACCGGCTCCTCGTTGTCGATGTGGGCGGCGACATAGTTTCGACCGGCACCGAGCCGGGTCTGTTGAGTCCGCTGGCCGACTCCATCACGCTGGCAGCCGCGCTTTCGACAGGTCTTTCGACGTCGCTCGCGGTGCTTGGGCCTGGCGCAGACGCCGAGCTGAGCGAGGACGACGTGATCGCCCGGCTCAACCAGGTTGGGGGACGGCACGAAGGCAACATCACCCTGCCGGACGTGAAGCCGATACGACCCATTCTCACGTGGCACCCCACCGAAGCATCAGCCCTGGTCGCAGCGGCGGCGCTTGGCGCACGGGGCGCTGTGGAGATGCGGCGAGGAAGACGTCCAACGCCGCTAACCGAGATCGGCGCCGAAGTTTGGCTGATCAAGACGCCGCGCCTCGAGGACTTCCCCCTGGCTCTGGCGGTTGCCCATACGGAGCACTTGGACCAGGCCCGCCGCATCCTTGCGACTCTCGCTGTCGATGAAATCGCATACGAGGAGGACAAGGCCGGGCGGTTGCGGGCGACGGTCGAGGCTCATCCAAAGCACGTTTCAACCATTGCCGCGGAGGCCATCGGGAAAGGTGCCACGCACATCACGACGCGGCGTCTGCTCGAACAGTTGAACGTCGCAGCGCTGGACGATGACCCGGTTCGTGGGCAACTGGCAGCGTCGAGCTCTCGTTTCGCGGGTCTCTGGGACCTAGTGGGCCTCGACTCCGCTCGCTCTGACTGAGCAATCGAAGTCGTGCGTGGCGCACTGCGCTTCAGTCAGACCTAGGTTCGCTCTGTCTCAGGGTCGCTCGGCTTCAGGCTGGTCGGCTCGGGAGTCATCGTAGGAAACGTGATGTTAGCGCCGTGACCAGCATTCAGGGCGCGGCCATGGATCACGAAGACGTCCCACAGCGCGTGCGAACCCCACGGGCCATACGTCGCGATCAACTCATGATCGGACAACTTGAGGAGTCCAAGATCACGGCACTGCAGGTACAGCAGTGCGCTCGCCCCGCAGACCCACTCGCCGGAACAAATCTGGAACTCTGCCAGCAGGCCGAAGTACCCGGTCGGAGACTCCTCGGGCTCGTCTGCCCTCGCCACACTGATATCGAACTTGTAACCCTCTGGCTTGTGTGATGGCTGAATGACGCTTCGGAGCAGATTGATCCCTCCGGGCATTACCGCCGGCGCGCCATCCGGCCACTCGAACCAGTCAGGGCCATGCGGCAGGCTGACCTGAAGCGACTCAGCCACGGCCTCGACTTCCGACAAGCACGACTGAGGCTTGTGCCCATGCTTCATATGGGTCGTCCGCTAGGTGGTCGACGACGACCTCACGGTTGCGGTCGAACGGTGCCACGGTATGACTGATCATCGCGCGCACCGCGTGGGCGTAGCGACGCAGCGTAGACAGGTGTGGATCGCGGTCACCGTGTTCAATCCGAGCAACCGCACCTTGGGAGATGCCCATGCGGTCGGCGACCTGCGCTTGGGTCAAGCCCCTCTGCCGCCTGACGTCGACCAGGTCCTTGAGGAGCTTGTAGTGGCTCTCAACCAACTCATCCGCGAGGATCGCAGACGGATCGTGCGGATCAATCCCGAGTAGTTCGTCCAGATTCATCGTGATCCTCCCTCCCAGCCGTACATGACCTTGGCGTCATAGTGTCATACAGACCGACGAGAAATACGAAATCGTGAGATCAGAAACCATGTTGGTCCGCCCGGAACTGGGCGGTCCGGGCATGTTGGGTCTGCTCGTCCAGGCCGATCGGCCCCGGACTCTTCCACACGAGGTACAGAAGGAGCAGCATGTCCGACTCATGCTCCGGCTCTGTGAAGTAGATCCGAACGATCCGACTGGAGCCGTCCTCGCCGAGGTACTGCTCGAGCCGCAGTTCGAGGACCACGCTCGTGCAACTCATGAAGTCCACGTCGCACGGGCCACCGCCAGATGGCCGAAACTTCAGCGCCCCGGCCTCTGCCCGCCTCATCTTTGCCTTGATCTCAGCCAGACAGATGGCTCGATCTGACTCCTTGAGCCCTTCGATGAGCTGCTGCTGCTCGTGATACCAAGTTGTGCCACCACTAGCTGCCCGATACAGCGACCATCGTCCGCCGCCCTCAGTTCCTCCGCAGCTCCGGCATCCAGGCGGCTGGGCGAGTCGCACAACCGCCCTTCGCCCCCGCGACCCCGAACTCATGGGGCTGATGGTGCCACGCAAACCGCTCATCAGTAGCAAAAGACCTACGACAGAGTCATCGTCGCGCGTGGCGACACCCTGTACTTCACCGCGGCGCGGTCCATCGCCTCGACGGATCGGCGGTCTTGGCCGCCGGCGGTTCAGTCCAGTTCTGGGTGCAGGGCAAACGGCTGCCCGAGCACGAGTTGTCCGCTCGTCGGCTTGGGGACCGCCCGACGCTTGGCGGGACGCTCTGCAGGAGCAGCTCCATGCCTCCCCTGACCTGGCGGTTTCTCACCACCAGGCCTCCGCCCTCTAGGAGGTCGTCAGATTCCCTGCCTCTCAATCGAAGGGTTCTCTTTGCGCATCTCGTCGATAAGCGCGTGCAGCTGACGCAGCTCCTCAAGCTCGGCGGGCGTTGCCTGCGGCAGCTCGTGGGGGGAGTCTCCAGCCGGCTCGATCCCGGCAGGTTCTTTCACGGATGCGGCCGGTCGCTTGGGTTTCGCAGCTGACCGGCCCGGCTCGGCACTCTTGGCCCACCCTCGCGCAGCAGTACCGATGTCACTGCTGAGGCCGCGCGTCGCCGTACCGAAGTCTCGGAACAGAGCGTTGTGTGACGCGGCCTCGTCCAGGCGCGCCTTGATTTCGTCGGCTTCCCGGAATGGGATCAGGGCCCATCTCGCAAGCTGATCCACTGACGACCGGACGGCGATGACCTCTGGGTCCATCCTCATCAAGAACTGAAGGCGATCCGCCAACTGGTGCCCAACTCGTCGCTGACCTTCTGCAAAAGAAGCCAGGGCGGCCTGTGCTGCAGTCACCTCAGGGTTTACCTCTGGATCAGGCTCGTGCTCGAGATGGGGCCGAAAGTAACCCACGTCCCGTCTACCTGCCAGCGCTGCTGCCATCAAAGTACGGACGACGTACGTCTGCGCGGCAAAGAGAGCGCCCGCCTCCTCGTGAGCGTCCGCCAGGATCTGCGCAGCCCGGAGCCGGGCCTCAGCCTCGATCGTGTTTGCGTCATCTTGCGCCGCATCGAGCTCTTGGTCGGCCTGATCGGGCGCATGATCTGTGGCCCTAGCGCTGCCTTCGCCCTCGGGTTCGTTCACTCTTCGGCTCCTCGCTCGCCGATCATCAGGTCGGAGTCCCAGACCCGGCCGTGGGGCCACTTGACCTGGCCGCGACGTTCTGCAGTGCGGCCGCTTTGCGTGCCGCAATCATTTGTCCGACGCCAATAAGCATCGCATGCTGTTGCTGGGACAGCTCAAGACGCCTCAGGGACTCAATGATCCGTGTCACTTCCCCGGTCGCCAGGGTGTCCCCATAGGTCGACAGCCACGCGATCGCCTGAGTCATTCGCTCTGCTTCAGCTCGAAGCCTTGCCTGGCGCCGGGTCTCCTCCAGCTGGCTCGCGTTCGTTCGCTCCGTCGACTCCCGAGTCTTCTTGGCGGCGTTCCACGCAATCCCGGCAGCAATGACGGCCGCGATCCCAGCGGCGCCCGGCGACGTGGCGAACCGCTCCAAAAAGGCCCAAAACTCCTGCATGCGTTCCGACCCCCAAGAGGCTCACTCTTCCTACGCACTGCGCAGCCTAGGGGTGTCGCCCACCGAATCGCCGGGTAGCGATCGCCGGACCCGCACGCACACGCAAATGAGTCTGGATCGACCCAATGATGTGTCGCACACAAATCAGGTGCAGTACATCTGTAGACAGTGCCAGATCAACTGGCTATGGTGATGCTGCACGCAGACGCGAGCCCCTCTGGAGCGGCACCAAGGTTTGCCATCTCTCGGCCGCTCCAGGGGGACCAGCAACAGAAAGAGTAGATCAATGACCGACAAACACCCTGCGGCCCGCGTCGTCATCTCGACTGACGTGACCGCTTGGACGCCGCAGCAGCGTGACCAGCTGTTCGCGGCCATCGCGAAGATCGAGTTCGACTCGAACGGTTCGCAGGACGTGGACCTGAGCGCCGCGGAGAGCACGGGCTGGACGCTCGACGCATACACGGAGCTCATGACCAGGCTGCTCAGCAAGTACGGAGTCCAGGGCATGGTGATCAACGAGGCCTGTAAGAACGGCAGTGGCTATGTCGACCGCAACACCGTGTACAAGCTCGGCAAGTACACCGACGATCGCTCGCTCAAGGGGTTCACCCGGCCGGTGAACCGAATCCAGAAGGAGCTTGTCCTCGCTGGAAAGCTTCCCGAGGGCGCCGCCGATCTGTTGGAGCCCGACTATGACCCAAAGGTCAAGTCGTATCAGCGGGCTCCCGGCTTCCGGGTTCCCCTCGAGGTGGTCAAGCTGCTGCAGGACCACAACAGGCCCAAGGCCGACTAAGCCGTGAATAGCTAGGGGCGACGCGGGAGTGAATCATCATTCCCGCGTCCTCCGTTGACGAACTTCCTTGGCAGCAACGCCGACTTTCCCTACTACCAAGCGAGTTCGGCATTCAACCCTGGACTCATGTCAGGTTCGGACTGCTGGGCCCCGCCCCGATCGCGGCGCGCGTGCGCGCCTTCATGCGCTCGACGTAGTCCGGTCGAGCCTTGAGGGTCAGCTCGTAGATCGCGTCAATTGCAGCCTTGAGACCAGACAGCGCAACGTTGGGCTCAATGTAAGTGGTCCGTCGCCGTCCGCCCTTGTAATTGACGACGGCGATCGCCCCGGCCTGCACCTCAGGAGAGATGTCTGCCCAGTTCGCCGCCTTATGGGCCAGCGCGTTCCGGATCACTTGAGCCTGGCGGGTCAGTGTGTGAGCTTTGCTCGTGGGATCCACCCGGCGCACGATGAGCTCGAGGAATTCGACCTTGACGTTAACCGACATGATCTCGGGCAGCAGCCCGTCAGTCATGTCCTCGCGTTTGCTATCGGGAACCTCGAGATACTCCGTGATCAACTCGTCCAGGTTGAGCTCGAGGTCCATCCACCTAGACAAGTACGTACCACGTAGCGCCGCGGCCTCCGTGCGCATGTTGCGGCCGCCGGTGTACTTCTTGAAGTCCTCGGCGATCTGGTCAAGGGCGTCGTCTTCATGGTCGTCCTCCATCCAGTGATGGTCGCACCCCTGTGGTGGCATGGCCCCCTCCCCCGCGCTAACGGGCGTCGGCCCCGGCTAGTTCGGCGCCCTCCAGGAGTCATGCCGCGTCGTTGTCGAGCTGCTCGTCGTTCCTACGGCCGACCGATCCTCCGACGAACGAGCCATGCAGTGCAACGCCGGCGTGCGAAGGGACGGTGGGCCGCCGCATCACCCAGCCGAGGCCCAAGTCGCGGTGCGTTGGCCCGGACCCAAGGGTGTGCCGAGGTTGTGCTGGAAGTGGGCGCCGCCGCGGTACTTCCCGGTGAGGACTTTCTGTACTGGCTCAAGCGCGCCTCCGGCGCGAAGAAGCGCGGGGCCCCGCGATGGGGACCCCGCGCTCCGGCGCTGGCGCGCCTACGCGCACCCCACCGCACCCCGCGCTACTGGAGCGCGGGCTGACGCTCGAGCAGACGAAGTCGACCGCTTGCCGCATATGGAGACCTCCCTGTCCTCCCGAGACTCGTCCAGGCGCGCAAGTTCGCCAAGGGTGGCCATCGCTGCACGATGGCTTCGGGTCACACATGACCCAGCCGCTCCGTCCAGTTGCCCTGCTCTGCTGTCGAGTCGAAGGATTGCGCCGGCCGGACCAACCGACGGTGGGAGCGACACGACAATGTGGACGGGCGATGTCCTGACAACTCCAAAACGAGGGTGTTCAATGCGCAGGTAGGTCACCTCGGCTTCGCATGGCATGACAGGAGAACTCTCGTGGAGGTCAAAGGTCACAACGGCACGGTCGACTTCGATGGCGACTTCGTCACGATCAGGCGCACCGGGTTCCTCGCACGCGCATCCATAGGCAAGGGCGAGAAGCGCATCCCCCTCGGGTCCATCACCGCAGTGCAGTGGAAGCCCGCCGGCGCAATGATGAACGGCTTCATCTCGTTCACCCTTGGTGGAGGCAACGAGACACGGTCCCGGTTCGGCTCCCAGACAGTCGACGCCACCAAGGACGAAAACAGCGTCATCTTCGTCAAGAAGCAGATGCCAGACTTCGAGGCGCTCAGGAACGAGGTCGAGCAAGCAATCGCCGCACGACACCGACCCGCCGCCCAGACCCCGGCCACACCTGACCACTTGGCCCAGCTCAAGCAGCTCGCCGAGCTCCGCGACGCGGGCATCCTTTCCGAAGAAGAGTTCGCCATCAAGAAGGCCGAGATCCTCGGGCGCCTCTGACCGCTCGGCACCCTCTCGCACGGAGGCGGTCGACCATGCCACCCGGCAATTGGGCTGAGGTTCAGGCGCTGAGGACGAGGGGAGCCCCAGCCGTCGCGTGCCTGGCCGGCTCCCACGGAGGACCACTGCCCACCTCGAGCGGGTGGCGGCGTGGACGGCCCGCTCGGCTGGCTTCTCGGTGCGCCTTCTGCGCGGGGCCTTCCAGCCCGACTCGTCCGGATCACTGCGCCGACCCGCGTGGCGCATTTGTGGCACACGGCATCCCAACCGGTCGCTGCGGGGACCCCAACAACGGCAAGCGATCACGCACACGAGCACCCACTGCAGGACCCCCGATAAGAGGCCGCATGCGGCTCCTAAAGCGGGTGTCGCAAGTTCGAATCTTGCCGGGGGCACCACACGTTTTTGCGCAGGTCAGCGCATGTTTTCGCTGCGTTTTTGCGCCATCAACGGGAGCGCTGATCCCAACCGGGTGCCAGCGAGATGCCGGACAGCCTCGTCGAACCGCGAGGAGCCGTTCATCGACGTGCTGGTGGCGCGTTCCTGACAGTCCAGGGGTCGAAACGAGCATGGGGCGCCCATCCGGTTCGGATGGGCGCCCCATCTGCGTCCACAGGAGCGGGCAGGTCCTCCAGGTGCGGTCAGGAGGTGTACGCCTCTGCCGTGAGGCAGCGGGCGGCGATGACCCCGGTCTTGCCGAGGGCGCCGCTGATCCGCCAGTAGGGACGGATCGTGTGCACGCCGGCGGGGACGTACATGACGACCATGCTGTGGCGCGTCTGCCAGTACTCCGTGTGGTTTGCGAAGTTCTGCGCACCGGGCGTCTGGACGCCACCGAGGTCCACCCGGTAGCCGAGGCGGATCTCCGCGAGGGTGCTCACTCCGGCGTCGGCGTTGAAGTTCACAACCACGTAGCGGCCCACAGCGCCGTTGTTGATGGTCACCGCTGAGTTGACCGGCCGCCAGCCGTTTGCAGGGGTGTTGCTGGCGGCGTCGAACGCGCACGACTTCTGCGGGATGGGAATGGCCTGCGCGGCAGGAGTCATCATCGTGGCCGAGATCCCGGCGCCGGCGAGCACGACGGCACCCGCAGCGAGGGCCCGCTTCCTGGTCCGCGACATGGTGGAGAGAACAGAGGACATCACACTCACCCTTCCTGGTACGTGCCCGGGGCGATCGTCTCGGGCGGGTGGCGCCTGCTGGCGCCCACACCGGTTCAGAAGGGCCAAAGAGGCCAAAAATACGCGGTCCGGCAGGTCACCTTGCGTCCACGGGCGGGAAGCCGAAGTCCCGTCGGTACTGACTGGCATCGGAGCAAGACCCAACCGTCAACCACACGTCGGTCGTGGAACTGCTTGTTCGACAGCGTTTTTGACGCGCTCGACAACGCGCTCATGGGGTCCATGGTGGCAGCCGTCAGGCGGGTGGCGTCCCGAGCTTGGCCAGCGCCTTGCGCATCGAGGCGGCAACGGGCCTGCCGCGGGTGAGCTGGATCAGGACCGTTGCCAGCCGTCCCGTGAGGGAGGTCGGCGTACGGTTCCAGATGACGTGGATACGGCTGCCGCCCTTGTCCGTGGGCGCGATCCGGGCCGAGACGAAGCTGCCCGGGGCACAGAAGTTGCTTTCCTGAACGGTCCAGGTGACCAGGTCACTCGCGGACCAGTCGTAGTGCTCCTTGGCCCAGATGTTGCCGCCGGGCATCCTGCTGCCCTCCTTCACGTCCGCGAACGTGTCGCCAATCGTGTAGACCTCAAAGAGGCTGGGCTCCAAGCCCGGCCAGATCTCCGGCCGCCGATCGGAGAAGTCCAGCAGGCCCGCACGCACAGCCTCGGGCGACGCGCTCGTCTCGATGTCCAGCTCCACCTTCGGCATCCGCGGACTCCTTCGACAGCAGACTCGACGCACCACAAGCGTCAAGCGGCCCTCCCAACCTACCCGCAAGCGTCGGAATCGCCTGTGGTTCCGGACTCCCCAAGAGCCGCACGAGGTCCTCCTGTCGCCTGCGACGGACGTCTGGAGTCGCAGATCCGTACCACCCCGTCACCGCAAATCGGTGGTGTGATGCGTGGCGGCGGACGAGCATGATCAGCGTGTTGAGGGATCAGAGGTTGCCCCTTCAGGGCGGACTGCCCATGGACGCGCTCGGCGGCGCCGTCGTGGAGATCGCCTGCGACGAGTCGGGGTTCTCCGGCAGCAACCTGCTCGACGTGGCCACCCCGGTCTTCACGCACGCGAGTGTCGATCTGGGTGTCGACGAGGCGGCTCAGCTCCTCCGTGCGCTGCGGTCGGGATCGCGAAGGCCCCTCGAAGAGGTCAAGTCCGGGCAGTTTCTCCGCGGCCCGCATTCGGGCGAGGCGTTGGAGTGGTTGCTGGCGGCGCTGAGCGGGCGAGCGCACGTCCACGTGGTCGACAAGGAGTACTTCCTCGTCACCCGGATCGTCGACCTGTTCCTGGTCGAGCCCTCCTATGCGGCCGGCACTCGGCTGACCCAGGCCGACCGTCGGGCCGCCCTCACCCTGTATCGGGCTGGGCGCGCGAGCGGCCCCGACTGGAGTGTCTTCCTCGGGGCCTTCGTCGAGCTGGTCCGGACCAAGAGGAGGCATCGGCCGGATCGTCGCGCCTTGGAGGGCTTCTTCCAGGCGCGGGACTCGTTGGCAGCTCGGCTCGGCGACGGTGCCGACGGGGTGCTCGACGGGCTCACTCGCAGCCGGGTCCGGGCCGTTGTGAGCCGGCTGGCCCACGGGGACCCGTCGATCCCGCCACCGCTGGAGCCGATGCTGCCGGCGCTGGCGGAGACCGTCCTGTTCTGGAGCGGCGGCCATCGGCAGGTGCTGGTGATCCACGATGAGCAGAGCGCGCTCACGGCCGGTCGACTGAGGCGCCTGCAACAGGTCCTGAGCGACAGCACCGACTCGGCACCGACGGCCGACGCCGAGGCCCGACCGGTTCGGATGTCGCCGTTCGCTGGGCTGGTGACGGTCGACTCGCGAGACGATCCGCGGGTTCAGGTCGCGGACCTGCTGGCCGGGATCGCCCGGCGGTCGCCGAGCCTGGGCGAGGATGACCTGCTCCAGCCCTTCCTCTCGCCGACCTCACTGCGAGATCCCGAGCACTGACGACTGTGGCCCGAGCCACGAGGTGACGCGAGCCGGTGACGCTGACGTGCGTCCACCGAGCCATGGGCTCTCGTCGTCGGCTACCACTCCCCTGGTGCACGTCCTACTGTCCAGATATGGCCCGTGACCTACAGGACGGACGCGGAGAACCTTCCGCGCAGAACGAGGGCTTGGCAGTCGATCACGACCAGCTGGCACGGGACCTGAGCGCCTTCGCCCGCCGTGTCGAGGCCGAACGCAGCCCGGGGCTCGTTCTCGACGACATCGTGCGAGCGGCCGTCGAGCTGGTCCCTGGCGCTGAGGAGGGTTCGATCAGCCTGGTCACCGGGAAGTGGGACGTCACCTCCCGACACCTGCTGGGCGGGCTTCCCGCCCAGGTCGACGCCTTGCAGGTGGAGACCGGCCAGGGTCCCTGCCTGGACGCCGCCTACGAGCACCAGACCGTGCGGGTGGCTGACATGACCGTGGAGGACCGGTGGCCCGAGTTCGCCTGCAGGGCAGCGGCTCTCGGCGCGATGAGCATGCTGTGCTTCCAGCTCTACGTCGAGCGCGACGACCTCGGCGCCCTCAACCTGTACAGCCGCACACCGGGCAGCTTCGACGACGAGTCGGAGTACGTCGGGTTGCTCTTCGCCAGCCATGCCGCGATCGCGTTCGCCGACGCCGAGAAGGTCCGCAACCTCAAGATCGCCGTGGAGCGGCGAGACCTGATCGGGCAGGCCAAGGGGATACTCATGGAGCGCTTCAAGATCACGCCCGACCACGCCTTCAGCATCTTGGTGAGCGTGAGCCAGCACACCAACCGGAAGCTGTTCGACGTGGCCGAGGAGCTCGCAGCGACCGGACGGATCACCCCATGACGCACGACGACCTGCTCACAGGCGCGGGTCGACCGGCTCCGACTCGAGGGCCAGGACGGCGAACACCGGCTCGTGCACCCGCCACAGCGGTTCGCCCCGGGCGAGCCGGTCCAGGGCCTCGAGCCCGAGCGCGTACTCACGCAGGGCGAGCGAACGCTTGTGGCCGAGGTTGCGGTCCCTGAGCCGTTCGAGGTGCTGGGGTGAGGTGTAGTCGGGTCCGTAGATGATCCGCAGGTACTCGCGACCGCGCACCTTGAGACCGGGCTGCACGAGGCCCCGGTGCGTGCGCATCAGGCCCGCCGACGGCTTGACGACCATCCCCTCGCCGCCCGCCCCGGTCAGCTCGTCCCACCAGGTGACGCCTGCTGCCACGGACTGCGGGTCGGAGGTGTCGACGACGAGGCGTCGAGTGCTGCGGAAGGTCTGGGGGTCGGCGGCGACGAGCCGGTCGGCCTGCTCGAGATGCCAGAGGTGGCCGCGGTCGTGCCAGGTCCGGCCCTTGCCCGCGAGGAGCTGGAAGGGGGCCAGCTGCACGCCGTCGAGCCCGTCGACCGCCCAGCAGTAGCGCCGGTAGGCGGCCGTGAAGGCCTCTGCGTCGGCCCGCCGCTGGGAGGTGCGTTCGAGCAGGTCAGCGACGTCGAGCCCTCGCCCGCGGGCGCGCTCCAACGCCTCGACGGCCGCCGGCAACGCGGCGCGGGCAGCAGCGCCGACGGCGGCATACTGCTCGCGCAGCAGTGCCTCCGCCTTGAGCGACCACGGGAGCAGCTCCGCGTCGAGGAGCATCCAGTCGGTGCCCAGCTCCTCCCAGAGCCCGGCGGAATCGACCGCTGCACGCACCCGGGAGAGCAGCTGCTCCGTCAGCGCCGCGTCGAGGAACGAGCGGCCGGTGCGCGTGTGGATCGCTCCGGTCTCACCCGCGCCCGCCCCGAACCGCCGGACGGCCGTGTCCGCGTCGCGGCACACGAGCACGACGGCCCGCGAGCCCATGTGCTTCTCCTCGCACACGACGTCGCGGACTCCCGCATCGGCGTATGCGGCGAACGCCTCGTCGGGGTGCTCGAGCACGTCCGGACGCTTCGAGGTCGCGACGGGCGCCATCGTCGGGGGCAGGTAACCGAGCCACCGTGGGTGCAGCGCGAACCGGCTCATGAGCTCCAGGGCGCCGGCGGCGTTCTCGGCGCGGATCGAGATGCGGCCGTGATGCGCCGTCTCGACGACGCGGCGACCGAGCACGTCGGCCAGGTCGAGGTCGTCACCACGTGCCGCTGAGTCCCTCGCCACCTCGGTCGAACCAGCGACGGGGAACGGCCGGGCCGGCTCGTACCAGACCTGCTCGGCCGGCACCTGCACGACCTCCTTCTCGGGGTAGCGCAGTGCCGTGAGGTGGCCGCCGAAGGCGCAGCCCGTGTCGAGGCACATCGTGTTGTTGACCCACTCCGGCTCGGGTGTCGGGGTGTGGCCGTACAGCACCATGGCGCGGCCCCGATAGTCGCGTGCCCACGGGTAGCGCACGGGCAGCCCGAACTCGTCGGTCTCCCCTGTCGTGTCACCGTAGAGCGCGAACGAGCGCACGCGCCCGGACGCCCGCCCGTGGTAGGCCTCCTTCAGGCCGGCGTGGGCCACGACGAGGCGCCCCTCGTCGAGGACGAGATGCGAGACGAGGTCGTAGCACCAGTCGCGCACAGCCGTGCGGAACGTGGCCGGCTCGTCGTCGAGCTGCGCGAGAGTCGTCTCGAGACCGTGGCTGACCTGCACCCGGGCACCGTCGAGCGCACGGACGAGCTTGTGCTCGTGGTTGCCCGGGACAGCGAGCGCGTGCCCGGCCGCCGTCATGCCCATCGCAAGGCGCAGGACGCCCGGGGTGTCGGGACCGCGGTCGACGAGGTCGCCCACGAAGACGACGCGTCGTCCGTCGGGATGGGACGCGTCGACGGCCCTGCCCCCGTCGTCGCGCTCGAGGACGTAGCCCAGACGCGCGAGCAGGGCCTCGAGCTCAACGCGGCAACCGTGCACGTCGCCGATCACGTCGAAGGGGCCGTGCTCGTCGCGCCGGTCGTTGAGCAGCTTCTCCCGCATGACCTCGGCGGACGCGATCTCGTCCACTCCGCTCAGCACGTAGACCTTGCGAAAGCCTTCCCTCCCAAGGCCTTTCAGCGACCGACGGAGCTGGTCATGGTGGCGCTTGACGACATGCGCACCGAAGTCACGATCAGGACGCGAACGGTTGCGCTCCACCGCGACCGACACCGGCACATCGAGGACGATCGCCACCGGGAGCACGTCATGCGCCTTGGCCAGCTCGACGAGCTGGCGCCGGGCGTCCTTGGAGACATTGGTCGCGTCGACAACCGTGAGGCGTCCAGCGGCCAGGCGCTTGCCCGCGATGTAGCCGAGCACGTCGAAGGCGTCCTTCGAGGCCGCCTGGTCGTTCTCGTCGTCGGCCACGAGTCCGCGGCAGAAGTCGCTTGAGATCACCTCGAACCTGCCGAAGTGCTGGGCCGCGAACGTCGACTTGCCCGACCCCGAGGCGCCGACGAGCGCTACGAGGGCGAGCTGCGGAACGGCGATGCGCGTCATGCCGCGCCCCCGTCGACCGAAGGGCTGTCATCAGGGGGTCTCAGCGACGAGGCCGCTCGCCGGAACAGCCCGAGCTGGGTGGGTGGCCCGAGCAGCGGGTCCTCGTCGCCGACCGGACGCAGCTCGACGGCATACCCGTAGCGCTCGGCGACGCCGGAGGCCCAGGCCGCGAACTCGGACCGCGTCCACTCGAACCGATGGTCCGGGTGACGCATCGTGCCCGCCGTGAGGCTCTCGTAACGGACGTTGTACTCGGCGTTGGGGGTCGTCACCACGACCGAGGCCGGCCTGGCGTGCCCGAACACACTGCGCTCGAGCGCGGGCAGCCGGTCGAGGTCGAGGTGCTCCACGACCTCCATGAGGACCACCGCGTCGTACCCCTCCATGGCTCGGTCGCGGTAGGTGGCCGACGACTGCCGCAGGGTCAGCCGGCCCCGCACGCTGTCCGGCATCCGCTCGAGCGCGAGCCGCCGCTCGGCGCGCTCGAGGGCCCCGGCGGCCACGTCGACGCCGACGACCTCGGTGAAGGTGGGGTCGGCGAGCAGCTCACGGAGCAGGGCGCCCTCGCCGCACCCGAGGTCCACGACGCGGTGGGCACCGACGTCGCGTAGCGCGCTCAGCACCGCGGCGGCCCGCAGCCGGACCAGCGAGGTGGGCGGCTCGGGCTCGGACCCGTCGGCTGTCGCCGCCGCGTCGAGCTCGGACGCGTCCGAGGCCGTGTCGTCGAGAGCCTCGAGGCGGGCCGTGGCGTCGGCGACGAACGAGCGCTGGTGCCGGAGGTAGCGTCGGGTCACGAGGTCTCGTTCGGGGTGCGAGGCGAGCCACGCGCCGCTGTTTCGCACCAGCTTGTCCACCTCGTCGGTGCTGACCCAGTAGTGCTTGGCGCCGTCGAGGACTGGCAGGAGAACGTACAGGTGGCTGAGGGCGTCGGCGAGCGGCATGGTGCCGTCGAGCACGAGGTCGACGTAGCGAGAGTCGCCCCAGGCGGGCACCTGCGGGTCGAGCGCCACGGTGCGTGCCGTGACGTTCCAACCCAAGGGGGTGAAGAGCCGTCTTACGAGGTCTGGGCCGCCCGAGCAGGGCACGGCCGGCACCGCGATGCGCAGGGGGAGCGGCACACCTTCGAGATCCGGCCTGGCCGCGCAGCGGCCCTTCAGAGCGGTACCCCACACCTTCCCGAGCGCGACCGCGAGCATCGACGACGCGGCATACGGCCGGTCGTTGACGTACTGGGCGAGGGCGAACGCGTCGCCGCCGAACCGCTTGCCACGGACCAGTCCGATGGGGTCCACCTCGAGCAGCAGCGCTGCGGTGCAACGGTTTTCGCTGACCTCGGGGTAGAAGACGTGTGCGGTACCGACGGGTAGGTCGAACGCCTGGACCCGGTCTGGGTGCTTGTGCAGGAGGTAGCCGAGGTCGCTCGCTGCCACATGTCCCGTGGCGGACTCGGTGGCGTTCGTCGTGATCGTCAGCAGCACGCGCACAGCCTATGTACGCGGCACTCGAGGATTCAGGTCAAATTGCTCGCGTTCACGGCTCCACCGGGAGCTCGACCTCCTCGAGCGGTTCGACGGCGGGGCCGTTGAGGATGGAGCCGTCGGCGTCGAACCGGGAACCGTGGCAGTTGCAGTCCCAGCTCGTCTCGGCCGGGTTCCAGCGCAGGGGGCATCCCAGGTGGGTGCAGGTCAGGCGCACCGCGTGCAGGTCGCCGTCGGGATCGCGATAGGCGCCGACGGTGTCACCGTCGACGTCGATCAGGCCGCCGTGGCCGGGCTCGAGCTCGTCGGCCGGGATGGAGCTCAGGCGCGCGACACGGCCACCGACGAACTCCTTGCCGACCTTCAGGTTGTCCTTGATGAGCTCGCCGATGCCCTTCGCGTCGCCGATTCGCGTCGCGTCGAAGGTCGGCAGCCAGGCGTTGTCACGGCCGGCCAGCAGGTCGGCCAGCATGAGTGCGGCGGCGGTGCCGTTGCTCAGACCCCACTTGTGGAAGCCGGTCGCCACGAGGACCGTGCGGCTCGTCGGGGAGCGTCCGACGTACGGCAGCCGATCGGGCGTCGAGTAGTCCTGGGCCGACCAGCGGTAGTCGATGGCCTCGACGTCGAACGTCGACCTGGTCCACTCCTCCAGATCGGCATACTTCGCCTCCGTGTCAGGTTCCGCGCCCGTCTCGTGACCGTTGCCGACCACGATCAGGCCGTTGGGGCCGGGCGTGGGCCAGGGCCGGGTCGATCGCGTCGGTGAGTCGATGGAGATGGTCATGCTGGCGGGTGCTGGCGCGGTCAGCCGTGCAGCCAGGCCGTAGGACCGCGACGGGCGGGTCTTGGCGAAGTAGCCGCCGGTCACACCCAGCGGCAGCAGTGTCGCGACAACGACCTGGTTGGCCCGCACCTTCGCCGTGTGTGTGGTGAGCTCTACTGTCCCGTCGGGCTGTTCGTCGATGGCGGTCACCCGTGTGAGTTCGAGCACCTGACCGCCGGCCGCGGTCACGGCGGCCGCGAGCCCGCCGAGGAACCGGCCGGGATGGAGGTGGATCTGGTCGTCGAACCGAACAGCGGCCACGATGTCGAACGGCAGGTCCGTCTCGGCGGCCAGCGCCGCGGGAAGCCCCAGCCGGGCGGCGGCATCGACCTCGGCCTCGATCTCGGCGAGCTGGTCCGGCTGGCGTGTGTAGGTGTAGGCAGGGGCACGGGTCAGGTCGCAGTCGATGCCGAGCTCGTGGACCAGGGCGGTGACCTTCTCCAGGCCGGCCTGGTTCGCGTCCGCGTAGCGCCGTGCGTCCTCCTCACCGTGCCGCCTGACCAGGTCGGCGTAGAGCAACGAGTGCTGCGAGGTGACCTTTCCGGTCGTGTATCCGCTCGTGCCGGAACCGACCCGTGCGGCCTCCAGGACGGCGACCCGGGCGCCGTCGCGCTGCGCGAGCAGCGCGGTCGTCAACCCGACCCAGCCACCACCCACGACTGCCACGTCGACCTCGAGATCCGACTCGAGCACCGGATACCGCGGCAGGTCCGCCGTCGCCAACCACACGCTCTCTCGCATCACTGCTCCTCCATGGGCGGCCTCGGTGCGCCCGAGGCGAGCGTCGAACCACTCCTGAGCGTTGGAGCAGCACCCGAACCTGCGCGCAGGCTCGGAAGGCCCCAGCCGACCTGTTTGACCAGTACCCATTGGTGTTAGAGATGAACATGCGCATCGAACGCGGACTGCCCGGCCTGAACCGACTGGTCCGCGCCCTCGGCGAACCGACTCGCCGAGCCGTCTACCTGGCCGTCGAGGACGCCCGGCGGCCGATGACGCGTGCAGCGGTGGCCGAGACGCTCGGCATCAGCCGCCGGCTGGCCGCGTTCCACCTCGACAAGCTGACGGAGGAGGGGTTGCTCGACGTGCACTACGCCCGGCCGGACGAGCGGCCCGGCGGCCCGGGCGCTGGGCGATCGGCGAAGTGGTACCGCGTCGGGGCGGTCGAGTTCGACCTGACCATCCCGCCTCGCCGGACCGACATCGCTGCGCGAGTCCTCGCCCTCGCCATGGAGGAGCTCGGCCCCGATGGGCCGCACCGCGAGGCGCTCCTGAGGCGGGCACGGGCCTGCGGTACCGCGCTCAGCCGGGCGCACGAGCCCGGCGCCAGCCTGACGGATCAGCTCGGTCGGCTGGGCTACCAGCCGGAGCGCCGCTCCGACGGTGTCGTCGAGCTGCGCAACTGTCCGTTCCACCAGATCGTCACCGTCGCACGCGACACCGTATGCACCATGAACCACGCGCTGCTCGCCGCCTACGCCGAGGAGCAGCGCGAGCCTGTGGCCGCCGCGCTCGAACCGGCCGACGGACGCTGTTGCGTCCTGCTGAGACCGCGTCCAAGCCGCACCTGACGATCCTGCGTCCTCGGCGCGCGTGCGGTTCGATGTCGTTGGTCGGCGTCCGGCATCGGCACCAAGTGGTCGTCGGGCAGTGGCGATAGGTTGTCGCCGTGGTCAGCGCTCCCGAGCCCATCGTCGTCCTGGCGTCCGGGGCCGGTTCGCTGCTTGATGCCCTGCTTCGTGCCAGCGACGACCCGTGCTACGGAGCCACGGTCGCTGCGGTGGTCACTGATCGCGCCGACACGGGCGCCCAACGGCTCGCAGAGACTCGAGGCATCCCGACCCATGTCCTGCGCCTGGTGGACCACGAGACGCGCGAGTCGTGGGACGAGCGCCTCACCGCGATCGTCGCGGCATACGAGCCGACCCTGGTGATCTCGGCCGGGTTCCTCAAGCTTGTCGGTGCGGGGTTTCTCCACCGCTTCGACGGCCGCTACGTCAACTCGCACAACGCGCTGCTTCCCTCGTTTCCCGGCATCCATGGTCCGGCTGATGCGCTGGCATACGGCGTGAAGGTCACGGGGGCGACGCTGTTCGTCGTCGATGCCGGTGTCGACACGGGCGTCATCGTGGCGCAGACCGTCGTGCCGGTGGACGACGGTGACACCGTGGCCACGTTGACCGAACGGATCAAGGCGGCCGAGCGGCCGCAGCTCGTCGAGCACGTAGGGCGAATGGTGCGAGAGGGCTACTCGATCGCGGGCCGGAAGTGCATCATCGGGCCGGCGGGCTCGGTGTAGACCGGCCCGGTCCGCCCGAGGAGGTCGCTGGGCAACTCGGCCATCACGGCCAGGGCTCAGCGCACCCCACGCTCCGACCCGCGCGTCGCCCGAGGAGTTCGACGATTCGAGGAGTGCCGGCGTGAATGCTGCGTAGGCTCGCGGTACTTGGTGGATGATGTGATCCAGCTCCGCGTCCGGCCGGGCCACTGAGGTGTCCCGGGCCGACACCGTGGAGTGCAAGGGCCGGCGGGGCGGCCAGGATGCGACCTAGCTCGACTCACCCTTCAGGCCGGGAGGCCGAAATGAAGCTCCTCCACATCGTCGCGTCGCCGCGTGGCGAGAAGTCCAACACCATGCGGATCTCCGGGGCGTTCGCCGACAGCCTCCGAGAGCACCAGGAGAACGTCGTCATCGAGACCGTGGACCTCTACAACCACGATCTGCCGGCCATCGCCGGTGACAACATCGAGGCGAAGTACACCCTGATGCTGGGTCAGCCGATCAGCAAGGACCACGCTGAGTCGTGGTCCCAGATCGAGCGGGCCATCACCCACTTCCTCTCGGCGGACGCGTACCTCCTCACGACCCCGATGTGGAACTTCTCGATTCCGTACGCGCTGAAGTACTACATCGACTGCATCGTCCAGCCGGGCTACCTGTTCCGGTACAACGAGATCGGCCAGGCGGTGCCCATGGTCCTCGGCAAGAAGATGATCTGCGTGTCATCACGCGGCGGGGACTACTCACCGGGCTCGCCGATGAACGTCTTCGACTTCCAGGAGCCGTACCTGCGCGCGATCTTCGGCTTCATCGGCATCACTGACATCGAGTTCATCAACGCCCAGCCGATGGACATCACACCCGAGCTGCGCGAGGGTGCGGTCGGCGCGGCCATGGAACACGCGGCCGCTCTGGCCGTCCGGCCCGACTGGGCGACCGTGGCTGCCGATCGACTCCCGGCAAACCCCGCCGGGCTCAAGCCCCGACCGATCGTCGATGACGAACCGGTCGCAAGCACGGCCGGCTGACGGCGCCGCACGAGGACGAGGTCGTTGGCCCTTCCTCGGTCGCGATGTCACGCCTCGAACGGATGGCGCATCTGCGTCGTCTCGACGGTGATGGTGTGCGCGGAGTCGTCGATGCCGGCGAGGCCGCCGATGGGTACGACCCGGTCGTTGCGGTGCAGCCAGCGGAAGAACGCCCGCAACAGCGCCGGGCCCTGCCTGGCGTCCGCGGAGTAGCCCAGCTCGGCCCCGAGCTGATGGGACGTGAACTGGAGGTGTGTCACCCGCAGCGGCTCGGGGTGCCCGTCGCGGGGACCTCCGAGCGCCCACAGGTCGCGGAGCCGGCCCAGCCGGTCCCCGTCCGTCGACACTCCCGTCCGCCCGAGGAGGTCGCTGAGCAGTCGCCCATCCGGCCGCGGACGCAGCACAGCCTCGCTCTCGGCCCCGCCCTGCGCAGGCTCGGTGGCCTCCGACGAGGCTGATTCGACCAGATCACCGGGTCGCTCGTCACTCGCCCCGCCCTTGGCCCCCGGGATGCGGGAGATGACGAACTCGCGCAGCCACAGCTCGAGCCCGAGAGTGCGGGCGAGGTGCCGCGCTGCCCAGTCGTCGAGGGCGACGGCGGAGCCGATGTCGGTGACGTGCTCCGTCGGCACGACGACCGGTGTCGGCTCGCGGTCGGGGTGCAGCCGGCGCCAGACCGCGTTGGTCCACGTGCCGAGCTTTCCCGGGAGCCGCTGGCTGAGCGCGGCCGGCCCGACCATGAGACCGGTCACGAGCCAGCGCCCGTCGACCTCTGCCAGCTCCACGTCATCGACGTTGCCGAGCAGCTCACCCTCCGGGCCCACCATCTGGTGGTCGACGACGCGAAGCACGAGGTCGACGCGTCGAAGTCCGTCATTCGGCTCGTTCGGTCGGTCCGTCATGTCACTGGCCTGCTCTCGTGATGATCATGAGCGGGATCGCCGCCACGGCCGCGACCCCCACGACGACGAGGTAGATCGTGCCGAGCGTGTTGGCGAGCCGGCCGTTCGCGTGGCGGCCCATGTAGGTGCGGTCGTTCGCCACGACGAGGATGGGGAAGTAGGTCAGCGGCAGCGCAACCGCGCTGAAGACGACGGAGTACTCGGTCAGCATGATGGGGTCCACCGTCGTGAGCAGCGTGCCGACCGCCACGACGGTCGAGAGGAGCAGCACCGTGTGGAACCGGGCTGCCCGCAACGGCTCGACGTACTTGCCCCACTGCCAGCCGAGGTACTGCGAGATGCTGTAGCCGACCGACAGCCCCGTCTCGCACGCGGCGCCGAAGGTGGCCGCGAAGAACCCGAGCAGCACGAGGGCGAGGCCGAGCTGGCCCAGAGCCATCCCGACCGGAAGGCCGATCTGTCCGAGGGTGTCGACCTGGATGCCCTGCGACTGGAAGACGACGGCGGCGCTGCCCGCGATGGCGATCGACAGGATGCCGCCGAGCGGGAACCCGACGAAGACGTTCGCCCGCATGACGCCGAGATCCTTTTCGGTCCAACGCTCCTCGACGCCGCCGGAGGAGAAGAAGAACACTTCGTACGGTGTCATCGCCGCACCGAAGAGGGCGATGGCGTAGTAGAAGTACGTCGTGTGGCTCTCGTCGTGCGGCACGAGCGGCCGCGATGCCTGACGCCAGAGGTCCGACCAGTCGGGCCCGAGCTGCCACAGTGCGACGGCGAAGACGATGAGCGCCAAGCCCGCGACGCCGAACACGTTCTCGAGCACCGAGAACTTCACACGCCACAGCACGATCCACACCGCGGCGCCGACGACGGGGATCCACAGGTAGGGGTTGACGTTCGTCGCGAGCTGGAGCGCGAGCGCGATGCCGCCGATCTCGGCCGTGAACGTCAGCAGCGTCACCGCCATCGAGGCCACGAGGTTCGTCAACCCCACACGGGGGCCGAGGCGCTCGCGGATGAGGTCGAAGGTGGCGCGTCCGCTCACGGCGGCGACGCGCCCGCTCATCTCGGCGAAGACACAGATCCCGACGATGCCGACGACCACGACCCAACCGAGCGAGAGCCCGAACCGGGCGCCCACAAGACCGTTCGTCACGAGGTCACCGATGTCGACGAATCCGCCGATGGCAGTGAGGATCCCGAGCGCGATCGCGAAGAACCTCTTCATTTGAGCGCCTCGGCGGCCTCATCCAGCCGGTCCCCCAGCTGACGCAGCGCGGTCAGGTCGTCGCGCAGCGCGTCGCGGTCGTCGCGGCGCACCGACAGGCGAGCCGTCGACAGGGCGTCGCTCGTGTCGCCCAGCAGGTCCATCACCTGGTCGCGCAAGGGGTCGTCGTCGGGGGCCGGTGGGTCGACGTTGCCGAAGCTGTCCTCGATCGGTCCGAGGGCCTCGTCGTGGTCGGTGAGGAGAGTGATCGCGTACTGCTGGGTGAGGCGGTCGCGAAGCCGCGCCTCGACGGCGAGCGCAGCCGACCGCGCCTCGCTCCGCGCCGACTCCAGTGCCGCGAGGGCGTTCTGGCGGAAGGCGCCGGTGTCCGGCGCCGGGGCCACGCATCCGCCGGAAGCCAGCACGCCAGCAGCCAGGAACGCGGCCACCCTCGCGCGAGCACCGGTCACGCTCACGTGTGCTCCCGCAGCAGGAACCATGCGAGCAGCATGAGCAGCACGGCGAAGATGAGCCAGCCGCCGCCCAGGGCAAAGCCTTCGGTCATCAAGCCTCCTCGTCCACAAGCACGGCGACGCTCACCCCCTGCATACCCGATGACACACCCGGTCGCGCGACATCGCTGACGGCGCGTCCCCGAACGAGCCCGGCGATGCCTGCGGCTCGCCGGAGCCGAGGGATGCGGGAACCTACTCGCTCTGGTGGGCGGCCCCGACCGACCGCAGGGCCTTCACGAGCTCCGTCTCGCGGAGATGCAGCTCACGAAGCTCGGTGTCGGAGCCGCCGAGGCACCCGCTCGAGGCCAGTCCACCCATGCCGAGACCGCCTGAGACTGCTCCGGTCCGGCTGTGCGTCGCGAGACGCCGGATCTCGTCCTCCACCTGGGCCAGCTCCATGATGAGCTGCCTCACGGACCTCTCCATGAGGCTCAGATACCCGCGGCGCCGAAGCCCTAACGAGGCGAAACGGGCAGAGAAGCGTTTCTCGCGCCGCCTCCCCGGGTACTTCTGCGGTGGCGGTGCACATCTCGCACCGGGAGGAAGGGAGGCGACGATGCGATCCAAGTTCGTGGTCATGGCGGCGGCAGCAGGACTGCTGGCTGGATGTGCCGGAGTCGGTGGCGGCAGCGGAGGTGGCGACGCCGGCGCAGGCGGCGGGACCGCCGGCGGGACGCCTCAGGGAACCTTGAAGATCATGGGTTTCGGCGGTGAGGACGAGGTCGCCCAGGCCCGGGTCAACGCCTTCAAACAGGCCTACAGCGGCGTGAAGGTCAGCAACGCCAAGGGCGACTTCGACGCGCAGCAGTTCCTCACGGCACTCGCCAGCGGCAACCCGCCGGACCTGGTCTACATGGACCGCAACCTCATCGGCACGTATGCCAAGAAGGGTGCGATCGTGCCGCTGGAGGACTGCATCTCGAAGCAGCAGATCGACACGTCCCAGTACCGCGAGGCCGCCATGCGCTCGGTCACGCTGGCCGACAAGGTCTACGGCATCCCAGAGTTCTACATCGTCACGACGAACCTCGTCGACGCCAAGTCCCTCAAGGCGGCCGGAGTGTCGACGAGCGAGATCCAGACGAAGGACTGGGCCGCCCTCAAGGCGACGACGGCCAAGCTCTTCAAGAAGAACGGGAACAAGCTGGAACGCATCGGCTTCGACCCGAAGCTGCCCGAGTTCTTCCCCCTGTGGGCCACGGCCAACGGCGCGACCATCATCAAGGAGGACGGCGCCCCGAACCTCAACGACCCCAAGGCTGTCGAGGCACTCGAGTACGCGATCGGGCTCGTCAACGACCAAGGTGGCTGGACGACGTTCAAGTCCTTCCGCGACGCGTTCGACATCTTCGGCGAGAAGAACCCGCTGTCAGCCGGTTCGGTCGTCGCGTTCCCCATGGAGAACTGGTACGTCAACGTCCTGCGCGACTTCATCGGCAGTGGTCTCCAGCTCGACAGCACCCAGTTCACCGACCACGAGGGCAACCCCGTGAGCATGGTCGGCGGGAGCGCCTGGGCCATCCCGAAGGGCTCGAAGAACCCCGACGCCGCCTGCGCGTGGGCCAAGACCATGACGGACAAGGCCACGTGGATGAAGGCGGCCGATGCCCGCATCGCCAAGGTCAAGGAGGACAAGAGCTTCTTCACCGGGCTGTTCACGGCCAACAAGCCTGCCGACGAGGAGATCCGGGCGAAGTACCTCACCGACGTCCCCGACGCCGGCTTCAAGCGGGCCATCGACAACTTCTACGCGACCCTCGACGCGGCCGTGGCGCTCAACACGTCGCCGGCCGGGGCCGAGATCGACGCAGCCTGGCGCAGCGGGGTGACGCGTGCCCTCGGTGGACAGCCCGCCCAGCAGGCGCTCGACCAGGCGCAGAAGGAGGCACAGGCGGCATTCACCAAGGCCGGCGGCAATGGCTGAGCGGTCCCGGCCGGGACTGCTGGAGCGGCGCGAGGCCCGAGCGGCCTACGTCTTCATCGCCCCGTGGGTCATCGGCTTCCTCGTCTTCACGGCGGGGCCGATGGTCGCGAGCCTGTGGCTGTCGTTCACGGACTACTCGCTCGTCGAGCCCGGTCAGGTCGTGGGGACGGCGAACTACCAGCAGCTGGTCGACGACCCACGGGTCGCGAAGTCGCTCGCCAACACGTTCGTGTATGCCGCGATGTTCGTCCCGCTCGGCACCGCGGTCGCGCTCGCGCTCGCCATGCTGCTCCACCGCGTCGGCCGCGCCGCCGGGTTCTTCCGCACGGCCTTCTACCTGCCGGTGATGACGCCTGCCGTCGCGGCAGGGGCGATGTTCCTGCTCCTGCTCAACGGCCAGCGTGGCCTCGTCAACCAGGTGCTGGGGTGGTTCGGCATCACCGGGCCGAACTGGACGACCGACCCTGCGTGGCTGAAGCCGTCACTGGCCGTGGTCAGCCTCTGGACCGTCGGAGGGAGCATCATCATCTACCTGGCGGCGCTCAACAACGTGCCGCGTCAGCTCCACGAGGCAGCCCTGCTCGACGGTGCCGGCCCGGTCCGGCGTTTCGTCAGCGTCACGCTGCCGATGATCTCCGGGGCCCTGTTCTTCACGGTCATCACGCACACCATCGCGGCCATGCAGATGTTCGACCAGGCGTACACGATGTTCTACGGACCCCAGCAGAAGTCGACCGCCTCCGACGAGTCGCTCGTCTACATGGTCTACCTGTTCCAGAACGCCTTCGAGTTCTTCAAGATGGGCTTCGCCTCGGCCATGGCCTGGGTCCTCTTCCTCATCATCCTCGTCATCACCGTGATCCAGGTCAGGGTGGGCAACCGCTTCGTCTACTACGAGGGAGGGTCGACCCGATGAGCGTCGACACCCGGCCCGTGCCTCCGTTCACGGAGCCGCCACCCAAGCCCGAGCCCGGGGTGCCCTCGACTCCGGCGGGTCCAGCAGGCCGACGTGCCCGGCGCCTCGGCCCCGGCGCCGTGCTGCGGTGGCTGCTGCTGCTCGTCGCGACCGCAGCCTTCACGTATCCGCTCATCTGGCTCGTCAGCGCTTCCCTCAAGCCCAAGTCGCAGGTCTTCGACAACCGGCTGGTACCGGAGACGGTCCAGTGGTCCAACTTCGTCGAGGTCTGGGACGCCGGGCCGGTGCTGCGATGGCTCCTCAACTCCGGAGTGGTCTCCCTCATGGCGGCTCTCGCGGTGACGTTGTCGAGCGCCTTCGTCGCCTTCGGCTTCGCGTACTTCCGGTTCCGGCTGCGCGGCCCGCTCTTCGGCCTGGTGCTGGCCACCATGATGCTGCCCGGTGCCGTGACGATGATCCCGGTCTACCTCATCTGGCACCGGCTCGGACTCGTCGACACCCAGGTGCCGCTGTGGGCCAACAACCTCTTCGGCTCCGCGTTCTACATCTTCCTCATGCGCCAGTTCTTCCTCGGCATCCCCCGTGAGCTCTTCGAGGCCGCCCGGATCGACGGGTGCAGCCACCTGGGTCTCTTCAGGCGCATCGCGCTACCCCTGTGCCGTCCGGCACTGATCATCGTCTTCATCTTCGAGCTGCAGGCGAGCTGGTCGGACCTGCTCAAGCCCCTCATCTACCTGCAGACCGAGGAGTACTTCACCATGCCGCGGGGGCTCAAGCAGATCATCGACGGCTTCGCGCTGTCGGGCGAGTACCACTGGGAGATCGCCATGGCCGCCACGCTGGTCGCCACCTTGCCCATGATCATCGTCTTCGCGTTCGCGCAGCGCTACTTCCTCGAGGGGCTGGCGACCACGGCGCGACAGGGCTGAGGCCCGCTCTCCCACGGCGTGCCGGCCGGAGCGGCGACCTCCCATGATGGTGCCCGTGTGATCGGGTTCATGGGGCGTGAACGAGTCCATACTGGAGTCAGGTGTGAACCCCAGGACTCGGCGACGGGGGCCGCCCCGTGATCTGTGCAAAGAGGAGTCATGGCACGCGAGACCAGCGGGACGCAGGGTGGCTCGACCGGCGCGGAGCCGCTCACCACGCGCGACCAGGTTCGGCTACGGGGAGGCGAGCTCACAGCTGCGGAGGGTGGGTGTCTGGGTGCCCACGACAGGTGGTCTCCCAGGGTGAGTGGGCACACGGCCGGACGCATGAGGGAGGCTGCGATGGCAGGCACGACGCCAACACCGGACGTCCTTGACGATCTTCGCCAGCTCGCGCTCGCGTTCACCGAGCTGGGCGACCGGTTGAGCAGTGTGGCCGCTCGGGCGCCGTTCGAAGCGATCGTGGATCTCGCCCTGGAGCGCGTGAGCGACGCGGTCGGCGCCAGCATCACGATCTTCCGGCGAGCGCATTTCGCGACCGTGGCGGCGACCGACGACCGCATCAGGCGCGCGGACGCGCTCCAGTACGAGCTCGGTTCCGGGCCGTGCGTCGATGCGATCGTCGACCAGACGGCCTACCGTCCGCGTGACCTGCGCACCGACGATCGGTGGCCCGTCTACGGCAAGCTCGTGGCCGAGCAGCTCGGCCTGTGCAGCATGCTGTCGTACCGCATGCTCCTCCAGACGCAGGAGGTCGTCGCGGGCCTGAACCTGTATGCCGAGCAGCCGGACTCGTTCACCGACCGTGATGCGCTGGTCGGCCTGCTCCTGGCCACGCACGGGGCCCAAGCCGCCTCCGCGTCTCTGAACCGGCGCCGCGCCGAGGAGCTCGAGCAGGCGCTGCGCACCAACCGGCGTATCGGCATGGCCATGGGCATCCTCATGGCCCGGCACGCGGTGACCGACCACCAGGCGTTCGACCTGCTGCGGATCGCCAGCCAGAACAGCAACCGGAAGCTCGCAGACATCGCACGAGATGTCGTCGACACGGGCGCCCTCGACGTGCCTTTCACCAGGCGCAGACCTTGACACGGCACACCCGGTCGGGACCGGGCGACGACGGCGTGCCGGCGAGGCACGTCCGGTACAGCGACGCCTCCGGATCGACCGCGGAACCCGCGGTCACGCCCAGCAGGCGCTGTCGCCACGCTGGGAGGACGACATGAGGGACAAGTCCTCGGTCCTCACGGAGCTCGCGAAGGCCGTGGCGGTACAGGAACGACAGGCATCCCTCCCGGAGCGACTCTGTCATGCCGCCGTGGCCGTCATGGGAGCACGCGGGGCCTCACTCACCATCGCCTACACGGCGCCACATCGCGTCACGCTGTGCTCCACCGACGACACGGCGGCCAGGCTCGAGGACCTGCAGGACGTGCTCGGACAGGGCCCCGGGCCGACGGCGTACCGCACCGGCCGCCAGATCCGGGTGACAACCGGCGATCCCGTCGACGCGGGCGATGTCAGGTGGAGCGAGTTCGACGCAGCCGTCCGAGACGCGTTCGGTGCCATCACGATCACCGCCATCCCGATCCACCCGGACGGAGATGTTCTCGGCGTCCTGACCTGTCACCATCCCACCGACTCCGAGCCTCGGCTCGAGGAGGACACCGCGCAGTTCCTCGCGGATGCGATCGGCGTGGCCCTTCTCAAGGACCCCGACCAGCTGGCCACCGACCTCAACGGGCCCTGGGCCAGCCGCGCCCAGATCCACCAGGCGACCGGCATGGTCGTCGCCCAGCTGAGCGTCAGCCCGGACGAGGCGCTGGCCCTGCTCCGCGCACACGCCTTCGCCCACACCTGGTCCCTGGCGCAGGTCGCAGCGTCGGTGGTCGCCGGAGAGCTCAACTTCGCGGGGCCCGACCCCGATACCGACCCCAGCAGACGGAGCCCGAGGGCCGCGGACACCACCCAGAAGAGCGACGGGACCAACCAGCCATGACACTCACCCCCCTACAAGCGCTTGCCCGCGCCACCTCGGCGCTCGTGTCCCGGCACGACGTCACCGACGCCCTCGCCACTCTGCTCGGTGACGCCCAGGAGTCTCTGGGCGCGGCCGCAGCCGGGATGCTCGTCGCCACACCCTCCGGCGGGCTGGACGTCCTGGCGGCCACCTCGCACCAGGCCCTGGACCTGGAGCTGTACCAGGCGCAGGAGCAGCACGGCCCGTGCGCCGACGCCGTGAACGGCAATGCGACCGTCCTGCAGGACGACGGCCCGGATCTCGAGGAACGCTGGCCCGACCTGGCACCCAAGATGCACGCGGCCGGCTACCGCGCAGTCCAGGCACACCCGCTGCGCTGGCACGGGCAGGCGATCGGAGCCATCAACGTCTTCCACCACAAGGCGCACCTCACGGCCGACGACGTCACGCTGGGGCAGGCGTTCGCCGACATCGCCACCCTGCTGCTCATCACCCCGAACGAGCTCAGCATGTCCGAGGTCACCGCCCGCACCGAGGCCGCCCTGGCGGGACGAACCATCATCGAACAGGCCAAGGGCGTCCTGGCGCACCAGAACACGATCAGCGTCGAGCACGCGTACACGATGCTGATCCAGCTCGCCCGGATGCAGGGAACCAGCCTCACGGACACCGCTACGGGCATCGTCCGGAACGCCTACCAGACCTGAGCACGCGAGCACAGCGCGAGCAGAGGTATGCCGCCGGGCCCGGCCCGACGGCATACCTCTGTCCCCGCCAACCGGTCGGTCAGAGCGGGTTCCGCTCGTCGTAGGTGTCCCCGTAGTAGGTGCCCACGCGGTCGCGGTACGAAGGACTCGTCAGGTCGTCCTCGCCGAGCTCCGGCGAGTCCTTGATCTGGTCCTTCGTACGGTCGACGTAGACGCTCATGTCGTCCCAGTCGACCCGCTCCACCGTTCCGGCCGGCAGCATCACCTTGCGGCCGAAGATCCACGGTCCGGTGTCGACGACGACATAGCCGGCCCCGACGTCGCGGCTGGCCGCGTCGATCTTGCCGATGTCGCCATCCACGGCGTGAACCTTGAAGCCCGTCAGGTCCTCCTGACTGGCCGAGACCCCCGTGCTCTCCCGATAGTTCCAGGCGTCCCAGTTCTGGGTCGTCATGGTGTCTCCTCCCGTTCGAGTGGGTCTTGCGCCTTGACCCCTACCCGACGCGCCACCGCTCTAACGCTCCGGAGCAGCGGAACCAACCCGAGCCCCCACCCCCCAAATGTCGAGTGGGCACTTTGCACCGTGGTGGAAAGTGCCCACTCGACATTTGGGCGGGGGCGTAGCTCTCGCTGCCGTTCAGGCCGTCGACACGGGCAGGGCGATGACAGGCACCGGTGCGCAGCGCAGGATCTTCGAGGCTCGCGATCCCAGGAACACCGAGGCCAGGGGGCCGTGCGAGCTGGAGCCGACCACGAGCACGTCGCCCAATGACCACCGTGCCTGCCCCATGGCCTCGCGCCAGCTGTAGCCGTCACCGATGACGACCTCGAGGGGGCGCGGCACCTCGGGCAGCCGACGCACCTGGTCGAGCTCCTCGTTGATGACCTCGCTCGTGCGCTGCGACCACTGGTCCACGACCAGCTCCTCGCCCGAGCCCGCCAAGGTCGAGGCGAACACCATCTTGGGCCGCACCGAGAACGACGCGATCCGGAAGGAGCTCGAGGTGCGGACCGCGTAGTCGGCGGCCGTGTGCACGACAGACCGGTCCTCCGGGCTGCCGCCGAAGGCGACCGTGACCCGGCGGAGCCGGCCGCCCGGCTCAGCCTGGTAGCCACGCGGGGCCAGCGCGACCGGGACCGGTGAGCTGTGCACCATGCGGTCGGCTACGCCGCCCAGGCTGACCTGGCCCAGGCCGCCGTTCTCGGAGGAGCCCAGCACCAGAACGCTGGCGTCGTGCTCCTTCGCCACCTCCAGCAGCCCGGTGGGGATCGAGGCGGCGTGGTGGAGCATGAAGGTCGTCTTGACGTCGGCGGGCATCGACGCCTTGGCCTGGGCGAGCGTCTGCTCACCACGCTCGACCAGGTAGGCGCGGTAGTCGGTATCGACGCGCTCCGTGCTGGGAGGCCAGGCCGCGGCCACGACGACCGCGACGACGACGTCCTCGCCGGTCGAGCGGGCCAGCATCGCGGCCAGCTCCAGGGACGCGGTGCCGCTCTCCTTGAGGGTGCACCCCGCGACGATGGTCACGAGTCCTCCACGAGGGCAGGAACGGCACGGTGGGCGATCACGTGCGTGACCGGGATCGGATAGGTGCTGCGGGCGCGGTCGACCACGTCGTAGCGCTGCCAGACGGAGTCCTCCAGCGGCCGGGTCGCGATCACGATCTGGTCGGGCCGGAAGGTCTCGACCGCGTGCTCGAGCGCGCGCAGCGGCCGGTAGTCACCCAGCTCTCCCTCGACACGCAGGCTGTCCGAGCGGAGCGACGTGAGGGTGTGCTCCAGCCGCTCCCGAGCCGCCACGGCGGTCGCGTTCCAGACCTGCAGGGGACCGTTGACGGCTGCCTGGCCGGTCTCGACCGGACTGGCGGGCACGCAGACGAAGTACTCCGCCGCTCCCTCGGCATCGATGCGGCGCAGCTCGTCCAGGAGCTCGCCCGAGTTGACCGTCTCGTTGGCGAGCACGAGCACCCGGCGGGCATGGTCGGTTCCCGGCACCACAGTCCCGCCGCGGCGGGCCAGGACGAACTTGTTCACGGCGAACAGCACGAGGACCACGGCCCACGACAGCAGGCTCAGGACCAGCTGCGAGCGAACACTGTCGGTCAAGCCCATCTGGAGCAGCACCCCGACGATCGCCACCGCCGTCAGGATGGACAGCCCCGGGAAGAGCCACATCTTGACCTTGAGCGTCGACTCGTCGACCCGCATCCGCAGCCGGATCTGGGAGATCGAGATGAGCAGGTAGACGAACAGGATGATGGCGCCCGAGGAGTTGAGCAGGAACAGGAACACCCCGTCCTCGTCGATGGCCGCCGCGATGACACAGAGGAAGCCGACGACCGACGAGGCCAGGATCGCGGTCCTCGGCACACCACGACCAGTCACCTTGACGAGCTGGGCCGGCGCCTCGCGGCGGGCCGCGAGCACGAACAGCATCCGCGAGGAGGTGTAGAGACCGGAGTTGAGGCAGGAGAGCACGGCGGTGAGGACGACGGCGTTCATGATGTCGTCCGCGTACGGGATGCCCATCTCGGTGAAGGCGGCGACGAAGGGCGACCCGGAGAGGTCTTGCGAGTTCCACGGGAGGATCACGGCGAGCAGGAACACCGAGCCCACGAAGAAGAGGCAGATGCGGGTGATGACGGAGTTGGCGGCCTTGGCCACGGCCCGCTCGGGGTTCTCGGACTCGGCCGCCGCGATGGTCGCCACCTCGGCACCCACCATCGAGAAGATGACGGTGACCACTCCGGCCGTCAGTGCGCCCGGTCCGTGTGGCATGAAACCACCGTGACTCCACAGGTTGCTGAGGTCGAAACCCTTGTCGGGCCAGGCGCCGATGACGAACAGCGTGCCGCAGACGATGAAGAAGATGATGGCCGCGACCTTGATGCCCGCGAACCAGAACTCGAACTCACCGAAGGACGACACCGAGATGAGGTTGGTCGCCGTCATCAGCACCATCAGGACGAGGGCCGAGGACCAGAGTGGGACATCGACCCAGTACTGGATGATCTTGGCGCCGGCGACCGCCTCGAACCCGACGACGATGACCCAGAAGTACCAGTACAGCCAGGCCACCGAGAACCCGGCCCACCCCCCGAGCGCGTTGCGCGCGTAGTCGGCGAACGACCCCGTGGAGGGGTTCGCCACGGCCATCTCGGCCAGCATGCGCATCACCATGATGATGAGGACACCGGTCACGGCGTAGGTGAGGAACGCGCCGGGGCCGGCGTCGTTGATCACCGCACCGGAACCGACGAACAGTCCTGCTCCGATGACGCCCCCCATGGCGATCATCGACAGCTGTCGTTGGGTCAGGGTCTTCTTCAGCTCTGGTCCAGCTGACATAGGTGTCTCCAAGGGGAGGGCCTGCGAAGGCGGGAGGTTTCCGGTTGGTCTCGATGGACGTGGTGCCGGGTGGCCCGCGGATCTGGGCTCACCGGCCGTGCCGGGAGTGGGTGGCGCTCACGGGTCCGAGCGTCGGGGCGCGGACCGTCGGTGTCGCTCTCGTGCTCGTCTGCGCTCTGGTGAAGCCTGCCGCCCGTGCGGTCGCGTGGAAAGTGGCGGGAGCGCGGGTGGTTCTGGGCCTTTCGTAAGCACTCCTGGTGCTCACCTGGCCGGGACAGGCTGCGCCGCAGGCTGGTGGTGGGCCGCTGCGCGAATGCTGCCTGGCCGGCAGGTGCCCCGACGCTAGTGCCTCAGCGCGGACCCCGCGAGTTACAGGCGTACGAACGTCGCCGCAACGTTTTGTGACAGATGTCGAACAGCTCAGATCTCGCTCTGGTCGGTCACGAACGGCGCCATCGTGAGCCCGAGGTGCAGCACGAGCCGGTGGTCACCGCGCGCCAGGGCGAGCCCGGTGACCTGCTCGACCTTCTGCAACCGGTAGTACACCGTCTGCCGGTGCACGTTCAGCGTGGCGGCGGTCTCCTGCACGTTGCCGCGGGCCTCGAGGTAGACCAGCGCCGTCTGGCGAAGATCCGGGTCGCGCTGCTCGAGCAGGCGGCGCACGGCGGGGTCGATCACCGCGCTGGCCAACGCCCTCTCCGGACCACAGGCCAGCAGCCGGTAGACGCCGAGCTCCGGCCACGCGGCGATGGGTCGCAGCGACTCGACGGCCTCCGCCACCCGGGTGGCCAGGCGCGCCTCGTGCCAGCTGCCCCGCGCCTGGGCCAGGTTGGGCCGGATGCCGCCGATCCCGACGACGAGCCCGCCCCGCGCCGCGGGCGGAAGGCGCTCCGAGTAGAGGTCCAGGGCCTGCCGGGCGATGTCCCGGGCCGCCTTGAGGCCATCCCCGTCGACCGGCACGAGGAACGTGTGCTGATCGTCGCCGCTCGCGGCCAGCACCGACCTCGGCAGCCGCCACAGGTTCATCGGCACGGGAGAGGCAGGCTCGGTGGTCGCGAGCCGAAGCACGACGGCGGCGAACGGGACCTCGCGCCCCACGATGCCGAGGTCGTGGATGACCTCGGCGGCCCGGTCGACCGCTTCCGGGTCAGCGGACAGGAGGTCCTCCACCGTGTACGCCAGCTCCTCGCGCGAGCGTGCCTGCTGGGCCATCAGGGCGCCGGCCCGTTCGGCCAGTGCCTCCGCCGCAGGCAACCGCGCCTCGTCGATCCCGCCGGGCTCGTCGAGGAGCCAGAGGTAGCCGTAGGTCACTCCCCTCCAGCGCGCCGGGAGGCAGAGCCGACTGAGCACCCCGAGCTCCGGAGAGGCCGGGGTGCGCACCGGCACCTCGCTCGTCGCGATACCGAACCCCTCGAACCAGTCCTGGACCTCGCGGGTCGAGTGTCGCTCCAGGATCGAGCGCAGACGAACCTCGTCGACGTGCGCCTCGTGCGAGCAGAACGCGACCAGGTTGAAGTCGCGGTCCTCGAGCGTCGTCGGCCGCGCCAGCAGCCGCGCCACGTCGTCCACGATGTCCTGGAACTCCGGTCGCATGGTCTCCTCCAGGGTTCCGGCAGCGTGTCTCCGCGCATCCTCGCAGGCACTTTGAGCAGATGTCCAAGAGCTCCTCGAACCTGTGTGGCACCTGTCCGGTGCTCCCCCGTCGCGGTGGCGCGTAGGTTCGCCGCCAACCACCCCGCCCGGAGGAGACACCATGCTCGGTTCCACGCTGCTGACGGCCTCTCGCAGCCCTCGCGTACGCCGCCTCGTCACGAGCGCGCCCGGGTCTCGGCACCTGGTGGAGCGCTTCGTCGTGGGAGAGACCACGGCCGACGCCCTCGACGCGACGCGGGTGCTCAGCGGCCACGGCCTGGCGGTGACCCTCGACCATCTCGGCGAGGACACACTCGACGTGGCGCAGGCCCGTGCCACCCGCCAGGTGTACGTCACGCTCCTCGACGGCCTGGCCGACCTCGGCCTGGCTGACCGGGCCGAGGTCTCGCTCAAGCTGTCGGCGGTCGGCCAGGCGCTGCCGCGCGACGGTCACCACCTCGCCCTCGAGAACGCCCGTGCCATCGCGGCCGCCGCCGAGCGGGCGGGGACCACGGTGACCCTCGACATGGAGGACCACACGACCGTCGACTCCACCCTCGCCATCCTGAGCGACCTGCGGGTCGACTTCCCACGTACGGGAGCAGTGCTGCAGTCGTGCCTCCACCGCACCGAGGCGGACTGCCGCGACCTCGCTCATGACGGGTCCAGGGTCCGCCTGGTGAAGGGCGCCTACGCGGAGCCGCCGTCCGTGGCGTACCCCGCCAAGTCGGACGTCGACCTCGCCTACGTCCGCTGCCTCAAGATCCTCATGGCCGGCGACGGCTACCCGATGGTCGCCAGCCACGACCCTCGCATGATCGAGCTGGCCGGCGTGCTGGCCGAGCGGAACGGCCGCGCACCCGGCACCTACGAGTTCCAGATGCTCCACGGCATCCGTACCGGGGAGCAGAACCGACTCGCCGCGGCGGGTGAGCTGGTCCGGGTCTACGTGCCGTACGGGGCCGACTGGTACGGCTACTTCATGCGCCGCCTGGCCGAGCGTCCGGCCAACGTCGGCTTCTTCCTGCGCTCGCTCTTCACCCGCTGAGCCCACCCCTCCCCCCGCACCCTCGACCACCCGAAAGGACCCCCATGGATGCCGTCACCCAGGTGCCCGTTCCCGCGAACGAGCCGATCAACGACTACGAGCCCGGAAGTGCCGCTCGCGCCCGGCTCGAGCTGGCCCTCAAGGAGCAGGCCGGCCGCCACGTGGAGCTGACCGCCACGATCGGCGGCGAGCAGCGCCACGGCGGCGGCCCCGAGATCGCCGTCGTGCAGCCGCACGACCACAGCCAGCGTCTCGGCACCCTGCGCAACGCGACCCAGGACGACGCACGCGCGGCGACCGCCGCGGCTCGCGAGGCGGCCCCGGTCTGGCAGGCCATGAGCTTCGACGACCGGGCGGCGGTCCTGCTCAAGGCCGCCGAGCTGCTGTCAGGCCCGTGGCGAGACACCCTCAACGCCGCGACCATGCTCGGCCAGAGCAAGACCGCCGTGCAGGCCGAGATCGACTCGGCGTGTGAGCTCATCGACTTCTGGCGTTTCAACGTCGCCTTCGCCCGGCAGATCCTCGCCGAGCAGCCGGCGGCCAACGCGCCCGGCGTCTGGAACCGGCTGGACCACCGCCCGCTGGAGGGGTTCGTCTACGCGGTCACGCCCTTCAACTTCACCGCGATCGCGGGCAACCTGCCCACCGCCCCGGCACTGATGGGCAACACGGTGGTGTGGAAGCCGGCGCCCACCCAGCAGCTCGCGGCGCACTACACGATGCGGCTCCTGGAGGAGGCCGGCCTGCCGCCGGGCGTCATCAACATGCTCCCCGGCGACGGGATCGCCGTCTCCGAGGTGACGCTCGCCGACCCGGGCCTGGCCGGCATCCACTTCACCGGTTCCACGCCCACCTTCCAGCGCCTGTGGCGCACCGTGGGGGAGAACGTCGCCGGCTACCGCTCGTACCCGCGGATCGTCGGTGAGACCGGCGGCAAGGACTTCGTGCTCGCGCACCCGTCGGCCGACCCGGCGGTCGTGCGGACCGCCTTGCTGCGCGGCGCCTTCGAGTACCAGGGCCAGAAGTGCTCGGCAGCGTCCCGGGCCTACGTCGCCCGCAGCGTCTGGCAGCGGATGCGAGACGACCTCGTCGCCGAGACCGACGCGCTGTCGGTGGGCGACGTCACCGACCTCGGCAACTTCATGGGAGCGGTGATCGACGAGCGCGCGTTCGCCAAGCACCGGACCGCGATCGACCGAGCCCACGCCGACCCCACCATCACCGTGCTCGCCGGCGGCACCTACGACGACTCCGTCGGCTACTTCGTGCGGCCGACCATCCTCGAGTGCACCGACCCGGACAACGAGGTGTTCACCACCGAGTACTTCGGTCCGATCCTCGCCGTCCACGTCTACGACGACGCCGACTTCGAAAGGGTCGTCGACGCGATGGAGTCGGCCTCCGCGTACGGCCTGACCGGTGCCGTCATCGCGCAGGACCGCGCGGCGATCGCCTACGCCACCAAGGCTCTTCGGTTCGCGGCCGGCAACTTCTACGTCAACGACAAGCCCACCGGTGCGGTCGTCGGTCAGCAGCCTTTCGGCGGCGCGCGCGGGTCGGGCACGAACGACAAGGCGGGTTCGGCCCAGAACCTCATGCGGTGGACGTCGACCCGCGTCATCAAGGAGACGTTTGTGCCGGCCACCGCCCACCACTACCCCCACATGGGGTGATGTCGATGGACGACTGCCACTGCGGCGACCCCCTGAGGCGCTGCGCGGGGTGCGGACAGGCGCGGTGCCTGCGGTGCGACCCGTACCTCTCCGACGACTGCCGTTAGGTCGGCCGGCACGTGACCCCCGAGCCGGCGCTCGACGCCCCCTACGTCGTCATCGGTGAGACGCACGTGGCGCGCCGCGTCTGCGCGTCACTGCACCAGCGCGGGTGCGAGGTCGTGCACCTCGTCGCTCCCGGCGACGAGGAGCTCCGCTCGGCGATGACCCAGCAGCCGCGCGGGGTCGCCGTGCTCCTGCACGACGACGTCGCGGCGCTTCGCTACGCACTGGCCTCGGCCCACATCGACCCGGCGGCCGAGCTCGTCGTCACGATCTTCGACCAGACCGTGGCAGACCAGCTCGTACGCCTCCTGCCGCGCTGCCATGTGACCTCTCCGGCGCAGCTTGCTGCGGCCTCGCTCGTCGCGTCGTGTCTGGCGCCCGATGCCCTCGCGATCCGTCGCACCGGCGCGGAGGCCTCGGCACTGCGACGGTCCGGCGAGGACCTCGTCGAGGCCTCCTGGGTCCTCGGCCGACGGGCCCGGTGGCACGCTCGCGTGGGTCGGGTGGCGGGTCAGCTGCGCCCGCACGACACCGGGAGCCGCATCCTCTTCGCCGGGCTCGCGGGCCTCCTCGCCGTCCTGCTCGGCGACTGGGCGTGGCTGACGCTCGCGGCCGGGCACGCGTCCGCGGAGGCGTTCCACGAGGCTGCGCGCGTGGTGGCCACCGTGGGACCGGCTACGGCTGAGGGCGAGCCGAGGCGCTACCTGCTGGTGTCCGCCCTGGCCATGCTCGTCACCGTCGTCCTCACCGCGACCTTCACCGCAGGGCTCGTCGACCGGCTGCTCGGTCCGCGCCTCGTCGGCCTCGTCGGGGCACGCGCCCTGCCGCGATCAGGTCACGTCGTCGTCGTCGGGCTCGGACAGGTCGGCCTCCGCCTGTGCCAGGAGCTGCAGCGGCTCGGCGTGGCGGTGGTCGGCGTCGAGCGGGACCCGCACGCCCCGAACCTGCGGCTCGCGCGGACCCTGAGGGTGCCCGTCGTCATCGCACACGGCGGCGACCGTGCCGTGCTCGAGCGGGTGCGACTGCATCGAGCGCAGGCGCTGGCCGCGGTGGGTTCGGACGACCTCGACAACATCGCCGTCGCCGTGGCAGCGCACGGGGTGGCCCCCGGTACGCGGGTCGTGCTGCGTGCGGGTGAGCACGAGGCGATCGCCGAGACCAGGTCGCTCCTGCCCCTCGGCACGACCCGGGACGTGACCGGCCTGAGCACGACGTACGTGGTCGCCCGGTTGCTCGGCATCCCCGCGACGACGGTCGTCGCCGGGCAGGACGACGCCGACTATCTCGCCGTGCCGGACGTGGGCTTCGTCCCGTGGCCGACGTCCCCGCGCGAGCAGTGCTGCCACGTCGTCTGACACGGCATCCTTCCCCGGCGCCGCGGCTCGACCCGTGGGATCGACCGTCCAAGGGGCAGTCCTGCGGTCAGGGAAGGCGCACGACCGGCACGGGCTGGCCGCGGCGCCGGGCTTCGTGTTCGAGCCGAGACTGCAGCCGGCGGACCTTGCTCAGGAAGCCGAGCGTTCGCACGACTCGGTTGCCCTGCAGGCTCACGTCGGCCAGGACCCGCTCCACCCGGAAGAGGTAGCCGTCGTCGGTGGGCGAGATGTCGCCGACGAAGGAGTGGTTCTCCTGGGTCGTGAACGTCGGGGTGTGCGTGTGGCAGGTGAGGCAGGCCGGGCCCTGCGGCTTGTCCGGCAGGTAGGCACCCAGTCGGACTCGGAAGCCCACCGGGTCCTCGCGCACCTCCGCGACCGGGACGGAGTACGGCCACCCGTCCGCGCCGCGCCACGCGAGGTCCCGGTGTCCCAGCCGCGCCACCGCACGTCGGGCCGCGGGTCGCCAGTCCTCCGGGGTGGGCAGCCAGGGTCCGGGCCGGCGCCCCGCCGGCTCGGGATCCGCGGGTGCGCCGGTGGCGCCGGCCGGGGCGCTCCACCCGCGAGGTGGCCGGTCCAGCGCCGTCGACTCCCACCACCAGATCCGGGTGGGCGTCACCTCGATCCAGATCCTGGCGAAGTAGGCGCCGAGGCGACCCAGCACGAACCCGGGCGTTCCTCGCATCGCCGCCGGGAGCTTCGCGAACGTGAGGCGGACGTACCGATCGGTGTTCGCCTGAAGATCCGCGTCCCGGACCCTCGCCAGCCCATGGACGAGCACGACCGGTGGGCGGTCGAGGCCCGACCCCACGTCGTCGGAGTACAGGAGGCAGACCCTCGGGTTGTGGCGCGCGCGTTCCGCCTTTGCGGGATAGGTGAGCCCGGTCGAGACGTCGAGCGTGCTCAAGCCGACGTACGGGGTGACGGGCACCATGACCGGGCGACCCGTCCGGGTCAGGCTGGTGTACTCCACGGTGACCGCACGGTCGAAGACCCGCGCGAGCTCGTCCGGCCAGTCCGGCGGACCGCCGTTCGTGTCGGCGGTTCCATCACTCGGTCGGGGGTCCTTCGCAACGCCGGCTGATGCTGTCATGACCTACTCCTCGCACAGGGCGTGTCGAGGCCATCATCCCTCGCTCGACCCGGGCGCCTCCACACCGTCGGGACGGCTGCCGCCGGACAACCGTGCATGCGTGTCCCCGTCCGAGGGAAGCGCCGAGGCCAGCAGCTCGGCGAGATGGAGCGCCTTCACGTCCGCGAGGTCGTCGAGCTGCGTCCGGCACGAGAACCCGTCGGCGAGGACCACCGCCTGAGGCGCTCTGCGCACGGCAGGGAGCAGATGCTGTTCGGCCACCGCGACGGACACGTCGTAGTGGCCCTTCTCGACACCGAAGTTGCCGGCGAGCCCACAGCATCCGGGGAGCGCGGTGACGATGGCGTTCGCGCGCTCCAGCAGGGCCTTGTCGACGTCCCAGCCCATGACGGCGTGCTGGTGGCAGTGCGGTTGGGCGACGACGTCGATCCCTCCGAGGTCCGGAGGCGTCCAGCCGGACCGGGTCAGCAGCTCGCTCAGCGTCACCGTGGCGGCGGCGACCCGGCGTGCGTCGTCCGTGCCCAGCAGCTCGACGGCATCGGAACGCAGCACGGCGGTGCACGACGGTTCGAGGCCGACGATGGGCACGCCGGCTGCCGCGTGCCCTGCCAAGGAGGCCACCGTCCTGGCGAGGAGCTTCTTCGCGGCGTCGAGCTGCCCCGTCGTGATCCACGTCAGGCCGCAGCAGTGCGACCGGCTCACCAGCTCGGCGTGGTAGCCGGCATCGGCGAGGACACGGACGGCGGCGTGCGCCGCACCCGGCGAGAAGCTCTCGGTGAACGTGTCGACGAACAGGATCGCCGGCGCGAGGTCGGCGCGCGGCGTTGCGACGTGCGAGCGGCGGAAGGTGCGCGCCGCGAAGGTCGGGAGGTTGCGACGTGGGTCGACGCCGGCCGCGCTGAGCGCCACGCGCGACAGACCGGGGGCCCGCATGAGCGCGTTCACGACTCGGGGCGCGCGTGAGGCGATCCTCGACCAGCGGGGCAGCCAGCCCAGCGAGTAGTGCGAGACGGGGCGCACGCGGCGCTTGTACGTCTGGTGCAGGACCTCGGCCTTGTAGGTGGCCATGTCGACACCGGTCGGACAGTCCGAAGCGCACCCCTTGCAGGCGAGACACAGGTCGAGGGTCTCGTGCACCGCCTTGGACGCCCAGCCGTCGGCGACGAAGGTCCCGTTGACCATCTCCTGCAGGACACGGGCCCGACCGCGGGTCGAGTCCTTCTCGTTGCGGGTGGCGACGTAGGAGGGGCACATGACCCCGTGCTCGTTGTCCGCGCGGCACTTGCCGACCCCGGTGCATCGGTGCACGGCCTCGCTGAAGTCGCCGGAGTCGTGCGGATAGGCAAAGGCAAGCTGTCGCCGTGACGGTGGTGCCTGCAGGACCCGCACCGCCTCCGTCACCGGCGGAGGGTCGATGATGACGCCGGGGTTCAGCACCGCGTCAGGGTCGAAGATGCTCTTGACCCGTGCGAAGAGCTCGAGCGCCCGGGGCGAGTACATCAGCGGCAGGAACTGGCTGCGGGCGCGGCCGTCGCCGTGCTCGCCGGAGAGCGAACCGCCGTACTTCGCGACGAGCTGGGCCGCGGACGTCAGGAACTGCTCGAGGACGACCGCTCCGTGCGGCCGGTCGAGGGGGAAGTCCAGGCGGACGTGGATGCACCCGTCGCCGAAGTGCCCGAACGGGAACCCCGCCAGCTCGTGGGCCTCCAGCAGGTCCTCGAAGTCGCGCAGATAGGCACCGAGCCGAGCCGGCGGGACAGCGGCATCCTCCCAGCCGGCGTGCGCCGGGCGGTTGGCGGTGCTGCGCCCGGAGAGTCCGGCGCCGTCGGCGCGGATCTGCCACAGCGCGCTCGACTCCACGGCATCCAGGACCACGCGGGCTTCGAGGCAGGGCACGGACCCGCTCAGCCGGGCGGCCTTGGCCTCGCACTCGTCGGCGGTGTCGCCGGAGACCTCGACGAAGAGCCACGCGCGTCCGGCGGGGAGCGGCGGGACAGCGGACGGCCCACGTCGCGCCCGCACCACGTCGACGATGCGCGCGTCGAGGCCCTCACAGGCCGTCGGACCGTGCTGGAGGACGTCCATGACGACGTCGGCGGCATCCGGCATGGTGTCGAACCCCAGCACGACGAGCGTGCGGTGCGCGGGCGCAGCGACGAGGCGCACTGTGGCCTCCGTGACGACGGCGAGCGAGCCCTCGGTGCCGACGAGGAACCGGGTCACGTCGAAGTCGTTCTCGGGCAGCAGGTGCTCGAGGGAGTACCCCGACACCTGCCGACCGAAGGTGGCGAACTCGGTGCGGATCGTGGCGAGGTCGGCGCGCACCAGCTGGTCCAGGTTCGTCAGGAGCCGGCCGGCGTCGCCGTCGTGGGCCGCCACGGCTGACGTCCCCGACCGCAGGTCGAGCGACTCGCCGGCAGCGGTCAGGGCCTGCAGCGCGACGACGTTGTCGGAGGTCCGGCCGTAGCCCAGGCTGCGGCTCCCGCACGCGTTGTTGCCGATCATGCCGCCGATGGTGCAGCGCGACATCGTCGACGGGTCGGGACCGAACAGCAGGCCGTGAGCCCGGGCGGCGCGCTGCAGGCTCGCCTGGACGACCCCGGGCTCGACCCGGGCCGTGCGGTCGGCCGGGTCGACGTCGAGGATGCGGTTCATGTGCCGGGAGAAGTCCACGACGAGCCCTGAGCTGACGGCGTTCCCGGCCACGGACGTGCCGGCGCCGCGGGCGACGAGGGGGATCCCGTGGGCGCGGGCCACGGCGAGCGCCGCCCCGACCTCCTCGGCGTCGCGCGGACGGACGACAGCCGTCGGGATCACCCGGTAGAGCGACGCGTCACTCGAGTAGTGCGCCCGGGAGGCGTCGTCGGCGAGCACGTCGCCCACGCCCGCGCGGGCCAGCGCGTCCACGACGGCGGCCACCGTCTCCCTGGAGGCCGCCGAGCCGACGGCCTCACCGGGCAGGGCGGGCACGTGGAGGTCCTTCATGACCGCGGCAGGGGTATGCCGGCCGGCGCGGCCGGGCGGGTGGGCTGACGTGGGGCCGTGGCGGTCATACGCGGTGTCCTCGGGGTCGCGCCGGTCGAAACCGGTGGTTGGCCGGTCGAGGGAGGGCCGGGGAGGCCCCCGTGGCCTCCTCATCCTCTCGCGCTCAGACCGTGAAGTTCACACCCTGGGCGAGCGGGAGCTCGCCGGAGTAGTTGATGGTGTTGGTCGATCGTCGCATGTAGGCCCGCCACGCGTCCGACCCGGACTCGCGGCCGCCGCCCGTCTCCTTCTCGCCACCGAAGGCGCCTCCGATCTCGGCACCCGAGGTGCCGATGTTGACGTTGACGATGCCGCAGTCGGAGCCCTCGGAAGACAGGAACCTCTCGGCCTCGGCTTGGTCGCTGGTGAAGATACTCGACGAAAGGCCCTGCGGGACATCGTTGTTCAGCGCGATCGCCTCTTCGAGCGTCTCGTAGGGCAGGACGTAGAGGAGCGGAGCGAAGGTCTCCTGCGTCACCACGGGTGTCTGCGAGTCGATGCGCACGATGGCTGGGGTGACGTAGTAGGCGTCGGGGGCGACGTCCTCCAGGGCGCGGTCACCTCCGGCGACGAGCTTGCCGCCCTCCTCGGCTGCCTGGGCGATGGCTTTCTGCATGGCTTCGTAGGCCCCGGCGTGGATGAGCGGACCCACGAGCGTTCCCTCACTCATCGGGTTGCCGATCGGGAGCCGCGCGTAGGCCGAGACGAGCCGGTCGGTGAGGTCGTCGATCACGGAGGTGTGCGCGATGACCCGGCGCATCGTGGTGCATCGCTGGCCGGCGGTCCCTGCCGCGGAGAACACGATGCCCCGGACCGTGAGGTCCAGGTCCGCGGTCGGGCTCACGACGGCGGCGTTGTTGCCGCCGAGCTCGAGCAGGGAACGTCCGAAGCGGTCCGCCACCCGCGGTCCGACCGCCTTGCCCATCCGGCTGGAGCCGGTTGCCGAGAGGAGCGCGACACCCGGGTGGTCGACGAGTGCCTGGCCGACGTCGGCGCCGCCGACGAGCACCTGGGACAGGTCGGCCGGCGCCCCGGCCTCGTCGATGGCCTGAGCGAGGATGGCGTTGCTGGCCAGGGCCGTCAGCGGCGCGAGCTCGGACGGCTTCCAGATCACGGGGTCACCGCACACCAGCGCGATGGCCGTGTTCCACGACCACACGGCTGCCGGGAAGTTGAACGCCGAGATGACCCCGACGACGCCGAGCGGGTGCCACGTCTCCATCAGCCGGTGGCCGGGCCGCTCGGAGACCATGGTCCTGCCGTACAGCTGTCGCGAGAGCCCCACGGCGAAGTCGCAGATGTCGATCATCTCCTGGACCTCACCGAGCGCCTCCGAGGTGATCTTGCCGACCTCGAGGCTGATCAGCGTGCCGAGGTCCTCCTTGTGGACGGCGAGCAGCTCACCGAGCCGCTTGACGAGCGCGCCGCGGGCAGGCGCCGGGACGGTTCGCCAGGCCAGGAAGGCCGCCTGGGCCCGGGCCACGGCGTCGTCGACCGCGCCACCGTCGACCCAACGCACCGAGGAGAGCGGCAGACCGTTGACCGGGGACGGCGTGAGGTGGTCGCCGGTGATCGCGTCGATGTCGACGCCGCAGCGACGTGCCGTCTCCGTGGCAAGGGTGGCGAGGGCGGTGCGGTCGGTGAGCTGGGGCGTGCTCATGGGGCTCCTTCGTTCTCGGTCGGGGTGGGCGCCGTGGCGCTGGGGCGGGATGCGCGTGGGGGGCGGGTTCACACGATGTTGAGCTCTGGTCTGGTCTCGCTGGCGGCGAAGCGCTCCGCGTGCAGGCCGGAGACGTCGATGACCGGGGTCCGGCCGAGGTAGAGGTCGCGCAACACCTCGCCGATGGCCGGGCCCATGAGGAAGCCGTGGCCGGAGAACCCGGTGGCATAGAGGAAGCGTGACACCTCGCGTGCTTCTCCGACGAGCGCGTTGTGGTCGGGCGTCATCTCGTAGAGGCCCGCCCAGCCGGCGCCCAGACCCGTCTCGGCCAGGGCAGGGACCCGGTGCTCGATCGCGTCGGCGAGGCGCGGCAGCCAGCCGTCGGACTGCTTCAGCTTGAACCCGGGGGTCTCGTCGGGGTCGGACATGCCCAGCAGGAGTCCGGGACCCTCGCAGTGGAAGTACAGGCTGGTGGAGAAGTCGATGGTGAACGGGGTCCTCGGGTCGAGCCCCGGGATGGGCTCGGTGGTCAGGATCTGGCGCCGCATCGGCTCGACGGGCAGATCCACGCCGACCATGTCGCCGACCGCCTTGGACCACGCGCCAGCAGTGCAGATCACCGCGTCGGTGGCGATCGTGCCGCGGTCGGTCACGACGCCGGTGACGGCTCCGCCTGTCGAGGCGATGTCGGTGACGGTACAGCCGCGCAGGAGGCGGGCGCCGGCGCGGCGGGCCGCGCCGGCATACCCGAGCACGACCGACTCGGGTGTGCAGTGGCCGTCGGTCGGGGACCACGCAGCCGCGAGGAGCCCGTCGGTGCTGATCATCGGCGAGAGCGTCTTGGCCTCGGCGACCTCGATCATGCGGCTTGGCACGCCGAGCTCGTTCTGAAGGGCCACGTTCCTCTCGAACGCGGCGACGTGCTCCGGACGGTCGAGCAGGAAGAGGTAGCCGACCTGGTGCAGGTCGATCTCCTGACCGAAGGTCTCCGTGAACGTCTCGAACGTCCTGAGGCTGCGCAGCCCGAGCTCGATGTTGACCCGGTCGGAGAACTGGGCGCGCACGCCGCCGGCCGCCTTGCAGGTCGAGCCGGAGCCGAGCTCGTCCTTCTCCACGAGGACGACATCGTTGACGCCCGCCTGAGCCAGGTGGTAGGCGGTGGACACGCCCATGACACCGCCCCCGACGACGACGACGGATGCGTGGCTGGGGAGCTCCGGGGGCTGCGCCATTGCGGGCCTCGATTCGCTTGGGGTCACGAAGAACTGGGCAAGAGCGGCGGTTCGGGTGGCGTCCCGGCGGCAGCGCCGGCCCTCCGCGTCCGACGGGCTCTCGCACCATCGTGGGCGCAACGCATGCTTCACGACAAGCGAACCTTTCTGGGCTCTGATGTTTAGAATCCGTGAAGTCCCGTCGGCACAGAAGTGGGTGGCAGATGAGCGCGTCGCCGAGGTTGAACCTCACGCAGCTCGCCACCCTGCGCGAGCTCGTGCGCAGAGGGACGCTGGCCGCGGCGGCCGAGCACCTCGGGTACACCCCGGGCGCCGTCTCGCAGCACATCTCCTCGTTGGAACAGGCGCTGGGCGTGCCGCTCGTGCAGCGATCGGGCCGACAGCTCGTCCTCACGGATGCCGGCCGGCTCATGGCCGACTACGCCAGCCGGCTGCTGTCGCTGGAGGCAGAGGCGATCGCGGTCACGAGGTCGGTGGAAGGCGGCGCGGCCGGTCCTCTGGTCGTCGGCACGTGGGGCAGCACGGCCGTGGGCCTGCTTGCCCCGATCGTGGGACGGATGGCAGCCGAGTACCCCGACGTCGCGGTGTCGTCGCGGGAGGTCGACGTGGACGAGGCGGCCGGCTCGGTGCGCCACGGCGACGTCGACATCGCGTTCGGCCTCGACTACGCCGACGCTCCCATGCCACGCGAGCCGGGCCTGTCGGTCGTCCAGCTGCACCACGAGACGTTCGTCGTCGCAGCGGCCCCGACGGAGACACCGGGCCGTCGACCGAAGGTGGCCACGGCCGAAGAGCTGGCCGCCCTGAGCTGGATCCTCGCGCCCGAGTCGAGCCAGTTCGGGCGGGCGGTGCGGGCCGGATTCCGCCGCCGCGGGTTCGAGCCCCGCGTGCTGCACGAGGTGACCGACACGGGCGCCTCCCTCCAGCTCGCGGCGTCGGGCCTCGGAGCGACCGTCATGACGGACCTCATGCGCCGGCTCAACCCCACCCTCGCTCTGGCAACGCTGGAGATGGCCGATCCCCTGACCCGGCAGATCGTGCTCATCACCCGTGGCGGGCCGACGCCGAGAGAGCCGGTCCGGGTGTTCGTGGAGGTGGCCCAGGACCTCGTGGCCGAGATGCTTCGCCCCGAGCGTCGTGCCTGAGCCCGCACGCGTGTGTCGGCGCGACGACCACCGGCTCGGGCTACTGCGTGATGATGGTGCGACCGAGCACCGCCTCGGCGGCGCTCAGCGACGCCGCCGACTCCGCGGCGTAGATGTCCTCCGGCACCCGCACCTCGAGGCCCAGGACCTGGCTCATCCAGCCCACGTCGCGTTCGGCCCCGCCGTGCTCCGCGTCCATGGCACCGCGGTCCGTGAGGTTCGAGGCGAAGATGCCGGCGGCCGACCGGGGCAGGAAGTCCTCGTAGACGATGGGAACGGGATGCAGCACGTCGGCCGCGACGAGATCTGCGACCGCCCTTCGTTCGAGGGCGGCCACCTGGTCCGGGCTGCCGGCACCCGCCGCGACCGCGTCGTCGACGCCGAAGGTGAAGAAGCCCAGGCCCTGGGTGCACAGCTCGCGTTCGGTTGCCGGGAAGCCCTGCGCCCACACCTGCGGAGCGACCTCGGCGCGGCTCAGCTCGGGGTTCGCAGCGATCCGGCGGTCGACCTCTGCCGCGAGCTCGTCGAAGCGGTCGCGGCCGGCGGGCGTGAGCGCGACCCCCCGGGCCTCGACCTCTCCGAACCGCACCCGCAGCGCACCCTCGGTGACGCTGCCGTCCTGGTGACGGAACCTGCGGGGCTCCGACAGGGCCCGGAACGACGTCTGGCGCAGGAGCACGTCGGGGCCGTCCCACCGAGGCGGTCCCTGGATCTCGTCGATCATCTCGACGCCTCGGGCCTGCATCGAGGCGTAGAGGTCGTCGATGTCGAGGACGCGCGGGGTGAGGTGGTTGATGTGGGTGGTCGTGACGCCGCCGATGTCGGCGGCCACGCCGGAGACCCGTTCCAGCTCGGCGTACCACGCCCGGTCGACCGGCTCGGGTGAGAGCGCGAACGAGGCCGTCGCGAGGTCGAGGTAGCGGTCGGCGTCGGCGGACGACAGCTCGCCGTGCGCGATAGCCCGGTCTGCGAGCGTGAGCAGCTCGGGCGGGAACAGCTCTCGGGCCTCGATGAAGCGCCTCAGCCTGCCCTCGAGGTCGGCGTCGAAGAACCGGCGGTCCTCAGGGATGAGGACGGAGGTGAACACCCGGAACGGGTTGACCGCCAGCTCTGCCGGGTCGAGTGGACGGAACGCCGTGGACACCACGGGGATCGGTGCCGGCGCCGCGTCGCGCAGGTCGTAGAACCCGCACGGGAACATGCCGAGGGCCCCGAACACTCGCGAGACCTGTTCGAGCTCGCGCGGCGACCCGACCCGGATCGCTCCGTGCCGCTCGGCCGTGACCCGCTCCATGCTGCCGAGGCGCGCGGCGTCGGGGCCGCCGCGGGACATGACCCGCTGGTTCACCTCCTGCGAGACCGTGACCAGCGTGGTGTACGCCGGCACCTCGCTGCCGTACAGCGCCGACAGGCGCGCTGCGAACCGGGCGCGCAGGGCGGTGCTGCTGACCGTCGTGGCGGTGCCGACCTGCGGCCCGACGGGGTTCGTGCTCGTCATCGTCCTCTCCTCTTCACCATCCGCCGGCGCCGACCTGGCCCCGCACCCGCATCGCGGCGCGCACACGTTCCTGGGCGATCTCCTGGGCCGTGGCGTGGGTGGTCAGGTCGCGCGCGCGGGCCTCGGTCACGACCGTGACGGTGTTCTGCCGCATCTTCGCCGAGATCATCGGGAAGACGTCGACAGGGTCGACCGTGAACGGCGAGTACCTCGCGTCCATCGAGTGGGCGGCAGCCACGATGCCGCCGGCGTTCGCGACGAAGTCCGGCACGACGGTGACACCCCTGCGGTGCAGCACCTCGAGAGCGTCCGGGGTGCTCGGCATGTTGGCGCCCTCGGCGACCAGCCGTGCGGTCGTCCTGACCGCCAGGTCCTTGTCGATGACGTCCTCTCGGGCAGCCGGGATGAGGATCTGCGCGTCGGTGGTGAGCGCGGCAGCAGGGGCCAGGGTGCCGCCGTACTCGACGACGCACTCGTCCCCGACGTGCCGGCGCAGCTCGACGAGCTTGGCGACGTCGATGCCGCCCGCATCGACGAGCGCGCCACTGGCCGTCGACACGGCGGTGACCACGGCACCGAGCTCGATGAGGCGCTCGGCCGCAGCCTGCCCCACCGCACCGAAGCCCTGGATGGCGACGGTCGCGCCCTGGATCGGCAGCGAGATGGCAGTTGCCGCAGCATCCGTCGCCTCGGCCACGCCGTAGCCCGTGACGCCGAGCTCGTCGTAGGGCAGGCCACCCAGGACGCGCGGCAGACCCACTGCGGCACCGCGGTCTCCGAGCTCGTCGACGAAGATGGCGGCATCGCACTCGGTCAGGCCCATGTCGAGGCCGAACACGTACTCGGCGGGCACCTCGTTCGACAGGGCTCGCGCGAACGCGCGGAGGATCTCCTCCTTGTTGGCTGCGGTCGGGTCGCCGAGGATGCCGGCCTTCGCGCCCCCGTGGAAGAGGTCGACCCCCGCCCACTTCCACGTCATGGTCCGGGCCAGCCGTGCCACCTCGAGGACGCTGAGGTCCGGGCTCATCCGGGTGCCGCCCTTGCCCACGCCCCGGGCGGTGTTGTCGAGGACGAGCACTCCTCGCATCCCCGACCTGCGGTCGGAGACGCACACGACCTTCTCCGGCCCCCATTCGTCGATGAGCTGGAGGGTGTCGACCTGCATGGTGTTCTCCTTCGTCCGTCCCCGTGCAGCCTGCCGCGGCCTCGGCCCCTCCGGAAGACGCTGCAGCCCTCGTCGTCCTGTGCGTTCGGTAAGCATCCCTGGTGCTCGTTCTGGTGACCGAGGACTATGGTCGAGCGGGCACGCCGCGTGCTTCGGCGAGCTGGTCCTTCGACTCGTCGAACGCGGTGGCCACTCCCGACACGGAGGGACCAGGATTCGTCATGCTCAACCCGGTGCACCTGCTGACCCTCACGACCGTGGTCCGATGCGGCTCGTTCGCCGACGCCGCGCGCCAGCTCGGCTACACGCCATCGGCGGTCTCCCAGCAGATCTCGACGCTCGAACGCCACCTCAGGGTCCCGCTGTTCGAGCGGGACGCCCGCAGCATCCGACCCACACCCGCGGCCGAGTTCATCGTCGCGAGCTCCGGAGCGGCGTTGGGCACGCTGCGGACCTTGGAGGACGACGTCAACCTGCTCCTCGGGGGCGTGATCGGACGCCTGAGGGTGGGTAGCTTCCCCTCCGCGAGCGAGCAGCTCCTCCCGGCTGCCCTCTCGGCGTTCAAGCGTGACAACGACCGTATCGAGGTCGGTCTCGACGAGGGCGAGTCACACGAGCTGATGCCGCTGCTGCTGGCCCGTGAGCTCGACGTCGCGCTCGTCTACCGGTACGCGCTGGTGCCGCGCCCGTGGCCCCGCGGCGTGAAGACCCGCCGCCTGTTGACCGAGGACCTCCTGCTCGTCCTTCCACCTGATCACCCGAAGGCCGGCGACGAGGTGGTGGACGTCTCGAGCCTCGCCGACGACACGTGGGTCTCGACCCGCAACGGGACGGCCGCTGCCACGATGCTGCGCCAGCTGTGCCGCGGTCACGGGTTCGAGCCGTCGGTGTCCTACCGGAGCAACAACTACGGCGTCATCCAGGGCCTCGTGCGGGCCGGTCTGGGCATTGCCGTCATCCCGGCGCTCGGTTACCGACCGCATGACCAGCTGGCGGTGGCCCGAGTGCGCTCCGAGTCCACGCAGCGCCACGTCTTCCTGGCGGTGTCGCCGGCTGCGCCACGACCTCTCGTCGACGCCATCACGGCGGCCCTGGAGCAGGCGAGCCGGGAGCTCGCGGTGTCGGCCGTCGGGATCTCGTCGCCCGAGTAGCCCGGGGGCGCCGGCAGCACGGCTGCCGGGTGCACGGCCAGGCAATCGGGCTGGAGTCCGACAAAACCCTCGTCGGGAGCCGCTCGGCTGCCTACGCTCGTGCTCATGGTGGGGTGCAGGCGGCTGGATCGCTCCCGGAGATGACACAAGGCGTGGACGCGGCGGGAACGTCGGGTCCCGTCGGCGTGCCCGTGGACCGCCGAACCGCAGCCACCAGACACCAGGGCGCCGGCCCCGATGTCATGAGCACCGACGCCGTCAGCACGTCCACCCGGGCCCTGCGACTCGTCGGCATCGCCGTCGCCTACTACCTCGGGGCCCGGCTCGGCCTCAACCTCTCCCTCGTCGGCAACGACGTCACACCGCTGTGGCCGCCGACCGGGATCGCCGTCGCCGCGCTCCTCGTCGCGGGCCGCTCCTACTGGCCGGCCGTCGCCGTCGCCGCCCTGGCCGTGAACCTCCCGATCAGTGCGACGCCGCTCGCCGCTGCCGTGACTGCCGTCGGCAACACGCTCGCCCCCGTCGTGGCTGTCACCCTCCTGCACCGCGTCGGCTTCCGTCGCCAGCTCGACCGACAGCGCGACGCGATGGCGATCGTCTTCCTCGGCGCGCTCGCGAGCATGCTGATCAGCGCCACCATCGGCTCGGTCACGCTCGTCGCGTCGGGCGCCATCGCGATGCAGCACCTGCCCACGGCGATGGCTGTCTGGTGGACGGGCGACGCGATGGGCGTGCTCGTCGTCGCGCCCTTCCTGCTGTGTCTCCCGCTGTTCTGGGAGCAGCGGCGCTGGCCGACGATGCGCTGGATCGAGGGGGCGGCGTTCCTCATCGCCGCCACGGGGGTCGTGACGGTGGCCTCGTTGACCGAGCTGCCCATCCTGTTCCTCACCCTCCCGGTCGTCGGCTGGGTGGCGTGGCGACTGCAGCTGCGCGGGGCCGCCCCAGCGGCTCTCGTCGCCTGCCTCGCCGCGACGTGGTCAGCCGCCACGATGACCGGTCCCTTCGAGGGCATGACGCTGCTCGAGCAGATGGTGACGCTCCAGGGTTTCAACGCCTGCGTCGCCCTGACGTCGTTCTTCCTCGCCGCCCTCGTCAGTGAGCGGATGGCCGCAGCCGCTGCGCTCTCCGCCGCCGCCGCCGAGCTGGAGGCGCGGGTCGAGCAACGCACCGCACAGCTCTCGGCGGCCAACACCCGGCTCGTGCAGGAGATCCAGGAGCGGTCCGAGGCGCAGGAGCTGCTGAGCCACGAGGAGGCCCGTGCGCATCGCGAGCACGAGATCGCCGAGACCCTGCAGCGCAGCCTCCTGCCGGACCGCCTTCCCGACGTACCGGGCGTGGCCCTCGCCGCGCGCTACGTCCCGGCGACGGAGGACTTCCAGCTCGGGGGCGACTGGTACGACGTCGTCCAGCTTCCCGACGGCCTCATCGGTCTCGCCATCGGCGACGTGGCCGGGCACGGGCTGCAGGCAGCCGCGACCATGGTCCAGGTCCGGATGGCCCTGCGCGCCTATGCCCTTCAGGACCCGTCACCACCGACGGTGATGCACGGCGTGCACGCGCTCGTCGCGCAGCTTCCCGTGCCGGAGATGGTGACCCTGCTGTACCTCCTCTTCGACCCCTCGACGCGCCGTGTCCGGTGGACGAACGCCGGCCACCCACCTGCCCTCGTCGTGGGCGGCGGGGAGGGAACCTTCCTCACGGGTGGCCTGGCCCCGCCCATCGGTGTCACCATCGACGGCGGCTTCACCGAGGAGACCCGGGTCCTCGAGCACGGCGCGACGCTCCTGCTCTACACCGACGGCCTCGTCGAGCGGCGCGGCGTGTCGATCACCGAGGGCCTGGACCGTCTCCGCCGTGAGGCCGCCGGCACCCACGCGGACGACGGCCTCGAGTCCCTGTGCGACCTGCTCCTCGACACCTTCCTCGTCGAGCACCACGTCGAGGACGACGTCGCGATCATCGCCATGCGTCCGACCGCCTCCGTCGACGGCGAGCTGACCCTGCGCCTGCCCGCGGAGGCCCGCAACCTCGTCCAGGTGCGCGGTGCCCTGCGCCGCTGGCTCCGCGAGAACAGAGTCTCCGAGACGGACGTCAACGAGGTCCTCGTCGCGACCGGTGAGGCCTGTGCCAACGTCGTCCAGCACGCCTACAGCGGCCGGGCCGACGCCGGCGACCTCGATGTCGAGGCCCGGCTCGCCGACGGAGGGCTCCAGGTCCTCGTGCGTGACCACGGCGAGTGGCGTCCGGCCGCCGAGCGCGGCGGAGGCTGGGGCCTGCAGCTCATGGAGGCGCTCATGGACGAGGTCGACGTCGAACGCACGCCTGCGGGCACGGACGTCCACCTACGCCGCCGCGTCGAGATCGGGGTGGTCGTGTGAGTGACCTCGCCCGCATCGAGGCCCGGCGCAGGGGCCCGGCCCACGTCGTCCACGTGACGGGCGAGGTCGACCTCTCGAACGCCCAGGAGCTGACCGATGCCGTCGCCCGCGACGTCCCCGACGACGTGACGCTCGTCGTCCTCGACCTCACCGGCACGACCTACGTCGACAGCGCCACCATCGCAACGCTCTTCCGCCTCTCGTCCCGTCTGCGCGAGCGCCGCCAGGAGCTGCGGCTCGTCGTCCCTTCGGACTCGCCGATCCGCGCCGTTCTCGAGCTGACGCGCCTCAGCCACGTCATCCCGATCGACGAGCAGCCGTATGCCGCCCCGCCGGAGCCGTCGGCACCGGGCGAGCTCGATCAGAGCAGCGGATAGCTGCCTGATCCCGCGAGAAGCTCCCCCGACCGGTCCTCGAACGACGCTCGGAGCTCTCCGGTCAGACCGGTCCGGGTCCGCGTCACCTCGATGACGAGCTGACCCGCGCGAAGCCGGTCGTCGAGGGCCCGCGTCGGGCTCGAGACGTGCTCGGTGGCGCGCGCGCCGTGCCGGTCGAGCACCGACGTGATGAGCCAGCCGTCCGGCGCCTCGAGGTGCGCGAGGTAGGTGCCTTGGTCTCCCGGCTCGAGCAGCAGCCGCGTCACCGTGCCGACATCGCCGGGCGGTGGCGGCGTGGTCGCCGCCGGCGACGTGCTGGAGGTGCTCGACGGGCTCCCGGCTGTGGAGGTTCCCGGTGAGGACGACGTCCCGGGCCGGAGCGGACGTCCGCCCGGCACGCCTGCCGGCTCACGCAGCCGGGCCACCGCGGCCGTCGCGGCGCCGATGACGGGACCCGGTGCGGTTGTCGCGCTCGTGGCGCCCGTCTCGGCCGCCTCGGTGGTCGTCGGCCACCCCGACTCGGAGCCACCCGGCATACCGGAGGACGAGTCGCGCCCGGTCGACGCGTCGGCCGCGACCTGGCCCGCGGGCTCTGACTGGACCAGGAAGAGCACGGCGGCCACGATGATGGCGGCCGCGGCGACGACGGCAGCCGCCGAGCGGCCGGGCACCGAGAGCACCTTCCCGACGACTGTCGACCCACCCGACGTGGCCCCGGCGCCTGCGCCGAGCCCCTCGATGTCGTCGAGGAACGACTCGACGCCGAGGACCGGCGGAGGAGCCGCAGCCCCTGCTGCCGTCGCCCACGCGGCAGCACCGGCTGGGCCCGTTCCGAGCGCACCGGCGCCCGCGGACCCGACCGACGCGCCGGCTCCTCCGGCAGCGGCGAAGGCGCCGGGCAGCAGCACCGGGGCGACCCGCAGCCGGATCGCGGCGTCGACGTCGATGACGTCGAGCACTGCCGCACGGCACCGTGCACACCGGTCGAGGTGCTCGTCGACGCGCTCTCGCGCCTTGGCCGGCAAGGAGTCGCGCACGTAACCACCGAGCTGGCGCCGCACCTCCCGACACTGCGGGTCACCCGCGTTCGCGACGAGCTCCGACAGGAAGACCTGGCGCAGCCGCTCACGCGCGCGCTTGCTGCGGCTCGCCACGCCGTTCGCGGTCGTGCCCAGCCGGGGCGCGAGCTGGTGCGGCTTCTCCTCGTGGACGACGAGCTCCCACAGCAGTGACCGGGACTCGTCGGGCAGCGAGCGCCAGGCGGCCCAGACGGCATCGCGTTCCTCGGCCTCGACGGCGGCGTCCTCCGCCGACGTGTCCGACACGCTGTCGACGGCCGCCTCGTCGTCCGTGAGCACGACCCGGCTCGTGTAGCGGCGGGCGACGTCGATGTTGACCCGGCGCAGCGTCGTCAGCAGGTAGGGCCGGAACGCCGTGCCGGGGCCGCCGCCCGAGCGGATCGCGTCGAGGGTCCGGGTGAAGCTCTCGCTGACGAGGTCGTCGACGTCGCTGGGCGAGGCGATCCGGGTCGCGAGCCGACGTGCCGCCGGCTCGTGCCGCGTCCACAGCTCGGAGTATGCCGTGTCGTCCCCTCCGCGCACGCTGTCCACGAGCACCGCGTCGTCCGCACGGTCATCCGATGGGTCGTCCGGATGGGCGCCCCGGTGTCGATCGCCGTCGTGGGACCTCGGGGACCGGCTTCGCGTCGCGTCCCCCGCCCGCCCGACGGGCGCGGGCACGCCGGAGGCCGCCACGTCCTCGGCCTCGGCCCCCACGTCGCCGGACTCGCCTGCCACGCCGCCGTGCTCGTCGTGCGCCTGCTCCACGCTCTCCCATCCCTGGTCTGCCGGCCTGCTTCGGGCCCATCGACCCATGGCTTTGCCGGGCGCGTGGCCGGGTGCCGGGTCTCGTCCCCCGACCCGGTCGGCGCGTCAGCAACGCACCTCACGCATCCTTCCCCTTGGAGACGCCGCACGGGCCGAATCATGGCGCGACATGCCCACCGATGTGCGCGGCCGACACAGCTTGTGGGGATTTGCGCGCGTTTGCGACACACCTGACCGGCAGCGACGTCTCCTGATGTGACGCGCTCCTCGGACGACGCCTCGGGCCAGGGGGTCCGGCGCAGCCGTGGGGCCGAGCCGGGGCGCGTCACGGCCGGTCGCGATGGGGGCTGCCGGCCGAACGACGGTGGGTGCTCCCGAGGAGGGGACGGGAGCACCCACCGAAGCCCGTCGTCTCCCGAAGTGCGCGGGTCCCCGCTCAGACCGTCTGCGTCGCGACCCCGCGCAGGAGGGCCAGGTAGTCCTCGACGGGGCGCGCACCCGACACGGCGGCGTACCCGTTGGCGACGACGAACGGCGTCGAGGTGACGCCCATCGAGTGCGCCCGCTGCTCGTCGGCTCGCACCTCGTCGGCGTACGTGTCGGAGGCGAGCACCGCCGAGACGCGGCGCTCGTCGAGGCCGCACTCGGCGGAGAGGCGCTGGAGCACCTCGTGGTCGTCGATGGCGAGGCCCTCGCGGAAGTGTGCGGAGTGGAAGCGCTCGACGGCCGCGGACCGCAACGCCGGGCCACCCATCTCGCGGCCGAGCACGCAGAGGCGGTGGGCGTCGAAGGTGTTGGCCCGCACGGCGCTGTCCCAGTCGAAGATGAGGTCGTCCGCCTCGGCGACCTCGCTCGCCGTCGCGTTCATGAGTCGTCCGGCCGCCCGGTCGACGCCGTGCCGGGCGCCGACGTGCTCGTCGACGGGCACGCCCCCACCGACCCGGACGTCCGGGTCGAGCTCGAACGAGCGCAGCCGCACGGTGACGTCGTGGGGACGCTCGAACGCTGCGACGGCGGCCTCGAGGCGCCGCTTGGCCACCCACGAGTAGGGGCAGACCAGGTCGCTCCAGAGCTCGAGCTCGATGAGGGTCGTGGACTCGGCGGCAGGCTGCACGGTCATCGCCTCAGTCAACCATGGACCGCGCTGACCCCGGAAAAGCGTTGCGCCCCCACCGGACTCCGGTGGGGGCGCAACGAGAAGAGGCGGGAACGGGCGCTCAGATACGGCCGTACATCGACGGCGTGGTCCAGATCGAGTGGTTGCCGATCACGGTGCCGGTGCGCTGCGCGTCGATCATGCGGCCGGGGCTGACGTAGATGCCCACGTGGTAGATCGGCGAGCCGAAGAAGACGAGGTCACCGGGACGCGGGCTGCTGACGGGCGTCGAGGCCGCGGCCTGCGCGGACGCGGTGCGCGGGATCGAGATGCCGGCCTGGCGGTAGACGTAGGACGTGAAGCCCGAGCAGTCGAAGCCCGACGGCGTCGTGCCGCCGTAGACGTACGGGACGCCGAAGAGCGACTGCGCGATGCCGATGATGCCGGTGGCGCTGGGGTCGGGAGCGACGTTGAGGGCGGTGCGGCTCGCGGAACGCGACGCACGCTCGGAGGCGGCCTCACGCGCGGCGGCGGCCTCTTCGGCTGCCTTCTTCTCGGCGCGCTCGGTCTTGACCTTGATGTCCTCGATGACAACGGGCTTGACCGTGGCTGCCTTGAGGGCGGGCTTGGCGTAGCCGATGGCAGAGAGGGCGTTGGACGCCTTCAGGGTGCCGACCTGGGGGCCGACGACCGCGGGGCCTGCGACGGTCGAACCGTCTGCGGCGCTCGCCGGACCGGCGAAGGTGGCCACGAGGCCACCCGAGGCCGCGACGATGGCGGCACCCTTCACGGCGGGCTGAGCAGACTCCTTGGCGATCGTCTTGAGCTCGGAGATCGCGTTGAATCGACCGGGGGCGCGGTGGCGCCCGGGAACGTTCTGAGCCACGTTTGACCTCTCGACGCCTACGAGGTGAGCTGTCGGGTTCGGGCTGGAGGTACTCGCCCGGCCTTCGCTCGGACCCGTTCGGGTCCACGGAGGGCTTCACCCCGAGGACGTCTCTCGACGCCCGGAGAAAGTGGTTCCCCCGCTCCTGCCGTGCGGTTCGTACTGAGCCTCAGGTCGATGGCAGGACTAGGCGGTCCGACCCGGGGCACTCGCTCGACGGGGAGAGCAAGTGCGGCCAACCGTACCCAACCCCATGGTCCTTGTCACCTTGGCGTCCACCGAAGTCAAAGAATTTTCATCGACGTCTTCCGAGGTGTGGCAAGGCATGCCAAAACGAGGTGCCGGACCGGGGCAAACCCTGACGGATGCGGCGTGTTCACGCAGCGGTGCTCGCGGCTGCCTGGCAGAAGACGTGGACGGCGACGTCGTGAGGCAGGGAGACGCCCGTCGACGGCTCGCTGCCTTCGCGCACCGCCACGACCCGGCCACCCTCACGCACGACCTCGACCCGGGCCCCGGGCACGACGCCGGCGCTCGTCAGCAGCGCGAGCGCCTCGGGGTCGACCTGCACGGGCTCACCGATGCGGCGGATCGTGACGACCGCCGGCACGTCGCCGACCACCGCTGTCAGCGTGCTGAGGCCGCTCAGGAAGTCCTCGTCCTGACGCACTCCGAGCTCGGCGAGACCCGGGATCGGGTTGCCGTAGGGGGACTCCAGGCCCTCGCCGATCAGACCGAGGATCTTGCGCTCCACCTTCTCGGACATGACGTGCTCCCAGCGGCACGCCTCGTCATGGGCGTACTCCCACTCGAGACCGATGACGTCGACGAGCAGACGCTCGGCGAGGCGGTGCTTGCGCATGACGCGCGTCGCGAGCAGCCGCCCGTGGTCGGACAGCTCGAGGTGACGGTCTCCGGAGACGGCGACGAGGCCGTCGCGCTCCATGCGGGCCACGGTCTGCGAGACGGTCGGACCGGAGTGGCCGAGACGCTCCGCGATGCGCGCGCGCAGAGGGACGATGCCCTCCTCCTCGAGCTCGTAGATCGTGCGCAGGTACATCTCGGTGGTGTCGATCAGGTCCGTCACGGTCATACCTTCTCAGAATCCGGGAGCGTCAGGGACCGCTCGTCGCCGTGCCACGTGTCGGGTCGTGTCGTGGCACCCAGATGCGCAGCCATCCCGCCCCGACGAGCGCACCCACGCCGAGCACGACCGCGGAGGCGCCGAGGGACATGATGGTGCTCAGCCCTGACAACGCCAGGGGGCCCGCGGCCCTTCCCACGTCGGCGCAGAGGCGCCAACCACCGAGGAACTGCGCCCGGCCGTCGGCGGGGGACGCGTCGGCGCCGAGGGTCATGATCAGACCCGCCCCCAGCCCGTTGCCGACGCCGAGGACGGTCGCGGCCGCGGTCACCGCGACGAGGCTCGTCGCGAGCGGCAGCAGCGCCATCCCGAGGCCGAGCACCACCATGCTCGGCACGGCCGCGGCCACCCGGCCGTAGCGGTCCATGAGCCAGCCCGAGGGGTAGAACAGCGCCATGTCGATGGCGCCGGCGACCCCGAAGACGAGCGAGGTCTGCGCGGGTGAGAAGCCGACCGACTCGGCCCACAACGGCACGAGCGCCTCGCGGATGGCGCGCGCTCCCGCGACGCACATCGCGCCGGTGCCGAGCGTGAGCAGCACGTGCCGGTGCTGCAGGAGGACCGACACGACGCTGCGCGGTGCCCCGGCGGCCGCGAGCCGCTCGGCCGCCCCGGTGACGTCCGGCGCGACGAGGACGAGCACGAAGGCGGCGATGCTCGCGACGCCGCCGACGGCATATGCCGACTCCGTGCCCCACCGCGTGATGACGAGCGAACCGACGAACGGGCCGACGAAGTAGCCGATGCGGTGGACGCCGCCGAGCGTCGACAGGGCCCGGGCACGCATCGCGACCGGCACCGCCTCGGTGAGGTACGCCTGTCTGGCGAGCCCGAAGAGCGCGCCGGCCAAGCCGATGACGAGCACCCCGGCGAAGAGCACGGCGAGCCCGTCCGCGAGCGCCGCCACGAGCATGCCGACCGCCTCGACGACGGCTGCCACCAGCAGCGCACGTCGCTCGCCGATGCGAGCCGCGAGCGCACCGGACGGGAGGTCACCGAGGAGCTGGCCGAGCCCCATCATCGCGACGAGAAGCGCGGCCACGCCGACCGACGCCCCCAGCTCTCGGGCCGAGATCGCGACGATCGGCGAGACCGCACCCGCCCCCGTCGAGCCGAGGAGCGTCGGGCCGTACGCCGACAGGGCGATCGCGCGCAGGCTGCCCCCACGCTCGTCGCCGCCGCCCCGAGTATCGGTCACGCCACAGGACCCTAACGATTGGGTTTCTCGGCTGGCCCGGCCGACCGGCCGACGAAACCATGGGCGGATGGCCAGGACTCAGAGGACGAGCAGACCGAGGGCGGTGGAGGCGGCATTGGCGGCGACGACCGCCAGGGCCAGCGTCACCGTGTCCTCGCGAGCCCTGACGTGCCACCACCACACGAGCAGCACGGTCTCGACGGCGACCACCACGGCCTCGGCCATCACGAGCTGCCACGGTGACCCGAAGCCGGTCGAGACGGCATACAGCACGGGGTGGGTCACGACGTTGACGCCGACCGCGCCGGCGACCGCCCCGGGCGGGCCCACCCATCGGGCCAGCCGCGCGAATGCGGCGACCATCGGCACCTCGACCCCCAGCGTCAGCGCCAGGGCCACGAGCGCGGCCGGGGTCACCGCGTGACCACGCAGACCCGGCCGGTCAGTACCGACGCCGACCCGGGCGTCGCTCCGCGCTCGCGTGCCATCACCCTCCTCGTGCTCGGGGCCGTCGGCGCTTCGCTCGCCGTCGCCGTCGGGTCCCCCATCGCGACGTCGGTCATCGGCCTCATCCTCTTCGGCATCCTGCACAACCTCCTCGAGATCCGCTACGTCGCGGGCCGCTTCTCCGGCGTGCTCGGCCGGCCGTTCCTGGACCTGCTCGGCGCGCTCATCACGGGCATCGTCGTGTGCCGGCTCCTCGTCGGCGTGGTCGGGCGTCCGGCCCAGCTCGCCGAGATCCTCCTCGGCTACGGCGTCCTCGCTGCGGCGGCCTGGCAGGGGCTCGACGGGCGGCGGCGCGTCACGGCGTTGGCGGTCGTGGGAACGGCGTCGGTCGTGTCGCTCACCTTCCCGGCGTACCACTTCGTCGTGCTCACCCACCTGCACAACGTCGTCCCGCTGTTCTTCCTGTGGGAGTGGTCGCGCCGCATCGTCTCTCGACGGGGGCGGCAGGCCTTCCGCGCGGTCCAGCTCGTGTGGGTCGTCGCCGTCCCGGCCGTCATCCTGCTCGGGCTGATCGACGGGTCGCTCGGCGCCGACCCGGGCATCGTGCGCAGCGTTGTCGGTGACGGGCACTCGGTGGTGGCCTCGAGTGCCCCGCCGGGGGCGGCGGCCACGGTCGTCGGCATGCGCTTCCTCACCGTCTTCGCGTTCATGCAGACGATGCACTACGTCGTCTGGGTGGCCCTCATGCCCCGCGTCGCCCCGGATGCGTCGGCGGCGTTCGAGGCCCGGGTGCCCTGGGTGACGGGCCCGCGGCTGTGGGCGATGGGCTTCATGGCGGCGGCCGTCTTCGCCGTCCTCTTCGGCGTCGACTTCGTCCAGGGCAAGGCGTTGTATGCCGCCCTGGCCAGCTACCACGCGTACCTCGAGCTCCCCGTGCTCCTGGCGATGCTGCTCGGGGCGCGGGGTCTCGCCGCGGCGACGTCCGGCGGTCCCGACGACTCGACCCACGACTCGACCGAGGTCCCGGCCGGAACGTCGGTCGGTCATGTCACCGCGGCTCCGGTCGGCGGCGGGGGCGGCACGGGTCGTGGCCTCGGTCCGGGCAGTGCCGCGGCCGTCGCCCCCGAGCCGGAGGTCCATCCGTGACGTTCGCCGGCGCTCTGCTCGTGCCCGCCGACGCTGCCGCACCGCCGGACCAGACGTGGGGACCGATGCTCGTGGTCGCGCTCGTCGTCGTGGCCGTCGTCGCGCTCATCGTCGGCTTCGGCCGGATCACACGACGCCCCGGGCGCGGCGAGGACACGCCCGGCCGACCGGACGACACGACGACGAGCGACGACCCGCTGCCCACGGACCCGCCTGAGGGCCATCCGTAAAAAGGTCTTGCCGCCTGATTCGGGGGCGACGTACGGTCGAGTCGTCGAACAACGAAGGGAGGTGATCCGAGAAGTGATTTCTTCCGGAGCGTGTGAGGTGGCCACGCGATAGCCGCGTCCCCATCCACACCCATGGATGAAGCAGGGCAGTCCGACCTCGTCGGGCTGCCCTGTTCCATGTCGTTGCGCTGTCCGGGACGAGCCGACGGTCAGGGCTGGAGACGCAGCATCGTCCACGCGGTCTGGTCGGCGATGTCACCGCGCCCTTTGCGGCGGAACACGATCCGGTCGTGGAGCCGGTTGCTGCGCCCCGCCCAGAACTCGACCTCGTCGCACACGATGCGCCACCCGCCCCAGAAGTCAGGGACGGGCACGTGGCCGCCGTTCTCCGTCTCGGGGAAGCGCTCCAGTGCGTCCTGCCACCGGCGCTCGAGCTCGGCCCGGTCGGCGGCCGGCCGCGACTGGTCAGACGCCCAGGCCGACAGCCGGGAGCCGTAGGGACGCGAGTCGAAGTACGCCTCGACCTCGTCGCGGCCGATGAGCTCGGCGGTGCCGCGGAAGCGGATCGCGCGGTAGATCGCCGGCCAGGTCAAGGAGGCGGCGATGCGGGGGTTCGCCTGCAGCTGCTGGCTCTTCGCGGACTCGAGGTTGGTGACGAACCCTGGCCCGCGCTCGTCGAAGAAGCGCATGAGGACGGTACGGACGTCGGGTGCACCGCTCGCGTCTACCGTCGCGACGGACATCGCGGTCGGCTCCGGTACGTCGTCGCGCTCGGCTGCAGCGGTGACTGCCCCGTCGATCCAGGCGCGCGCCTGCAGGTACGGCGATGCGGCCACATCGCCCTCGACGAGCCCGTCGCCGCGGTAGTCGACCCGGCGCACCGCCGCGAGCCCGTCGTCGGGAGAGCTGTCCATGAGCCCAGACTAGGGTTGTGCGCGAGAAGGACCGCGCGGACGTCAGGCCACGGCGCGCGCGGACCCGTGCGAGGAGCCCCGGCACGCCGGGGCCGTGAGGAGTCACACGATGGCAGGCAAGGGCAAGCTCGTCACCCAGACCGTCAAGCTCGGCATCAAGTACGGACCACAGATCTGGGTGGCCACCCAGGCGCTGCGCGAGCCCGCCAAGGAAGCGGCGAACAAGGCGATCTCGAGTGAGCGAGCCCGGCGTCAGGCCATGGCCCACGCCACGTCGCTCGCCGACGGCAGCATCCTCAAGGTCTACAAGGGTGATGTCTCTCTCTGGGTCGTCTTCAGTGGGGACGAGCCGGTCGGTGTCCACCCGGAGACCGACATGCCGCTCACGGCCCTCGTCGAGCGCGCCGACCTGACGAAGCGGATCCGCCCGCAGGACAAGGTGAAGGTCACCGACCGCGCCAAGGACGCGGCGACCGCGGCCCTGCGCCGGGGCAAGCCCAACCAGATCAACTGACCAGCGCGCCCTGCGTCAGTCGGCGATCGCTATTCCGAGCTCGGAGGCGAACGCGTCGGCAAGGTCGATCACCTGGTGACGGCTCAGAATCGCGCCCCTGAGACCGGCCAGCCCGGTCGGTGAGCGCAACGTCGCCCCGGACAGGTCGAGCCCGGCGTAGCTCCCACGCCCGAAGGACGGCTGGACCAACGTGCAGCCCTCGAAGGTCAGCCCGTCGACCGTCGCCTCCTGCAGGTCGAGCTCGGTGACGACGCAGTCGACGAATGCGACGTCCTTGAGCCTCGCGCCCCGCAGGTTGAGGAAGTCGACCTTGCCGCCGCGCACCGTGACGTCGCGCCACGTCGAGCCCCACGCCGAGACGGCCGCGAGCCGGCAGCCCACGAGGGCCGTGTCGGCGAGGCTGGCCTCGCTGAGCGTCACGCCGACGCCCTGCACGCGCTCCCACTCGGACTCGGACCACCGCGAGCCCTCGAGGTGGGCCTCGTCGAGCGTGCCGCCGACGAGCGAGCACTCGAGGAACGTGTGGCCCTCCGCATGGGCCCCCGTGAAGTCGGTTCCTTCGAAGCGGACGGCGTCGTGGTAGTCGTCCCGCGTGGCGAACACCGCACCACGAAACTTGATCTGGTCGGCTGCTGACGGCATACGGTGAGTGTGGCAGCCACGACCGACGGGTCCCTCCCGGTCGCAGGCTGCCGGCCTCCACACCGCGGTGGTACCGCCTGCACAGCAAGGACCGACATGGCAGACAGCACGCCCGACCCTGACTTCAAGCCCGGACTCGAAGGCGTCATCGCCTTCGAGTCGACCATTGCGGAGCCGGACAAGGAGGGCGGGGCCCTGCGGTATCGCGGTGTCGACATCGACGACCTCGTCGGACACGTCGACTTCGGCCACGTCTGGGGGCTGCTCGTCGACAACGAGTTCGATCCCGGCCTGCCCCCCGCGGAGCCCTACCCGCTGCCGGTCCACACGGGCGACGTGCGGGTCGACGTCCAGTCCGCGCTCGCGATGCTCGCCCCCGTCTGGGGCTTCAAGCCGACCCTCGACATCGCCGCCGACGAGGTGCGCGACAACCTCGCCCGGGCGGCCGTCATGGCGCTGTCGTTCGTCGGCCAGTCCGCGCGGGGCCTCGACAAGCCGATGGTCCCGCAGCGCGAGGTCGACAGGGCGCGCACGATCACCGAGCGGTTCATGATCCGCTGGCGGGGCGAGCCCGACCCGCGGCACGTCGAGGCCGTCGACGCGTACTGGGTCTCGGCCGCCGAGCACGGGATGAACGCCTCCACCTTCACGGCGCGGGTCATCACCTCGACCGGCGCCGACGTCGCGGCCGCCCTCTCCGGCGCAGTCGGTGCGATGTCCGGGCCGCTCCACGGCGGCGCGCCCTCGCGCGTGCTGCACATGCTCGACGGCGTCGAGCAGCTCGGCGACGCCACGGCATACGTCAAGGGTGTCCTCGACAAGGGCGACCGGCTCATGGGCTTCGGTCACCGCGTCTACCGCGCCGAGGACCCGCGCGCCCGCGTTCTCCGTTCGGCCTGCGAACGCCTGGGCGCCCCGCGGTACGAGGCCGCCGCAGCGCTCGAGAAGGCCGCCCTCGACGAGCTGCACGCCCGCCGCCCCGACCGCGTGCTCGCGACCAACGTCGAGTTCTGGGCCGCCGTCATCCTCGACTTCGCCGAGGTGCCGTCGTCGATGTTCACGCCGATGTTCACCTGTGCACGTACGGCCGGCTGGTCGGCGCACATCCTGGAGCAGAAGCTGACCGGTCGGCTGATCCGCCCCTCGTCGCGCTACGTCGGTGCGAGCGAGCGGCGTCCCGAGGACGTCGCCGGCTGGACGCCCGACATCGGCCGCTGACCATCCCCGAGTGCCCGCCGCTTCGACGAGCGGACGGGCGCCCCGGCGCGTAGCCTCGCGACAGGAGTCACGAGGTCACTGAGTCGGGGAGACACGATGGTGCAGCGGCTGCGAGTCCGAGGTTCGATCGCTCTGGTGGGCACGCTGCTCGCCGGAGCCGCACTGGCCGTCGAGCACCCGCCGGCGGCCCAGGCCGCGCCGACGCTGCAGGTCACGACGGTCGTGTCCGGCCTCAGCTACCCGTGGGACATCACGTGGGTCGGCGGCCTCATGCTCTACGACCTGCGCGCCGGCCAGGTGTGGAGCAAACGTGGCAGCAACGCACCGCGCCGGGTCGCCATCTCCGGTTTCCCGTCGATCTACGTCAACAGCGAGGGCGGCCTGCTCGGTCTCGTGGCCGACCCCGCGGCATCGACGAACAAGCGCTTCTACACGTGCCAGTCGGTCCGCAGCTCGTCGGGCGGCGCCCTCGACGTGCGAGTCCTGCGCTGGCGCCTGACGAGCGACACGAGTGCCGTCTCGGACGGCGCGCCCGTGATCACCGGCCTGCCGATCACGACGGGCCGCCACTCGGGCTGCCGACTGCGGTTCGGCACCGACGGCAAGCTCTACGTCGGCACCGGCGACGCCGCCGTCGGCACCAACCCGCAGAACCTCGGTTCGCTCGGCGGCAAGGTGCTCCGCGTCGGCTGGAACGGCGCCATCCCGACCGACAACCCGTTCTACTCGCGCGGCGGCAACGCCCGCTACGTGTGGCAGTACGGCCACCGCAACATCCAGGGGCTTGCGCTGCGGCCGGGCACGAGCGAGCTGTGGACCGCCGAGCACGGCACGAGCCGCGACGACGAGATCAACCTTTCGGCGCGCGGCGCCAACTACGGCTGGGACCCCGTGCCCGGCTACGACGAGTCGACCCCGATGACCGACCTGTCGAAGTTCCCGTCGGCACGGGTGGCGATGTGGTCGTCCGGCTACCCGACCGTCGCGACGAGCGGTGCGACCTTCCTGCGCGGGTCGGCGTGGGGCGAGTGGCAGGGGGCCCTTGCCGTCGGACTGCTCAAGGGCGAGGGCATCTACCTCATGCGGTTCAACCCGTCACCGACGACGACGCGCGTGGCCTCGGTGACGCGGCTCGCGGCCGCCCAGGGCTACGGCCGCATCCGCGCCGTGCAGCTCGGACCCGACGGGTCCCTCTACTTCACGACCTCCAACGGCAGCAACGACAAGATCGTGCGCATCCGCCCGACCGCCTCCGTGCCGAGCAGGTCGGGCGGAAGCCTCATCTCGCCCGTCGGCGTCACGGCGGCGCGCACCGGCACGCAGCTGATGACCTTCGTCCGCGGCACCGGCGACGGCGTCTCGTTCCGACGCAGCACCAACGACGGCTCGTCCTGGGGCGGCTGGACGTCCGCCGGTGTCACGTCGACCGACGCACCTTCGGCGACGAGCTCGCGAGCGGGCCGCGTCGACCTCTTCACCCGCAACGGGTCGCGCCAGCTCGTCCACACGTGGTTCCAGGACGGCATACGCAAGGGGTCGGCCAACCTCGGCGGCACGGTCATCGCCCAGCACGGCGCGTCCCTCGGCAACGGGACGATCGACGTGTTCGCCGTGGCGCCGACCGGCTCCTCCTGGCGCAAGCGCTTCAACGGCACGAGCTGGAGCGGCTGGGTCTCCGTCGGCGGGGTCTTCACCTCGGGCCTGTCCGCGTCGGCGAAGGCGGCCAATGGCACCATCCTGGTGACCGGGCGCGGCACGAACGGCGCGACGTACGAGCGCGTCTTCACCGCGAGCGGGGCGAGCACCGGCTGGGTCCGGCGCTACGACAACCTCGCGGCCTGGTCCGACCGTGCGCTCGGAGACGCGTGGCCGGGTCGGGCCCTGGTCGCGGTCGGCAACGGCGTCGACCGGCATGCGGTCGTCCAGCGCGGCAGCACCCTGACCGGTCTGGCGCCGGTCTTCACGTCGGCCCCCGACGTCGTGACCCGGGCCGACGGCACGTTCCTGCTCTTCGGGCGGGGCGCCGACGGGCACCTCTGGGTCTACAACGGCAGACCCGGCGCCTACACCAGCACCTCCCTCGGCGGCACCGTCCGCTGAGTGCCGCGCCGGTTGCTCGCAGCCGCACCCCTCGCTCGTCCTGGCACCTCCTGGAGGGAGTGCATCTGCGACGACGCGGGTGAGCCGAGAGCAGCCAGACCAGACTCCCTCGGTCAGCCGGCGCGCCGGCTCAGCGTCACGGCCTCGTCGATGCGGCGGCGGATCCGGTGCGGGTGCCGCAGGTCGGCCCACACGAACCGAACCACGACCCACCCTGCGCGGCGCAGCGCGTCCTCTCGCCTCTTCTCGTCGAACAACACCTTCGGGCTGTCGTACTTGACCCGGCCGTCGAACTCGACGAGCACCCGTGTGCCGTCCACGGCGAAGTCAGCCCGGTACACGCCCGAGTCGGTTGCGACGTGCACCTGTGGGGTCACGGTGATGTCGAGCAGCCGCAGCGTGTGAGCGAGCAGCGACTCGCCCACGGACTCGATGCGGCTGTCGGCGTGGTGGAGCGCGGCCCGCACCTCGCCCACGCCACGGTGCCCACCGAAGCGCGCGAGCGCGCAGACCAGCTCGTCGGGCGTCACCATGGCGCGGTGCAGGGCGGCATCTGCCGCGACCAGAGCGGTCAGCGGTGAACCGACGAGTCCGGCCTGGACGATCGCGACCGCCGTCGGGACCCGGTCGCCACCGGGCAGGCAGGGAAGTGCTCTCGCGACGTGCACCCCGCCGGACCGCTTGTCGGATCGCCGCGTGCGGTGGGTCAGGTGCACGAGGTCGAGGTCGGCGGCATACGTCGGCAGGCCCTGCAGGACGAGGGTGCTGTGATGGCTGACGAGGGCGCGGCCACCAAGCCGGCGGAAAGCGGCCATCGATCGCAGCGCGTGTCGGTCGCGCTCGTCACGGGGCTTGCGGGTGGCGTAGTAGCCGCGGACGAGCGGCACGAGCGATCCCTCGGTGACGAGCCGCGCCAACGCGTCAGCGCTGACGCCCCACCGGCCCGCGTCCGCTGCAGAAAACACGTCGTTGCGGGCGATCGTGGTGAGGTCCATGTGCCGACCCTCTGTCCGGAGGGAGCGTCGGCGAAGGGCCGGCCCGGGCGGTGTGGACAACCGGACGCACCGCCGCACCCCTGTGGACGATGCGCACCCTGTCGTCCCAGCCACACCCTCTCCCGGACGGTGACGAACGACGAAACAGTGCAGCGGCGGTCGGTGTGGGCGTCCACACACCGAGCGGGCGTGTCCGAGGCGTGGGCAGCTGCGGTTCAATGGCCGGGGTGACAACGGCGTCATCCGCCATCAACACGCCCGCCACATCCTCGAAACGTGGCCGCATTCCCAAGGTGAATCCGTGACCGAAGCACCCGCCGTGACCCAGCCCATCACCATCCCGGCCGAGCTCCTTCCGGCCGACGGACGGTTCGGCTCCGGACCCTCGAAGGTCCGTCCCGAGCAGCTCGAGTACCTCAGCTCCCTCGGACGCACCGTGCTCGGCACCTCGCACCGCCAGGCCCCGGTCAAGAACCTCGTCGGCGAGGTCCGCTCCGGCCTGCGCGACCTCTTCAGCCTCCCCGAGGGCTACGAGATCATCCTCGGCAACGGCGGCTCCACCGCGTTCTGGGACATCGCCGCGTTCGGGCTCGTCCGGGAGCGCTCGCAGCACCTCGCGTTCGGTGAGTTCTCGAGCAAGTTCGCCAACGTCACCAAGGCTGCCCCGTTCCTCGGCGACCCCACCATCGTCAAGGCCGACCCCGGCACGCTCGCGACCCCGTACGCCGAGGCCGGTGTCGACGTCTACGCGTGGCCCCACAACGAGACCTCCACCGGTGTCATGGCGCCGGTCCAGCGCGTCGAGGGTGCCGGCGACGACGCCCTCGTGCTCATCGACGCGACCTCCGGTGCCGGCGGCCTCCCGGTCGACATCACGCAGTCAGACGTCTACTACTTCGCGCCGCAGAAGTGCTTCGCCTCCGACGGTGGCCTCTGGCTCGCCGCCTTCTCCCCCGCCGCGCTCGCCCGCGTCGAGCAGATCGCCGCGACCGGCCGCTGGGTGCCCGACTTCTTCAGCCTGCCGACGGCCATCGACAACTCGCTGAAGAACCAGACCTACAACACGCCGGCCCTCTCGACCCTGGCGCTGATGAAGAGCCAGCTCGACTGGATGAACGGCAACGGGGGTCTGGACTTCACGACCGCCCGCACCAAGGACTCCTCGACGCGCCTCTACACGTGGGCCGAGCAGACCGACTACACGACGCCGTACGTCGCCGACCCCGCGGCGCGCTCGCAGGTCGTCGGCACCATCGACCTCGACGACTCGATCGACGCCGCCGAGGTCGCCAAGACGCTGCGCGCCAACGGCGTCGTCGACGTCGAGCCGTACCGCAAGCTCGGCCGCAACCAGCTGCGCGTCGCGATGTTCCCGGCCGTCGACCCCGAGGACGTCACGACGCTGACGAAGGCCATCGACTTCGTGGTCTCCGCGCTGCGCTGAGTCGGCGCACGCCCCGAGAGGGCCAGCTCCCGTATGCCGGGTGCTGGCCCTCTCGCATGTCCTCGCCCTCGCGTGCGTGACCTTTGGCGGCGAGCGTCGTTGAGCCCGGCAGACCGCCAAAGGGGGCGGCAGTCGTTCGAGGAGTCACCATGGTCCGCATCGTCCGCGCAGGCACCACCGCGCGCCGCGTCGTTGCCGCCCTGCCCGTCATCGCCCTGGCGAGCGCCGGCATCGCGTTCGCCGCCACGCGCGGGCCCGACACGGTCACGCCGACGTCGATCACGGTGCCCGACGAGGCCATCCAGGAAGGCAGCCCCGTCTACCCGCAGGCCGGTCCCGCGCCGGCCCCGATGCAGCTGCCGCCGGTCTACCAGACCTTCACGCCCGACTACGCGCGCGTCGACGTGCCCGCCGAGGCCCGCGGCGCGGTGACCGCGATCAACGCGCTCGCGCCCGTGCGGCTCGACGCCAACGGCATTCCCTCGGTCGCCGTCGCGGCCTACCAGCGTGCGGCCGGGCTGCTCGGCAGGGTCAAGCCTGGCTGCGGCGTCGACTGGGCGCTGCTCGGTGCGATCGGCCGGGTCGAGAGCAACCACGCCCGCTTCGGCGGCAACGTGGTCGACGCGAGCGGCATCGCCCGCCCCGGCATCATCGGCATCCCGCTCGACGGCTCGCGCGGCACGGCACGGATCACCGACACGGACGACGGCAACCTCGACCGTGACTCCGTGTTCGACCGTGCGGTCGGTCCCATGCAGTTCATCCCGACGTCCTGGCAGATGGCCGGCCGCGACGGTGACGGCGACGGCGTCGCCAACCCGCAGAGCCTCACCGACGCCGTCACGGGAGCGGGCGTGCTGCTGTGCTCCGGCGGCACCGACCTGCGCACGCCGGGCGCGGCGTACCGTGCCGTGCTGCGTTACAACCACTCCGACTCGTACGTCCGCACGGTCCTGTCGATCGCCGACGCGTACCGCCGCGGCGTGACGGTCGTCCCCATGAACGCGATCCCCGCCGCCCGCCCCGCGTCGGGGAGTGGCTCTGCCACCCCCGAGGGCTCGGGCTTCGCGTATGCCGGCTCGCCGGCTCCCCGTCCGACGGCTTCGCCGAGCGCACGCCCCACACCGAGCTCCTCGGCGAAGCCGTCACCCTCACCGTCGGCCACGCCCAAGCCGTCATCGTCACCGAAGCCGTCGGCCGGGCCGAAGCCGGCACCGAGACCGTCACCGACGAAGCGCTCCCCCGGCATCCCCGTCCCTCTGCCGTCGGTGCCCGGTGTGCCGCTGCCCTCGGTGACGGTCCCGGTGCCGCCGGAGCCGCTGCCCTCCCCGACGCTGCCCGCGGAGATCGTCCGGCTGCTGGCGCTGCCCCACCTGCCGCTCCTGCCCGGCGACCCGAAGGAGCTCGTCCGGGTGCTCGACCCCCTGACGGCAAAGCTCGTCTGCGTCCTCGACGAGAAGGTCGTCACGTGTCCCACGGGTGGCCTGCTCGGCTGACCCCCACTTCCCCACCCCGGCCGAGCAGCACCCCTGCGAAAAGCGGAAGCGGCCGCCCCGTCCCGGGCGGCCGCTTCCGTCGTCTGCGTAGTGGCCGGCGTCAGGCGCCGGCGCCCGCGATGGGCGGGGCCGACGAGTCGTCGGCCTGGCTGCCGCCGCCCTCACGTCGCAGGTACTCCTCGATCGTCTCGAGGTCGTCGCGGTTGCGCTCGACGATGGTCAACAGGTCCGACATCGAGCTGACCTCCTCGACCTGCTCCTTGATGAACCACTGCATGAACTGGTCGGACGCGAAGTCGTGCTCGTCGCGGGCCACGGCCGTCAGCGCGTTCACCTGGTCGGTGACCCGCTTCTCCTGGGCGAGTGCGAGCTTCACCGGCTCGACGACGTCGGAGAACGAGTTGGTCGGCGCCCCGACGCCGGGGATCGTCACGGTCGAGTCGGTGTCGAGGAGGTACTGCACCATCATCATCGCGTGGTCGCGCTCCTCGAGCGCCTGACGGTAGAAGAGCGCCGCCATCTGCGGCATCGTCAGGGTGTCGTAGTAGACCGCGATCGCGACGTACTGCTGGTGGGCAGCGAACTCGTGGCCGATCTGCTCGTTGAGCAGGTCGACGAACTTCTGGGCAGCCATGGTGGCTCCTCGGCAGTGGCTTCGACGGGGTGGGCGGACCCCATCCTAGGGACCGCCCGGGTCCGGCCGGTCAGCGGTTCACGACGGCGGCGATGACCGCGATCGCGATGAAGAGCACGAGTGCTGCGACCGTGATCCGGTGCCGGAACTTGAAGTTCACTTCGTCACCTCGGGGACCGTCGGGACCTCCGAGGCGAGCTGGATGCGCAGCCGCGGCCGCGCCTGGGTCTGGAAGGTCACCGCGACATTCTGCCTACGCGCGAACCACAGGGCTATTGCGACCACGCTGAGGCCGACCGCGATGGTGCCGATGCCGATCGTCCAGCGAGGTCCCCAGGCGTCGCCGATCCAGCCGATCACGGGTGCCCCGACGGGGGTGCCGCCCATGAAGATCGCCATGTAGAGCGCCATGACCCGACCTCGCATGACCGGGTCGACGCTCACCTGGACCATGGCGTTGGCCGTCGTCAGCGCCGTCAGCGCGGACAGGCCGGTCGGCACGAGGAAGACCGCGAAGAGAAGGTAGCTCGGCGCGGTCGACAGCAGCGCCGTCGAGACGGTGAAGCCGACGAGCGCGAGCAGCAGGACGCGCAGGCGGGGACGCGCCCGTCGTGCCGAGAGCAGCGCTGCCGCGAGCGAGCCGACGGCCATGATCGAGCCGAGGAGGCCGTACTCCCCCGCTCCCTTGTCGAAGACCTTCGTGGCCATGAGCGCCATCGTCAGCTGGAAGTTCATGCCGAACGTGCCCAGCACGAAGACGAGCGCCATGACGAGGACGAGGTCGGGGCGGCCTCTGACGTAGCGCAGCCCCTGGCGGATCTGGCCCTTGCCCCGCGCCCTCGGTGACGGCGTGAGCAGGGCGGTGTTCATCCGCAGGAGGGCGGCAAGCACGAAGACGAACGTGGCGGCGTTGACGTAGAGCGCCGGCGCGATGCCGAACCAGGCGATGACGAGCCCTGCGACGCCTGGGCCGACGAGGCGCCCGAGGTTGAACGACGCGCTGTTGAGCGCGACGGCGTTGGGCAGGTGCTCGGTGTCGACCATCTCCGAGACGAAGGTCTGGCGCGCCGGGTTGTCGACCGCCGTCGCCACCCCCTGCAGGAACGCGAGCGCGTAGACGTGCCACAGCTGCACGACGTCGGTCGCGGTGAGCACCGCGAGCAGCAGGGCCGTGAGCAGCAGGGCGGTCTGGGTCAGGAAGAGGATGCGGCGCTTGGGGAAGCGGTCGACGAGCATCCCCGCGAACGGCGCGAGGACGAGGAACGGCAGGAACTGCAGCCCCGTGACGGCGCCGAGCGCGATCGCGGAGTGGTCGGTGAGGACCGTGAGCACGAGCCAGTCCTGGGCGACCCGGCCCATCCACGTGCCGACGTTGGAGACGATCGCGCCGGAGGCGTAGATGCGGTAGTTCGGGATGGAGAGCGAGTGGAAGGTGGGGCTCATTCGCTGGCCACCTTGGCCAGCACGTCGGCCGCGCGCTGCAGCAGCTCCCGCTCCTCGTCGGTGAGGTGCTCGAAGCGCGAGAGCATCCACTCGTCGCGGTGCCGGCGGATGCGGCGCAGCGCCTTGCGGCCCTCGGCCGTCAGGGACAGGATCACCTGTCGCCCGTCGGTGGGGTCGTCGGCGCGTGAGACGTAGCCCGCGGCGACGAGGGCGGTCGTCGTGCGCTTCATGCTCGGCGCCGACACGCGCTCGATGTCGGCGAGCTCGCTGTTGGTGCGCGCGGTGTCCTCGAGGCGCGCGAGCACCGAGAAGTGGTGAGGCGGCAGCTCGCGGTCGGACTCGAAGCGGACGCGGCGAGAGATGCGCATGCAGGCGAGCCGGATGTCGTTGGACAAGGAGACGAGCTCAGCCCTCGAGAGTGGGGCGATGGGGGTCTTGGTACGCAAAGCAGGTCCTCGGAAGTTCAGTCTGGTGATGCTTAGCCTAACTCATTACCTCGGCTAACCATTCCCGTCCGTCCAGGTCCCGGAAAGCCCCCGTACGCGTGAAGGCCCCCTCCCGAGCGGGAGGGGGCCTTCACGGCATACGGCGGCCTCTCAGGTGAGGACCGACTCCAGCGGCGTCTTGAGGAAGTACACGACGAAGAATGCCGCCACGATCCACAGCAGTGGGTGGATCTGGCGGGCGTGGCCCCTCGCGATCTTGACGAGCACCCATGCGATGAAGCCCGCGCCGATGCCGACGGTGATGTTGTAGGTGAACGGCATGAGCACGATCGTGAGGAACGCCGGCAGCGCGACCTCCATGTCGTCCCACTCGATGTTCTTGACCTGCGACATCATGAGGAAGCCGACGATGACGAGAGCCGGGGCGGCCGCCTCCGACGGGACCACCGCGAAGAGCGGGGCGAGGAACGTCGCGAGCAGGAACAGCACACCCGTGACGATCGACGCCAGCCCCGTGCGGGCCCCCTCCTCGACGCCGGCCGCCGACTCGATGTAGGACGTGTTGCTGCTGACGCCACCGGCACCGCCCGCGATCGCGGCGACCGAGTCGACGACGAGGATGCGGTCGGTGTGCGGCGGGTTGCCCTGGGCATCGAGGAGCTTGGCCTCGGTGCCGATCGCGACGACCGTGCCCATCGTGTCGAAGAAGTCGGCCAGGAGCAGCGAGAAGACGAACATCACAGCCGTGACGATGCCGAGCTTCTCGAAGGAGCCGAGCAGGTTGAACTGGCCGAGGATGCCCAGGTCGGGCGTGTTCGTGACGGAGTCCGGCAGCTTCGGCACCGTCAGCTGCCACGCCGACGGGTTGGTCAGCGCGCCCTTGTCGTCGAAGACGCGCGGGCCGATCTTGAAGATCGCCTCGAGGACCATCGCGAGCGCCGTGGCCGCGACGATCCCGATGAGGATCGCGCCCTTGACCTTGCGGATGAGCAGCACGGCGATGAGGAAGACGCCCACGACGAAGACGAGCGTCGGCCAGCCGTTGAGGCTGCCACCGATGCCGAGCTCGCTCGGGACCGAGCCGGGCGAGGTCGGGCGGCGCGCGAAGCCCGCGTCGATGATGCCGATGTAGGCGATGAACAGGCCGATGCCCACCGAGATGGCCACCTTGAGCTGAGCCGGGATCGCCCTGAAGACGGCCTTGCGGAAGCCGGTGAGGACGAGCACGAGGATGATGACGCCCTCGATGACGACGAGGCCCATGAGGTCGGCGTACGTGACCTTGTCGGCCGCGTGGGTGATCACCATGCCGGTGATGAGGCCGTTGATGCCCAGCCCGGCCGCGAGGGCGATCGGGAAGTTGGCGAAGAGGCCCATCGCGATCGACATGACGCCCGCGATGACGGCCGTGCCGACGGCGACGAGCAGCTTGCTCTGGTTCAGGTCGGTCGTGCCGCCGATCATCGTGCCGGAGCCGTCGACGACGCCGGACAGGATGATCGGGTTGAGGACCACGATGTAGACCATCGTGAAGAAGGTGACGACGCCGCCCCGGACCTCACGGGCGACGGTCGACCCGCGCTCGGTGATCTTGAAGAAGCGGTCCAGCCCGGCCGCGGCCGCCGGACGAGTGCGCGTATCGGTGGACATGGCGCACACCCTAGTGGCGCGCGGTTCGTGCCGGGCGACCAGACCCTAGGCTGTCTGCGTGACCGACGAGCCCACCCACGACGAGCCGACGACGCCCGAGCAGATCGAGCCGCTCCACGTGCCGATGCTGCGCATCGTCGAGGTCGGAATCGCCCTGTGGGTCGTCGCGCTCGTCGTCACGCTCGTCGTGCCTTCGCTTCACCAGGACGGCCGTGACTGGTGGCCGTGGGCGTGCGTCGCCGGCATCGTGCTGGGCGGCATCGGGTGGGCCTACGTACGCCGCGGGCGGGGCAACGCCCGCGACGCCGCCTGAGTGACCTCCCCCAGCCCGACTGCTGGCAGTCAGTCGGTGACGGGGTCGTCGGAGCCGTGCTGCTCCTCGTCGGGCGCCTGGGCCACGCCGGGAGTGGTGTCCTCTGCGGTGGTGTCCTCTGCGGTGGTGTCCTCGGCCGGGCTCTCCTCCGCCGGGGTCTCGCCCGCCGGAGTCTCGTCCTGTGCGGCGGGCTCGACCGGCTCGAGGTCGACGGCGAACTCGTCGACGATCGGGTCACCGACCGACGTCGGCTCGGGGTGGTCCATGTCGGTCTCGGAGTGGGCGCCGCAGCCGTGGTCGAGCGACACGACCCGGCCGTCGGACGGGCTCCACTCGTTGGCGCACACGCCGAACGTCGCGCGCAGGGCACCGGCCATCGGCAGGAAGTAGCCGCAGGTCGTGCACTGCTCGGTGGCCTTGAGCGCGATCTCGGACGTCGGCCCTGCGTCGCCCTCGTACCACCGGCTGGCGGCGGCCTCGCGGCCCTCGGCCGAGAGCACCCGCGGCCGGCCCAAGCCCAGCTCGAAGAACGCCATCTGGTCGACGTCCTCGTCGCCCGTCGCCTCGAAGCCGTACTCGAGGTTGGGGTCGTCCGGACGGTAGGGCAGCACGTCGCCGGCGCCGAGGTCGCCGGGAGCCAGCCGGTCGGCATACGGCAGCCATTCGGGTGCGAGGACGGCCTCGGGGCCGGGAAGCAGGTTCGTCTCGCAGACCGTGGCGACCTTGGCGCGCGACACCCGCGCGACGCTGACGCCCCACCGCCACCCGCGGTACCCCGGCGACGTGCACTCGAACCAGTGCATGCCGAGGCGGTCCTCGAGCAGGTCCATGCCGAGGTGGGCTCCGATGGTGCCGGGCTCGGCGACCTCCTCGAGCACGCCGCGCGCGAGGTCGGACGCCGCGAGGAGCACGGCGTCCTTCTTGGTGGCGGTGACGGTCATCCGGTCACTTCTCCAGCTCGTCCGCGAGGCCGCGCAGGGCACGCGCGACGTTGGAGGTCAGCTTGCGCTCGGGTCGGCGGCCGCCGCGGTAGGCGTTGCCGATGCCGTCGAGCAGCTGGACGACGTCCTCGATGATGACGACGAGGTCCTCGGGCGTCTTGCGCGTCTGGGCGACCTTGTTGGCGGTGACCGACTGGACCGGGTCGAGCACCTTGACCGACAAAGCCTGGGCCCCCTTGCGACCCTCGACGATGCCGAACTCGACGCGCGCGCCCTTCTTCAGGGTCGTGACGCCCGCCGGGAGGGCGTTCGCGTGCAGGAAGACGTCCGCGCCCGAGTCCTCGGAGATGAATCCGAAGCCCTTGTCCGCGTCGTAGAACCTGACCTTGCCAGTCGGCACAGTCCACCTCGTTGCTCGTCGTCGGTCGCCCGCGTGATGGCGCGACCCGATGGCGCTCCTTGCGCTCGACTCCAGCCTAACGGCTCGGAGCAAACCGGATTTCCGGCCCGGTCAGGCCGGGGAGATGCCCCAGGTGCCGGTCCACTCCTCGCCGGGCTCGAGCACGACGAGGCCGTCTCCCGAGTTGAAGGCGTCGGCGGGACACGTCATCGGCTCGACGGCGATGCCGACCTCACCCTTGCGGTCCTCGGCGATGGCGGTGAAGACCTGCAGCCACGGGAAGGCGACGTCGGCCCAGAGCGTCGTCGCCCGGTCGGCCGCCGAGACGGTGCAACGCCACATGCCGTCCTCGTCGCGCACGACGTCGGTGTAAGCGGTGTCGAGCCGCGCGTCGCCGACTCGGCGCGGCTCGCGGAAGTCGAGGTCCGTGCCCTCGACCGGGTGGGTGGCGTGCGGCAGGAGTCGCTCGTCGACCTCGAGCCACGACTCGGCGGGGATGCTCAGCTCGACGTCGGGCAGCAGGGTCGCACCGATGGCGAGGTACGGGTGGGCGCCGTAGCCGAAGGGCGCAGCCGACGGTCCGACGTTGCGCGCCGCCGTCGTGACGATCAGTCCGGAGTCGTCGAGGACGTAGGTGGTGCGCAGGTCGAGGAAGTGGTCCCAGCCGGGCTGGGGGTGCAGTCGGTAGCCGACCGTCACCATGTCGTCCTCGAGCTCGACGAGCTCCCACAGGGCCCAGCGCACCAGCCCGTGGCTGGCGTTGCCGCGCGCGACCTCGGTGACCGACAGCTGGTGCTCGGTCCCGTCGAACGTGTAACGGCCGTCGCGGATGCGGTTGGGCCAAGGCATCAGCTGCTGGCCGCGACCGGACGCGCACGTCTCGTCGGGCCCGTAGCCGGCGACGAGGTCGACCCCGTCGCGCGTCAGGGTGCGCAGGCCCCCGCCGACCTCGACGACGGTGGCTTCGAAGGGCCCGTGCCCGATGGTCCACTGCTGGCCGGTGGGGAAGGCCGCCGACTGGGCGGGTGACGCGGGCGAGAGCGCGCTCATGGGGGCAACGCTAGCGGGCGGCGCGGGCGCGCGAGGCTGAGCCCGCCGTGGACGGGCAGTAGGTTGGGAGGATGGCCACCCCGAGCCGGAGCCTCGCTGACGACATCCGCGGTCGCAGCGACGCGGAGCTCATCGACCTCGTGCTCGCGCGCCCCGACCTCGCGCGTCCGGCCCCGGCCGACCTGACGAGCCTCGCGGCGCGGGCCGGCACCCGCGCCAGCGTGCAGCGTGCCGTCGAGGCCCTCGACCGCGGCCACCTGCAGGTGCTCGAGGCGGTCGTCGTCGCGGGTGACGCCGCCGACCGCGACGTGCTGCTCCGGCTGCTCGGCACCGACGACGCCGAGACGGTCGACGGGCTCGTGCAGGACCTGTGGCGCTCGGCGCTCGTCTGGCGCGGCGCCGACGGTGACCATGTCGTGCGCACCGTCCCGGAAGTGCTCGGGACGGCGGTCGCGGGGTTGGGTGCCCCGATGCGCGAGCTGCGGCCGTCCGCGCGGCCGGAGGAGGCCGACCCGGAGCACATCGCGGCGACGATCGCCGCGGCTCCCGACGACTCCCGCGCCATGCTCGAGCGCATGACGTGGGGCCCGGCCCTCGGCGTGCTGCCGACAGCCAGCGCGGGACGCACGACCGCGCGCTGGCTCATCGAGCACCACCTCCTCGTCCCCGTCTCGGCCGACCGCGTCGCCCTGCCTCGCGAGGTGGGGCTCGTGCTCCGCGACGGCCGGCTGCACCGGACCACCGAGCTGACCCCGCCGCCGATCGAGTCACGGCAGGTGTCGCTCGTCGACGCGGCCGCAGGTGGCGCGGCGAGCGAGTGCCTCACGCATGTCGACGAGCTCGCCGCCATGTGGGGCGCCGAGCCGCCGCGCGTGCTGCGCGCCGGCGGAGTCGCGGTGCGCGACCTGCGCGCCACGCAGACGGCGCTCGACCTGGACCCGGACCACACAGCATTCATGGTGGAGCTCGCGTACGCTGCCGGGCTCGTCGCCGACGACGGCGAGGTCGTGCCCGTGTGGGCTCCCACGTCGGAGATCGACGACTGGAGCTCCAGGGAGGCCGGGCACCGCTGGGGCACCCTCGCGCTCGCGTGGCTCGGCTCGACCCGCGCACCGCACCTCGTCGGCCGGCGCAGCACCGGCGCGGGTCCCGCCAACGCGCTGGGTCCCGACATCCAGTGGCCTGCCATCCGAGCCATCCGTCGCGAGGTGCTGCGCGAGCTCGCAAGCCTCGACCCGGGCGGCGCACCCGCTCCGGACTCCCTGCGCGAGCGGCTCGCATGGCGCCGGCCCAACCGCGCCGCGTCATTGCTCGACGAGGCCGTGGACGCCGTCCTGCGCGAGGCAGAGTGGCTCGGCGTCACGGGACGCGCCGCGTTGTCGGGGGCCGGCCGCGCGCTCCTCGGCACCGCCACGCCCTCAGCCCCGGGCCAGACCGACGCTCCGCTGGTCGACCGGGTGGCGGCCGCGATGTCACCCCACCTGCCCTCGCCGGTCGACCACATCCTCGTCCAGGCCGACCTCACGGCGGTCGCGCCCGGTCCGCTCGTCGGCGGCCTGGGGTCGTTCATGCGTCTCGCCGCCGACGTCGAGTCGCGCGGGGGCGCCACCGTCTACCGGTTCACACCCGAGTCGGTGCGTCGGGCGCTCGACGCGGGATGGACCGCGGCCGACCTGACCGAGACGATTCGCCGGTCGAGCCGCACCCCCGTGCCGCAGCCCCTGGAGTACCTCGTCGCGGACGTCGCCCGCAAGCACGGGCAGACCCGGATCGGTGGCGCGGCCGCCTACATCCGCTCCGACGACGAGTCGGTGCTCGACACGATGCTCGCCTCGCGCGACCTCGCCCCGCTGCGTCTGCGGCGTCTCGCGCCGACCGTCCTCGTGTCGTCGGCGGACCCCCGCGTGCTCGTGGACCTCTTGCGCGACAACGGGTTCGCGCCGGTCCACGAAGGCCTTGACGGTGCCGTCGTGCATTCCGAGACGCCACGTCGTCGGGCCGGGTCCCGCCGCCGCACCGCCGGGCCGACCGTGTCGCCGGTCGACCGCGCGCACACCCAGGCCCTGGTCGACGGGCTGCGCGCGGGTGAGGCGACGGCCGAACAGCGCCGCGCCGACGACGAGACGAGGCCGGGGCCCCGCATCCAGGCCATGGACCCGATCGTGACCCTGTCGCTGCTCCGCGACGCGGTCGCCGACCGACACGGGGTCTGGATCGGCTACTCCGACGGGCACGGGGCGACGACGCGCCACCTCATCCACCCGCAGCGCGTCGAGGGTGGCCGGGTCCGCGCCACCGACGAGTCCGGGCATGAGAAGAGCTTCTCGGTCCACCGCATCACCGGCGCCACCCTCGAGAGCTGAGCGGTCGCATCGACCGGAACGACAGTCGCAAACACCGGCCTGCGGCCTGAACGGGTGGTCGGTCCGGCCGGTTGGACCGGTCAGGCGTCGGCCAGGGCGCGCACGACGTTCGAGGGGCTCGGCCGGCCGAGCTGCTGCGCCATCCACACCGAAGTCTCGACGAGCGCGTCGAGGTCGACTCCGGTCTCGACGCCCGCGCCGTGCAGCGCCCAGACGAGGTCCTCGGTGGCGAGGTTGCCGGTGGCGGACTTCGCATACGGGCAACCGCCGAGGCCACCCGCCGACGCGTCGACGACCGAGACGCCGTCACGCAGCGCCGCCATCGTGTTGGCGAGCGCCTGGCCGTACGTGTCGTGGAAGTGCACCGCGACCCGGTCGGTGCCGATGCCGCGCGCGCCGAGCGCCTCGAGAAGCCGGTGCACGTGACCGGTCGTGCCGACGCCGATCGTGTCGCCGAGGCTCAGCTCGTGGCAGCCGAGATCCATGAGCCGCTCGGCGGCGTCGACGACCTGCCCGACCGGCACCGGCCCCTCCCACGGGTCGCCGAAGCACATGGAGACGTAGGCGCGCACCCACATGCCGCCCGCCAGCGCGCGCTTCACGACCGGCTCGAACATGGCGTACTGCTCGTCGACCGACCGGTTGAGGTTCTTCTGGGCGAAGGTCTCGGTGGCCGACCCGAAGATCGCGATCGCCTGCAGGCCGAGCTCCTCGGCACGGTCGAGGCCGCGCTCGTTGGGCACGAGAGCCGGCCGGCGACGTCCGCGCCCGTCCTCGCCGAGGGCACCGAGCACCTCCTCGGCGTCGCCCATCTGCGGCACCCACTTCGCGGGGACGAACGAGGTCGTCTCGATCGTGCCGAGCCCCGCCGCCTCGAGCCGCCGGACGAACTCGACCTTCGTCGCGGCCGGGACGACCGTCTTCTCGTTCTGGAGTCCGTCGCGGGGACCGACCTCGTAGATGGTCACCTTCGCGGGCAGCCCCGTCGCCGCCTCGACCTGTGGGGATCGCATTCGCCCATACTGTCATCACGCCCGACGACCCCGGTTCGATGTATCCGGCGGTCAGAGGTGACCGCGGAATACATCGAACGGGAGAGGGAGTTGCCCCCACACGATGAATGACGGACCCCTGATCGTGCAGAGCGACAAGACCCTCCTGCTCGAGGTCGAGCACCCGCGCGCCGAGCAGGCCCGCCGGGCGATCGCACCCTTCGCCGAGCTCGAGCGCGCACCGGAGCACGTCCACACCTACCGGATCACCCCCCTCGGACTGTGGAACGCGCGCGCCGCCGGTCACGACGCCGAGCAGGTCGTGGACGCCCTCATGTCGTTCAGCCGGTATGCCGTCCCCCACGCGCTGCTCGTCGACGTGGCCGACACGATGGACCGGTACGGCCGCCTCACTCTCGAGAAGGAGGGCTTCGCCGACTCGCCCGAGGGCACGCGGCTCGTGCTGCGGACGACGGACCGCCCGGTGCTCGAGGAGGTCCTGCGGCACAAGAAGATCAAGCCGCTGACCGGCGAGCGCCTCGACGACCTCGCCGTCGTCGTCCACCCGAGCGAGCGCGGCACGCTCAAGCAGGAGCTGCTCAAGGTCGGCTGGCCCGCCGAGGACCTCGCGGGCTACGTCGACGGCGAGGCCCACCCGATCGGCCTGCTGCAGGACGGCTGGCACCTGCGGCCCTACCAGCAGCACGCCGTCGACGGCTTCTGGCACGGCGGTTCGGGTGTCGTGGTCCTGCCCTGCGGCGCGGGCAAGACGCTCGTCGGCGCGGGCGCGATGGCGGCGGCCCAGGCCACGACCCTCATCCTCGTCACCAACACGGTGAGCGCGCGGCAGTGGAAGGACGAGCTGCTGCGCCGTACCACCCTGACCGAGGACGAGATCGGCGAGTACTCCGGCGCCCGCAAGGAGATCCGGCCCGTCACCATCGCGACCTACCAGGTGCTGACGACGAAGCGGAAGGGCGCGTACGCGCACCTCGACCTGCTCGACGCCCGCGACTGGGGCCTCATCGTCTACGACGAGGTGCATCTGCTGCCCGCGCCGATCTTCCGGATGACGGCCGACCTCCAGGCCCGCCGCCGGCTCGGCCTCACCGCGACCCTCGTGCGCGAGGACGGCCGCGAGGCCGACGTCTTCAGCCTCATCGGCCCGAAGCGTTTCGACGCCCCGTGGAAGGACATCGAGGCGCAGGGCTACATCGCTCCCGCGGACTGCGTCGAGGTGCGGGTCAGCCTCCCCGACGGCCAACGCATGGCGTATGCCGTGAGCGAGCCGGACGAGCGCTACCGCCTCGCGTCGTGCTCCGACGCGAAGCTGCCCGTCATCGAGAAGCTCGCCGCACGGCACACGGGCGAACCGACGCTCGTCATCGGCCAGTACCTCGACCAGCTCCACGAGGTGGCCGAGCTGCTCGGATCGGACGTCATCACCGGCGAGACGACGGTCAAGGAGCGCCAGCGACTGTACGACGCGTTCCGCACCGGCGAGATCAGCACGCTCGTGGTCAGCAAGGTGGCCAACTTCTCGATCGACCTGCCGGAGGCGAGCGTCGCCATCCAGATCAGCGGCACGTTCGGGTCGCGCCAGGAGGAGGCCCAGCGGCTCGGCCGGGTGCTGCGGCCCAAGGGCGACGGGCGTACGGCGCACTTCTACACCATCGTCAGCCGGGACACGGTCGACGCGGACTTCGCGGCGCACCGGCAACGCTTCCTCGCTGAGCAGGGCTACGCCTACCGGATCGTCGACGCCGACGACCTCTGAGGCCGTGCGACCCGCAGCGTGACTGAGGTCACGTGTCTCAATCTTGGACGTGATTAGGCAAGGCATGCCTTACCTACTTACGCTCTGCGTGTGGGCAAGCTCAAGGCCAAGGACGTGGCCAAGGTCAAGCCGAAGTCCAAGTGCTGCAAGAAGAACCCGCGGTGCCAGAAGTGCGCCGTGGTGATCCACCGACTGTGCAAGCAGGACTGCGCGTCGATGTGCAAGAAGGACTTCAAGAAGGCCCTCGAGAAGGCGCGCAAGCGCTGAGCTCCTGCCCTCGGCCGCGCACCGAACGCCGACGGGACCTCGACGAAGGACCCTGCCCGGGTGGGCAGGGCCCTTCGCGGCTCCGTCGCGCCCCCAGGGTCGGCGACGGAGCCGGAGGACGCACGACCAGGTGACCCGCGGCCGGCGCGACGGTGGGCAGTCGTCCTCGTCGTCGCCGGGTCCGCCCCGGTCGTGGTGACCATCGTTGGTGGGCGGCCCCGTCGCTGCCCCGATGGTCGTCGTCCTCGTCCTCGCCCCGATCACCTCCCAGTGTGCCCGTTTTGTCCCCTTTGCGACAGTCTTCGGCAACCTTGACGGCCAGTCCGAGCAGACTCCCAGCCAACTCCCAGCCGACGCCCCGAGACTGTCATTGTGGACACCCAGACCGCCGCGACGCCCGAGGCCCGCCTGCTCGTCGTCGAGGACGAGCCGAACATCCGCGAGCTGCTCGCGACGTCCTTGCGTTTCGCCGGGTTCGAGGTCGAGACCGCCGGTGACGGGGCGACAGCCCTCGCGATGGCGGAGGAGTCGGATCCCGACCTCGTCGTCCTCGACGTGATGCTCCCCGACGTCGACGGGTTCGAGGTCACGCGCCGTCTGCGCGACCGCGGCCGCCAGCAGCCGATCGTCTTCGTCACCGCCCGCGACGCGACGGGCGACAAGATCCAGGGCCTCACCGTCGGCGGCGACGACTACGTGACGAAGCCGTTCAGCCTGGAGGAGGTCATCGCGCGCATCCGGGCCGTGCTGCGCCGCACCCGGGGCCAGGTCGACGACGGTGCGACGCTGCGCTTCCACGACCTCGAGCTCAACGAGGACTCCCACGAGGTGCGTCGCGGCGGGCGCATCATCGACCTGTCCCCGACGGAGTTCAAGCTGCTGCGCTACCTGCTGCTCAACCCCAACCGGGTCCTGTCCAAGCTGCAGATCCTCGACCACGTGTGGGACTACGACTTCCGAGGCGAGTCCGGCATCGTCGAGTCGTACATCTCCTACCTGCGGCGCAAGATCGACGCCGACGGGCCCTCGCTCATCCACACCAAGCGCGGTGTGGGTTACGTTCTCCGGGTGCCCCCAGATCTGACCACCTCCTGACGGGATGGCCGACCTGACCACCTTGGCGGCCGCCGGCCCCGGGAACGGCGGAACCGTCCGCAGACGATCCCTGACGCGGCGGCTGCGCACCACGCCGCTGCGCTGGCGGCTGCTCGGGGTGACGTTGGGGCTCATCGCCGTGGCCCTCGCGGCCACCTCGCTCGTCGTGAGCGCACTTCTTCGCGTCTATCTCGTCAACCAGACGGAGGGGGAGCTCGAGGTCTATGCCTCGAGCCTCGCCTCGGTCAAGCTGTCGGAGCTCCCGCGCGCCGGCTCGAGCCTGCCGACCAACTTCACGGCGCGGATCGTCGACCTCACGACCGGGAGCGTCGAGTCGCTCGGCGAGGCCGCGTTCGAGCCCGACCGCGCCGCGATCCCGACCCTGTCGGTGTCTGACCCGCGCGTCGCGAACCACACCACCTTCGAGGTCTCGTCGCAGGGCGGTGAGGGACAGTGGCTGGCTCTCGCCAGGCTCAACGACACGGGCAGCGCCATCGTCGTCGTCGCGCTCCCGCTGCGGCCGCTCGACGCCACCGTCACGCAGTTCCTCCTCTACGCCGCCCTCATCGGCGCGATCGCCATCGTCGCCAGCGGGGCCCTCGGCTGGTATCTCGTGCGCCGCACCTTCCGGCCGCTGACCCGCATCGAGGACACCGCTGCGAAGATCGCCGTCGGCGACCTGACCCAGCGCGTGGACGTGCCCGACACCGACGACGAGGTCGCCTCCCTCTCGCGCTCGCTCAACTCCATGCTGGCCCGCATCGAGCAGAGCTTCGCCGTGCGCGAGGCCAACGAGGCCAAGATGCGCCGGTTCATCGCCGACGCCTCGCACGAGCTGCGCACTCCCCTCGCGGCCGTCGGCGGCTACGCCGAGCTCTACCGCCAGGGCGCGCTGCCCACGGCCGACGCCGTGACCGGGGCCATGGGACGCATCGAGTCGGAGGCGCACCGGATGAGCGGCCTCGTCGAGGACCTCCTCACCCTCGCCCGCCTCGACGGCGAACGCCCCCTCGAGCTCCAGACCGTCGACCTCGCCGTGCTCGCCGCCGACGCCGCCCAGGACGCCCGAACGATCGCGCCCGGCCGCCACATCGTGACGACGGGCATCAACGGGCCCATCGAGCCGACCGAGCTGCAGGCCGACGAGCAGCAGCTGCGCCAGGTCGTCACCAACCTCGTGACCAACGCGCGCGTCCACACGCCCGACGGCACCTCGATCGAGATCCTCGTCGGGCGGGTCGACCAGCGGCACGTCGCACTCCACGTGTGCGACCACGGACACGGCATACCCGAGGAAGACCGGCTCGAGGTCTTCGAGCGTTTCTACCGCGCCGACTGGTCGCGCAGCCGCGGCAAGGGCGGCGGCAACGGTCTGGGGCTCGCCATCGTCCACGCCATCGTCGGCGCGCACGGCGGCCGCGTGCGCGTCGAGGAGACTCCCGGCGGCGGCGCGACCGTCGTCGTCGAGCTGCCGGTTCAGCCCCCGCCGGGTGGCTCGGCAGCGAGCAGCGGAGCTCGCCCGGGCAGCGCGCGCCAAGGCACAGCGGATTCTTAGGAACGCCACAACGGAGTCCCAAGCTGGGTCGGTGTCATGGAGTCAACAGCCCAGATCGAGGAGGAGCCATGACCCTGGCACCCGAGGACCACACCCAGCAGATCCCGCAGGGCGGCTACTACAGCCAGTCCACTCCGCCTGCGCCGCCGGCTCCACCGACGCCTCCGCTCGGTGAGGGCAGCCGCCCCGACCCGAAGCGCGACCGCCGCTTCGGCCAGACCATGGGCACCGCCCTCCTCGCCGCTGTCCTCGCGAGCGGCGGAACGTACGCCGCCACGCAGCTCGGTGAGCCGAGCACCGCCACGTCGACGACACCCGCCGCCACGGCGACGACGAACCCGAACCAGAACAGCTCTCCCACGGTCGTCCAGGGCAACGCGTCCAGCCCCGACTGGTCCGCCGTGGCCGCGGCGGTCGCGCCGAGCGTCGTGAGCATCGACGTGACGACGCAGCAGGGCTCCGGTGCCGGCTCCGGCGTCATCTTCGACCGCAACGGGCACGTCCTGACCAACAACCACGTCGTCCAGGGCGCGACGGGCAACGGGTCGATCACGGTGACGCTGAGCGACGGGCGCACGTACAACGCGACCGTCGTGGGCACCGACCCGTCGACCGACCTCGCCGTCATCAAGCTCGCGAACGCGCCGAGCGACCTGACGCCCATCACCCTTGGCGACTCCGAGGCGCTCAAGGTCGGCGACCCCGTCATGGCGGTCGGCAACCCGCTCGGGCTGTCGGGCACCGTGACCACCGGCATCATCTCGGCGCTCAACCGCCCGGTCAGCACCGGCACCTCGAACGAGTCGCCGTTCGGTCAGCAACAGCAGTCCGGCGACGAGGTCGTCACCAACGCGATCCAGACGTCGGCCGCGATCAACCCCGGCAACTCGGGCGGCGCGCTCGTCAACAACAAGGGCGAGCTCATCGGCATCAACAGCTCGATCGCCTCGCTCGGGCAGGGCGCCGGCAGCCAGAGCGGCAACATCGGCATCGGCTTCGCCATCCCGGTCAAGGAAGCCAAGTCGATCGCCGAGCAGCTGATCAGGAGTGGCAAGGCCGAGCACGCGTTCCTCGGCGTCAGCACCCGCGACACGGTCGTCACCGACGGCAGCGCCAAGCGGGCCGGGGCGCAGGTCGCCTCGGTGAGCAGCGGCACCCCGGCCGCGAACGCCGGCCTCAAGACCGGCGACGTCATCATCGCCGTCGACGGCCAGCGCGTCGACTCGGCCACGGCCCTCGTCGCCCAGATCCGCGAGATGAAGGCCGGCGACAAGACCACCCTGACGATCATCCGCAACGGCTCGCGCCAGGACGTCTCCGTGACGCTCGCCGTCAAGCCGGACAGCCCGAGCTGACCGGTCCCCCGATCCTCGCGCCGGGGTCACGGGAGGGTGTGCACCGCCCCCACGCGACCCCGGGCGAGGCCACAGCCCCACCGGGTATGCCGTCACCCTCGACGATTGGGGGCAGGCGGCGCACCACGCGTACCCTTGCGCGGTGAGCCTGACCGAGAACGAGCTGGACCCCGACGCCGTCGTGCGCCTCGACCCCGAGGACGTCGCGACCGCCGTGCGCGTGCTGGCACTCGCGCCGTCGCTCGACCTCGACGACCCCGACTTCGAGACCCTGAAGCGTGCCGCTTCGCTGATGTACAAGCGGCTCAAGAAGGACCGCCGCAACGCGAAGACGTGGGCCGAGCGCAAGGCGGACCGACAGGTCATCGCATCGACGGCAACCGGCTCGCCGATGCGCATCGACGACGAGACCAGGGGGATCCCGTTGGTCTCCAATGCTGCCGGCGCTTTCGCGGGCGAGCTCATCAGCCCGCGCGGCTGCTACATCTGCAAGACCGACTACACCTTGGTCGACGCGTTCTACCACTGGCTCTGCCCCGAGTGCGCGGCGCGGTCGCACGCGAAGCGTGACCAGCGCACCGACCTCACCGGCAGGCGCGCCCTGCTCACCGGCGGTCGCGCCAAGATCGGGATGTACATCGCGCTGCGGCTGCTGCGCGACGGCGCGCACACGACCATCACGACGCGCTTCCCGAAGGACGCGATGCGGCGCTTCGCGTCGATGGAGGACTCCGCCGACTGGATCCACCGGCTCAAGGTCGTCGGCATCGACCTGCGCGACCCGACCCAGGTCGTCGCCCTCGCCGACGAGGTGGCGGCGGCAGGCCCGCTCGACATCCTTGTCAACAACGCCGCGCAGACGGTGCGCCGCTCCCCCGGCGCCTACAGCAACCTCGTCGAGCTCGAGTCGGCCCCGCTGCCCGAAGGCCTCGCCCTGCCCGAGATGGTGACCTTCGACCGGATCAGCGAGGCGCACCCTGCCTCGATCGCGGGCGCCCTCGAGCAGCACGCGATCGTCCACCACGACGGCGAGTCGGTCGAGCACGCGATCGCCGCGCAGACCGCCGCCTCCATGACGGCCCTGGCCCTCACGGCCGGGCACGCGAGTCTCGAAGCGCACCGGGACGGCACGGCCGTCGACGCAGGAGGCCTGCTGCCCGACCTCCAGCGCACCAACTCGTGGACCCAGAAGGTCGAGGAGGTGGACCCGCTCGAGATGCTCGAGGTGCAGCTGTGCAACTCGACGGCACCGTTCATCCTCGTGTCGCGGCTGCGCCCGGCCATGCGCGCGGCGGTCGCGGCAGGCGCGCGGCGGGCCTATGTCGTCAACGTGTCGGCCATGGAGGGACAGTTCTCGCGTCGCTACAAGGGCCCCGGTCATCCACACACGAACATGGCCAAGGCAGCCCTCAACATGCTGACCCGTACGAGTGCCGGTGAGATGTTCGAGAACGACCGCATCCTCATGACGGCGGTCGACACCGGCTGGATCACCGACGAGCGCCCGCACGACGAGAAGCTGCGCATCGCCGCCGAGGGCTGGCACGCGCCGCTCGACCTGGTCGACGGCGCCGCCCGCGTCTACGACCCGATCGTGCGCGGCGAGGCCGGCGAGGACCTCTACGGCTGCTTCGTCAAGGACTACGAGCCCAGCCCCTGGTGACCGGCGGCCTCCAGGGGTGACACGCCTCCCCCTGTGCACTGGGTCATGTGGTGACCCACGGGACGCATCGGGGTGTCGGGTCACTGGGCGACTCAGCGCACAGGACCTGCCCTTCCCATGCCGTCCGCCGGGTTCGGGCGTAGCGTCCGGGTCATGATCACCGCAGTTCACAACCTCGTCTACTCCGACGACGCCGCAGCGACACGCGCGTTCTTCCGCGACGTCCTCCAGTGGCCCTTCGTCAGCGACTCTGCGTCTACCGAAGACGAGGCGACGGGCGCGGACGCGTGGCTCATCTTCGGGACCGGACCGAGCGAGGTGGGCGTCCACCCGACACGCGGTCCTGAGGGCTCGTCCTGGGGCGCTCCGCGCCACCACGCGATGTCGCTGATGTGCGACAACCTGCAGGCCACGATGCACGACCTGGCCTCGCGCGGTGCGAGCTTCACGACCGAGCCGGCCGACCACGGGTACGGCCTCGTCGTCATGCTGGCCGTGCCGGGTGCGGATGACATCCAGCTCTACGAGCCGCGACACACCACGGCCTACGACCGCTGAGAAGAAGGGACGGCAACGTGCGCAGGCTCGCCCCGGACATGGATCCGGAGGTCGTGGCGCAGATCGACGCGCGTCTCGCGCGGGCCAGCGACGAGCACGCAGTCGCGATTCCGTGGGCGATCGAGAGCGGCAGCCGCGCCTGGGGGTTCCCTTCTCCTGACAGCGACTACGACTGCAGGTTCTTCTTCGTCCGCCACCGTGACGCCTACCTCGACCCGTGGCCGCCACGCGACGTCATCGAGACGCCGCTCGACGCAGTGTTGGACGTCAACGGCTGGGACCTCGTCAAGGCGGTTCGTCTCGCCGAGAACGGCAACGCGACGGTCGCCGAGTGGCTGCGCTCGCCGTTGGTCTACGACGGCGACCCGGCCTTCCGCGACGCCCTGCTCGAGGCCTGTGAGGCCCTCGTCGACGTCCACCGCGTCGGACGTCACTACCTCCACGTCGGCGAGGGGCAGTGGCAGCGCAGTGGAGCCGATCGGGGGCGTGACGTCGTCCTCAAGCGGGTCTTCTACGCGCTACGTCCAGCCGCCGCGCTGCACTGGATGAGGGCGCACGGGTCCGCGACACCACCCATGAACCTCATGGAGCTGTTCGACGAGGCGCCACCGCCTCCCGCCCTGCGGGAGGCGGTCGAGCGGATGGTCACGGCGAAGGCAGTCACCCGGGAGCTCGGGACGGGGCGCGTGGACGATGTCGTCGTCCGATGGATCGAGGAGCAGCTGGCTGACGCGCGGGACCGCTACGACGGCGACCTCTCACCCGTCGGGGCGCGTCGGCGCCGGGCCGCGGCCGCCTTCCGTGAGCTCGTCGACGCCTGGGCGCCGGCCTGACGCCTGCAGCGTGCACTCACCGCTGCGGAGGTGTCGTCATCCCGACGCCGTCGGCGATGACCTCGTCCATGAACGCGATGAGGTCACGACGGCGCCTGTCGGGGTCGGCGGCATACGTCGACGCGTCGTCGGGACGCTCGCGCACGCGCAGGGCCTCCTCGACGATCTCGCGGTGGTGCGGGTACGCGCCGAGGGCCCAGCGGCCCGCGCCGGACTTCGACGTCGGTGTACCGGTCAGGAGCAGGTGGACCAGGCGCGGCGCCCCGAGCGCGCCCCACTCCGCAGCCTGCGGCAGGGACGCCTCGCGCGGGTGGTGGTGCATCGCCTCGAGCTGTGAGCGCCAGTAGGTGTCGAGGTTCTCGCGGGTCGAGGCGTGGAGCGCGGCGTCGTCGCTCCAGATCGTCAGGTCGCGAAGAGCCTTGCCGCGCATCGTGATCCCGTGGTCGCGCAGCTCGCGCCAGGTGATGTGCTTGATGTCGCAGTGCGTGCCGAGGTCGAACCACTGGTGCAGCACGCCCGGTACCTCCGGCACGACGTCGGGGCTGCGCGCGAGGTCGTCAGTGACGACGTAGAAGCCGTCGTATGCCGGCTCGGGCCACCGTCGGTCCAGCTCGGCGTGCACCTGCCGGAGGACGTCGACCTCGCCGTCGCCGGGGCGCCGGCTCGTGACTGCGACGAAGTCGATGTCGCTGCTTCCGTGGAACTCGCCCTCGAATCCGACCGAGCCGTGCAGGTGCAGTCCCTCGAGCAGACCCGGGAGGCGCTCCTCGAGCAGGGCGGCGTGGGCGTCGCACACCGTGCGCACGAACTCGGGCAGCTCGTCTCGGGTGGGGGCGGGCACGCCCGTCACACTGGTGCGCCGAACGTCGCCCGTGACGCGAGAGCCTCGCGCAGCTCGGCGTCGGCGTCGACGAGCGAGCGGTGCACGGCGGGCGTCAGGTCGTCACGAGCGATGGTCGCAGCGCTGAGGCGAGCCGTCTCCTCGGTGAAGACGCGCGGGAACGCGACGAGCACGACGCGGGACAGGGCGTCCTCGCCGACCCACTCCGACATGGCGGGCACGTCGGTGAAGTAGCGGGGCACGTAGTCGACGACGAGGTCGTCGTCGGGCGCCATCCAGAACCCCCGCGCCAGGTGGACCATCTCGTAGTTGGAGCGTCCCTCCTGCCCGGTCAGCTGGGCCCACGCCCACGCCTTGACCTCGGCGTCGGGCAGGCTCGCGCGGCACATGAGCGCGTTGAGGCTGCCCTGGAGCGTGTCGTCCTTGGTGTGGTAGGCCTCGATCTCGGGCACCCCGATGAGCCCACGTGAGGCGAGGTTGCGCACGACGATCCAGCGGAAGTCGCCGTCGTCCTCGAGGCCGGCCGGCAGTCCCTCGCCGTCGGCCCACGCGCGCAGCAGCGTCGCGTCGGCGCTCGTGCCGGCGACCAGGCGCGCGGCGGCAAGGGACTCGGTCGTGCCCGGCGTCGACCGCTCGAGCAGCCCGGCGCCGGCCGTGCTGAGCCGGGCGAGCGCCCGGTCCTGCGCCTCGCGCGGTACGAACCACGGCACGATCCGGTGCTCTGCGTACGCCGCGATACGGGTCAGGATCGACGAGCTCGTCTCGTGCGGCCACGCCGCGTCGAAGACGTCGAGGAAGGCGCCGGGCGAGACGGTCGCGCCGTGCACCCCATCGATGAGCGCCGACCACACGACGGCGCGCGCCTGGTCGTCGGGGACCTGCGCGAGCTGGGTCGGCAGCGCCGCCACCGTGGAGTCGGACAGGCGCACCCGCGCCCACGTCAGGTCGGACGCGTTGGGCACGAGCAGCGCCGGCTCGGGAGTGCCCTCCAGGTCGGCGAGCGCCGTCTCGGGGCCGGTGATCGTCGTCGTGACCCGGCCGAGCTCGCGCCCGTCCGTCCAGCCGGCGACGTCGAACGCGTGCGGCCGGTCGGCGGGGCGGTCGGTGGGCGACTCGCGCCGCGCAACCGCCGACTGGATGACGCCGCCCTGCTCCTCGACGTCGACCGAGATCGTGTCGCGGTCGGCCGTGAGCAGCCAGGCGCGCGACCACGTCTCGAGGTCCTTGCCGCTCGCGGCCTCGATGGCGCCGAGGAAGTCGGCGAGCGTGCCGTTGCCGTAGGACTTGTCGGTCAGGTAGGCGCGCACGCCCTCGATGAAGGGCTCGTCACCGACGTACGCGATGAGCTGGCGCAGCGTGGCCGCGCCCTTCGCGTACGAGATGCCGTCGAAGTTCTGCAGTGCGCTCTGCGCGTCGAGTGCCTCGACGCCGGCCACGGGGTGGGTCGAGGGTGAGCGCTCCGCGCCGTAGCCCCACACCTTGCGGACGATCGAGGAGTCGACCCAGGCGTCGGTGTAGTCGGTCGCATCGACGAGGCAGCGGTGAGACATGTACTCGGCGAACGACTCGTTCAGCCACAGGTCGTCCCACCACTTCATCGTCACGATGTCGCCGAACCACATGTGCGACATCTCGTGCGCGACCGTGTTGGCGCGACCGAGGAGCTCGTCACGGGTGGCCGCACCCCGGAAGAGGTACTGGTCGCGGAAGGTCACGCAGCCGGGGTTCTCCATCGCGCCGGCGTTGAACTCGGGCACGAAGACCTGGTGGTACTCGCCGAACGGGTAGCGGATGCCGAACAGCCCGTGGAAGTAGTCGAACGACCGCTTCGTCACGTCGAAGAGCTCGGGGGCGTGCCGCTCGAGCGGCTCACGCAGCGACGCCCGCGCGTGGATGCCCAGGGGTATGCCGTCGTGCTCGTCGCTCACGGAGACGTACGGTCCGGCGCACACCGTCATGAAGTACGTCGCGAGCGGCTTCGTCGTGGCGAGGGTCCACCGGCCCGGGCCGCTCTGCGTCGCAGCGCCGTTGCCGAGGACGACCCAGTCGAGGGGGGCCCGGACCGTGACGTCGTAGGGGGCCTTGAGGTCGGGCTGGTCGAAGCACGCGTAGACGCTGGGCGCGGCGTCGAGGAACAGGTGGCCGTAGACGTAGTCGCGGTCGTCGGCGGGGTCGGTCGCGCGGTGCAGACCCTGTCCGTCGTGGCTGTAGGCCATGGTGGAGGCGACGACGAGCTCGTTGTCGGCCTGCAGGCCGGTGAGCGGCAGGCGCCCGTCGAGGACGGCGGCCGGGTCGAGCGCCTCCCCGTTGAGCGACACCGCCTCGACGGAGCGCGCCTTGAGGTCGACCCACGAGGCCGCGCCGGGCTCTGCGCACGTGAAGCGGACGGCCGTGTGCGAGCCGAAGATCTCGTCACCTCGGTCGAGGTCGAGCTCGACGGCATACGACGTGACGGTGATCAGCGAGGATCGCTCGCGGGCTTCGACCAGGGTGAGACTGCGCATGGGAGCGAGCCTGCCAGATCGGCAGGCTCGCCGTGGCCCGGGAAGCCCGGCGTCATGACGCTCACGACCAGCGCGGGCCGCCGGCGAGGTTCTCGAGGCGCGCGATGCGCTGGTCCATCGGCGGGTGCGTCGACAGGAAGCGCGTGACGTCCTGGGCCCGGAAGGGGTTGGCGATCATCATGTGGCTCGCGTTGACGATGTCCTGCTGCGGGGCGAGGGGCGCCCGCGCCACACCGGACTCGAGCTTGCGCAGTGCCGAGGCGAGGGCCAGAGGGTCACCCGTGAGCCTCGCACCGTCCTCGTCGGCGTCGTACTCGCGGGTGCGGCTGATCGCCATCTGGATCAGCACAGCGGCCATCGGTGCGAGCAGGCTCATCGCGAGCAGCGCGATCGGGTTGGGGCGGTCCTCGTCGGAGCTGCCGCCGCCGAACATGCTCGTGAACATCAGCATCTGCCCGACCGACGTGATGACGCCCGCGATGGCGGCCGCGACCGAGCTGGTGAGGATGTCGCGGTTGTAGACGTGCATGAGCTCGTGGCCGAGGACTCCGCGCAGCTCGCGCTCGTCGAGCAGTCCGAGGATGCCCTCGGTGCAGCAGACGGCGGCGTTCTGCGGGTTGCGTCCCGTCGCGAACGCGTTGGGCGCCTGGGTCGGGGAGATGTAGAGGCGCGGCATCGGCTTGCCGGCGGCGGTCGAGAGCTCACGGACGATGCGGTACATCGCCGGCGCCTGCGCCTCGGAGACCGGGTAGGCGTGCATGGCGCGGATCGCGAGCTTGTCGCTGTTCCAGTAGCCGTAGAAGGTCGTCGCGACGCCGATGAGCGCGAAGAACCAGATGAACCGCCCACCGCCGACGAGCGCGCCGATGCCGAGCAGGAGGGCCCAGATGCCGCCGAAGAGGGCGGCCGTCTTGAGCCCGTTGAAGTGGTTGTGCATGTCGGGTGAACGAGCAGGTGCGGGAGGGCGTTCCCACTGGGAGCTCGCTGGCAGCGCGCGGGGAGGCTGCTGGGAGCCGGCCGCTGTGACGGGGATCTCGCGGCCCTGCCCGTGGAACACGACCTGAACTACTACGTTCCGTAGTAGTTTGGCGGTGTTGGGACAACCGACACCCCACGATGAAGGAAGCGAACGATGCGCAAGACACTCGACAGGCTGATCTCCTGGACCGGCCTCATCATGGCCGCGGTACTCCTCGTCGCGGGCGGCCTGCTGACCTACGCCAGCAGCTTCGTCGCCGGCAACGTCAAGGAGCAGCTGAGCCAGCAGAACATCACGATGCCGGCAGCCGCCGCGCTCGAGACCCAGGAGCAGAAGGACGCCCTCCTGCAGTACGCCGGCCAGAAGATGGAGACCGGCGCGCAGGCGAAGGCCTTCGCGGACCATTACATCCTCGTGCACATGAACACGCAGTCGAACAACAAGACGTACTCCGAGGTCTCGGGTGAGTTCATGAAGGCGTCCAAGAACGCGGCGGCCGACCCGGCCCAGGTCCAGGCGCTCGGCGAGCTGCGCCAGAGCCTGTTCATGGGCAACACGCTGCGGGGCCTGCTTCTCAACGCCTACGCCTTCGGCACGATGGGCACGATCGCCCTGTACGCCGGGATCGGAGCCTTCATCGCGGCAGCCCTCCTGCTCGTCCTCGGCCTGCTGGGCCTGCGCCACGCGAAGCACGTCGACGAGGCGACGGTGCCCATCTCCGGCAGGCAGCCGGTCCCCCACACCGTCTGACGGCTCGGTCGAGGTCGACGTCTTCGACCGGGAAAGGCCCCGGGACTCCCCCGGGGCCTTTCCCGTGCCCCGGCGAACTCAGCCCAGGAGGCGCAGGAGCAGGTCGGGCTGCACGCTCACGACGACCAGGACGGCGGCTGCGACGACGAGCCCGGCGACCATGACCGGCCGCCGCGTCACCGTGCCGAAGGCGGTCGCCGACGTGTCGGCGGTGATGACGGCGCGCAGCCAGCGCAGGTAGACGGCGACGCCGAGCACCGCGTTGGCGGCGGCCACGACCGCGAGCCAGATCCACCCCTCGGCGACGACGGGCTGCAAGGCGGTGACCTTGCCGACCAGGCCGATGATGCCGGGGGGCAGACCGGCGAGCGAGGTCAGCGCGAGCGCGAGGGCACCGGCGCGCCACGGGCTGCGCTGCCAGAGTCCTTCGTACGCGGCGATGGAGCGTCCGTCACCCGGCCGGTCGCGCAGCGTGGCGGCGACGACGGCGAACGCGACGAGCGTGGCGACGACGTACGTGAGCAGGTACGTCGCGCTCGCCCCGACGCCGAGCGCGGAGACGCTGACGAGCGGCAGCACGACCCAGCCGGCCTGCGCGACGGTCGACCACGCGAGGAGGCGCACGACGTCGTCCTGGCGCAGGGCCATGACGTTGCCGAGGGTCATGCTGAGCGACGCGAGCACCGCGATCGAGAGCAGCGCCGGCGTGCCGAGGACGGCGACCGCACGCAGCACGACGAGCAGGGCGGCGAGGGCGGCGATCTTCGACACCGTGGCGAGGAAGGTCGCGACGGGCACCGACGATCCGGCGTAGGCCGTGGGCGTCCACGCGTGGAACGGCACGAGCGAGAGCTTGAAGCCGATGCCCGCGATGACGAGCACGGTGGCGAGCGAGACGAGCCCGGCCGACACCGACGGCCACACGACGACGGTCGGCGACGGACCGGCCGCCGAGAACGCGCCTGCCGATGACAAGGCGGCGTCCGGCGTCAGGAACGGGCTGCCGGTCGCCGCGAACCACAGCGCGACGCCGAGCACCAGCAGCGCGAAGGACACGAGCGAGGTGACGAGCAGCTGGGTCGCGCCCGCGACGGCCGAGCGCCGGCCCGAGAGGGCGACGAGGGCGATGACCGGCAGGGTCGCGAGCTCGAGCGCGACGAGCCACGTGCCGACGTCGCGGCTGGCCGCCACGACGACGGTGCCGGCGAGGGCCGCGAGGAGCAGGACCGCCTCCACGGGCTCGCGGGTGCTGTCGGTCGGGCGACGTCGGCGCGACAGCGGCCACGCGATGGCGATGCAGACGAGAGCCGAGACGGCGGCGGCCAGCTGGAGCGTGCTGCCGAGCGCGTCGGCCTGCCAGAGACAGACCTGCGGCAGCCCGTCGACGGCGGGCAGGCTGCTCGTCGCCGGCGCGCCGAACCCGCCTGTGACACAGAACGTCTCGCGCGTCGATCCGCCGCCGAGAGCTAGGCCCGGCAGCGTCGTCGCTGCTGACCCGAGCGAAGCGAGCCCCGCGATGGCGTACGGCACCCGCCTCAGCCGAGGCATGAGGAGGTCGGCGACGAGGACGAGCACGAGCCCGGAGACGGGCACGAGCGCAGGCAGCAGGACTCCGTAGTCGATGGTGAGGCCCTTCACGGCATTGCCCCCAGGCCGGCGAGCAGGCCGGTGGTCGCGGCGTCGGACAGGCCGAGCAGCAGGTGCGGCACGAGGCCGAGCACGACGATGACGACGACGAGGGCCATGGCGACGGCCCAACGGGCACCGCGCGCGTCGGCGACCGGCTCGGCGGCCGGCCCCTCGGCGGCCTCGCTGCCCTCGCCGGCCCAGACGATGCGTGCGACGCGCAGCGAGTAGGCGGCCGCCAGCGCCAGACCGGCGGCACCGAGCACCACGCAGACCCGCAGGAGCGCTACCGGGCGGTCGGGCGCGGGCGACCACGCGGCATACAGCGCCAGGAACTCGCCCCAGAAGCTGACGAGGCCGGGCAGGCCCAGGGCGGCGGCGAGGCCGACGACGAGCACGAAACCGAAGCGGGGCGCCTTGTCGCGCAAGGCTGCGCGTGCCACACGCAGATCCGACGAGCCCCACTGCTCCTTGAGGTCACCGACGACGAAGAAGAGGAGTGCGGCGACGACACCGTGCGCGATGTTGCCGAACAGCGCCGCCTGCAGGCCGGTCTCGCTGCCGGACGCTATCGCGAGCGCGACGAAACCCATGTGCGCGACGGAGCTGTAGGCGATGAGGCGCTTGAGGTCTCGCTCCACGAGGCAGGCAAGACCTCCCCAGAGGATGCCGACGACACCCAGGACCGCGAGGACCGGGCTGAGCGCCGCGACCCCCTGCGGGACGGTCGCGACGACGACGCGCACGATGCCGTAGGTGCCCATCTTGAGGAGCACCGCCGCGAGCAGCACCGAGCCGGCAGTCGGCGCGATGGTGTGCGCCGACGGCAGCCACGTGTGGAGCGGCCAGAGGGGCACCTTGATGCCGAGGCCGAGCAGCAGGAGTGCGGCGATCGCGATCTCGAGGGGTCTGGCGATACCGGCGCCGTGGCGGTCGGCGAGGACGATGAGGTCGCTCGTGCCCTGGTGGTGCACGAGGAACAGGATGCCGACGAGCATGAGCGTCGAGCCGAGCGCGGTGAACAGCACGAAGCGGCCCGCGGCGTCGGCGCGGGTCTCGTCGCGCACGTGGTCGTCGCCGAACCGACGGACGAGCACCCACATCGGCACGAGGACGACCTCGAAGGCGATGAAGAAGAGGATGGCGTCGCGCGCGAGGAAGGTCGCGAGCGCGCCCGTCTCGATGAGCAGGATGCAGCCGAGGAACGTCGAGCCGGTGCCGCCCCTGGGGATCGGGCCCGCGAGCGCGTGCGCGACGACGGCCACGGTGAGCAGCGCCGTGAGCAGGACGAGCGCCGCCGAGATGCCGTCGACGCCGAAGTGCCAGCGCACCCCGAGCGAGCGGATCCACGGCACGTCGACCTCGTGGCGGCCCCACACGACGACCACGGCCAACAGCGCCGTGACGACTGTCGAGCCGAGGGCGATACCCCGCTCGACGCGGGACTCGCCGGGGATGGCGATGAGGGCGATCGCCGCAAGCAGCGGCACGAGGAGCAGGAGGGTCAGCGCCACGCCGTCACCCCCAGGACCGCGACGAGCACGACGCCGCAGAGCAGCCCGAGGAGCGACAGGGACGGCACCGCGCGGTGGCTGCGCTCACCGACCCGGCCAGCCGCGCGCGCCGCGGCGGCCGTCGCCCGCGGGTAGGCGTCGACGACGTCTCGGTCGAGCACGACGACGAGGCGGGCGAGCGCCGTCACCCCTCGACCGAAGCCGGCGTATGCCGTGTCGGCACCGAAGCCGCGCACCGCGGACTCGCGCAAGCGGACCGGCAGGCGCTCGGCGACGTCGGAGCGGCCCCGGTCGCTGAGGACCCACACGGCAGACGCAGCGCCGACGACGAGCAGCACTGACAGGAGGGCGCCGACGAGCCCGACGTGGACGCCGCCGCGAAGGCTCGACAGGAACAGGGTGCCGACGACGGTGAGGGCGGCCAGGACAGAGACGACGAGCGCTGCCGGAAGCGTGATCGGCTCGTGGCCGTGGGCGTGGACCCGCTCCACCTCCGCGTCGTCCGCGCTGTCCGTGGTGGTCACGACGGCCACGTCCTCCTCGGCGACGACAGCGGCCTCACCCTCGGGTGCGGGAGCGGCGGCCGAGACCGGGGTGTCGAGGAGCAGCCAGGCGCGGGTGCAGTACGCGGCGGTCAGCACGACCGTGACGAAGAGCGCGACGACGACGATGCGGGCACCGACGCCCGTGCCCTCGAGCGCGGCGTCGATGACGGTGTCCTTGGTGAAGAAGCCGATGAGCGGAGGCACGCCGGCGAGCGCGGCCAAGCCGATGCCCATCGACCAGCGCAGCGCTCCCGTGCGCCGCAGGCGACCACGCAGGGCCGCGATCGCCGTGGCTCCCGCGAGCACCGACAGCCACCCTGCACCGAGGAAGAGCAGTGCCTTGAAGAAGGCGTGACCGATGAGGTGCGAGATGCCGGGTCCGGGGCCGAGGTCACCCGGGGCGGCCGCGAGAGCAGACAACATGATCGCGATCTGGCTGAGCGTCGAGTAGGCGAGCAGGCGCTTGAGGTCGGTCTGGGCGAACGCGAGCAGGGCGGCATACACCATCGTCACGGCGGCCAGGACGGCCAGCAGGGTGCGCGCGCCGTCGTGGCCGGCGTACAGCGTGAAGAGCCGGGCGATGACATAGGTGCCGGCCGCGACCATGGTCGCCGCGTGGATGAGCGCGGACGCGGGCGTGGGACCCTCCATGGCGTCGGGCAGCCAGTCGTGGAAGGGCACGAGCCCCGACTTGCCGGCGACCCCGATCGCCACGCCGACGAGACCCACGGTCAGCAGAGCGGGCTCTCCACCTGCCGTGAGCACCGCGAAGAGGTCGGTCGACTGGGCCCGGACGGAGAGCGCGACGATGCCGACGACCATGCCGATGTCGGCCACCCGCGTGACGAGGAAGGCCTTGTACGCCGCCCGGCGGGCCGCGGGACGCTCGCTGTCGTGGCCGATGAGCAGCCACGAGCACCAGCCCATGATCTCCCAGCCGACGAGCATGAGGACGAGGTCGGCCGACTGGAGGACGAGGAGCATGCCGGAGGCGAAGAGCGAGACCGTCGCTGCGAACTGGCCGTAGCGGGGGTCGTCGCGCAGGTACCACGCCGTGAAGACCTGGATCGCCAGCACGACGAGGGCCACGACGAACGCCACCAACCCCGACACCCGGTCGGAGAGCAGGTGCAGAGGCACCGCGAGGTCTCCGAGAGGCAGCCGCCCCAGTGTCTCGATGTCGGCGGTGCGCGACGGGGCGATCCACTGGATGAGGGCGAGGACGGTGACGTAGGCCGACACCGAGACCGCGATGGCCGCGGCGACGGACCGCTGCCTGCGGGCGAGCAGTCCGAGGAGCCCGGCGAGCGCCGGGAGCACGACGACCATGCGCACGATCCAGCTCACGGGGCACCCTCCCGGGCAGGCGTCCGCTCCGTCGCGGGCTGCACGCTCTCGCCGGCCGGCACGTCCTCGTCGTCGCTGAGGTCGGGGACGGCCGTGAGGTCGATGCTGCCGCTGCGGCGGAAGAGCACGAGGATGATCGCGAGCGCGACCGTGATCTCGGCCGCCGCGATCGTGATGACGAAGAGGGTCAGCACGGGACCCGCCGCGAACGGCGCGCCGGGTCGCGAACCCGCTGTCACGAGAAGAAGGTTCGCGGCGTTGAGGATGAGCTCGACGCCGATGAGCACGAGCACGGCGTTGCGCCGCGCGAGGACACCGTAGACGCCGATTCCGGCGAGCAGGGCGACGAGCGCAGCCGGGAACCCGAGATGGATCACGCGCGCTCCCCCGCCGGCTGGGTCGCGTCGGCCGACGTCGACGGGCGGGTGGCGGCGCGGACCGTCGGCGCCTCCTCTCGGGTCAGGACGAGACGCGAGACCGCGAACGCCCCGATCAGCGCGACGAGGAGCAGCACGGAGAGCAGCTCGAACGGCCAGACCCACGTGCCGAAGATGGCCTGGGCGACCTGCGGTGTCAGCGACTCCGCCGTGTCGAGGTCGGCCCGTGCGCCGAAGAAGAGGGGCAGCAGGAGCGAGGCGAGCAGGACGGTCGTCGCGGCCCCGAGCACGGCACCGGCGACGCGCTGCCAGCCCGGGGTGTCGATCTCGGCGTGCGGGCCGATCGGGGCCCGGGTGAGCATGAGCGCGAAGAGGACGAGCACGACGATGGCGCCCACGTAGACGAGCAGCTGCACGAGCCCGACCAGCTCCTGGCCGAGCACGAGGTACGCCCCGGCGAGCGAGCCCAGTGACACGAGCAGCCACAGCGCCGCGTGCACGACGTGCTTCGTCGTCACCGACAGCAGGGCCGACAGGGCGGTCACGGCGCCGACGGCGACGAAGACGATGTCGCGTGTCGTCACGAGCGGCCCTCCTCGTCGGGTGTCTCCGCCTCGCCGGCGGACCGCGTGGACTCGTCGGACGACACCGTGGGCAGCACCTGGGTCGAGTCGCCTTCTGCTGCAACGGCATCCGCGGCCTCAGAGGCGTCGGAGACCGGAAGGACCTTCGTCTGCTCGACGTCGACCGCCGGCGGCACGGTGCCCGCCGGCTCGGCGGCTGAGGGGTCCGGGACCGGCGGCTGCGCGGTCGGCATGACCGTTGTCCGCTCGACACCCCGCTCGACGGCGCGCTCGGCAGTCCGCTCGACGGCACGCTCGGAAGTCCGCTGGGCCGTCCGCTCGGTGGCCCGCTCGGTGGTCCGCTCGGGACGCACCCGCGCGGGGCGAGCAGCAGCCCCGGCCCCACGCGTACCCGCGGGTCCGGCGCCCGCCCCGCGGGCGGGCTTCGCGGCCGCAGCGACCTCGGCGGGGTCGGGGCTGCCCGGGTCGAGCGCCGCGGGCGGCGGGACGGTCGCCATCCAGGCACCGAGGCGGTCCTTCTCGTGGAGCAGGTCGCGGATGTCGAGCTCGGCGTACTCGAACTCGGGACTCCAGTGCAGCGCGTCGAACGGGCACACCTCGATGCAGATGCCGCAGTACATGCACAGCGAGAAGTCGATGGCGAAACGGTCGAGGACGTTGCGCTGCCGCGCCCGGCCGCCGGGCGTCGTCGGGGGCAGCTCCTCCTTGTGCGAGTCGATGTAGATGCACCAGTCGGGGCACTCGCGCGCGCACAGCATGCACGACGTGCAGTTCTCCTCGGTGAGCGCGATGACGCCGCGCGACCGCGGGGGCAGCGCCGGCGAGACGTCGGGGTACTCCGCCGTGTGCGTGTGCCGGGTCAGGGACCTCGCGGTGGTCGCGAGCCCCTTGACCAGCCCGGGCAGGATGCCGTCAGCCATGTCGCTCCACCCTCGATCGGTCGTCGGTCACGGGAAGATCACCACCCCGACGGCGGTCAGCGCGAGCTGGACCAGGGCCAGGGGCACGAGCCACACCCAGGCGAGGCGCTGAAGCTGGTCCTCGCGCATGCGCGGCCACGAGACGCGCAGCCAGATGATGACGACGGCGACGAGGAAGCCCTTGAGCAGCGTCCACAGCCACCCGAACCAGCCCTCCAACGGACCGGCCCACCCGCCGAGGAAGAGCACAGCGAAGAGGAGCGACAGGACGACGATGCCGGCGTACTCGGCAAGCAGGAAGAACGCGAAACGCAGCCCGGTGTACTCGGTGAACGCGCCGAAGACGATCTCGGAGTCGGCGAGCGGCATGTCGAACGGCGGCCGCTGCAGCTCGGCGAGCGCCGACACGAGGAAGACGACCGCCCCGGGAGCCTGCCAGAGCAGCCACCACGGGGTCCACGCCTCGGCGATGCCGATGACGGACAGCGAGCCACCTGCGAGCGCGACGGAGGCCACCGCGAGCACCATCGGCAGCTCGTAGGAGACCAGCTGCGCCGCGGCCCGCATCGCGCCGAGGAGGGAGTACTTGTTGGCCGAGGCCCACCCGGCCATGAGGGTGCCGACGACGCCGACCCCGATCACCGCGAGGACCAGCACGACGCTCGCGTCGACGCGGGCGCCGACGACCCTCGGCGAGAGCGGGATGACGGCGAGCGCCACGAGGTACGGGATGAGCGCGACGAACGGAGCGAGCCGGAAGACCCACCGGTCGGCGCGCGCCGGAGTGATGTCCTCCTTCTGCACGAACTTCACGCCGTCGGCGACGAGCTGCGCCCACCCGTGGAAGCCACCGGCATACATGGGCCCGAGGCGGCCCTGCATGTGCGCCATGACCTTGTGCTCGGTCTGGCCGACGAGGAGCGGCAGCACGAGGAAGGCGGCGAGGACCGCAGCCGCGCGCAGCACGACCTCGAGCCACGGGGCGAGGTCGCTCATCGGGGTCCCCACTCCGGGCCGGGCACGCCCGGCGCCTGCACGCGGCGACGGCCGGGGGCGCGGGCGGAGTCATGCCCCTCGCCCGGCTCCTTGGCACCCGGCCACGCCTTCGAGGCGCGCGCCGCGAGGACGAACGACTTGCGCAGCGGCGTCCCCTCGAAGCCGTCGGGCAGCAGGAGCGGACGCAGGCCGAGGCCGGTGCCGTCGTCGAAGCCGTCGAACTCGATGCCGAACATCTCGTGGGTCTCGCGCTCGTGCCACGCGGCCCCGCGGAAGATCCCCGTGAGCGACGGGACGGGAAGGCCCTCGGGGGCCCGCGTGCGCAGCAGCACCGACGGCAGGCTCCCGGGCTCGCGGGTGTCGATGAGGTGGCACACGACATCGAAGCCGGCGTCGTCACCCTCGCGGTCGGTCTCGTCGACCGCCGTCAGCCAGTCGAAGTACGCGTAACCCTCCTCGCGGAGCGCGAGCGCAGTGCTCGACCACTCCCCGAAGGGCACGTCACGCACGTCGGTGACCTTCACCTGCCACCGTCCCGGGACCTCGCGCCACGCCGCACCAACGGACGGCTGAGGTCACCGGCGCTCGCGACCCGCGTGCCGGCATACCGGCCGTTCATCCTGTGCGCCGAGAGGCGTTCGCTCGCGATCTGCTCCTGGAGGCGGATGATGCCGTGCAGCAGCGCCTCGGGTCGGGGCGGGCAACCGGGCACGTAGACGTCGACTGGGACGATCTGGTCGACGCCCTTCGTCACGGAGTAGGAGTCCCAGTACGGGCCGCCGGAGTTGGAGCAGGCGCCGAAGGAGATGACGTACTTCGGCTCGGGCATCTGGTCGTAGAGCCGCCGGATCGCTGGGGCCATCTTGTCGGTGACGGTGCCCGAGACCACCATGAGATCGGCCTGGCGCGGTCCGGGCGCGAACGGGATGACCCCGAGGCGGATGAAGTCGTGCCGGCCCATCGAGGCGGCGATGAACTCGATGGCGCAGCAGGCGAGGCCGAAGTTGAACACCCACAGCGAGTAGCGCCGGCCCCAGTTGAGCACGACCTTGACGGGCTTGGGTGCGTGGCCTCCGAGCACCCCCATCGACGCCGGACCGATGGTCGGCATCGGCAGGCTCACAGGCCGGCTCGCAGGCTGGCTCGTCGGCTGGTCCATCACACCCACCTCAGCAGGCCGCGCCGCGCGGCATGGGCCAGCCCGAGCACGATGACGCCGATGAAGATGCCCATCTCGACGAGGCTGGCGCGGCCGAGGTCGGCGTCGCGGATCACGGTGGCCCACGGGAAGAGGTAGATCGCGTCGACCGCGAAGATGACGTAGAGGAAGGAGAAGACGAAGTAGCGGACCTTCGTCTGCGCCCAGCCCTCGCCGACGGGGTCGACGCCCGACTCGTACGTCGTCAGCTTGGCCGCATGCGGGGCCCGCGGAGCCAGCAGGCGTCGGGCGAGCATGGCGACGGTGACGAGCAGGACGCCCGCCCCCAGCACCGCTGCGACGGCCACGTACCCGGTCATGACAGTCAGCCTATCCAGACGAACCTTCCGTATGCCGCGTGGTGCCGTCCGGAGCCGCCCATCACGCTCACGCGCCGATCGTCTCGAACCGGTGCCTGCGGCCCCGCGGATCGGCGCCGCGGGTTGTCCACGTAATGGCAACCTCCACAAATGTGAATTCCATGCGATCTACCATGGAAATTGCCCGCCGCACAGGGCCCGGGGCAGTGAATCGTATGGAAGTTCGAGGACGTCGCAGAGCATGAGCACCAAACTGGTCCAGAAGCTCGATCGCGTGGTCATCCGATTCGCCGGAGACTCCGGCGACGGTATGCAGCTCACGGGTGACCGCTTCACGTCGCAGACGGCGCTGCTGGGCAACGACCTGTCGACGCTGCCGAACTTCCCCGCCGAGATCCGCGCACCCCAGGGCACGCTGCCGGGCGTCTCGAGCTTCCAGCTGCACTTCGCCGACCACAACGTCCTGACGCCGGGTGACAGGCCGGACGTCCTCGTCGCGATGAACCCCGCCGCGCTCAAGGCCAACCTCGGCGACCTGCCGCGCGGCGCCACGATCATCGTCAACACCGACGAGTTCACGAAGCGCAACCTGTCCAAGGTCGGCTACGTCGAGAGCCCGATCGACGACGGCTCGCTCGAGAGCTACCACGTGCACCCGGTCGCGCTGACCTCGATCGCGGTCGAGGCGCTCGCGTCGTTCACGGACCTGACCCGCAAGGAGAAGGAGCGCGCGAAGAACATGTTCGCGCTCGGCCTGCTCTCCTGGCTCTACACGCGCCCGATGGACGGCACGGAGGCGTTCCTCAAGGCGAAGTTCTCCGACAAGCCCGAGATCCTCGAGGCCAACCTCGCCGCGCTGCGGGCGGGCTTCCACTACGGCGAGACGACGGAGGACTTCGCGGTCTCCTACGAGGTCGCCCCCGCGCGGATGGATGCCGGCACGTACCGCAACGTCACCGGCAACGTCGCGCTGTCGCTCGGTCTGGTCGCTGCCGCCCACCGGGCGCACCTGCCGCTCTTCCTCGGCTCCTACCCGATCACGCCGGCGTCCGACATCCTGCACACGCTCGCCGGGCTCAAGCGCTACGGCGTCGCGACGATGCAGGCCGAGGACGAGATCGCGGGCGTCGGCGCGGCGCTCGGTGCGTCGTTCGGTGGCGCGCTGGGTGTGACGACGACCTCCGGTCCGGGCCTCGCGCTCAAGGCCGAGACGATCGGGCTGGCCGTGTCGCTCGAGCTGCCCCTGATCGTCTGTGACATCCAGCGCGGCGGGCCGTCCACCGGTCTGCCGACGAAGACCGAGCAGGCCGACCTGCTCCAGGCGCTGTTCGGCCGCAACGGCGAGTCGCCCGTCGCCGTCATCGCGCCCTCGACCCCTGCCGACTGCTTCGACGTCGCCGTCGAGGCCGTCCGTATCGCGACGACCTACCGCACGCCCGTCATCGTGCTGTCCGACGGCTACCTCGCCAACGGTTCCGAGCCGTGGCGGCTGCCGCGCACGGCCGAGCTTCCCGACATCGCGGTCGAGTTCGCGACCGAGCCGAACGCGGTCGACGACAAGGGCGCGCCGGTCTTCCACCCGTACCTCCGCGACCCCGAGACCCTCGCACGGCCCTGGGCCATCCCGGGCACCCCGGGCCTCGAGCACCGCGTCGGCGGCATCGAGAAGGCCGACGTCACGGGCAACATCTCCTACGACCCCGACAACCACGACCACATGACGCGGCTGCGCCAGGCGAAGATCGACGGCATCGCAGACACGATCGACCCGCTCGGCGTCGACGACCCGACGGGCGACGCCGACGTGCTCATGCTGGGCTGGGGCTCGACGTACGGCCCGATCGCCGCCGCCGTCCGCCTCGCCCGCGCCACGGGTGCCCGCGTCGCGCAGGCGCACCTGCGCCACCTCAACCCGTTCCCCGCCAACACCGGTGACGTGCTGCGTTCCTACCAGCGCGTCATCGTGCCCGAGATGAACCTCGGCCAGCTCTCGATGCTGCTGCGGGCGAAGTACCTCGTCGACATCGAGTCGCACACGTCGGTGCGCGGCCTGCCGTTCCAGGCCGGCGAGCTCGCCGACGTCATCGCGACCGCCGTGGCGTCCGTGTCGACCGCGCCCCTCAAGGAGGCCGCAAAATGACCACCGACCTCGGTATGCCGCTCCCCTCGGCAGGTGCCACGGGCACCGCGGGGGTGCCCCGCCTCGCCGACGGCACCGCACTGACGAAGAAGGACTTCACCTCCGACCAGGAGGTGCGCTGGTGCCCCGGCTGTGGCGACTACGCCATCCTCGCGGCCGTGCAGGGCTTCCTGCCCGAGCTGGGCCTCAAGCGCGAGAACATCGTCTTCGTCTCGGGCATCGGCTGCTCGTCGCGCTTCCCGTACTACCTCGACACGTACGGCATGCACTCGATCCACGGTCGTGCGCCCGCGATCGCGACCGGTCTGGCGGCGACGCGGGAGGACCTCTCGGTGTGGGTCGTCACCGGTGACGGCGACGCCCTCTCGATCGGCGGCAACCACCTCATCCATGCGCTGCGCCGCAACGTCAACCTCAAGATCCTGCTCTTCAACAACGAGATCTACGGCCTGACCAAGGGCCAGTACTCCCCCACGTCACACGTCGGCCAGGTCACGAAGTCGACGCCGCTCGGCTCGCTCGACACACCCTTCAACCCGGTGTCCCTGGCGCTCGGCGCCGAGGCGAGCTTCGTCGCGCGCACCATGGACTCCGACCGGCAGCACCTGACAGCGGTGCTGCGCGCGGCCGCCGAGCACCGCGGTTCGGCCCTCGTCGAGATCTACCAGAACTGCCCGATCTTCAACGATGGTGTCTTCGACGTGCTCAAGGACCGCACCGAGGCGGCCGCCCGCATCCTGCACCTGACCGACGGCGAGGAGGTCGCCGCGGGCGACACCGTCGTGGTCCGCGACGGTCGCGGCTCGCTCGCCGTCGTGCCCCGTGCCGACGCCGACCCGGCGCACATCGTCCGTCACGACGTATCGGCCGACGACCCCTCTGCCGCCTTCGCGCTCTCGCGGCTCGACAGCCCCGACCTCGGCAACGTGCCGATGGGCATCTTCCGCAACGTGCAGCGCCCGACCTACGACGACGGCCTGCGCGACCAGATCGCCTCGGCCCGCACGGGTGAGGTCACCGACGCCGACATCGACGCGCTGCTCGCGGGTCGCGACACCTGGACGGTCGGCACGCCCGCCGGCGCCAACGGGGTCGCCGGGGCGTGACCTCGACCGACCGCACCGACGCCGTCGTCACCACCGGGGCGCCATCCAGGCCGCCCACGGCACCACACGGCGAGGTGGGGCGGGGCACCCTCCTCGGCTTCACGGCATACGGGCTCTGGGGCCTCTTCCCGCTCTACTTCGACGTGCTCCGGCCGGCGGGGCCGTGGGAGATCCTCGCCCACCGCATCCTCTGGACGCTGCTCTTCTGCGTCGTCGTGCTCCTCGTCGTGCGCGACCTCGGCTGGATCCGGCCGCTGCTGCGCCGGCCCCGGCTGCTGGCCGGCACCGCCGTCGCCGCCGTCCTCATCGCCGTCAACTGGGTCGTCTACGTCGCGGCGGTCACGTCCGGCAACACCTCAGAGGCGGCGCTCGGCTACTTCCTCAACCCGCTCGTCACCGTCGCGCTGGGAGTCGTCGTGCTCGGTGAGCGGCTCCGGCCGCTGCAGTGGCTGGCGGTCGCGACGGGCGTGGTGGCAGCGGTCTACCTCGGCGTCACGGGCGGCCGCGTGCCGTGGGTCGCGCTGACGCTCGCGGTGTCGTTCGCGCTCTACGGGCTGACGAAGAAGAAGGTCGGCGTCAGCCTCGATGCCATCCACGGCCTCACCGTCGAGACCGTCGTGCTCGCGCCCGTCGCCGTCGTGCTGCTGCTCGTCGTCGGGGCGCAGGGTGGCCTCGCGCTCGGACAGCACGGCGCGTGGCACACCTCGCTGCTCGTGCTCTCGGGGGTCGTCACGGCGGTGCCGCTGCTCTGCTTCGCGGCCGCGGCGCGCCGCATCCCGCTCGTCTCGATCGGGCTCATCCAGTTCATCACCCCCGTGCTGCAGCTGCTCTGCGCCGTGCTGCTCCTCGGCGAGCACCTGCCGCGCGAACGGTGGGTCGGCTTCGGCATCGTGTGGCTCGCGCTCGTCGTGCTCACCGTCGACTCGCTCGTCGGCCTGCGCGGCGCCCGCGCCTCCCGCCGCGACCTGCCGGTGGACGACTGCCCGCGCTGAACGCCCGCGGCAACGAGCGGGCACCGCGGCTGCAGTGACAGACTGCCGGGGTGAGCGTCATCGCCTCGGGGTCCACGACCGGTCGGTTCATCATCGCGGCCGCCGTCCTCGGCTCGGGCATGGCGCTGCTCGACGGGACCGTGGTCAACGTCGCTCTCGTGCGCATCGGAGAAGACCTCGACGCGAGCCTCGCCGACCTGCAGTGGATCACCAACGGGTACCTGCTCGCGCTCGCCTCGCTCATCCTGCTCGGCGGCTCACTGGGTGACCGGTTCGGCCGGCGCCGGGTCTTCCTGGTCGGCGTCGCGTGGTTCACGCTCGCCTCCGCCGCGTGCGGGCTCGCGCAGTCGCCCGGACAGCTCGTCGCAGCGCGCGTGCTCCAAGGCGTCGGAGGCGCGCTGCTCACGCCGGGCAGCCTCGCCATGATCCAGGCGTCGTTCAGACCGGAAGACCGCGGCAAGGCCATCGGCACGTGGTCGGGGCTCGGCGGGATCGCTTCTGCCATAGGGCCGTTCGTCGGCGGCTGGCTCGTGGAGTACGCGAGCTGGCGGTGGGCGTTCCTCGTCAACGTGCCGCTCGGTGTTGCGACCGTGTGGATCGCGTGGCTGCACGTGCCCGAGACACGCGACGAGAGGGCCGACCACCACTTCGACGTGGCCGGGGCCGTTCTCGCCACGCTGGCGCTCGGCGTCGCGACCTTCGCCCTGATCCAGTACGAGTCGCTCGGGCCGGGTCTCACGGCCGCGGTCAGCGCGGTCGGCCTCGCGATCGGTGCCGCCTTCGTCATCGGCGAGCGCCGCACCCGGCACCCGATGGTGCCGCCGTCGCTCTTCAGGTCGCGCCAGTTCAGCGCGGCCAACGCGATGACGCTGCTCGTGTACGCCGCGCTCGGAGCGGTCTTCTTCTTCCTCACCCTCCAGCTGCAGACCGTGCTCGGCTACGGCCCCCTGCTGGCGGGCATGGCGTCGCTGCCGGTGACGATCCTCATGCTCTTCCTCGCGGCGCGCGGCGGCGAGCTGGCATCGCGCATCGGGCCGCGCCTGCCGATGGCCGTCGGGCCGATCGTCTGCGGCATCGGCACGGTGCTGCTGGCCTGGGTCGGCGCCGGCTCGACGTACGTGGCGGGCGTGCTCCCGGGCATCACCATCTTCGGGCTCGGGCTCGTGCTGCTCGTGGCGCCGCTCACCGCCACGGTGCTCGCCGCGGCGCCCGACCGGTATGCCGGTGTGGCCAGCGGCGTCAACAACGCCGTCGCCCGCGCCGGCAGCCTTCTCGCCGTCGCCGCTCTGCCGGCCGTCGTCGGGCTCAGCGGCACGGACTACGCGCGGCCCGAGGCGTTCTCGGCGGCGTACCGAGTTGCGATGCTGCTCTGCGCCGGGTTGCTCGTCGCCGGTGGTGTCGTGTCATGGCTGCTCATCCGCAACCCGGACGACTCCGCGGTGGCAGCCGAGGCGGCGGCGCGTGCCGAGGAGGCCGGTGGGGGCGAGGAGCTCGCGGCTGCCGGCGCCGCGCGTGAGGCCGCGTCGGTCGCCGGCCCGGCCACCCGGCCGATGCGCTCGGCTCCGGCCGGCTGGTCGTGCGCCGGCTCGCAGGGCTGCCCCGGCACGAGCCACGGCTACCACGACCACGCCACCTCCCGCCCCTGACCCGGCGTCCCGGCGTGCCGCCGTGCCGGCGTGCCGGCGTGCCGGCGTGCCGGCGTGCCGGCCGATGGTGCGGCTCGCTCGGAAGGTGGCCGATGCCGGGCTGGCGCATGATGGAGGCATGAGCGACGCCGCCTCGCAGGACTTCCGGACCGAGCACGACTCGATGGGCGAGGTGCAGGTCCCCGCCGACGCCCTCTGGGGTGCACAGACGGCGCGCGCCGTCGAGAACTTCCCGATCAGCGGGCAACCGGTGCCCGCCGGGGTCGTCCACGCGCTCGCGCAGCTCAAGGCCGCCGCGGCAGAGGTCAACGCCGAACTCGGCGTGCTCGATGCCGACCGCGCCCAAGCCATCGCCCGGGCGGCGGGCGAGGTCGCGGACGGCGACCACGACGACCACTTTCCCGTCGACGTCTTCCAGACCGGCTCGGGCACGTCGACGAACATGAACGTCAACGAGGTCGTCGCCCGGCTCGCGCACCTCGCGAGCGACCTCGACGTGCACCCCAACGACCACGTCAACGCCGGCCAGTCGAGCAACGACACGTTCCCGAGCGCGCTGCGGATCGCGGCCACGACCGCAGCGGTCACCGAGCTCGTACCCGCGCTCGAGCACCTCGCGACGGCGCTCGCGCGCAAGGAGTTGGAGTTCGCCGACGTCGTCAAGGCCGGCCGGACCCACCTCATGGACGCCGTCCCGGTGACGCTCGGGCAGGAGTTCGGCGGCTACCGACGCCAGGTCGAGCTCGGTGCGAGCCGGGTGCGCACTGCGGCAGACGCCACGAGCGAGCTGCCGCTGGGTGGCACGGCCGCCGGGACAGGTCTCAACGCGGCGCCCGGCTTCGCGCGCAAGGTCATCGAGCGGGTGGCCGCGGTCACGGGCATCCCCTTCCGCGAGGCCGTCGACCACTTCGAGGCCCAGTCGGCGCAGGACGCCGTCGTCGAGCTGTCGGGCGCCCTCAAGGTGGTCGCGGTGAGCCTGACGAAGATCTGCAACGACCTGCGCTGGATGAGCTCCGGGCCGCGCACCGGCCTCGGCGAGATCCACCTGCCCGACCTGCAGCCCGGCTCGAGCATCATGCCCGGCAAGGTCAATCCGGTCGTGCCCGAGGCGACCCTCATGGCGTGCGCGCAGGTCATCGGCAACGACGTCGTCATCACGACCGCGGGCGCGGCCGGCAACTTCGAGCTCAACGTCATGCTGCCGGTCATGGCCAAGAACGTGCTCGAGTCCATCGGGTTGCTGGCCAGCACGTCTCGCCTGCTTGCCGACCGCTGCGTCGACGGCGTCACGGCCGAGGTCGAGCACGCTCGGGAGCTGGCCGAGGGCTCGCCCTCGATCGTCACGCCCCTCAACCGGTACATCGGCTACGAGGCCGCGGCGGCCGTCGTCAAGCAGGCCGTCAAGGAGCGCCGGACCATCCGCGAGGTCGTCATCGAACAGGGCCACGTCTCCGACGGCAAGCTCACGGAGCAGCAGCTCGACGAGGCCCTGGACGTGCTCTCGATGACCCGGCCCGCAACCGAGGCCGGGCCCGCCACGACGACCTGACCGGCTGGGTCGTGGCACCGGCCGCGGGTCGAGGCACGGGCTGCCGTTCGGGGCACGTGCGACCGGGCGCCGCGCAGTCCTCGCCCCGAAGCGCAGCCCGTGCTCCGGCGGCCGCCGTCGTCAGCCGAGGAACTGGCTGGCGGTGAAGACCGCGCCCTGCGGGTCGCGCACCAGCGCGGTGTGTGTCCAGTCGCCGTCGTCGGTGCGCAGCACCGTGCCGCCGAGCTCGGCCACCCGGTCGGCGGTCGCGTCACGGTCGGCCACCGCGAACGTCACGTGCCAGCCCGGCGCCTCGCCGGGAGTCACGGGCGCGACCCAGCCGATCGCGTCGGCGAAGCCGGGAGGCACGCCCACACCGGACTGCCGCTCGTGGATGTCGGGGTCGACCGTGGCGGCGAGGTGGTCGCCGTAGCCGGGTACCCGGATCATCGTCGCGAAGCCGACGTCGGAGAACTCCCAGCCGAACACGGAAGAATAGAACGGCTGCGCGGCCTCCGGGTCCTCGACGTGCAGGTCGCTGAAGTTCCATGCGCCGGGCGCGTTGGTGACCTGGGCGCCGAGGCGCCGCTTGGCCTCCCACAACCCGATCTCCAAGCCCTGAGGGTCACGCACGAGCACCGATCGTCCACCCTCCCCCGCGACTGTCGGGGGCTGCACGACGAAGCCCCCGGCCTGCTCGATGCGGGCGGCCGCTGCGTCGGCGTCGTCGACCGCGACATAGGTGTTCCAGCGCGTCCCCGCGACCTCACCGCGGCCGGGCGAGGCAGGGCCGCCGACAGCACCGACGTCCTTGCCGTCGAGCTGCGCGACGAGATATCGGAAGGGCGCGCCCGGCGGCGTCGCCTCGGCGTACGACCAGCCCATGACCCCGCGGTAGAAGTCCGCGGCCGCCTCGACGTCTGGCTGCTCGGTGTCGACCCATGAGGTGACGCCCTCGGGATAGGTCCTCTGCTGGGCCACGACATCCTCCTCCATCTCGGACTGCATCGCCCCCACGGTAGGCGCGGCCGCCGACACCCGCCCGCCAGCACCGGCCGGGTGCGGCACTGCACCTCGCCTGGGAGCGTCAGCGCACCGCACGCTCGAGCTGAGCGGCGCGACCGTCAGTCGCCGAGCACCCGCTCGAGGTAGGGGTTGCCGAAGAGGCGTCGCGGGTCGACCCGGTCGCGCACCGCGACGAAGTCGTCGAAGCGCGGGTGGACCGATCGGAGGTAGTCGGCGCCCTGGGTGTGCATCTTGCCCCAGTGCGGGCGACCTCCGTGGTTGACCGCGATGGCCTCGAACGCGTCGAAGTACGCGCCGCGCTCCTGCCGGTGGTACTTGTGGATCGCGATGTAGCAGCTCTGCCGCTCGTACGCCGTCGAGAGCCACACGTCGTCAGCCGCCGCCACGCGGCACTCCACGGGGAACGAGATCCGCTCGTCGTGCGTGTTGACCCACTCGCGCAGCTCGAGCAGCACCTCGGTGAGGGCCGTTCGGGGGAAGGCCCACTCGGACTCCATGAACCGCACCTCCCGCGCGGTGACGAACACCTTGTGCGAGCTGTCGGTGTACTGACGCTCGGCCAGCGCACGCGAGGCGACGGCGTTGATGCCGCGCGTCGACCGCGGTAGGCGCGTCGCGACCCGGTTGGTCAGCTCGAAGAAGCGGTTGCTCAGCAGGTCGTCGTCGAGCTTCTCGCGCCACGTCGGGAGCGGCCGCTTCAGGGTGCCCTCGGGCACCCGGTTGTTGCGCTTCGTCTGGGTGCGGTCGGTGTGCGGGTACCAGTAGAACTCGAAGTGGTCGTTGGCCTCGGCGGTGACGTTGACGTGGTCGAGCAGGTCGAGCAGCGGCTCGGGCTTCTCGACCGCGTGGAGCAGGAACGCCGGCACCACGCCGATGGTGATCTCGGTGACGATGCCGAGCGCGCCCAGCCCGAGGCGCGCGGCTTGGAAGAGGTCGGGCTCCTGGGTCGGCGAGCACGTGACGACGGACCCGTCGGCGAGCACGAGACGCAGCGCCCTGATGCCCGCCGAGAGGCCGGGCACCCGCAGACCCGTGCCGTGCGTGCCGCTGGCCGTGGCACCCGCGAGGCTCTGCCGGTCGATGTCGCCGAGGTTGGGCAGGGCGTAGCCGAACGCCGCCAGCTCCTCGTTGAGGACGTGGAGCGGGGTGCCTGCCCGCACCGTCGCCTCCCCGCGGGTCGAGTCGATCGAGGTGACTCCCGTCAGGGCGCCGAGGCGCAGCTGCACGCCGTCGGTGACCGCCACACCGGTGAACGAGTGACCGGCGCCGATGGCCTTGACCCGTAGGCCGCGCGCGGCCGCGCGTTCGACCTCCTCGACGACCTCCGACTCGCCGCGGGGCGTGGCCACGCGAGCGAGCCTCGAGCTCTCGGTGCCGGACCAGTTGGACCACTCGACACTGCGCACGACGCCTGCCACGCCATTGACGCGATCAGCCAAAACACTGCCCTTCCCCACGATAGGTCGCGGCCACCCCGATGACCCGGTCGCCCCCGACCGCACTGACCAGCGCAAACTGCGTGAAGCGCTCAGCCAGCTCCCCTGCCTTGGCGTGCCGGAACCATACCCGATCTCCCAGTGAGAGCCGGTCGGCGCCGGGGCCTGTGAGCGGTGTCTGCACCTCTCCGGCCCCCTCCCGGCGGATGAGCCCGAGGTCGTGCTCGGGCAGCGGGCTCGGCACGCGCGACCACCCGGGCGGGCCGGATGCCACGTAGCCGCCGCCGTATGCCGTCACCATCCCCTCGCCGGGCCGGCGCACGACCGGGGCGGCGAAGTAGGCGGCCGGTTGCAGCGTCAGGTCGTTGTAGCCGTCGAAGAGGGTCGGGGCGAACAGACCCGAACCGGCGGCGAGCTCGGTGAGGGACGGGTCGAGGTGCGTGACGTGCAGACTGCCGGTGCCGCCGCCGTTGACCAGCTCGAGATCGGCGAGGGCGCGGGACGCTGACACGACGTCGCCGCGACGGCTGCGCAGCTCCTTGGCCGAGAAGGCCTTCATCCGGCGCACGGCTGGCGAGGAGTCGGGCAGTCCGGCGATCTGCGCGTCGTAGAACATCAGGCCCGAGACGACGAGGCCACGCTCCTGCGCGCGGCGGATGACGGCCTCGACCTCAGCGGGGGTGCGCACGGGCGAGCGACGCACCCCCATGTGTGCCGGGCCGACCCGCAGCGACGCGTCGACGTCGACCGCGACGCGCAGGCCCTCATGTCCCGGCACCTCGCGGGCGAGGAAGTCGACGTGCTCGACGCTGTCGATCATGATCATGATGGCGCGCCTCAGGGCCGGGTCGCAGGCCACCTCGCTCAGGGCCGGGACGTCGACGCTGGGGTAGGCGACGAGCAGGTCCTCGTGTCCTTCGCGCGCCCACCACAGCGCCTCGCGTACGGCGTAGCACATGAGGCCCTCGAAGCCGTCGCGGCCGAGCGCGCGCTCGATGAGCGGGCGGCTGCGCAGCGACTTCGTCGCGATCCGGATCGGCACGCCGCCGGCGAGGGAGACGAGCGTGGCGGCATTCGCGTCGAAGGCGTCGAGGTCGACGACGGCGAGAGGACCGGGCAGGTCGGCGGTCGCCGCCGAGAGGCGCGCCGCGACGGGCGGCGACAGGCGGCGATGCATGCCCAGCACCTTACTGCCCGCCCTCACCGCCCCACTCCCCCCAAGTCGAGTGGGCACTTTGCACCGGCGCCACCCGGGTGAAACTGCCCACTCGACTGGGTGGTGGGCCAAGTCGAGTGGGCACTTTGCACCGGCACCACCCGGGTGAAACTGCCCACTCGACTGAGTGGTGGGCAAAGTCGAGTGGGCACTTTGCACCGGCGCCACCCGGGTGAAACTGCCCACTCGACTGAGTGGTGGGGGTGGGTGGATGAGCCGCGGGGTGGGTCAGCCGACGCGGGTGACGACACTCATCGCGAGGGCCTGCAGGGCCGTCTTCGCATCGCTGTGGGGCAGCGGGTCGAGCAGGGCCTGCGCCTCGCGGGCGACGGCATACGTCTCCTCGCGGGCCTGCTCAAGCGCCGGGTGAGCGCGGAGCAGCGCGATCGCCTCGGCCAGGGCGACGTCGTCAGCCGACAGGTCGCGCTCGAGCAGCTCGAGCAGGCGGGCGTCCGCGGGAACGCCGGGGTCGGCTGACCCCCGGAAGCGCAGCACGGCCAGCGTGTCGACGCCCTCTCGCAGGTCGGTGCCGGGGAGCTTGCCGCTGTCGTCGGCGTCGGACGCGATGTCGATGAGGTCGTCGGCGAGCTGGAAGGCCACCCCGACCTTCTCGCCGTAGGCCCGCATGATCTCGACCGTCTCGGGCGTGCCGCCACTGAACATGACGCCGTAGCGCCCCGCCGTCGCGATGAGCACGCCCGTCTTGTCGGCGAGGACGCCGAGGTAGTAGTCGACCGGGTCGACCCCTTCGGGGCACGGCCGGTCGTCACGGATCTGCCCGGAGCACAGGCGCACGAACGTCTGCGCCTGGATGAGGACCGCCTCGGCACCGAGGCCCGCGACGAGCTCGGAGGCCTTGCCGAACAGCAGGTCTCCGACGAGGATCGCCGTCGAGTTGTCGTAGGCCGCGTTGACCGAGGAGACGCCGCGGCGCACCGTCGCCTCGTCCATGACGTCGTCGTGGTAGAGCGAGGCGAGATGGGTCAGCTCGACCCCGGCCGCCGCCGCCACGACCTCGTCGGAGACACCGTCGCCGAGCTCGGCCGCGAGCAGCGTGAGCATCGGCCGGAACCGCTTGCCGCCGGCCTCGACGAGGTGCCCCGAGGCGCGCGCGATGAACGGGTCCTCGTGGTCGACGACCTCGGCGAGGAGTGCGTCGACCCGGGCGAGCCCGTCGCGCAGGCGCGCCGACAGGTCCGCAGTGGCGCCGGGGATCCCGAGCACCGGGGGGGTGGCGTGCGTCGTCATCGAACCTCGTGATGGTGCAGCGGCGAGCCGGCCGTCATCGGACGAACTGCGAGGCGCGGTCGGCCAGGTCGAGCAGGGCCGACGGCAGGACACCGAGGGCGAGCGTCACGAGCGTGCCGATGGCGATCGAGAACGTCGTCGACACCGACGGCGTGACGACCTCGACGCCGTCGTCGGGAGCCTCGCTGAAGAACATCAGCACGATGACCCGCGCGTAGACGAAGACCGTGATCGCGCTGCACACGACACCGACCACCGCGAGCACCGTGCCCGTCGCGCCACCCGTGCCGACAGCCGCCGAGAAGACGGCGAACTTCGAGACGAAGCCGGACGTCAGCGGGATGCCGGCGAAGGCGAGCATGAGGAAGGCGAACGCGCCGGCGACGACCGGGTAGCGCCTGCCGAGACCCGCCCACTGCGACAGGTGCGTCGCCTCGGCGCCGTTCTGGCGTACGAGGGCGATGATGGCGAACGCGGCGATGGTCGCGAAGCCGTAGGCCACGAGGTAGAAGAGCACGGCGCCGACGGCCTTGCGGTCGAACGCGAGAACGCCGACGAGGATGAAGCCCGCGTGCGCGATCGAGGAGTACGCGAGCAGCCGCTTCATGTCGGTCTGCGTCACCGACAGGACCGCGCCGACGACCATCGTCAGCAGCGCGACGATGACGAGCGCGTTGGTCCACTCCCAGCGGCCCGTGTCGAGACCGACGTACGCCAGGCGCAGGATCGCGCCGAACGCTGCGGCCTTCGTGCACGCCGCCATGAAGCCCGTGACCGGGGTCGGGGCGCCCTGGTAGACGTCAGGCGTCCAGGCGTGGAACGGCACCGCGCCGACCTTGAAGAGCAGCCCGACGAAGACGAGGAACGCACCCGGCAGGAGCAGGCCGTTCATCGCGAGCGGACCGCTCGCGATGGCCTTGCTCAGGTCGCCGAAGTACACCGAGCCGGCGTAGCCGTAGAGCAGGGCCGTGCCGAAGAGGAAGAAGGCCGAGCTGAAGGCGCCGAGCAGGAAGTACTTGAGCGAGGCCTCCTGCGAGAGCAGGCGCCGGCGACGGGCCAGGCCGCAGAGGATGTAGAGCGGCAGCGAGAGCACCTCGAGCGCCACGAACATGCCGATGAGGTCGTTCGTCGTCGGGAAGAGCATCATGCCGAAGATCGCGAACATCGTGAGCGGGAAGACCTCGGAGGTCAGCGCACCCGCCCGGGCGGCCGCCGTCTCGGTCGGCGAGCCCGGCGTCGAGGCACCGCTCGGCGTGAACGCGTCGGGACCCACACCACCGAACCGCTCGGCCATGGTCAGGACACCGAGCACGCCCATGAGCACGATCGTGCCCTGCATGAACAGCGCCGGTCCGTCGATGGCCAGGGCGAACAGCTGCCGGTTGGTCGCGCCGTCGGTCAGGCCCATCGTGACGCCTTGGTGCTTGGCCGCGAGGATGAGCGAGGCGGCTGCCGCGAGCAGACCCACGACGGCGAGGCCGACCTGGATGGCGTGGCGCCTCTCGCGCGCGACGAAGGCCTCGACGAGGACGCCGATGAGCGCCGTGCCGAAGACGATGAGCAACGGCAGGATCGCGAGGTAGTCGACGTTCGACTGCTGGAACGCTGCGGGAAGAGCGGGCAGCGCCAGCGGAGCGACGGCGGTCACTTCGAGCTCCCTTCGGCCACGGTGCCGGCCGGGTTGAGGTTCGGAATGGCGTCCTGGACGAACGACAGGGTCTTGTCGACGGCCGGGTTGATGACGTCGAGGGCGAGGTTCGGCACGAAGCCGAGCACGAGGAACGCGGCCAGGAGCGGCGCGGCCACGAGCTTCTCGCGGGTCGTCAGGTCACGCACGACGGTGAGGCCGCGCCTGCCCGGCTCGTCGAGCCGGTCGTGCTCACGGGCACCCACGAGGCCCTCGGGCTTCGGGCCCGTCATGACCTTCTTGTACATGAGCAGGATGTAGAGCGCCGCGAGGATGATGCCGGACGTCGCGATGACGGCGGCCACCGGCTGCGTCGAGAAGCTGCCGACGAGCACGAGGAACTCCGAGACGAAGCTCGCCAGGCCGGGCAGGGCCAGACCCGAAAGGCCTGCGACGAGGAAGATGCCGGCGAGAGCGGGCGTGATGCGCTGCCAGCCGCCGAAGTCGGGGATGCGCTTGCTGCCGCGACGGCGCACGAGCATGGCCGCGAAGAGGAAGAGCGCCGCCGTGGAGAACCCGTGGTTGACCATGTAGAGGCTCGAGCCCGAGTGCCCGACGCTGGTGAAGGCGAAGATGCCGAGCACGATGAAACCGAAGTGGCTGACCGAGGTGTACGACACGAGGCGCATCATGTCGGTCTGGCCGATGGCGAGCAGCGCGCCGTAGATGACCGACAGCACGGCGAGGGCCACGACGAGCGGCGTCGCCCACTGGCTCGCCTCCGGGAAGAGCTGGAGGCAGAAGCGGATCATCCCGAACGTGCCGACCTTGTCGAGCACACCGACGAGGAGCGTCGCCGTGGCCGGCGTCGACTCGGTGGCGGCATCCGGCAGCCAGGTGTGGAACGGCACCATCGGCGCCTTGACCGCGAAGGCGAAGAAGAAGCCGAAGAAGAGCAGTCGCTCGGTCGTCGGGTCGAGCGAGAGGCCCGTGAGGCGGCTGATGAGGAAGCCGTCGCCGCCACCCGGGCCCTGCAGGTAGAGCGCGATGACGGCGACGAGCATGATGAGCCCACCGGCGAGCGAGAAGAGCAGGAACTTCATCGCGGCGTACTGCCTGCGCGGTCCGCCGAAGCGGCCGATGAGGAAGTAGACCGGGATGAGCATCGCCTCGAAGAAGACGTAGAAGAGGAACACGTCGGTGGCGGCGAACACGCCGACCATGAACGTCTCGAGCACGAGCAGCAGCGCGAAGTACGTCTTGGCCCGCTGGGCACCGCGCGGCCCGGCCTCCACCGGCACGTCGTGCCAGGCGGCGAGCAGGCAGACCGGCGTCAGCACGAGCGCCATGAGGATGAGCACGAGGGCGATGCCGTCGACGCCGAGGGCGTAGGAGACACCGAACTGCGGGATCCACGAGTGCTGCTCACCGAGCTGGAACTGCGCGGCCGAGGCACGGTCGAACTGCGTGGCTGCGACGATGCCGACGACGAGCGTGACGAGGGAGAACCCGAGCGCCATCCGCTTGGCGTTCTCGGCAGTGCCCGGCACGAAGGCGACGAGGAGCGCGCCGACGAGCGGGATGAGCCCGAGAATCGTCAGCCACGGGACGCTGGACATGGTCGTCATCAGGAGATCACCCACAGTGCACCGAGGATGGCGACGACACCGGCGAGCATCGTCAGGGCATAGGAGCGCGCGAAGCCGTTCTGCAGCCTGCGCAGGCGCGAGCTCGTGCCGCCGACGAGGGCGGCGAGCCCGCCGGCCGCACCGTCGACGCCCTTGCCGTCTGCGAAGACGAGCGAGCGCGTGAGGTGGATGCCGGGTCGCATGAACAGGGCCTCGTTGACCTGGTCCTGGTAGAGGTCCTGGCGCGCGGCCTGGGTCGCGAGGCTGCCCGCGGGGGCCGTGACCGGCACGTCGTCGCGCCAGTAGCGCAGCCACGCGTACGCGGCACCGCCGGCCACGAGGACGAGCGTCAGCACCATGATCACCGCGACCGGCAGGACCGGGTGCTCGTCCTCGGGGTGCGCGCCGACGACCGGCTCGAGCCACGTGGTGAACAGGCCGGTCGGGCCGATGATGAGGCCGAGGAACGCCGAGCCGGCAGCGAGCACGATCATCGGGATGGTCATGAGCTTGCCGGACTCGTGCGGGTGGACGTCGTCGGTCCAGCGCTTCTTGCCGTGGAAGGTCATGAAGAACAGGCGTGACATGTAGAAGGCCGTGATGCCGGCGCCGATGAGCGTGGCGAGGCCGAAGACCCACGGGCGCCAACCCTCGCCGATGAAGGCGGCCTCGATGATCTTGTCCTTGGACCAGAAGCCCGAGAACGGCGGGACTCCGAGGATCGCGAGCCAGCCGAGGGCGAAGGTCGCCCACGTGATCTTCATGGCGCCGGACACGCCGCCGAAGCGGCGCATGTCGACCTGGTCGTTCATGCCGTGCATGACCGAGCCGGCGCCGAGGAACATCCCGGCCTTGAAGAAGCCGTGCGTGATCAGGTGGAAGATCGCGAACGCGTAGCCGACCGGCCCGAGACCCGCGGCGAGCATCATGTAGCCGATCTGGCTCATCGTCGAGGCCGCGAGGGCCTTCTTGATGTCGTCCTTCGCGCAGCCGACGATGGCACCGAAGAGCAGCGTGACCGCGCCGACGATGACGACGACGAGCTGCGCGGTCGGGGCTGCCTCGAAGATCGGCGCCGACCGCACGACGAGGTAGACGCCCGCGGTGACCATGGTTGCCGCGTGGATGAGGGCCGAGACCGGTGTCGGGCCGGCCATGGCGTCGCCGAGCCAGCTCTGGAGCGGGAACTGCGCCGACTTGCCGCACGCGCCGAGCAGGAGCATGAGGCCGATGGCCGTCATGAAGCCCTGGTTGGCGTTGGTGCCCGCCTCGCCCAGGACGGTCGCGAAGTCGACGGCGCCGAAGTGGAAGAACATCACGATGATCGCGATCGACAGTCCGAAGTCACCGACTCGGTTGGCGACGAAGGCCTTGTTGGCCGCGGTCGCGTAGGCCGGGTTGTAGTTCCAGAACCCGATGAGCAGGTAGCTCGCGAGGCCGACGCCCTCCCAGCCGACATAGAGCAGCAGGTAGGAGTTGGCCAGGACGAGCAGCAGCATCGCCGCGACGAAGAGGTTGAGGTAGGCGAAGAAGCGCCGCTTGTCGACGTCGTGCTCCATGTACCCGATGGAGTACACGTGGATGAGCGAGCCGACGAAGGTGATGAGCAGGACGAAGGTCATCGACAGCTGGTCGACGAGCAGGCCTGCGCTCACCTTGAACGAGCCGGCGGCGACCCAGTCGAAGAGGTCGATGCCGACCGCGCGGTCCTCGGCGCCACGACCGAGCATCGCGAGGAAGACGAGCGCGCCGACGACGAAGGCCCCCCAGGAGAGGGCCGTGGCGAGCACGGGCCCGACCTTGTCGGTGCGGCGGCCGCCGAGGAGCAGCACCGCGGCACCGAGCAGGGGCAGCGCGACGAGCAGCCAGGCGTATGCCGTCACGCCGGTGGCGGCGTGCGCCTCACCTTCGTGACCGGCGAGCCCGGTGGCATACGTGCTCAGGGTGCTCAGCGTGCTCGGTGAGCTCGCGAGCGTCTGGACGAGAGTTCCCATTCTGGCCGGCGCTCCTTACAGCTTCAGCAGGTTGGCGTCGTCGACCGAGGCCGACCGGCGGGCACGGAAGATCGCCATGATGATGGCGAGGCCCACGACGACCTCCGCGGCGGCGACGACCATGACGAACAGGGCCATGACCTGGCCCTCGAGGGAGCCGTGCATCCGGGAGAAGGTGACAAGGGCGAGGTTCGTCGCGTTGAGCATGAGCTCGACGCCCATGAAGACGATGATCGCGTTGCGTCGCGTCAGCACGGCGGCCGCGCCGATCGCGAAGAGCAGCACCGCGAGGTAGACGTAGTGCATCGGGCTCACTTGCGACCCTCCTCGATCTCGCGCTCCATGTGGCGCTCGACGTCCTTGAAGCCGTCGGCGGTCGCGACCTGGTCGCGCGCGACGAGGACGCGCGAGACGGACAGGTCGCTGGGCGTTCCGTCGGGCAGCAGCGCCGGGGTGTCGACCGCGTTGTGGCGGGCGTAGACGCCGGGCACGGGCAGGCCCGCGACGTGGGTGTTGTCGCGGACGCGCTTGGCGGCCCACTCGGCCTGCGTGATGCGAGGCGTGAGGCGCTCGCGGTGGGCCAGGACCATGGCGCCGAGGGCGGCCGTGATGAGCAGGGCGGAGGTGATCTCGAAGACCCAGACGTACTGGCCGAAGATCAGCTCGGCGACCCCGGTGACGTTGCCGGTCTCGGCGTTCGTCGAGACGAGCTTGTCCATGCCCGCCTGGACGGTCGGCTCGTCGACGGTGGCGGCACCGATCGAGAAGAAGAGCACTCCGGCGAGGCCGATGACGAGCAGGAACGAGGCCCACCGGTGCCCCTTGAGCGTCTCGACGATCGAGTCGGACGAGTCGACGCCGACGAGCATGAGGACGAAGAGGAAGAGCATCATCACGGCGCCCGTGTAGACGAAGATCTGCACGATGCCGAGGAAGTCGGCCTTCTGCATGATGTAGAAGACGCCGAGGATGCACATGACGAGCGCCATGCCCAGTGCGGCATGCACGGCCTTCCTGGCGAAGAGCAGGCCCAGCGCGGCGATGACCGCGAGCGGGGCGAGCAGCCAGAAGCCGACGGCTTCGGCGGTGGAGGTCACGGGTTGGCCCCTTCCCGGGTGTCGGCGGAGGTCGGGTGGGCGGCGTGCACGACGTCGTGCTGGCCGGGGACCGAGGCCCCGACGTTGCCGGGCGCCTCGGCGAAGTCGCTCGCGTCGTCGTCGGTGCCGGCGTCGTGGGCGTCGACGTAGGCCCGCTGCCCGTCGGTCGGGCCGCTGACCTTGCCCAGGTAGTAGTCGCGCTCCTCCATGCCGTCCGCCATCGGGAACGGCGGCGGGAGCATGCCGCCCTGGAGCGGCGCGAGCAGCTGGTCCTTGGTGAAGATCAGCTTGCCGCGGTCGTTGTCGGCGAGCTCGTAGAAGTTCGTCATGGTCAGGGCGCGCGTCGGGCAGGCCTCGATGCACAGGCCGCAGAAGATGCAGCGCAGGTAGTTGATCTGGTAGACGCGGCCGTAGCGCTCGCCGGGGCTGAAGCGTCCGGCACCACCGGGGGTGTCGTCGTTGTCGGCCCCCTCGACGAGGATCGCGTCGGCCGGGCAGGCCCACGCGCACAGCTCGCAGCCGACGCACTTCTCGAGTCCGTCCGGGTGACGGTTGAGCTGGTGGCGGCCGTGGAAGCGCGGAGCGGTCGGGCGCGGCTTCTCGGGGTACTCCTCGGTGGCGACCTTGCGGAACATCGTTGAGAACGACACCCCGAAGCCGGCGACGGGCGCGAACAGCTCCGAGAGGAAGCCCTTCTCACGCTCCGAGCCCGAGCGCTGCTGGCGCGGCGAGCCCACCTGGGCCCCGTTCGGGCCCGACGAGCCCTGGGGTGTGACGTCCTTGCCGACGGTGTCGTCAGCCATGGTCCTCCTCCTTGACGGCGGTCGAGGTGCTCGAGGTGCCGGCGGGCGTGAGCACCGGCTCGCGCGCGGCGCCGAGGCGTGGCCCCGGCTCGACAAGGCGCTGGCCCGGCAGCGGCGGCACGGGGTAGCCGTCCTCGAACGGGTCGATCTCCTCCGGTGGCGCCTCGTCCTCGGCAGCGGCCTTCGCGGCTCGCTTGTCGTCCCAGATCCAGGCCGCGGCGAGCGCCATGACGGCGACGACGCTGACGATGACGACGGTCGCCACCGAGAGCTCGCGTCCGGCGATCGTCAGCTTGCTGTCACCGAGGAAGCCGAGCTGCGCTCCACGGATGAAGGCGACGGCGACGACCCACGCGAGGGTGATCGGGATGAGGAACTTCCAGCCGAAGCGCATGAACTGGTCGTAGCGCACGCGCGGCAGCGAGCCGCGCAGCCAGACGAACACGAACATGAAGAGCCACAGCTTGAGGGTGAACCAGAGCAGTCCCCACCAGCCCCCGCCGAACATGTTGTCGTTGATCGCCGAGATGAACGGGGGCGCCTGCCAGCCGCCGAGGAACAGCGTCGTGGCGAGGGCCGAGACGGTGAACATGTTGACGTACTCGCCGAGGAAGAACATCGCGAAGCGCATCGAGGAGTACTCGGTGTGGAAGCCACCGGTCAGCTCACCCTCGCCCTCGGCGAGGTCGAACGGCAGGCGGTTGGTCTCGCCGACCATCGTGATGACGTAGACGGCGAAGGAGAAGAACGCCGGGAGGATGTACCAGAGCGAGCTCTGGGCCGCCACGATCGACGACGTCGACATCGAGCCGCTGTAGAGGAAGATCGCGACGAGCGACAGACCCATGGCGATCTCGTAGCTGATGACCTGGGCCGTCGAGCGCAGGCCACCGAGCAGCGGGTAGGTCGAGCCGGAGCTCCAGCCCGCGAGGATGATGCCGTAGACGCCGACCGACGCCACGGCGAGCACGAGCAGCACCGCGACGGGGACGTCGGTGACCTGCAGCGGCGTCTCGTGGCCGAACATCGAGACCGTGCCGCCGAGCGGGATGATGGCGAACGACACGAAGGCCATCGTCGCGGCGATGAGCGGCGCGAGCGTGTAGATGAGCTTCTCGGCGTTGGCCGGCGTGATGTCTTCCTTGAGCATCGACTTCATGCCGTCGGCGAGGGTCTGGAGCAGGCCGAACGGGCCGTTGCGGTTGGGGCCGGGGCGCTGCTGCATGCGACCGATGACGCGGCGCTCGAACCAGATGACGAGAAGCGTCGACAGCAGCAGGTAGACGAAGATGCCGACGGCCTTGATCAGGGCGACCCACCAGGGGGTGTCGCTGAAGTCGGCCGAGGGGTTCTCGCTCATGGGCAGCGTCGCCGCCACCCCGTATGCGGTCAGGCCGAGGCTCATGCCGCACCACCCTTCGTGACGTGGACGCGGCCACCGGCGTCGGTGCCGAGGCCCGTGCGGACGGAGACGTCCTGGTTGGTCGAGCGCGAGTTGGTCGGGAGCCAGACGACGCCGTCGACCATGGCCTCGGTGACGGCGGCGGGCAGCGTGACGCTGCCGGCCGGTCCGGTCACCGTGACGTCGTCGCCGTCGGCGACACCGAGCGCGGCGGCCGAGGCGACCGACAGGCGCGCGACGGCCTTCGGTGCGGTGCCGGCGAGGAACGGCTCGCCGTCCTGCATGCGGCCGGCGTCGAGGAGCGTGGCCCACGTGGACAGGACGAAGTCGCCGCTGCCGGCGGGCGCAGCCGCGGCACGCTGACCGACGGGGGCGCTCGTCGCGCGGGCGCCGCCCCACGGGCCGAGGGCCTCGAACTGGGCGTGGATCTCTCGCTGGGTGCGCGTCTCGAGGAAGATGCCCATCTCGCTGGCGAGCATGTCGAGTGCGCGGTGGTCGCTGACGGCGTTGCTCGTCAGCGCCTCGTCGAAGGCGCGGACGCGGCCCTCCCAGTTGACGTAGGTGCCGGTCTTCTCGGCCTGGGCGGCGACCGGGAGCACGACGTCGGCGACGGCCGTGACGGCGGACTCGCGCAGCTCGAGGGACACGACGAAGGCGCTCTCGAGCGCCGCGAGGGCGGCCGGGTCACCGAGGTCGGCGGGGTCGACACCTCCGACGACGAGGGCGTCGATGTCGCCGGCCGCGGCTGCCGCGACGATGCCGGCCGTGTCACGGGCCGGGGTGGAGGGCAGCTGGTCGACGTCCCACGCGCGAGCCACCTCGGCCCGCGCCGAGGCGTCGGCGACGGGGCGGCCACCGGGCAGGAGCGCACCGAGCGCACCAGCCTCGAGGGCGCCGCGCTCCCCCGCTCGACGCGGCACCCACGCGAGGCGGGCGCCGGTCGTGGCGGCGAGGTCGGCAGCGGCGCGCAGGGCGCCCGGCGACGTGGCCAGGCGTTCGCCGACGAGCACGATGCCGCCGCCGGCGAGGGCCTCTCGGGCCTTCGCGCCGAGCTCGGACGAGCCGAGGTCGGCGACGGCCAGGGCCTCGTCACCGGGGACGGTCGGCAGCAGGGTGCCGCCCAGCTTGGTGAGGCCGCGCGTCGCGTGGGAGGCGACGGCATACACCTGGGTCCTGTGCTTGCGGTACGCCTTGCGCAGGCGCAGGAAGACGATGGGGCTCTCGTCCTCGGGCTCGAACCCGACGAGCAGCACGGCGGGGGCCGTCTCGAGGTCGGCGTAGGTCACGGCGCCGCCCTCGGGGCCGGTCGCGGCCACGTGCTCGGCGAGGAAGGCGACCTCCTCGGCCGAGTGCGGGCGGGCGCGGAAGTCGACGTCGTTGGTGTCGAGCGCGATGCGGGCGAACTTGCCGTAGGCGTATGCGTCCTCGGCCGACACGCGGCCACCGACGAGCACGCCGGCGGCCTTGGCACCGGAGAGTCCGGCAGCAGCCGCGGCAAGGGCCTCGGGCCAGCCGACGACCCGGAGCTCACCGTCGGCGTCGCGGACCATCGGCATCTCGACGCGGTCGGGCAGTGTGGCGTACGTGAACGCCCAGCGGCCCTTGTCGCAGTTCCACTCCTCGTTGACCGCCTCGTCCTCGGCCGCCATCCGGCGCAGCACGACGCCCCGGCGGTGGTCGGTGCGAATCGCGCAGCCGCTCGCGCAGTGCTCGCAGACCGACGGCGTCGACACGAGGTCGAACGGCCGGCTGCGGAAGCGGTACGCCGCACCCGTGAGGGCGCCGACCGGGCAGATCTGGACGGTGTTGCCGGAGAAGTAGCTCTCGAAGGGCTGCTCCTCGTAGATGCCGATCTGCTGGAGCGCACCGCGCTCGACGAGGGCGATGAACGGGTCACCGGCGACCTGGTCGGAGAACCGCGTGCAGCGGGCGCACAGCACGCAGCGCTCGCGGTCGAGCAGGACCTGCGAGGAGATGTTGACCGGCTTGGGGTAGGTGCGCTTGACGTCCTCGAAGCGCGACACCGGGCGACCGGCGCTCATCGCCTGGTTCTGCAGGGGGCACTCGCCGCCCTTGTCGCAGACCGGGCAGTCGAGCGGGTGGTTGATCAGGAGCAGCTCCATGACACCCTGCTGCGCCTTGTCGGCGACCTTCGAGGTGTTCTGGGTGTTGACGACCATGCCCTCGGAGACCGTCATCGTGCACGAGGCCTGCGGCTTCGGCATCGGCCGCACGTTGCCCTCACGGTCGGGCATCGCGACGTCGACGAGGCACTGGCGGCACGCGCCGACCGGGTCGAGCAGGGGGTGGTCGCAGAAGCGCGGGATCTCGATGCCGATCTGCTCGGCGGCGCGGATGACCAGCGTGCCCTTGGAGACGCTGACGGGCACGCCGTCGATCGTCAGGCTGACCTGGTCGGGCTTCGTCTCCGTGGGGTTGGAGGCTGTGGCGGTCATGCGGACACCATCCCGCTGGACTCCTTGGTTGTGACGCTGGGCTGGACGTCGAAGAGCACCGACCGCTCCGGCGGGAAGAGCTCGTGCGCCGGGGTGTGCATGCCGGCCTCGAACTCGTCACGGAAGTACTTCACGGCCGAGGTGATCGGGCTCGTGGCCGCGTCACCGAGAGCGCAGAAGCTGCGGCCGAGGATGTTGTCGCAGATGTCGACGAGCTTGTCGATGTCGTCCTGCGTGCCCTGGCCGTTCTCGATGCGGTTCATGATCTGGCGCAGCCACCACGTGCCCTCGCGGCACGGGGTGCACTTGCCGCAGGACTCGTGCGCGTAGAAGTCGGTCCAGCGGGCGACGGCCCGCACGACCGAGACGGTCTCGTCGAACACCTGCAGCGCGCGCGTGCCGAGCATCGAGCCGGCGGCGGCGACCGAGTCGAAGTCGAGGGGCACGTCGAGGTGCTCCTCGGTGAAGATCGGCGTCGAGGAGCCACCGGGCGTCCAGAACTTCAGCTTCTTGCCGCCGCGCATGCCGCCCGCGAGCTCGATGAGCTCGCGCATCGTGATGCCGAGCGGCGCCTCGAACTGGCCGGGGTTGGTGACGTGGCCCGAGAGGCTGAAGATGCCGAAGCCCGTGGACTTCTCGGTGCCCATGCCCTTGAACCAGTCGGCGCCCTCGAGGATGATCCCCGGCACCGACGCGATGGACTCGACGTTGTTGACCGACGTGGGGCGCGCATAGAGACCCGCGGCACCCGGGAACGGCGGCTTGAGGCGAGGCTGGCCACGGCGACCCTCGAGCGAGTCGAGCAGCGCCGTCTCCTCGCCGCAGATGTACGCGCCGGCGCCGGCGTGCACGGTGATGTCGACCGTGACGCCCTTGCCGCCGACGTTGTCTCCGAGGTAGCCCGCCGCACGGGCCTCCTCGACCGCGCGCAGCAGGCGGCGGTAGACGTGGACGACCTCGCCGCGCAGGTAGATGAACGCGTGCTCGCAGCCGATGGCATACGAGGAGATGGCCACGCCCTCGATGAGCGAGTGCGGGTTGGCCATCATGAGCGGGACGTCCTTGCACGTGCCCGGCTCGGACTCGTCGGCGTTGACGACGAGGTAGCGCGGTCCGCCGTCGGGCGGGCTCATGAACGACCACTTCATGCCGGTGGGGAACCCTGCGCCGCCGCGGCCGCGGATGCTGGAGTCCTTGACGGCGTCGATGATCGCCTGCGGCTGCATGTCGAGGGCCTTCTTCAGGGCCTTGTAGCCGTCGTGGCGCTCGTACGTCGCGAGGGTCCAGGACTGCGGGTCGTCCCAGAACTTCGTGAGGATCGGGGTCAGGGTGTCGGTCACTTCGATCCGTCCTTCCGGTCCGCGTGCGACGTGCTCGAGCCGTTGCTGCCGGGGGCGACCCAGCCGCGCTCGTTGGCGATGGTGAGGCCGAGCAGCGACGCCGGGCCGGCGCCCACGCCCTCGTCGGCGCGGCCGTCCTCGAAGCCCGCGAGCACCCGCGAGACCTCCTTGAACGTGCAGACCTTGCCGGCGCCGCGGGTCGGGGCGACGTCCTTGCCGGCGCGGAGGTCCTCGACGAGGCCGATCGTGCTCTCGGGCGTCTGGTTGTCGAAGAACTCCCAGTTGGCCATGACGACCGGCGCGTAGTCGCACGCCGCGTTGCACTCGACGCGCTCGAGGGTGATCCTGCCGTCCTCGGTCGTCTCGTCGTGGCCGATGCCCAGGTGCTCCGAGACGCGCTCGAAGATCAGGTCGCCGCCCATGATGGCGCACAGCGTGTTGGTGCAGACCCCGACGGTGTAGTCACCGTTGGGGTGGCGCTTGTACTGGGTGTAGAACGTCGCGACGCCACTGACCTCCGCCTCGGTGAGGTCGAGGACCTCGGCGCAGAAGCTGACACCGCGACCGGTGACGTAGCCGTCGACCGACTGCACGAGGTGCAGCAGCGGAAGCAGCGCCGAGCGCTTCTGCGGGTAGCGCGCGATCACCGCGGCGGCGTCGACGTGCAGCTTCTCGAGGACGTCCGCGGCATACGGCGCCTTGGACTCGGGGCTGACGTGCAGGTGCCCGGATGCGTCGTGACCGCTCAACGGTCCACACCTCCCATGACGGGGTCGATCGAGGCGACGGCGACGATGACGTCGGCGATCTGGCTGCCTTCGCACATCGCGGCCACGGCCTGCAGGTTGTTGAAGCTCGGGTCGCGGAAGTGCGCGCGGTAGGGGCGCGTGCCCCCGTCGGAGACGAGGTGGCAGCCCAGCTCGCCCTTCGGCGACTCGACGGCCTGGTAGGCCTGGCCCGGCGGGACCCGGAAGCCCTCGGTGACGAGCTTGAAGTGGTGGATCAGCGACTCCATCGAGGTGCCCATGATCTCGCGGATGTGGTCGAGGCTGTTGCCGAGGCCGTCGCCGCCGAGCGCGAGCTGCGCCGGCCACGCGATCTTCTTGTCCTCGACCATGACCGGGCCCTCGCCCACCTGGAGGCGGTCGATGCACTGCTCGACGATCTTGAGCGACTCGTACATCTCGTCGATGCGGATGCGCAGGCGGCCGTAGGCGTCCTGGCTCGTGCGCGTGATGACGTCGAAGTCGTACGTCTCGTAGCCGCAGTACGGGTCGAGCTTGCGCAGGTCGTGCGGCAGCCCGGTCGAGCGCAGCACCGGGCCCGTGATGCCGAGCGCCATGCACCCGGCGAGGTTCAGCACACCCACGTCGACGGTGCGGCCCTTGAGGACGGGGTTCTCGTTGAGCAGCGCCTCGAGCTCACCGAGACCACGGCGCACCTCGGGCACCATGTCGCGCAGCGCGTCGATGGCGCCGGGCGGCAGGTCCTGCGCGACGCCGCCGGGGCGGATGTACGCGTTGTTCATGCGCAGTCCGGTGACCATCTCGAAGATCCGCAGGACGCGCTCGCGCTCGCGGAAGGCGACGGTCATGACGGTCGTCGCACCCATCTCCATGCCACCGGTGCCGAGGCAGACGGTGTGGGAGTTGATGCGCGAGAGCTCCATCATCAGGACGCGGATGACGCTCGCCCGCTCGGGGATCTGGTCGGTGATGCCGAGCAGCCTCTCCATCGCGAGGCAGTACGCCGCCTCCTGGTACATGGACGTCAGGTAGTCCATGCGCGTGCAGAACGTGACGCCCTGCACCCAGGTGCGGTACTCCATGTTCTTCTCGATGCCGGTGTGCAGATAGCCGATGCCCGCGCGGGCCTCGGTCACCGTCTCGCCGTCGATCTCGAGGATGAGCCGGAGCACGCCGTGCGTCGACGGGTGCTGCGGACCCATGTTGACGACGATGCGCTCCTCGCCGAGCGAGGTGGCCTCGTCGACGAGGTCGTTCCAGTCGCCGCCCGCGGCGTTGAAGACGTGCGCGCCCTCGCTGGCCTGCTCGTCGGCCACGGACGTGGCGTAGACGTCGTTGGCGCCGGAGTCCGGCAGCTCGGTCTGGGTGAACTCGGTGTGCGTGCTCATCAGGTGTACGACCTCCGCTGGTCCGGCGGTGGGATGGTGGCGCCCTTGTACTCGACGGGGATGCCGCCGAGGGGGTAGTCCTTGCGCTGCGGGTGGCCCGGCCAGTCGTCGGGCATGAGGATGCGGGTCAGGGCGGGGTGCCCGTCGAACTCGATGCCGAACATGTCCCACGTCTCGCGCTCGTGCCAGTCGTTGGCCGGGTAGACCGAGACGACGGACGGGATGTGCCGGTCGTCGTCGGGGCACGACACCTCGAGGCGGACGCGACGGCCACCGTGCGTGATCGACAGCAGGTGGTAGACGGCGTGGAGCTCCTCGCCGACCCGGTCGGGGTAGTGGACACCCGAGACACCGGTGCACACCTCGAAGCGCAGCGACGGGTCGTCGCGCAGCACGCGCACGACGGCGAGCAGGTGCTCGCGGCGCACGTGGATGGTCATCTCGCCCCGGTCGACGACGACGGTCGAGACGGCCTCCGCGTAGGAGGCGGTCCCACCGACGAGGCCGCGCTCGAGGTTGTCGGCGATCTCGTCGAAGTAGCTGCCGTAGGGTCGCTCGGCCGCGCCCGCGACGAGGATGGGGCGCACGAGCCCGCTGTAGCCCGTGGTGTCGCCGCCCTGCGTCGCTCCGAACATGCCGCGCCGGACCCCGACCACGACGGGCTCGGAGGCCGCGACCGCGCGCTGGCGGATCTCGATCTCGTGCGGGGTCAGGCCGGAGCTCTGGTCCTTGGTCGTGTCGGCGTTCACGGCGCCCGGGTCGTCCTTCTTCTCGCCGTCGCTCATGCGAGCAGGCCCTTCATCTGGTGGGTCGGCGTCGCGGACAGCGCAGCGACCTCGGCGGCCTTGGCGGCGGCCTCGCGGTTGACGCCGAGGGGCGAGGTCTCGATCTGGTGGTGCAGCTCGATGATCGCGTTGAGCAGCATCTGCGGCCGCGGCGGGCAGCCCGGCAGGTAGATGTCGACCGGGATGATGTGGTCGACGCCCTGCACGATCGCGTAGTTGTTGAACATGCCGCCCGAGCTCGCACAGACGCCCATCGAGATGACCCACTTGGGGTTCGGCATCTGGTCGTAGACCTGGCGCACGACGGGGGCCATCTTCTGGCTGACCCGACCCGCGACGATCATGAGGTCGGCCTGCCGCGGCGTCGCCGAGAAGCGCTCCATGCCGAAGCGGGCGATGTCGTAGTCGGGCGTGCCGACGGCCATCATCTCGATCGCGCAGCAGGCGAGGCCGAACGTCGCCGGCCAGATCGAGGCCTTGCGCATGTAGCCGGCGAGACCCTCGACGGTCGAGAGCAGGAACCCGGCTGGGAGCTTCTCTTCGAGACCCATTGCTTACTCCTTACCTTTCCTGACGAACCCGGTGGACGCGTGCCGCTGGTGCGGCGCTCCGGCCGTCAGTCCCACTCCAGTCCTCCGCGACGCCAGACGTACGCGTACGCGACGAACACCGTGATGATGAACAGGACCATCTCGACCAGCGCGAAGAGGCCGAGCTTGTTGAAGGCCACCGCGAACGGGTAGAGGAAGACCGACTCGATGTCGAAGATGATGAAGAGCATCGCCGTCAGGTAGTACTTGATCGGCACGCGCCCGCCGCCGGCCGCGTGGGGAGTCGGCTGGATGCCGCACTCGTAGGCCTCGAGCTTGGCGCGGTTGTAGCGCTTCGGGCCCACCACGAGCGAGGTGAAGACCGACAGCGCGGCGAACGCGAAGCCGAGCCCCAGCATGAACAGGATCGGGACGTAGGAGTTCATCCGAGGTCACGTGCCTTTCGGAGGTGCGAGACGTGCGTGGTGGGGGCATAGGTGCGCGGCGCACCCATCCTATGGGCGTCGGCGACGATTGTGCTCGGCGTCACAATGGCGCCGACGAGGGGCCCCGTCATGCGTCCGGCGCCAGTCGTGAGAGGGCGTGGATGATGCGGTCGCTCGCGCCCTTGCCGGCAGGATCGGCGAGGTTGGCCATGATCTTGAGCAGGAACGGCATGAGCTTCGTGCGGGGCAGGCCGTATCTCGTGGCGAGCCGCATGACCTCGGGGTTGCCGATGGCGTGGGCGAACCAGCGGCCCAGCGTGAAGTAGCCGCCGAGCTCGTCCTTCATCACCCTGGGGTATGCCGCGAGGAGCCGCTCGCGCCCGGCGTCGCTCGGGCGGGCCATCGCCTGGGCGACGAGCTCGGCGCCGACGCGGGCGGCCTCGAGGGCGTAGTCGATGCCCTCGCCGTTGAACGGGTTGACCATGCCGCCCGAGTCGCCGACGAGGAGCAGGCCGTCGGCGTAGAGGGGCGTGCGGTTGAAGCCCATCGGGAGGGCTGCGCCGCGGATCGGGCCGGCCGACTCGTCGTGCTCGAGGTGCCACTCGGCGTCGATGTCCTCGACCCAGCGGCGCATGACGTCCTTGTAGTCGGTCTTCTGGAACGCCGCCGTCGTGTCGAGCGTGCCGAGGCCGACGTTCGTGCGGCCGTCCTCGAGCGGGAAGAGCCAGCCGTAGCCCGGCATGAGGATGCGGTTGCCGGCGTCGTCGCGGGTCCACAGCTCGAGGTGGCTCTCGAGGTAGTCGTCGCGCCGGGGCGTCGTGTAGTACGCGCGGACGGCCACGCCCATGACGCGGTCCTCGCGCTTGGGCCGGCCGACGGCGGTGGCGAGGCGGCTCGAGACCCCGTCGCTCGCGACGACGACGGGCGCGCGGTAGGTGACGGTCTCTCCGGTCGTGCGGCCGGCGTCGTCGAGTCGCTTGGCCGAGACGCCCGTGACCCGACCGGACCCGTTGCGGACCGGCGCGGTCACGCTCGTGCGCTCGTGCAGCCGCACTCCCTTGCGCTCGGCGTGACGCGCGAGGGTCTCGTCGAGCTGGGCGCGGGTGCGCACCATGCCGTAGCCGGGGAAGGCGTCGGACTCGGGCCAGTCGAGCTGGAGCGTGTGCCCGCCGCCCTTGATGCGCAGGCCCTTCGTGCGCTGCCAGCCGGTCGTGTCGACGCCGAGGGAGATCAGCTCCTTGGTGGCGCGCGGTGTGAGGCCGTCGCCGCAGATCTTGTCGCGGGGGAAGGCCGACTTCTCGAGGAGGACGACGTCGAGACCGTGGTCCGCGAGGTACGCAGCCGTCGCGCTGCCACCCGGACCGGCACCGACGACGACGACGTCGGCCCGCTCGACGGGTGCACCGTCAACCCTCGAGGGGCTGGGCGCGACGCTCGAACTGGTCATCTCTCCCTGCAGCTTCCGGACCGCTTGTGAAGATCTTCACGAACTCTTCCGGGAGTCTATTCCCGCAATTTCACGGTTGTCAGATAAGGCATGCCTAACTCGACGTCTGCGGGAGTCAGCGCTTGGTGCCGTGGTGGAGCGCGACGATGCCGCCGGAGAGGTTGGTCCAGCCGACCTGCTGCCAGCCGGCCGCCTCGACGACGCGGGCGAGCTCGCCCTGCGGCGGCCACGCCCGGATCGACTCGGCGAGGTAGACGTACGAGTCGGGGTTGCTCGACGTGCGGCGGGCCACCGGTGGCAGGGCGCGCATCAGGTAGTTCGTGTAGACGGTGCGGAACACCTTGTTGACCGGTTGGCTGAACTCACAGACGAGCAGGCGTCCGCCCGGCTTCGTGACGCGGAGGAACTCTCGCAGGGCCGTCTCGGGCTCGGCCACGTTGCGCAGTCCGAAGCTCATCGTCACGACGTCGAAGCTCTCGTCGGCGAAGGGCAGGCTCATCGCGTCGGCCGCGGTGAACGCCATGTCGGGGCGGCGGCGCCGACCCACCCGGAGCATGCCCAGCGAGAAGTCGGCCGGCACGACGTCGATCTCCTGGTCGGCCCACGGCTCGCTCGACGTACCGGTGCCGGCGGCGATGTCGAGGATGCGCTCCCCGGGCTTCGCGTCGACCGCCTTGACGACGGCCCGCCGCCAGAGCCGGTCCTGGCCGAGGGAGAGCACGTCGTTGGTGACGTCGTACTTCTCGGCGACGGTGTCGAACATCGACGCGACGTCGACCGGCTTCTTGTCCAGGTGGGCACGGGTCATGCGCTCATCCTTCCACCCCGGAATCCCCGGAACCGACCGGTGCGAACTGCCCACTCGAGGGTCGAGTGGGCAGTTTCACCCGTGCCCGTCCCCACCACCGCGGGCGGGGCGACCGACGCGCAGCCGTAGAGTTGCACCCGATGTCCACGCTTCCCGCCTCCGAAGCGCCGTCCCCGTCCGCTGGACCGACGGTCGTCGTCCGCACGGTGCCCCTCGAGGCCGCGGACCCCCTGCTCGCCTACCTGCCCGCCGACCACCGGCACGACGACCTCGTGTCCTGGGTGCGCCGCGGCGACGGCCTCGTCGGGTGGGGCACGGCGCTGACGTTCGAGGCGAGCGGCGAGGACCGGTTCGTCCGGGCCGAGGCCTGGTGGCGCGAGGTGAGCCGCCACGCCGTCGTGCGCGACGAGGTCGAGCGACCGGGCAGCGGACTCGTGTGCTTCGGCTCGTTCCCCTTCGCGTCCGACTCCGCCGAGCCGGCCCGGCTCGTGGTGCCCTCGACGATCGTCGGACGCCGAGAGGGCCGGACCTGGCTCACCACCGTCTCGCTCGACCCCCAGTTGACCCTCCTCGAGAAGCCCTCTGTCGCAAGCGCGCCCGAGCCCCCGCGGGGTGTGGCCTTCGCCGACGGAGCCGTCTCGCCGGCCGCCTACGCGCACTCGGTCGCCGAGGCCGTCGACCGCATCGGAGCGGGCGAGGTCGACAAGGTCGTCCTCGCCCGCGACCTCGTCGCGACCGCCTCAGGTCCGATCGACCCCCGGTGGCTGCTGCGCCGCCTCGCCGAGCGCTACGAGAACACGTGGGTCTTCTCCGTCTCGGGCCTCGTCGGCGCGACACCCGAGCTGCTCGTCCGCCGCGACCAGGGCCTCATCACCTCGCGCGTGCTCGCCGGCACGATCCGCCGCACGGGCGACGACGACAAGGACCTCGCGCTCGCCGCGTCGCTGGCGCGGTCGTCGAAGGACCTCGAGGAGCACGAGTACGCCGTGCGCTCGGTCGCCGAGGCCCTGGCTCCGCACTGCTCGTCGATGAACGTGCCCGAGGCCCCGTTCGTGCTGCACCTGCCCAACGTCATGCACCTCGCGACCGACGTCGCGGCCGTCAGCGCCGACGACGCGTCGTCCCTGACGCTGGCCGCCTCGCTGCACCCTTCGGCGGCCGTCGGCGGCACGCCCACGGCGCGCGCTGTCGCGCTCATCTCCGAGCTCGAGCACATGGACCGGGGTCGCTATGCCGGGCCGGTCGGCTGGATGGACGCCCACGGCGACGGAGCCTGGGGCATCGCCCTGCGCAGCGGTGCGTACGCCCCCGACGACCCGTCGCAGCTCACCCTGTATGCCGGGTGCGGCATCGTCGCGGGCTCGGATCCGGAGTCCGAGGTCGCCGAGTCGAACGCCAAGCTCATCCCGATGCGCGACGCGCTCGCAAGCGACTGACGAGACCACGGTGACCGGTCGCCGCACGGCTCCCGAGCTCGCGCTGCGGGTCGTCCAGCAGCTGTGGCTGGCGGGCGTGCGTGACGTCGTCCTCGCACCGGGGTCGCGCTCGGCGCCCCTTGCGTTGACCCTCGACGCCGCGGACCGCGCTGGCGACCTGCGCCTGCACGTGCGCGTCGACGAGCGGTCGGCGGCCTTCCTCGCCCTCGGGCTGGTCACGGGGTCGCGTCGTCCGGTCGCGGTCGTCACGACGTCGGGCACGGCGGTCGGCAACCTGCTGCCCGCCGTCATGGAGGCGCACCACACGGGCCGGCGGCTCGTCGTCGTCAGCGCCGACCGACCGGACCGGCTGCGGGGCACGGGCGCCAACCAGACGACTGAGCAGGCCGGCATCTTCGGGACCTTCGCATCCTGTCACGACCTGACGTCCGACGCGCCGGACGACGAGCTGGGCGCCCTTGTCAGGCAAGCGTGCTCGCGACGCGGACCGACACAGATCAACGTCCAGCTCGACGGCGACCTGCTCCCCCGGGATCCCGACCCGGACACGTGGTGGCACCGCCCGGAACCTGGGGCCGGCCGCAACGATCCCGCCACGGCTGGATGGGCGAGGCGAGACGAAGCGCCCGGCCGCAACGATCCCGCCATGGCTGGATGGGCGAGGCGAGACGAAGCGCCCGGCCGCAACGATCCCGCCATGGCTGGATGGACGCGAGACGTCGACTCGGCCGGTCTGGAGCCGTCCGTGTCGGTGCCGACCGACGGTGAGGTGCTGCCCCTCGGTCCGCGCACCGTCGTCGTCGCCGGAGACGATGCCGGGCCGGCGGCCAGGTTGCTCGCGGAGGCGGCGAACTGGCCCCTGGTCGCCGAGCCCACGTCCGGCGCCCGCATCGGCCGGCAGGCGCTGCGCACCGGACGGCTGCTCCTCACGACCGACCTGCGTGGCGACATCGACCGGGTCGTCGTCGTCGGGCACCCGACGCTCTCGCGGCCCGTCACCAACCTCGTCAGCGACCCCGGCGTCGACGTGCTCTCGGTGCGCGGGCGAGACGGCGTCGCGACCGACCCCGGACGTGTCGCGCGCGTGCTCGATGTCGTGCCGCGGGTCGAGGGCCGTGACGACGCGTCGTGGTTCGACGCGTGGCGTGACGCCGACGACCGACTCTCCGCCCTCGTCGACGCGGGTCTCGCTGCTCCGGAAGGCGATCCGTCTCGAGCCCCCGGACTCGACGCGGGGGTCTCGCCGCTCGCCGTCGCTGCTGTCGTGGCAGGTGCGGTCGGCGCCGACACGACGCTCGTGGTCGGCTCGTCCAACCCCGTCCGCGACCTCGATGTCATGGCAGGGCCGTGGCCGCCGCACGAGCACCGCTTCGTCGTCGGCAACCGCGGACTCGCCGGCATCGACGGCATGGTGTCGACGGCCGTCGGCATCGCGCTGGGCCGCCCACGCGCGGCACGGACCATCGCCTACCTCGGCGACCTGACGTTCCTGCACGACACGAACGGTCTCCTCATGGGCCGAGGGGAGCGACGACCCGACCTCACCCTCGTCGTCCTCAACGACGACGGCGGCGCGATCTTCAGCGCGCTCGAGCAGGGCGACCGCCGCTATGCGAGCGCCTTCGAACGGGTCTTCGGGACGCCGCACGGCACCGACCTCGAGGCGCTGTGCGCGGCGCACCACACGGCATACGAACGCGTGGACGACCTCGATCGGCTTCGCGGAGCGCTTGACGAGCCATCTTCGGGCACAAGGGTTCTCGAGGTTCGGGTGTCCCGTGCCGACCGGCGCGAGGAAGCCGCGTGGCTGCGCGGCCTCGCGCAGCAGGTCGTGCCGCACCGCGACGAGCAGCGCTGACCCCCTACAGCGGGTCAGGCACCGGCCACTGCGACGGCGTGCCCGGCCCGGATCGGACCGCGGCCGCGACGAGCTCGACGTTGTCGCGGGCTTCCTTCCCGGTCGGCAGCACGAGGGTGTCCTCGAGGCCGATGCGCACGTCGTAGCCGCCGGCCTGGGCCCAGCGGAGCACCGGCCACGTCCACCGTTCCTCTCCATGGACCAGGATCGGGGCCGCCGACATACCGAGCGCCGCGAGGATCCGCTCCGCCGCCCACGGGCCGTCGGAGCCGGGTGTCACGCCGGGGATCAGCTCGACGAGCACCCGCTCGACCTGCCAGGGCCAGCTCGTGGCGACGAACCGGCTCGCTGCACGCGGGGTCCAGATGCCGGCCTCGACACCGATTCCTTTGTCGCGCGAGGCTCCCGCTACCTCCAACGCACCCTGCTCGTGCCAGTTGACGCTGGCGCAGTCCGGGCCGCCGAGCTCGGGCGACGGCCACTCCGAGACGTGGGCCAGCTTGCGTCGGGCGGTGTCGACGATGCCGTCGCGGGTCGAGACGCTGACGCGCAGGCCGGGCGTCGCCGCGCGGACCGCGAGGACGGCGTCGACGACGTGGCGGGTCTCGAAGGTCTCGCGGCCCGAGTCGTCACGCGGGTGGACATGCACCATGAACGCGCCGGCTGCGACGGCATCGGCCGCCGCCCCGGCGAGCTCGCCGGGGGTGACCGGCACGCGACGGTGCTGCCCCCGGCTGCGGTCGCCGTTGAGGCACGCCACGATCACCGCGTGCCTCCGCTCGCGAGCAGCGCGTGGCAGCGGACGAGCCGGTCGCGCCACCACTGCCGGCGGTCGGCCGGGGCGGCCAGGGCAGCGAGTGCCTCCGGGTCGGGCGCGGCCCGCCCGATCGGCAGCAGGCCCGCCGTCGGGCGCAGGGGGGTCGCCGAGACGTCGCGCTCGAAGAGGCCGACCGTGCCCAGACCGCACGCGTGGTCCAGGGTCGGCAGGGCTGCGGCGAGAGCGACCCCGGCAGCGATGCCGACGCTCGTGTCGAGGGCGGACGACACGACGGCCGGGAGACCACACGCCTCGACGATCTCGAGGGCGCGCGCCACGCCCCCGAGAGGTGCCACCTTGACGACGACGACGTCAGCCGCCCCGAGGCGCGCCACCCGGAGCGGGTCTTCCGCCTTGCGGATCGACTCGTCGGCCGCGATGAGGACGTCAGTGCCCCTGCGTACGAGGGACGTTCGCAGCTCGACGAGCTCCTCGACCGTGGCGCAGGGCTGCTCGGCGTACTCGAGGTCGTAGGCCGCGAGCAGCGTCAGCGCGTCGGCGGCGGACTCCACGTCCCACGCACCGTTGGCATCGACCCGGACGCGGGCGGACGGCCCCATGGCGGCGCGGACGGCGGCGACGCGGTCGATGTCGTCACGGAGCGTCTGCCCGCGCTCCGCGACCTTGACCTTGGCCGTGGTGCAGCCGTCGAACCGGGCCAGGACGTCCGGCACCCGCCCGACCGGGACGGCCGGGACCGTGGCGTTCACGGGGACGGCGTCGCGCACGGGAGCCGGCCAGGCGGCATACGCGGCCTCGATCGCGGCGTCCAGCCAACGCGCGGACTCGTCGTCGGCGTACTCGACGAAGGGTGCGAACTCCCCCCAGCCCGAAGGGCCGTCGAGGAGCAGGACCTCACGCACGTCGACCCCGCGGAACCGCACCCGCATGGGCAACGCGACGACATGCGCCCGGTCGAGCAGCTCGTCGGCGCTGGGCAGGGGCGTCATACCCCCATCATCACCGACGTCGGTCAGCGAACGGGGAAGGCCTCGTGGCGGTCACGTGTCGGGTCGGGCTGGGACGTGACCGGTGGGGTGCTGACCGCACCCGGCTGGTGACGTCGGTCGTCACGAGTGCGACCGTGGCAGCCGACCGTGCGGCGACCGGAGTGCGGCAGCACCCACAGGAGGGCGAAGAGCCACCAGAAGCCGTGGCCCGCCGAACCGAGGGCGATCGCGATGAGCACGACGCCGGCGATGATGAAGGTGCGAGGCGAGAACACGTCGATCTCCTCCGTCGGGGGACCGGTCGGTCCCGTCCCCTCGACGGTAGGCCGCCGGCGCGTCCGCCCGCCCCGACCTCTGTCAGGACCTGCCCCTGACAGATGTCATGGGCACAGTCACTGGCGCGGTCATGGGCGCGGTCACCGGCCGAGGCGGACGTCGCCGGGGTTGTCCACCGCGGCCGCGATTCGGTCGCGATGCAGCTGCGACATCTCCGGCAGCCCGTCGAGCGGGAACCACCCCGCGTCCGTCGACTCGTCGTCACCGGGCCGCGGGCTGCCCGACACCCAGCGGCACCGGAACGTGTGGTCGAGGTACTGCGCGAGGTCACCGTTGGTGTGCGTGACGACGCCCGTGGCACTCACCCACACGAGCCGCTCGACCTCGGCGACGACGCTGGCCTCCTCCTCGACCTCGCGCACGGCCGTCACGTGCGGGTGCTCCCCGGGGTCGACGATCCCGGTCACCGGCGTCCATGCCCCGTTGTCGGAGCGCTTGACCAGCAGCACCTCGTCAGCGCCCGCGGCCCCCGGACGCAGCACGACCGCCGTGACGCCCGGCATCCACAGCAGCTCACGACCCACCATCGAACGCAGGTGGGCGACGTAGGGAGGGATCGGCATACGGCCGACCCTAACCCCGCCGATAGGGTCGGGCTCGTGAGCAGCGAGACCAGTCCTGGCGCCGTGTCCGAGGTCTTCGACCCGAGCCAGTGGGAGGCGGTCGAGGGCTTCGAGCTCACCGACCTCACCTACCACCGCCGCCGGCCGGTGCCCGGTCGAGCCCACGCCGAGTCGGGCGTCGTGCGCATCGCGTTCGACCGGCCCGAGGTGCTCAACGCCTTCCGGCCGCACACGGTCGACGAGCTCTACCGCGCCCTCGACCACGCCCGCATGACCCCTGACGTGGGTGTCGTGCTCCTCACCGGCAACGGCCCGAGCCCCAAGGACGGCAAGTGGGCCTTCTGCTCGGGCGGGGACCAGCGCATCCGCGGCCGCTCGGGCTACCAGTACGCCGTCGGCGAGACCGCCGAGACGGTCGACGAGGCGCGGGTCAAGGCCCAGGGCGGGCGCCTGCACATCCTCGAGGTGCAGCGGCTCATCCGGACGATGCCCAAGATCGTCGTGGCCGTCGTGAACGGCTGGGCGGCAGGTGGCGGTCACTCGCTCCACGTCGTGTGCGACCTGACCATCGCGAGCCGTGAGCACGCCCGCTTCAAGCAGACCGACGCCGACGTGGGCTCGTTCGACGCCGGCTACGGCAGCGCCTACCTCGCCAAGATGGTCGGGCAGAAGTTCGCACGCGAGATCTTCTTCCTCGGCCGCACCTACTCCGCCGAGGACATGCACCGGATGGGCGCGGTCAACATCGTCGCCGACCACGCGGACCTGGAGAAGGAGGCGCTTCAGGTCGCGTCGGAGATCATGGGCAAGAGCCCGCAGGCGCAGCGGATGCTGAAGTTCGCCTTCAACCTCACGGACGACGGCCTCATGGGCCAGCAGGTCTTCGCCGGCGAGGCGACACGCCTGGCCTACATGACCGACGAGGCCGTCGAGGGGCGCGACCAGTTCCTCGAGAAGCGCGACCCGGACTGGTCACCGTTCCCCTGGTACTTCTGACCCGGGCCGTACTTCCGACCGCACCGCCCAGAGGACTGCCCCACCGTCCCGGCGCCGCACGCACGCGCGTCACCCGGACAGTGCAGGATGATGGGGTGGACCCGAGCGACGACCGCCGCAGCAGTGCCGGCCGTCCTGCGCCCGGGACCACCGAGCCGGACACGTCCGGCGTGCCCGAGGGTGGTCGCCCCGCCGGCTACCGGCAGCCGCCGCGGACGACGGCGGCGAACGGGGCGCGGGCCCTGGGACGCGGCCTCGGGCGGGTCGCGTCCGGCACGGCCCGGCTGACCACGCGCACCGGCCGCTTCGCCGCAGCGAAGGCCCACGCGTACACCCACTCCGGTGGCGCCGGCGAGACGGGGCTGGCCCGTGTCACCGAGCTGCACGCGAGCCACACCGCCGGCGACACGATCATGACGCTGGCCCTCGCCGGCACCCTCTTCTTCAACCCGCAGACCGCCCAGGCGCGCAGTGCCGTCGCGACCTTCCTGCTGCTGACGATGGTCCCGTTCGTCCTCGTCGCGCCGCTCATCGGGCCGCTGCTCGACCGGTTCTCCCACGGCCGCCGCTGGGCCATCGGCACGACCCTCGCGCTGCGCGGGTTCCTCTGCTGGGTCCTCGGCGAGGCGATCAACACCGAGAGCAGCTGGCTCTTCCCGGCAGCCCTCGGCTGCCTCGTGGCCTCCCGCGCCTACACGATCACCCGCGCGGCTGCCGTGCCTCGCCTCCTGCCACCCCGCACGACCCTCGTCAGGGCGAACTCCCGTGTCTCGATGGCGGGCATCGTGGGGGCGGTCCTCGGCGGGATCCTCGGCGGCGTCGCCATGCTCGCCGGGCCGTCGTGGGCCCTGCGCGTCGCCTTCGTCGTCTTCGTCTTCGGCACCGTCCAGGCGATCCGGCTGCCGTCGCGAGTGGACTCATCGGCGGGCGAGGTGTCGATCGAGGACACGAGTCCCATCACGGTCCGCGGCGCCCGCAACGCGGGCGCTGGCGGCACGGGAGGCAGGGGCGGCACGGGCGGCACGAGCGGCACTGACCCGACTGCGGGTGACCGGGGGCGCGGCGAGCGTCCGGTGCGGGCGTCCTCGCTGCGCGGCACCCAACGCGGCTGGACCGCTGGGCCGGTGCCCCGGCATACGCCTTCAGGCAGTGAGGCCCTCACCGTCGACTCGTCGGGCCCGCTCGGTCGCTTCCGTCGGAGGCGGCAGGCCATCCCGTGGCCGGTGATGCACGCGATGTGGTCGACGGGCGGCACGCGGGTGCTGACCGGCTTCCTCATCATGTTCATGGCGTTCCTCGCCAAGGAGCACCCCATCGACGGCCTGCGCGGCGAGCTCGTCCTGGCCTTCATCGCTGTGGGCATCGGCGTCGGCAACGGCCTGGGCAGCATCGCGGGCAACGTCGTGCGCGACCAGCGGCCCGAGCGCATCGCGATGGTGTCGGTGCTCGCCGCCACGCTGTGCTGCATCGCGACGGGGATCTGGTACGGCGTGTGGACCCTCGTGCTGCTCGGTCTCGTGCAGGGCATGTCGGCGCAGCTCGCCAAACTGTGCTTCGACGCCCTGGTGCAGCGGGAGGTCCCGGAGAACGTCCGCACGTCGGTGTTCGCGTGGTCCGAGACGATGCTCCAGGTGCTGTGGGTCGTCGGCGGCGCACTGGGCATCGTCCTGCCGCTCAACCCCTACATCGGCTTTCCCGTGTGCGCCGTCGCGCTCGTGTGGACCGTCGTCATGGCGGCCCGCCACCGCCGACGTGCCGTTCCGGCACCGAGCCCGAGGCGGGCCGCATGAGTGGGACGTCCCCTCGGCCGCTCGCCGTGCCGGCCGGGCCTGCGGTGCTCGACGTCCTGCCCGCCCTGGAGGCGGCGCTGTCCGGGCGCGCGCCCGTGCTGCCGTATGCCGCCGGCGACCCGGAGCCGTCGGTGCCGTCCCACGACCCCGACGGCCTGCCCGACGGGCTCGCCCTCGTCATCGGCACGTCCGGCTCCACGGGCCGTCCCAAGCGGGCGCTGCTCACGGCCGAGGCGCTCGAGCGGTCCGCGTGGGCGACGCACCAGGTGCTCGGCGGGAGCGGCGGGTGGCTGCTCGCGATGCCGGCCCACCACATCGCCGGTCTGCAGGTGCTGGTGCGTTCGCTCGCCTCCGGCGTCACGCCCGCGGTGCTCGACCTGCGCGACGGCTTCAGCGCCGAGGCGTTCGCCGCGGCCTCCGCGATGGTGCGCACGAGCAGCGCAGCACCGCGCCGCTACACGGCGATCGTGCCGACCCAGCTCGCGCGCCTCGTGGACGACGCCCTCGGACGAGAGGCCCTGCTCGGCTTCGACGGCGTGCTCGTGGGGGGCGCCGCGACGCCACCCGCGCTCGTCGAGCGGGCCCTCGACCTCGGTGTCCGGCTGAGCCTGACGTACGGCATGAGCGAGACGGCCGGTGGTTGCGTCTACGACGGCGTCCCGCTGCCCGTGAGCCGGGTCCACGTCGACAACGACCGGCACGTCGTCCTCGGCGGCGACACCGTCGCCCATGGCTACCTCGGCGAGACGGCGCCGAGCCGCGACGCCTTCAGCGTCGACCCTGACGGCGTGCGGTGGTTCCGCACCGACGACCTCGGCCACTTCGACGACGACGGCCTGCTGGTCATCGACGGCCGCGCCGACGACGTCATCAACAGCGGCGGCCTCAAGATCAACCCCGGCGTCGTCGAGGACGCCCTGACCCGCCATCTCGACGACGTCCTCGACGTCGTCGTGCTCGGACTGCCCGACCCAGAGTGGGGCGAGGCCGTCTGTGCCGCAGTCACGCTCGTCGACCCGGCCGGCCACCTGACCACCCGCGAGGTGCGCGACCGGCTGCGCGGCATCCTTCCCGACGCGGCACTGCCCCGGCGGGTGCTCGTCCTCACCGCGATCCCGCAGCGCGGGCCGGGCAAACCCGACCGGGCGGCGATCCGCAGAGCGGTGCAGGGCCTCGGCTGAGCGGTGGCAAGATAGGGGTGTCCCGTCCCGTCGCCGACAAGGAGACCGCCGTGCTGCGCGTCGTGTTCGCCGCCCTGGTGGTCTTCGCGACGATCTACGCGTTCGTCGACTGCGTGCAGACCGACCGGCGACTCGTGCGCATCATGCCGAAGCCCGTGTGGCTCCTCGCCGTCCTCGTGCCCGTCATCGGGCCGATCTTCTGGCTGGTGGCCGGTCGCACCGACGCGCGGGGCGGTCCCGCGCCGCGCGGGCCGGGCCGCCCGCCCGGGCCCCGTGGCCCCGACGACGACCCCGACTTCCTCCGCAAGCTCTAGAAGGGCTCCCCCAGAACTCCATGGCCACCCTGTCCCAGTGGTTCGAGGGCGCCCGCCCCCGCACGCTCCCCGCCGCCGTCTCGCCGATCCTCGTCGGCACGGGTGCCGCCTACCAGACCGGTCACGTCGTCTGGGCGTATGCCGTCCTCGCCCTCGTCGTGGCCCTCGCCCTCCAGGTCGGCGTCAACTACGCGAACGACTACTCCGACGGCATCCGCGGCACCGACGAGGTCCGCGTCGGGCCGGTCCGCCTCGTCGGCCAGCGGCTCGCCGCGCCCCGCTCGGTCAAGATAGCGGCCTTCGCCTGCTTCTTCTTTGCCGGGCTCATGGGCCTGGCCCTGGTCGGGCTCTCCGGCCTCTGGGTGATGATCCCGATCGGGGCGGCCGCCATCGTGGCGGCCTGGTACTACACCGGCGGTTCGCGGCCCTATGGCTACCTCGGCCTGGGTGAGGTGTTCGTCTTCGTCTTCTTCGGGCTCGTCGCGACGCTCGGCACCATGGCGACGATGACCCCGCCGACGTCCGCAGGCTGGTGGGGCGCGGTGGGTGTGGGAGCCCTCGCCTCGGCGATCCTCGTCGCCAACAACCTGCGCGACATCCCGACCGACCGCGAGCACGGCAAGCGCACGCTCGCCGTCCGGATGGGCGAGAACGGCACGCGGATCTTCTACGTGGCGCTCGTCGCCGTCGCGTTCGTCATGACGGGCCTTGCCTCCTTCACGTCGCCGTGGGCGCTCCTCGCCGTCCTCGCGGCTCCACTGGTCGTGCGTCCGATGCAGGCGGTCGTCGGCGGTGCGTCGGGTCCGGGCCTCATCCCGGCGCTGGCGGGCACGGGCCGGTTCCAGCTCGTGTGGTCGCTGCTGCTGGCGCTCGGCCTCGCGGTCGGCCGCGCCTGACCTGACTGCCCGTGACCCCGGCCCGCGTCGGGTCGAGGTGTCGCGTCGCGACCCGGCGCGACGGCACACCTCGAACGGCCGGGAGAACCGTGCGTCGCCGTTTCGCTGACGCGAGCGAGCCACCGGTGCCACGGTGGTGTCCACCGTCTCGAAGGGGTCAGCGTGCCCGAGGACATCGACGTCGTCATCATCGGGGCCGGTCAGGCCGGTCTCGCCACGAGCCACGAGCTCGGCCGGCACGGCATCGAGCACGTCGTCCTCGAGTCGACGGTGCCGGGATCGTCGTGGCTCGGCCGGTGGGACAGCTTCACCCTGGTCGGTCCCAACCACACGGTACGACTGCCCGGCGCGCCATATGCCGGCGCCGACCCCAGCGGGTTCATGTCGCGCACCGAGATCGCCGACCACCTCCAGGCGTATGCCGGCCGGCTCGGTCGGGTGCGCGAGGGCGTGCCGGTGCGTGCGCTCGTCCCGCGCGAACGCGGTGGCTTCGACCTGCGCACCGACGGGGACACGGTCCGAAGCCGCCTCGTCGTCGCGGCGACGGGCGCGTACCAGAAGCCGCACGTGCCGCCGGCCCTGGCGGGGCTCTCACGCGAGATCCTGTGCGTCGACGTGCAGCACTACCGCAACCCGGGCGCCCTGCCCGAGGGTGCGGTGCTCGTCGTCGGCAGCGGCCAGAGCGCCTGCCAGATCGCGGAGGAGCTCGTGCTCTCCGGACGCGACGTCGTCATGGCCTGCGGACGCGCGCCCTGGTTCCTGCGGCGGGTCGGTGACCGCGACCTGTTCGAGTGGATGCTCGACACGCAGTTCTTCGAGCAGACCGTCGACCAGCTGCCCAGCCCCGCCGCCCGGCACGGCGCGAACCCCCAGGCGAGCGGCGCCGGCGGCGGCCACGACCTGCACTACCGCACGCTCGCCGCGCTCGGCGTTCGCCTCGTGGGGCACCTCGGGGACGTTGACGGCCACACGGCGCGGTTCGCTCCGGACCTTCCGGAGATCATCGCCGCGGGCGACGCCGGTTTCGAGTTCATCGGCCGGCTCGTCGTCGAGTGCTGCACACGCACGGGCCGGCCGGTGCCCGACATCCCCGAGCCCGGGGCGCTCGACACGACCGCGCCGACCGAGGTCGACCTCCGAGGCTTCGGCGCCGTCGTCGTCGCGGCAGGGTTCCGGTCCCGCTACACCGAGTGGATCGACGTGCCGGGACTCGTCGACGAACAGGGCTTCCCGGTCCACGTCGACGGTGAGAGCACGGTCGCTCCCGACCTGCACTTCGTGGGCGTGCACTTCCTGCGGCGCCGCCGGTCCTCGCTGCTCTTCGGCGTCGGCGACGACGCCGCGGCGACGGCCCAGCGCATCGCCTCCCGGCTCGCCCCCACCTGACTCACCCCCGCACCCCCCGTCGAGTGGGCACTTTCACCCGCCGCGCCCCGGTGCGAACTGCCCACTCGACTCAGGGGGTCTCGCTCGAGTGGGCACTTTGACCCGCCCCCGCCCCGGTGCGAACTGCCCAGTCGACTGGGCGGGGAGGCTGGGTGTGGGTCAGCGGTCGGCGTTGCGGGGGTCGTCGGCCCGATCGATCTCGGCGTCCTCGGCGGCCTCGTCGCTGTCGGGGTCGGGACCGGACGTCTGCTGCGCCTCGAGCTTCGCCTCGTGGCGCTCGAGGAGCTTGGCCGTGATCTCGTCGCGCATGCCGCGCAGCAGGATGTAGGACGCCGCGGCGGACGCGAGAGCGGAGGCCCCGAGCAGCAGCAGGGTGTTGTCGCGCAGGCCGATGAGCCAGAAGAGGAAGACGAACCCGAAGAAGATCAGGATGCGCAGCAGGGAGTAGCGGACCACGTCAGACGACCCTCACATGCCCGAGTAGTTGTGCATGCCGACGAACGTCGACACGAGGTTGACGAGCGTGAAGTTGACGATGACGCAGACGTAGCCGGCGAGCGCGATGTACATCGACTTGCGGTGGTCGACGCCCGCGGTGGCCCGTCCGTGCATGTAGGCCGCGAACACCGTCCAGATGACGAAGGTCCACACCTCCTTGGGGTCCCACTGCCAGTAGGCACCCCACGCCTGCTTGGCCCAGATCGCGCCCGCGATGAGCGTGAACGTCCACAGGATGAAGGCGACCATGTTGAGGCTGTATGCCGTGCGCTCGAGTGCCGCCGACGAGGGCAGGGACTCGATGAAGCTCGGCTTCGCGGGTGGCGTCTCCTCGCGGCGTCGGCGCACGAGGTAGAGCAGCCCGATCGCGAAGGCGAGCGTGAAGAAGGCGACGGCGAGGAAGGCCACCGAGACGTGGATGCCGAGCCAGTACGACTTGAGGGCCGGCATGAGCTCGCCGGCCTCGGTGTAGAGCACGGCGAGCGAGAGCCCGAGCACGAGCAGGATCGGCGTGACGATGAAGACGCCGAGCCACTGCCACCCGTTGCGCTTGGCGAGCAGGCTGTAGGCCGCCCCGACCGCGGCGGCTGCCGCGGTCGCGAACTCGAACATGTTGCCCCATGGGGGACGCTCCACGGCGAGGCCGCGCATGACGACGGACGCGACGAGCAGGGCCGACGCGAGGTAGGCGAGCATAAGCGCGATGTTGCCGCGCTGGCGGCTCTGGAGGCTCTCCTCGAAGCCCGGCCCGGCGGCATACGGCGTGGCGGGCCGGCGCTCCGACGGGTGTGGACCCCCGGCGCCGACGAGGACGTCCTCGCGCTCGGTCGCGTCGGCGGTGACCTTGGACTCGGCGACCTTCGGCGCCCGGGCGGCGAGGTGCCATGCGAAGGCGAGCATGGCGAGCGTGTAGACGATCATCGACGCGTAGAGCGCGGCGTTGGCGTTGGCAGCGAGCGTGGTGGGCACTAGCGGTCGGTCCGTTCTGCAAGGCGGTCGGGCACGGCGGTGGCGATCGCGGAGATGATCGCGGCGAGCCCGGGGTCGGAGTCCTTCGAGAGGCCACCGATGGTGACCACGGTAGCCGGTCGGCCGTCGGCCCCCACAGTCTCGGGGGCCGGGGTGACGCGCACGAAGACGCGGCGGCGCTTGATGGTCAGGCCGAGGATGAGGCCGAGGGTCGCGAGGATGGCGCTGACCAGGCTGACCGGCGCACCGGGATCGGTGCGGACCGAGAGGCCGGCGAACCGCTTGACGGTGTCGAAGGTGATCGACCCGCGGTCGCCGGGCAGCTGGTAGGTCTGGCCGGGCTTGAGGCGGATGAGGGCGGGCGAGCCGTCGGCCTTGGCGACCTGCTTCATCTCGTCGGTGTTGAGCGTGTAGACCGACTGCGGTGCGCCGCCCGGGAAGAGGTTGCCCTCCCAGACCGACAGGGCGAGCTCTGGGTTCTTCGTGTCGGGGTAGAGCGAGACCGGTCCGTCCTGGAAGGTCGGCTCGGCGGTCGGCAGGAAGAAGCCGGTGAAGCCGAGCTGCTTCGGCGCGGCCGCCGGGACCTTGACGACGCCGACCGAGCGGTAGTTGCCGTCCTGGGGCAGGAACGGGGTGGCCTCGCGGTAGAGGACCGTGCCGGTCCCGTCGCGGACCGTGATGACGGGTGTGTAGCCGTTGCCGAGCAGGAAGATGTCGGCGCCGTCGACGGTGATCGGGTGGTTGACCGACACGGTCTCCCGACTGACCGGCGAATCCGGGTCGCGCTGCACCGTCGTCTGGGCGTCGAAGAGGCGGGGTGTGCCGAAGGACCGGCCGGGCGTCTCGTTGAACTCGACGTCGAGCTTGTCGAGCGAGAGCACGAACGGCGGGAGCGTCTCGGTGTCGACCCACGGCCCGGGCGAGATCGTGTTGTAGGTGCCCGCGGACGACGCGAACTTGTCCCCCTCGGCGAGGATGATGTCGCCGCGCCAGCCGAGGAGGTGGCCGACGGCCATGCCCACGATGATGCCGGTCAGGGCGAGGTGGAAGAGCAGGTTGCCGGTCTCGCGGAGATGCCCCGACTCCCCCGAGAGACTCGTCGCGTCGTGCGAGTGCAGCCGGAAACGCTTGCGCCGCAGGACGTCCCGGGCCGCGTCGAGCGCCTCGTCGGGAGTCAGCGACGTCGTGACCTCGGCGTGCTCGTCGAGGCGGTGCAGCCGGGCGGGGGCGCGCGGTGGCCGCGCGCGCAGGGCGGCGACGTGCACCTTGGTGCGCGGCACGATGCACCCGACGAGCGAGACGAAGAGCAGCAGGTAGATCGCCGAGAACCACACCGACGCGTATACGTCGAAGAAGCCGAGGCGGTCGAGCCACGGGCTCGTCGTGGGGTTCTGCGCGATGTAGTCGGCGACGCGGCCTGCGTCGATGTTGCGCTGCGGGAAGATCGAGCCGGGCACGGCGGCGATCGACAGCAGCAGGAGCAGAAAGAGCGCCGTGCGCATGCTCGTCAGCTGGCGCCAGCCCCACCGCAGCAGGCCGAGCGGGCCGAGCTCGGGCAGGGCCGGCTCGGGTCGTTGCGCCTTCGGCAGCACCTCGGTGTCCGTCGCCATGTCAGATCGCCACCTGGAAGCCGTTGACGAGCTGGACCTGGACCCACACGACGACCGTCTCCCAGACGCCGGTCAGCATGAGCAGACCCACGACGACGAGAAGCAGCCCGCCGACGGTCTGGAGCGCGCGGCGGTGGCGGCGCAGCCAGTCGCTCGCGCGCCCGGCCCGCTCCCAGAGCGCGGCCATGAGCACGAACGGCAGGCCGAGCCCGATCGAGTAGATCGCGGCCAGGACGAGCCCCCGCCCGATCGAGCCGGACTGCGCCGAGATCGGGGCGGCCATCGCCTGGATCGCGCCGAGCGTCGGGCCCATGCACGGCGACCAGCCCACCGCGAACGCGGCGCCGAGCAGCGGTGCGCCTGCGAGACCTGCGCGCGGTCGCCAGCTCACCGGGACGGCATACGAGCGTCCGACGCCGAGGAAGAGCACGCCCATGACGAGCACGACCGCGCCGCCGACCCTGAGGAGGATGCTCTGGTGCTCGCGGAAGGCGAGCCCGACGGCCGACACCGCCGCGGCTGCGACGAGGAAGACCGCCGTGAAGCCGAGGACGAAGAGCAGGGCACCGAGCACGAGCCGACCCCGCGAGCGCTGCTCGAGCGAGGTGTCGGACAGGCCGGTCACGTAGCCGAGGAAGCCGGGCACGAGCGGCAGCACGCACGGCGACGCGAACGAGACGAACCCGGCCGCGAGCGCGACGACCGCGGCGACGAGGAGCGACCCGGAGGCGAGCTCGGCACCCACGCGGGCCTCAGGCCTTCTCGGCGAGGACGTCGTCGATGAGTCCGAGCAGGGTCGTCGTGGAGACGGGACCCGACACGCGCGCGGCGATACGGGCCTCGTGGTCGAGCACGAGGGTCGTCGGCGTCGCCGAGGCCTTGCCCTGGAGGGCGAGCAGCGGCACGCCGCCGTCGTAGGCGAGCGAGGGGTAGGTGACCTTGTTGGCGGTCTGGAAGGCGAGGCCGGTCTCGGGGCCCTCGAGCTTGTCGAGGCCGACGAACTCGACCTTCTTGCCCTTGGACTGCACGGCCTCCCAAGCCTTCTGCAGGGCAGGGGTCTCCTCGATGCACGGCGGGCACCACGAGCCCCACACATTGACGACCAGGACGGTGCCGGCGCGCTCGGCGAGGCTCCACGGCTTGCCCTCGAGCGTCGTGCCGCTGAGCTTCACCGGCTCACCGCGTTCGGTGGCGGGCAGCTGCTCGATCGACCCGTCGCCGGCGACATAGCCCTTGCGGTCGCCCGAACGCGCTTGGTCGGCCACGGAGTTCGGGTCGGACGAGCACGCCGAGACGGCAGCTGCGAGGCCACCGGCCACGGCGACGGCCCCCCACCGCAGTGCGGTGCGTCTGTCGAGGTGCTCCATCAGGCGCCCACGCTCTTGCTCGCCCTCGCGAGCAGCGCGACGGCCGGCTCGGAGTACGTGATCGAGGCGAGCTCGTCGCCGTCGTAGGTGAGGGACGTCAACGAGGCGAGCGTGCACTCGCGCTTGCGGGGGTCGTGCCACAGTCGCCGGCCCACGAGCTTGTTGCGCACCGTCCACACGGGCAGCTGGTGGCTCACGATGACGGCCTCGTGGCCGCGTGCGGCGTCGCGGGCGTCGGCGATGGCGGCCAGCATGCGGGCGGCGATGTCCTCGTAGGGCTCGCCCCACGAGGGCTTCGTCACGTCCGTGAAGAGGTGCCAGTTGCGCGGGTGGAGCAGGTCCCTGGCACCGACGGCGCGACCCTCGAAGTGGTTCTGCGACTCGATGACGCGCGCATCGGTCGTGATGCCGACCGAGTGGTCGGCGGCGATGGGGGCTGCCGTCTCCTGGGCGCGCTCCAGGGGCGAGGCGACGACATGGGTGATGTCGTTGGCCTCGAGGTGCGCCGCGACGAGCTGCGCCATCTCACGGCCGAGGTCGGAGAGGTGGAACCCGTCGAGACGTCCGTAGAGGACGCCTCCGGGGTTGTCGACCTCGCCGTGCCGCATGAGGTGCACGACCGTGAGGTCGCCGACCTCGCGCGACGTCACCCCGTCCGTGCTCTGGCCCATGGGCGACAGTCTCTCAAACGTCGTGCTCAGGACCGAATCCGCGTCCCGCCCGTGCAGTGCCTGTGACGCGCCCCACGAGCCCGGGCGTGGGCCGCACGGTGCCGGGCCCGACGGCATCCGGACGAGGACCCGCCTCGGCGTGTAGGCGAGGACGCCCCGTCTACACTCCGAGGCGTGTCGTGGTCGCTCTGGTTCACCCTCGTCGTCACGGGGACGCTGATCTCGCTGACCCCCGGCGCGGGCGCGATCAACACCATGGCCAACTCGCTCGGGTCGGGGTGGACCCGCTCGATCTGGGGCATCCTCGGGCAGCAGCTGGCCCTCGTCGCCCACATCGCCGTCGTCGCGGCCGGTGTCGGCGTCCTCGTCGCCGGCTCACCGCTGCTGTTCAACGTCATCCGGTACGCCGGTGCGGCCTACCTGGTCTTCCTCGGTGTCCGACAGTTCCGCTCGCGAGCGGTCGGCGGCCAGGTCGGGCCGGTGGCCCGCGAGTCCGCGTGGTCGATGTTCCGCCGCGGGCTGCTCGTCAACCTGACCAACCCCAAGGCCGTGGTCTTCTTCCTGGCCTTCACGCCGCAGTTCATCCGACCGGGGCAGTCGCTCCTGCCGCAGTACGCCGTCTTCGCTTCGACCGTCGTCGCGATCGACGTCGTCGTCATGTGGTTCTTCTTCGCCGCGGCCGCTCGTGGCCTGGGCCGGCTGACGCAACGCGAGACGGGCCACCGAGCGGTGAACCGCGTCTTCGGCAGCCTGTTCGTCGGCGTCGGCGTCCTGCTCGCGGCGGTGCGCTAGCCGCGTCCCCGGCCGGGGCCGAGGACGCGGCCGGCACGGTGGTTCAGACGAGCTCCGGCACGTCGAGGTGCGCGATGGCGAGCGAGAACTCGCCCACCTCCATGATCCGGGTGCCGGTGTCCTGCGCGAGGTCGGCACGAAGGCCCATCGCGGCGTTGCGGGTCGTCATCATGGCCTCGACCGAGTCGTAGGTCGCGGTGACGCAGGCGCGGCCGGAGGCCCGGTCGACGAAGAGGCTCGCGCTGCAGAACCCCTCGAGCTGCTCGACGCGCGGCATGATGCCCATCTTGAAGGCGTCGAGGACGCGGTCGATGGACTCGGGGTCGGACTCGGTCCACGTGACGCGTGCGCAGCACCCGTCGGCGGCCCGGTGGTCGCGGTGCAGGTAGGCGATCTCCCACTCGTCGACGGTCGCCTCTCCGCCGAGCAGGTCCGCCACCTCTGACCGCAACGGAGCGACGGCGTCGGCCGTGGCCCGCATCGCGGCCTCGTCCCGCCACGCGGTCGTGACGATGCACCGACCGCTGACCCGATCGGCGACCATGGAGAGCCCGATGCAGCCGTCCATCTGCCTGACCTGCGGCATCACCACGTCCTGGACGTGTGAGATGCCGGTCTCGATCATCCCGGGACGGCCCATGACTGTCGTGGATCGTGCGTGCACGGCCCACCTCCCTCGATCGAGGCGGCACCCCGACGGCGCCGCCGTCACCGACCAGCGTCCTCCGGGTCGGCCCTCGCCACAATGCCCTGGCGTATGCCGGGTGGCGCCGTCCCTACCGGCCCTGCCGTCAGTCGGGGGTGGCGGCCGCCCGGGCTGCGGCCGGCAGCGCGCCGATGACGTGGTCGACGGCCTCGTCGTCGTGCGCGGCGGAGACGAACCACGACTCGAAGGCGCTCGGCGGCAGGTGAACGCCCTGGCTCAGCATCGAGTGGAAGAACCTCCGGAAGGCGGCGGTGTCCTGGTCCTTGGCGGCGTCGTAGTCCGCGACCGCGCCGTCACGGAAGAAGACCGAGAACATCGAGCCGGCCCACTGGATCGTGTGCGGCACGGACGCGGCCGTGAGCTCGGCGGAGGCCGCGTCGGCGATGGCGCGCGAGACCGTGTCGAGCCGCTCGTAGACGGCTGGCGTGCAGCCCCGGAGCGTCGCAAGACCCGCGGCGGACGCGACCGGGTTTCCGGAGAGCGTGCCGGCCTGGTAGACCGGGCCCTGCGGGGCGAGCAGGGCCATGACGTCGGCGCGGCCGCCGAAGGCCGCGGTCGGGAAGCCGCCGCCCATGACCTTGCCGAACGTGAAGAGGTCCGGCGCCCCCGCCGCATACGGCCCCTCGAGCCCGTAGAAGCCGGAGGCGCTGCAGCGGAAGCCCGTCATGACCTCGTCGGACACGAGGAGCGCACCGTGCTCCTTCGTCAGGCGCAGCAGCCCCTCCGTGAAGCCCGCCGCCGGCGGGACGACGCCCATGTTGCCGGCCGCCGCCTCGGTGATGACGGCGGCGATCTCGTGCCCGCGCTCCGCGAAGGCCGCCTCGAGGGCGGGGAGGTCGTTGTAGGGCAGGACGATCGTCTCGCGGGCGCTCGAGCGCGGCACACCTGCCGAGTCGGGCAGCGCGAAGGTCGCGACGCCGGAGCCGGCCGAGGCGAGGAGTGCGTCGACGTGGCCGTGGTAGCACCCGGCGAACTTCACGATGACGTCGCGGCCTGTGAAGCCGCGCGCCAGGCGGATCGCCGACATCGTGGCCTCGGTGCCCGAGTTGACGAGCCGCACCTGCTCGACGGGCTCGACGCGGGCGACGATCTCCTCGGCGAGGAGCACCTCGTTCTCGGAGGGCGTGCCGAACGAGAAGCCTCGTGCGGCAGCCTCGGTCACGGCCGCGAGGACGTCGGGATGGGCGTGTCCCAGGATCATCGGGCCCCACGAGCAGATCAGGTCGACGTAGCGCTTGCCGTCGGCGTCGGTGAGCCACGCGCCGCTGCCACTCGCCATGAAACGGGGTGTGCCACCCACGGCCCGGAAGGCACGGACGGGCGAGTTGACGCCGCCCGGTATCACCTTGCCGGCCCGCGCGAGGAGCGCGGCGGACGCCGGGGCGTCGGTGGAGGTCTGGACGGTGACGGGCTGCGAGCTCATGTCCGGCATTGTCTCAACCCCGGCCGGGTGACCCGGGCAGGGGTGCGGACCACCCGCAGGAGTGCCCGTCTCCGCCAAGGGTGCGCGGTGCAGCCCGCACCTCCGGCGGAAGGCTGCACCTCCGAGGTCACGCCGTGCTCCCCCTGGACGCCTGCGAATCAGAACGTGGTGGGCCCGTCAGTGGCCGCTGACCTCGTCGGGGTCGAGATGGTCGCGCACGATGGCCATCGCGTCACCGATCGCGGTGAACTGCCCGGGCGTCATGATGTCGATGAGGTTGTCGCGAACGCTCTGGACGTGGATCTTCGCGATGTCGCGGACGGCGGTCAGGCCGCCCGTCGTGAGGACGAGCAGGACGCCGCGCTTGTCGTCGGAGCACTGCTCGCGCGTCACCCAGCCGCGGTCCTCGAGGCGCTTCGCGGTGTGGGTGAGCCGGCTGCGCGACTGGACGACCATGTCGGCGAGCTCGGACATGCGCAGCCGGTGGTTCGGGCTCTCGGAGAGCATCGAGATGATCTCGTACTCGCTCAGCTGCAGGCCGGCGTCGCCGAGCGCGTCGTCGAGGGCCTGCTCGAGCAGACGGGTCCCACGCAGGATGGCGCGCCACGACGCCTGCTCCGAGTCACTCAGCCAACGCACGTCGTCATCCCCTGAACCTGCCATGTCAACCTCCTGTGACTTCACAGATGGTAGTGGTGTCAGGCAGTCCATTCGGTCACGTCGAGCGCGAAGTACGTCAGCACCACCTGGGCGCCTGCCCGGCGGATCGAGGTCAGCGACTCGACCGCTGCGGCGCGCAGGTCGATCCAGCCGTTCGCGGCGGCCGCGTGGATCATGGAGTACTCGCCCGACACCTGGTATGCCGCGACGGGCACCGAGGAGCGCTCGGCGGCGGCGGCGACGACGTCGAGGTAGGACATCGCGGGCTTGACCATGACGAGGTCGGCACCCTCGGCGATGTCGAGGTCGATCTCGCGGAGCGACTCGACGACGTTGGCGGGGTCCTGCTGGTAGGTGCGCCGGTCACCCTGCAGGCTCGACTGCACGGCGTCGCGGAAGGGCCCGTAGAAGGCCGAGGCGTACTTGACGGCGTACGCGAGGATGACGGTGTCGGTGAGCCCGTCGGCATCGAGCGCCTCACGGATGACGGCAACCTGGCCGTCCATCATCCCGGAGGGCGCGACGACGTGGGCTCCGGCGCGGGCCTGCGCGACGGCCATCTCGGCGTAGATCGCGTTGGTCGCGTCGTTGTCGACGCGGCCGTGCTCGTCGAGCACGCCGCAGTGCCCGTGGTCGGTGAACTCGTCGATGCACGTGTCGGCCATGACCAGGAGGTCGTCGCCGACGGCCTCGCGCACCGCGCGGAGCGCGACGTTGAGAATGCCGTCCGGGTCGACCGCCCCCGACCCGGTCGCGTCCTTCTCGAGCGGCACGCCGAACAGCATGATGCCGCCGAGTCCGGCCGCGACGCAGCGCCGGGCGACATCGACGACGCTCTCGAGCGTGTGGTGCTGGACGCCGGGCATGCTCGCGATCGGGCGCGGCTCGGTGAGCCCCTCCGCGACGAAGACGGGAAGCACGAGGTCACGCGGGTGCAGCCGGGTCTCGGCGACGAGGGACCGGAGGACGGGGTTCTGCCGCAGGCGGCGAGGACGCTCGATCATCGGTGACCCGGCTCAGCGGGCGCGGCGGCGCGAGGCCGGGCGCTTGTCGCTCGGTCGCTGGACCGGCTGGCCCGCCTCGGCCGCGGCGACGGCGAGACCGACACCGTGGCCGGCCAGCGCGTCGACGAGGCTGAGCGCCGAGGCCTCCGGCGCGAGGACGTCGACACGGAGCCCGTGCTCCTGCGCCGTCTTGGCCGTCGCCGGACCGATGCACGCGACGACCGTTGCGGCGTGGGGCTTTCCGGCGATGCCGACGAGGTTGCGAACCGTCGAGCTCGACGTGAAGAGGACCGCGTCGTAGTCGCCACCCTTGATCGCGTCGCGGATCGACGCGGCCGGCGGGGCCGCACGCACCGTGCGGTAGGCCGTGACGTCGTCGACCTCCCAGCCCATGTCGCGCAGGCCGGCGACGAGCGTCTCGGTGGCGATGTCTGCCCGGGGAAGCAGGACGCGGTTGATCGGGTCGAGCACCTCGTCGAACTCGGGCCAGGCCTCGAGCAGGCCGGCGGCCGACTGCTCTCCCGTCGGCACGAGGTCGGGGTTGATGCCCCACTCACGCAGGGCGTCGGCCGTGACGCCACCGACGGCGGCGACCTTGAGCCCCGCGAAGGCGCGGGCGTCGAGACCGAACTGCTCGAACCGCTCGCGCACGGCGCGGACGGCGTTGACCGACGTGAAGCCGATCCACTCGTAGCGACCCGTGACGAGGCCCTTGACGGCCTTCTCCATCTGCTGCGGCGTGCGCGGCGGCTCCACCGAGATGGTCGGGACGACGTCAGCCGTCGCGCCGTAGGCGGCGAGCCGGTCGACCATCGAGCCGGCCTGGGCCTGCGTCCGCGGCACGAGAACCTTCCAGCCGAAGAGCGGCTTGTTCTCGAACCACGAGAACTCTTCGCGCAGAGCGACATTCGGTGACACGACGGCGAGCGACACCTCGAGGGCGCCCTTGCCGGCGAAGACGCCGTCCGCCTCGCCGAGGCTCGTCGTCACCGACGACTGGCGCACAGTCGTGCCGTGCGCGGTGAGCGCCACGAGCGACTCGGCGGGCCGGCCGGAGCCGAGCAGCGCGGCGAGGGCGGCGCGGATGCCGTGACTGGTCCCGAGCAGGACGAGCGCGTCGTCGTCGGAACGGTAGGCGGAGTAGTCGACGCCCGAGCGGTCGACGCCGACGACGTGGACGACGCCCGTGGACTTCGAGGTGAGCGGCACCCCGGCATACGTGGGTCCGGCGGTCAGCGCGGACACACCCGGCACGATGTCGAAGGTGATGCCGGCCTTGCGGCAGGCGCGCACCTCCTCGACGAGGCCGTTGAAGGTCGCCGGGTCGCCGTCCATGAGGCGCACGACGAGGCCGCCGGGGGTCACCGACTTCGCGGCCTTGACGACGAGCTTGGCGCGGCCGGCGTGGGTCAGCTCCTGGCCCTGCTCGCCATGCCCTGCGTCGACGATCTCGACGTCGGGCCGCGCGTGCTGGAGCACGACGTCGTCGCGGGCGATCCGGTCGATCACCACGACGTCGGCGGCCGCGAGCAGGTCGCGACCTCGCAGCGTCATGAGGCCGGGGTCACCGGGACCGGACCCGACGAAGGCGACACGGGCGGGTGTCGTCGGGTGCGTGGGGGGCGAGACCGTCTGCTCCGACGGCTGGCGGGAAGGAGTCACGAAACTTGCTCCGGTTGGTGTGGGGCGGGGTCTGGGAGGTGAGCGACGTCGGCCGCCGGGGCCGGCGTGGAGTCGACGGGTGCGGTCTGGAGGTCGGCGGCGCCATCCTCCAGCAGGATCCGGGCCAGGCGCACGCCGAGCGACTCCGGTTCGGAGTACGGGCCGACGAGCGATCGGCGCAGCTCGACGGAGCCGTCCTCGGTGCCGGCGAAGGCGCGAAGGGACAGCTCGAGGCCGTCGTCCCCCTCGACGACCTCGGCGAGCGCGCCGACGGGCGCCGTGCACCCGGCCTCGAGCGCAGCGAGCAGGGAGCGCTCGGCGGTGACACACGCCCGGGTGTCGGCGTCGTCGAGGACCGCCACGGCGGCCACGACGTCGGAACGGTCGGAGCGGCACTCGACGGCGAGGGCTCCCTGCCCCGGGGCAGGCAGCACCTGGATGGGGTCGATGACCTCGGTGGCCTCGTCGAGGCGGCCGAGCCGGGCGAGCCCGGCACGCGCCAGGACGACGGCGTCGAGCTCCCCCGAGGTGACGAAACCGATTCTCGTGTCCACGTTTCCGCGGATCGGTCGGACCTCGAGACCGAGCCCGAGAGCGGCCAGCTGAGCCGTGCGACGCGGCGAGCCGGTGCCGACGACCGCGCCCGCGGGCAGCTCGCCGAGGGTCAGGCCGTCGCGGGCGACGAGCACGTCGCGGCTGTCCTCACGGACCGGCACCGCGGCGACGACGAGGCCCGGCTCGGGAGTGGTCGGGAGGTCCTTGAGGGAGTGGACGGCGACGTCGATGCGGCCGTCGAGCAGGGCGTGGCGGATGGCCGCGGCGAAGACGCCGGTGCCCCCGATCGCGGTCAGCAGCTCACCTGACACGTCGCCCTCGGTCGTGATCTCGACGAGCTCGACCTCGTGGCCGGCCGCGCGCAGTCGGTCGGCCACCCAGCCGGACTGCGTGGTGGCGAGGGCGGAGCGGCGCGTGCCGAGGCGCAGGGCGGTCATGACTGGACCCGCTTCGGCGGCGCGGAGACGTTGGCGACGTCCTTGGGCTCGAGGTCGAAGAGCTCGCGCAGGGCCGCGGCGTAGTCGTCGCCGCTGCCCTCCATCGCGAACTCCTTGACGCGCATGGTCGGCGTGTGGAGCAGCTTCTCGACGATGCGGTGGACAGCGAGGCCCACCTCGGCGCGGGTGGCCTCGTCGAGACCCGGGAGTCGCTGGTCGAGACGATCCATCTCGGACGAGACGAGCTCGGCCGCTCGGGCCCGCAGGGCCGCGACGGTCGGCGCGACGGACTTCTCCATGCGCCGGGTGAGGTGGTCGGCCACCTCACCGGTGACGAGCTCGCGCACTCGCGCGACCTGCGTCATGTCGGCCCGGCCCTCGAGGAGCAGGCCCAGAGCCTGGAGGTCGACCAGCGTCACGCTCGGCAGGGGCTCGGGCCACGACCCGAGCGGCTCGACGTCGCGGGGCAGGGCGAGGTCGACGACGACCTGCGGCCGCCCCCCACGGCGGGCAGCGCTCTCGGCGAGCATGGGTGCGGTGATGACGTGACCGACGGCGCCGGTGCACACGACGACGAGGTCGCTCTCTGCGAGCACGTCGGCGAGGTCGTCCCACCGCCGCGCCGTGCCGGACGTCGCTGCGGCCAGTCGCTCGGCGCGCTCGGCGGTGCGGTTGACGATGGTGAGCGACGCGACACCCGCACGGCCCAGGGTTGCGGCCGCAAGGCCGCTCATCCCGCCCGCGCCGACGACGGCGGCCGAGGCGCCCTCGAGCGGGCCGAGGACGGTGGTCGCCTCCTCGAGGGCGATCTGCACCAGGGAGACGCTGTGCTGGTCGATGTCGGTCTCGGTGTGGGCGCGCTTGCCGACGCGCAGGGCGGCCTGGAAGAGCGCGTTGAGCGACTCGGCGACCTGGCCGCGTCGCTGGGCGCCGGTGAGGGCGTCGCGCATCTGCCCGAGGATCTGCGACTCCCCGACGGCCATCGAGTCGAGACCACACGCGACCGTGAACGCGTGGGCGACCGCGGCGTCGTCGTAGCGGACGTAGAGGTGCTCCGCGAGCGCCTCGGCGCGCGACGCGAGTGCCTCGGCCGGGTCGGTCGGGAGCACGTCGGCGGCGGGCCGGGCGTCGGAGGCAGGCTCGATGCCGGCGGCGAGCGCGAGCGCCTCACCGATGGCGGCCACCGCCGGGTGGAAGGCGGGGACGGCGGCATACACCTCGAGGCGGTTGCACGTGGACAGCACGACGGCCTCGGTCGCGGTCGCCGACCGGAGGACCGAGGCGGCGATGGCCTCGGCGCGGTCGGGGCTCTCCGAGAGGGCCTCGAGCACCGACAGCGGAGCGGTGTGGTGGGACAGTCCGATGACGAGGAGGTTCACGGGGCGACCACCGCCGACCGTAGGTCGCCAGCGGCGAGGGACTTGCGCTGGGCGTGGAAGGCGAGAATCTGCAGCTCCGTGGAGAGGTCGACGCGGCGGACGTCGACGCCGCTGGGCACGGCGAGGACCGCGGGGGCGAAGTTGAGGATCGAGCTGATCCCGGCCGCGACGAGGGCATCGCACACGGCCTGCGCCGCGGCGGCCGGGGTCGCGATGACGCCGATGGCGATCGGGTCGAGCTGGTGGTGGTCGGCGAGCTCGGAGAGCGGCCGGATGGGCACCCCCACGATGCGCTCGTCGGCCAGGGCCGGGTCGTCGTCGTAGAGCCCGACGATGCGGAATCCCTTGGTGACGAAGCCGGAGTAGGAGGCGAGGGCGTGCCCGAGGTTGCCCATCCCGACGATGGCCACGGGCCAGTCCTCGGTGAGCCCGAGCGCGCGGGAGATCTCGAGGGCGAGCGTCTCGACCTCGTAGCCGACCCCCCGGACCCCGTAGGAGCCGAGGTGGCTCAGGTCCTTGCGCAGCTGCGCGGAACGCACGCCGACCTCGGCCGCGAGCTCTTCGGACGAGACCGACACAACGCCGTCCTCAGCGAGACGCGACAACGTTCGGAGGTACTCGGGAAGCCGCGCGACGGTCGCGTCGGGGATCTCTCGACGCAGTGCAGGGTCGGCGGACACGCTTGCTCACCGGCTCCTCTCAACGAGGCGTTCTCCCGAACGCGGAGCACGTGGGGACCAGATCAGGCTAGACGTTTGTGAACCCATGCACAAAGTTGACTTCGGCGGCCTACCACGGCATGGGACGGCCCGGTGAGGCAGGTCACCCCCGGGGCCATGGAGCGTTCGGTACAGCGTCGCACGTGGGGGGCGGGCGTGCGGACCGGCGTCCGGACCGGCGTGCGGACCATGGAAGGGTCATCGGAGGGCGGCCCGCAGGCGGGCCTCGTCGACCCTCCAGAAGTCGTGGCGACGGCCGTCGACGAAGGTGACCGGGATCTGCTCGGCGTAGCGACGCAGCAGCTCGGGGTCCTCGTCGACGGAGACCTCCCGCCAGCTCACGCCCACCTCGGCGGCGACGCGTTCGACCACGGCCCGCGCCTCGTCGCAGAGGTGGCACCCGGCTCGGCCGAGCAGAACGACGCGGGGCTCGCCGGCCCCCACGGTCGGATCACTCGTCACCGGCCCACTGTATGCCGGGTGGCGCGCGGACAGCAGGCAACGTCGGGTGCACCACAAAAGCCCATCGAGGCCCAAACTGAGGGCCGATTCGGCCACACTGTCCACAATGCGCGCGAACAGGACGCCGGCTCGCCGGCTCGGCCCTGTCCCCGCGCCGGGAAGGGTCCCGGCGCTGGTGTCGATGACGCCTGTCCCTGTGGCCGCTGCACCCACCGCCGGCTCCGCAGTGGGCGGTCCGCTCACCACCACCCTCCCGACGTGGCGCAGCGCCCTGGACCTGATCTGGGCCGCCCTCGCGGGCGAGGGCACCGAGGGCGTCGAGCTGACCCGTGGCGGGGCGGGACACCCCGGCCCGGGACGCGCCCACCCCGTGCGCGACGTCGAGCAGCAGGCCCGCGTCGCCGCCCTCGTCGAGCTCGCGCAGCGCGGCGACAAGGAGGCGTTCGCCCAGCTCTACGACGTCTACGTCGACACGGTCTTCCGCTACGTCCTCGTCCGCGTGGCCAACCGCGCGCTCGCCGAGGACCTCACGTCCGAGACGTTCCTGCGCGCCATGCGCCGTATCGACTCCTTCACGTGGCAGGGCAAGGACATCGCCGCGTGGTTCGTCACCATCGCGCGCAACCTCATCGCCGACCACGTGAAGTCGGCGAAGTTCCGCTTCGAGGTCGCGACGGCCGACATGCGCGATGCCGACGAACGCGTCGACGCCCCCGAGGCCGAGGTGCTGAACCGGCTGCGTGACGAGCGGCTCGTCTCGGCCATCCGCGAGCTCGGCCCCGACCAGGCCGAGTGCATCACCCTCCGCTTCCTGCAGGGCCTGTCGCTCGCCGACACCGCGAAGGTGCTGGGCAAGTCCGAGGGCGCCGTCAAGCAGCTCCAGCTGCGCGCCACCAGGGCCCTGCGCAAGTCGCTCGACGGAGTCGAGCTGTGACGGGCGTAACCCCATCGGCACCCTCGTCGTTCTCACGGCGGAGGGACGGTGCGTGTGGGCCCGGACCGACGCTCGGCGCGCCGACCGGCGCGACCGTGGATCGCGTGAACGCAGGCGGCTCGATGGCAGTGACGACAGTGCTCGAGCCACTGACGAGTGACCTGCACGACCCACCCCTCGCCGTATGCCGTGCCGCGGCGCGCCCGTCCGGGCCGCCTGGCGCGGTCCCGGGAGGCCGCACGCCCTGACGGGCTCCCGGGACCGCGCATCCCAGCCCGACCAGCACGACCAGCACGACCAGCACGACCCCGCACCACCAGCCCGACCCAGCACGACCAGACCGCTCACCAGCACCGACAGACCGAAGGAGGGGACATGGACCTCGGCGCCAACGCCGACGGCGAGCTGCTGCAGCGCGCCCTCGACGGCGAACGCGTGACCGAGCCCGGAATCCTCGAGCTCGTCGCCGTGCTCCACGCCGTGCAGGCCGTCGACCAGGCCGGGCTCGCGCCCCGCGCCGAGTTCGTCTCCGACCTGCGTGCCCGGCTGCTCGCCGACGGCGGCACGGCCGTGCTGCCGGTCACGCCGGTGCCGCCGCCGGGCGACACCGGTGGCGCCGGGGCTTTCCCCGACTCCGAGACCACATCGACCTCGACCGGCCCGGTGACCGGCACGTCGACGCCCGACGAGCCCCATGGCGACGGCCGCGAGGACGGCAAGGGTGGCGAGGGTGGCGAGGGTGGCACCGTGTCGGTGCTGCGGGTCGCGGCCCGGCCCCTGAAGTTCCTCGCGGCCGCGGCAGCCAGCATCCTCGTCGTCGGTGGAGCCCTCGGCGTCGCGTCGCGGACGGCTCTGCCCGGCGACGCCCTGTACGGCGTGAAGCAGCTGCTCGACCGCGCTGCCGTGCAGATCGCGGGCTCGCGCCTCGACGAGGGGCTCACCTACCTCGCGCAGGCGCAGGAGCACATCGAGGACGCCCGCGACCTGCTCGACCGGGGCGACCCGTCGACGCACGACCTCGACACGGCATACGACGCGGCCGGCGACGCGACCCGGCGGGCCCAGACGATCCTCATGGACGTCTACACGACCGAGAAGCGCACCGAGGCGCTGACCGAGCTTGCTGACTTCTACACCCGGGCGATCCCGCAGGTCGAGGCCATGCGGCCGCGCGTGCCCGCCGAGTCGACGCCGGCCTGGCAGCGCCTGCGCGACCTGCTCGGGGCCGGCCAGCTCGCGACACTGCGCGTTCTGGCGGCCTGCACCGACTGCGGTGACCGCGCCCTGCAGGCCCGGCAGGTGCTGAGCACCGTGACCGGGGCCGTCCGACCCACCACGCCGGGCGGCAGCTCCCCCGCCCCGGGCACCCGCCCTCCGACGGGTACGCCGACACCTTCGGCGTCGCTGCCGCGTCTGCCGCTGCCCTCGGCCACGGTCCCCGACGCCGGGGTGCCCGGCATCCCGGGGCTCCCCGGTGTCACGGCGACCGGCGGCGTGACGCTGCCGGGCGGCACCGTCAACCTGCCGAGCGTCGGCATCACGTCCTCCTCCGTGGGCGCCGGTGGCGGCGGCGTGACGCTGCCCGGCGCGACCGTGAGCCTGCCGAGCGTCGGCATCACGTCCTCGACGATCGGTGCCGGCGGTGGCGGCGTGACGCTGCCCGGAGTGACCGTGACGGTGCCGACCATCAAGCTCGGCGCCCCGACCCTGCCGTCCGCCTCACTCGCACTGCCGACCGAGCTGCTCCCCTGAGGGCGGTCGGAACGTCGACCAGGTAGACCTCGACCAGCCGGGACGGTCGTCAGAGGAAGACGGACTTGCGCTGCATGAGCAGGCTGTAGAGCGTCTGCTGGATCGTCTCGCGCACCTGGTCGGTGAGGTCGAAGACGAGCATGGGGTCATCGGCCGCGTCGGGTCCGAAGCTCGTCGTCTGGATGGGCGGCCCGAACTCGATGAGCCACTTGCTCGGCAGCGGCACCATGCCGAGCGGCCCGAGCAGGGGGAACGTCGGCGTGATCGGCGCGTACGGCAGGCCGAGCAGTCGTGCGACGGCCGGCATGTTGCCGATGATGGGGTAGATCTCCTCCGCGCCGACGATCGACACCGGCACGATCGGGACGCCGGCCCTCAGCGCCGCCGACACGAACCCACCGCGGCCGAAACGCTGGAGCTTGTAGCGCTCGCTGAACGGCTTGCCGACGCCCTTGAAGCCCTCGGGCCACACGCCGACGAGCGAGCCGGTGCTGAGGAGCCGCTCCGCGTCGGTGTTGGCCGCAAGGGTCGTGCCGGAGCGACGGGCCATGGTGCCGATGAACGGCATCTGGAAGACGAGGTCCGCACCGAGCATGCGCAGGTGGCGGTTCTTCGGGTGCTCGTCGTAGACGGCCACCTGGGTCATGAGTGAGTCCATGGCGACGGTGCCGGAGTGGTTGCCGACGACGAGGGCGCCGCCCACGTCGGGGATGTTCTCGATGCCGCGCACCTCGACCCGGAACCACTTCTTGTACAGGGGCCTCAGGAGGGGCAGGTGCACGTTGATCGTGTAGTCCTCGTCGAAGCCGAACTCGTCGACGACGTAGTCGCCCGTGAGCCGGCGGCGCACGTACGCGAGCGTCTCGGCGACCTGCCGCTCGACGTCCTCCGCGGGCACACCGGCGGAGGTCGCCGCCGCGCGCAGCACGTTGACGGCGAGCTCGACGAGCTCGGCGGGCCCGGGTCGTGACTCGGACGAGAACTCGGCTCCCTCGAGAACGCTGCCGATGAGCTTCTCCGCGCGTGACTGCAGCCCCGTCGTCAACGCGTGCTCCCAGCCCTCCGCCTCGCCCGGGGCCGTATGCCGGGTGGTCGGCGTCGCGCTGACCGTCTCGTCCAAGGGGGTGAGGTCCTCGACGGGCGGGACGGCCCGCAGCCGCTTCGGCTCGCCGGTGCTCGGGCGGCGGGTCGACCGCATCGATGCGCGGCTCGGCCGGGTGCGACCGGCTGACGGCCGGTCGGGCCCGTCCGGACCCTCATGTCCCTCGGGGGCCTCGGGTGGCTGCGTCGCCCCGGTCTCCTCGGTGGCCTCGGTCGCCTTCGTGTCCTCGACGGTCACGGGCTCGTCGGCCGGCGGAGGGGTCATCGGCTGGTCCGCGGCGACCTCTGACGGCTCGGAGTCATGCGTCGCGTCGCCCACGGTGGCGACCTCGTCGGCGGGTGTCGTGCTCGTCGACGTCCCGGCCGCGAGCCGCCGCGCGGTGCTCACCTCGACGGGCTCGGTGGGGATCAACGGAGTGCCGGCGCGCCGGCGGCGTTCGCCCGAGGCCCGAGCGGCGCCGGCGGCGAAGGCACCGCGTACGGGGCGCGCCGCGGCCGTCGGGACTGCCGCCGCCGATGCCGCCGGAGCCGCCGAGGCTGCCGGCGTGGTCCTCGTGGCCGTCTTCTTCACGGCCTTCTCGGCCGGCTTCTTGCCCGGCTTGTCGGTGGGCTTCCTCGCTGCCGTCTTCGCGGCCTTCTCGGCGGGCTTCTTCGCGGACGTCCTTGCCAGCTTCCTCGCCGGGCTCCTGGCCGCCCTCTTCGCCGGGGCCTTGGCCCCGGAGCCCGGTGTCCTGCTGGTGGCCCTTGCCGCGCGGGCCTGCTTCGGCGGCGCGGACTCGGCGGACTGGGCACCCTTCCTGCCCTGCGCGGGGGCGGGCTGGTTCGGATCGGCGGTCACGGCTGGATCCTGTCGAAGACGCGGGCGAGGGCTGCGGCGGTGCCGCCGGCGGCGTCGCTGACGACGTCACCGACTCCCTCGACGCCGGGCACCGCCGGTCGCAGGTGGCTCGCATAGTCCTCGAACGCCGCCCGAGTCGTGAAGTGCGGCTCGAACTCGAGCACCGTGCGCATCCGGGTCGTGTCGAGTCCGCGGCCGAAGGCGAGGAAGGTGAGCTGGTCTGAGGAGAAGTCGGCGAGACCGCTGCGCTTGACGAGGCTGCCGATGACACCGGCCGCCCCGAGCGGGACGGGCAGCACCGGTCGCCGGGCGATCGCGGTGCACTGGGTGACGGTGAGGAAGCCGTCGCCCGCGACGTTGACGATGCCGACCGCAGGACCGGTGGTCGCGAGGATCATCGCCGCCGTGGCGTCGTCCTCGTGGATGAACTGGAACCGCGCGTCATAGCCGAGCGGGATCGGCACGACGGGGAGCGAGAAGTAGTCGGTGATGGCGGTGTGGATGCTCGGGCCGACGACGTTGGCCAAGCGCAGCATCGTGATCTCGACGTCGGGCCGGCGGCGCGAGAAGCCGCGGACGTAGCCCTCGACCTCGACGGAGTCCTTGCCGAAACCGGCCCGCGGCAGGGTCTTGGGGTTCATGTCCTCGCTGAACATCGCAGGGTCGCGCGGCGAGGAGCCGTAGACCGCCGCGGACGACTTCACGACGAGACGCTTGACCGACTCGGACTTCTGGCACGCGGCGAGCAGCTGCATCGTGCCGATGACGTTGATCTCCTTCTGCGTCACCCGGCCCCCGGTGTCCTTGGGGGTCGCGATGACGTTCATGTGCACGACCGTGTCGACCTCGGCCTGCGCCATGATCCGCCCGATCATCGGGTTGCGGATGTCGGCGCGGACGAACTCTGCCCGACCGATCGAGTGCTTGGGCGGCACCACGTCGACGCCCAGGATCCGCTCGACGGTCGGATCGGTGGAGAGCCTGCGGGCGTAGAGACCACCGAGGTAGCGGGACACCCCCGTGACCAGGACGACCTTGGCCATCGGCTCCTCCTGTGCTCGCTTCTCGTCGGTCGCGCCGGACGCGTCGCGCCCGGGCCCTGCACGTGCGACGGGGAAGGCTCGCTCCCCCGCACGTGAAGCCTACCGAGGCCCACGGCATACGTCCTCGCGCACCCCTGCCGATGTGGCGAGCCTCTCCCGAGGAGGGCCACGGGAAGGGACCGCTGCCCCAAACGCGAACGACCCCCACGGTTGCGTGAGGGTCGAGAGCGAGCGGGCGATACCGCCGGTTCCTGAGCTGGTCAGGTCACTTCTTGTTGCGACGCTGGTGACGCGTCTTGCGCAGCAGCTTGCGGTGCTTCTTCTTCGCCATCCGCTTGCGACGCTTCTTGATGACAGAACCCATAGTTGTCCTTGCCGTGCGACTGATCCTTGACTGAGCTGATGCCGACCTGCGTCGACACGCCGTATACAAGGGCAGGTCGAAGTACGAGCCGAACAGGCTCCACAGCGTAGCGCGTGCGGGGCCTGAGCCCAAAAGCGCTCGTGGAGCCGACCTGCACGAATGCCGAGGGGGCGGCCGGACCTCGTGGTCCTGGCCGCCCCCTCGGTGTGCGTGGAAACGCTGTGCTCACGCGGTGTCGATGTAGGACGTCTGGAGGTACTTGTGCACCGCGTCCTCCGGAACCCGGAAGGAGCGGCCGACGCGTACGGCCGGAAGGTCTCCGCCGTGGACGAGCCGGTAGACGGTCATCTTCGACACGCGCATGATCGAGGCGACCTCGGCGACGGTCAGGAACCGCACCTCGGCGAGCTGACGCTCATTCGACATGTGAAACCCCGATCTTCAGTGGTTGCACCCGCGTGTCGACGGCTTCCCCTCCGGCGAAAAGAGCACGCAGGTGCAAGAAGCAACATTAGGGGCAGATGTGACTGGAGGGGAAGTGGAGTTGACAAACTCGCCGTCCGGGCGCAACTCGACACGCCGGTGGGCCCCTGTGGATCTCCCGGCTGGTCACGGCTCCAGACGGTGCAGGTCGCGAGGGAAGAGGCTCACCTCGCGAATGTTCTCTGCTCCCGTCAGGCGCGCCACCCACCTTTCCAGACCGATGGCGAATCCGCCATGCGGAGGCATGCCGTGCGCGAAGGCCTCGAGGTAGCCGGCGATGAGGGACGGTCCGGTGCCCGTCCGCGTGGTCGCCGCCGCGTAGTCGGACGGCCGGTGCAGACGCTGCCCACCCGTCGTCAGCTCCAGCCCGCGGAAGAGCAGGTCGAAGCTGTTGCTCCACCGCTCGTCCCCCGGCTGCGGGTGCGTGTAGAACGGTCGCTTGGCCATCGGGTAGCCCTCCACCGCAAGGAAGTCCGAGCCGAAAGCCGTCCGCGCCCACTCGCTGAGCATGCGCTCGTGCGATGGGCTGAGGTCCGGCTCGTCCGGGTCGGCGCCAACCTTCGCGAGGGCGTCACGGAAGTGGATGACGGGGAACTCCTCGGGCACCCTCGGCAGCTCGACACCGAGGAGCGAAGCGGCCTCGCCGGCATACGTGCCGATGGCCTCGACCATGCCCGCGATCGCGGCGCGCAGGACGGCGAGGACGTCGCGATGGTCGCGCACGAAGCCGAGCTCGGCGTCGAGCGAGGTGTACTGCGCGAGGTGGCGCACGGTGTCGTGCGGCTCGGCGCGGAACACCGGGCCCACCTCGAAGACCCGCTCGAACACCCCGACGAGCATCTGCTTGTAGAGCTGCGGGCTCTGGGCGAGGTAGGCGGTGCGGCCGAAGTAGTCGACCGTGAAGACGTTGGCACCGGACTCGGTGGCCGTGCCGACGAGCTTCGGGGTCGCGATCTCGGTGAACTCGAGCGCGCCCAGCGCCTCGCGGAAGCCGCGCATCGAGGCACTCGCCAGCTGCCACGCCGCGCGGTGCCGCGGGTGGCGCAGCGTCACCGCGGCGTGGTCGAGATGCGTCGGCAGGCCCGCCCCGAACGTCGGTCGCCACAGCTCGGTCGGCGGTGCGACGGCCGGCTCGGTGAGCGGTGTGACGGACGGTTCGACGAGCTCGGCGCCGCCGGGGGCCGATGGGTTGGCCGACACCGTGCCGGTCACCTCGACGACCGTCTCCTCGGGCAGCCGGGCGAGCTGCTCGAGCGTCCCGGGCTCCTTGACGACGACCTGGGCCAGGCCGGACCGGTCGCGCAGGACGAGGAACGTGACGCTGGCGAGGACGCGGCGCCGGTGGACCCAGCCGGCGAGCGTGGCGCGCTCGCCGGGTTGTGCGGTCATGAGGTCGCGGGCGAGGACGCGGGTCGGGCTGCTCGAACCGGTCATGCCGGTCGTGCTGGTCGTCGTAGCGGGTGGATGGGTGGGTTGCATTCCGTTCACCTCCGGAGGGTTGATGCCCCGGAGGTGTGGGCGATGGGGAATGTCGCTGTGCCACCACACCTTCGCCATCGCGGAAGTGCGATGGCCTCTTGTCGTGCTCGGCTCAGGATCGTCAGGCCCGTCGTCGCCGTCCCGCAAGCGTACGAGACGCCCGATCCACGGGTCCAGCCGCTTTCCCGAGCCGTCCGTGCGGGTGGAAAGTGCCCACTCGACCGTCGAGTGGGCAGTTCCACCCGGCCGCCGGCCTCGACAGGTCAACCCCGACAACCGTCGAGTGGGCAGTTTCACCCGGCCGCCGGCCTCGACAGGTCAACCCCGACAACCGTCGAGTGGGCAGTTTCCACCGCCCATCCGAGCCGGCTAGTCGAAGTGGACGTCGAGGCCGTGGTGGGGGAAGACGGCCGAGCGGGTCGCCATGATGGCGCGGTCGACCTCGCTCCCGGGGTCGTAACCCATGTCCCAGGAGCGCCACCAGAGCGGGCCGTCCTCCGGAGTCAGGTCGCCCATCCGTCGCGGGCCGGGTCGGCCGAAGACCTGCTCGACGTGGGCGCGCCAGCCCTCCGGGATCGGGGCGGTGGTCTTGATCGGCGCGTGCGCGGCGATCGCGGTCAGGTGGGTCCACGTGCGCGGCACGACACCGATGACCTCGTAGCCACCGCCGCCGAGGGCAACCCACCGCCCGTCGCACACCTCGTGGGCGAGGCGGTGGAGCGCGTCGGCGGCGGCGCGCTGGGCGTCGACCGTCACGGCGAAGTGGGCGAGCGGGTCCTCGGTGTGGGTGTCGCAGCCGTGCTGGGTCACGAGCACGTCGGGACGGAAGGCACGGATAAGCGGGTCGGCGACGGCGTGCAGGGCTCGCAACCAACCCGCGTCGTTGAGCCCCGGTGGGAGAGCGACGTTGACGGCGCTGCCCTCCGCATCGGGGCCGCCGATGTCGCCCGGCCAGCCGGTGCCCGGGAAGAGGGCGCGCCCGGTCTCGTGCACCGAGATCGTGAGGACGCGGGGGTCGTTCCAGAAGATCTGCTCGACCCCGTCGCCGTGGTGGACGTCGACGTCGACGTACGCGACGCGCTCGGCGCCGTGGTCGAGCAGCCACTGGATGCCGACGGCGATGTCGTTGTAGACGCAGAAGCCGCTGGCCGTCCCGCGCATCGCGTGGTGCAGGCCGCCCGTGAAGTTGACCGCGTGCGCGGCCGTGCCCTCCCAGACGGCGCGACAGCTGTCCACCGTGCCGGCGACGATCCGCGAGCTCGCCTCGTGCATGCCGGGGAAGGCGGGGTCGTCTTCGGTGCCGAGGCCGTACGCGGGGTCGGCCGCACTGGGGTCGTCGGAGGCCGCCTTGACCGCTGCGACGTAGTCGTCGTCGTGGATCGTCGCCAGCACCTCGTCGGATGCGGCCTCGGCGCCGACCACCTCGACACCCTCGGCGTCGAAGATCCCGAGTGCGTCGCACAGGCGCGCCGTGAGGTCCAGCCGCACCGGGGCCATCGGGTGGGTGGGGCCGAAGTTGTACCTCGTGAAGGAGGTGTCCCAGACGACCCGGGCCTGAGTTGGCATGATTGAGACGCTATCGCGGAAACGCGCCATGAACGACGGAGGTACAACCCATGGGCCGCAACCGTCTCTTCGACGACGACGTGATCGTCATCGGGCTGGGACGCTTCGGCTCGGCCGTGGCGCTCGAGCTGACCAAGCTCGGGCACCGGGTGATCGCGGTGGAGCGCGACAACGGCATTGCCGAGAGCTACGTGAACAAGGTGGCCAAGGTCGTGCACGCCGACATGGCGCAGGCCACGGCCCTGGACATGATCCGCGACGTCGAGCCGAAGATCGCCATCGTCGGCATCGGCTCGTCGGTCGAGTCGTCGGTCCTCGCGGCGGCGAACCTCGTCGACGCCGGGGTGCCGTCGATCTGGGCGAAGGCCCTCTCCCCCGAGCACAAGCGGATCCTCGACCGCATCGGGGTGCACCACGTCATCTCGCCCGAGGCCGACTCGGGCCGCCGCGTCGCCCACCTCGTCAACGGCAAGCTGCTCGACTACATCGAGTTCGACGACGGCTTCGCCATCGTGAAGATCAAGCCGCCGAGCGAGGCGATCGGGTTCACCTTGGAGCAGAGCCAGATCCGTCGGAAGTACGGCGTCACCGTCGTCGGAGTCAAGGCACCGGGCGAGGACTTCACGTATGCCGTGCCGCAGACGAAGATCTCAGCGCACCACATGCTCATCGTCAGCGGGCCCACCGAGCTGCTCGAGCGTTTCGCCGCTCGCCCCTAGCGCGGCGGCGGCAGCTCAGGGGGTCAGCGGCGGGGTCGAGGCCCCCGGGTCCGCGCCGAGCGGGAGGACCATGGCGATCTCCTCCTCGCCGTCCTCCTCGCTGACGACCCCCATCGGGCGGCGGTAGTCCGTCGGCCGGAAGCCGATGCCGCTGGCGAAGGCGACGGCCCGACCGTTCTCGGTGCCGACCCAGTAGACGAGGTGCGTCTGGCCCCGTTCGGTGGCGATGGCCGCGCTGTCCTTGACGAGGCGGGTCGCCACTCCTGAGCCGCGCGCCTCCGGGCGCACCCAGAGGCCGAAGAGCTCGGCGGCCGTGCCCTCGCTGGCCCTGGCGGTGCCGACGCTCACGACGCCGACGGCCTGGCCGGCGCGTTCGGCGACCAGCCGCGCGGAGCGTTTCATCCGTTCGCGCCACAAGGCCTCGTCGTAGGCCTCCTCCTCGTCGACCGAGGCCGCGAACGCCTCGGGCGACTCACGCAGTGCGGCGAGCCGGACGGAACGGTAGTCCTGCCAGTCGTCCTCGCCGAGGGAACGCACGGTGATGTCGGTCATGGGGTCCACCTTCGCACGACAGGCTGTCGAACCGACACCCGAGGTCGGGTGAACGTTCGGGATGCTCTTCCGGCCCGGGCGGGCGGGGGGTGGCGGGTCGTCAGAGCCGGTGGACCATCTCGATCTCGTTGAGATCGGGCCGGCGCGGGTGCTCGTGGACGGTGCCCGTGCGCTGGAAGCCACAGCGTGCGTACAGCGCCTCGGCAGCGGCGTTCGAGCTCGTCACCTCGAGGAGGACCTCGGACTTGCCCATGTGCCTGGCCTCGTCGAGGACCGCGCGGACGAGCGCCTCCCCCACGCCGCGGCCACGGGCGCGGGGCGCGACATACATGCCGAACAGCGTTGCGGTCGTTGCTCTTTCGGGCTCCCAGTGCGATCCGAGGCCCGCAGTGCCGAGAACACCCTCGGCGTCGCGCGCCTGGACCAGCCACGCGCCCTCGATCCGCTGACGCCAGTCGGCCTCGTCGTAGATGGCCTCGTCGGCGTAGGTGAACCAGAACGCGTCGGGCTCCTCCTGGAGCATCTCGAGGCGCACGTCCCGGTAGGACCGCCAGTCGTCGGGACGGACGGTGTGCAGGTGCATCGCGGGGTGCGGCTCTCCCATCACCCCACAGTGCCCTCAGACCTGGCCGGACGCCAGCTGTTTCGACCGCGCGGCGGCGGCCTCGATGGCCGTGACGAAGGCCGCGCGGACCTTGTGGTCGTCGAGCTGGCGCAGCGCCGCGACGGTCGTGCCGCCCGGCGAGCTGACCTGCTCGCGCAAGACGGTCGGGTGTTCGCGCGTCTCCTTGAGCATCGTGGCGGCACCGTAGAGCGTCTGGACGACGAGCTCGGTCGCCGTGGCGCGCGGGAGCCCCAGCACGACGCCGGCCTCGATCATCGCCTCGACGACGTAGAAGATGTACGCGGGACCGCTTCCCGAGATCGCCGTCACCGCGTCGAGGTGCTTCTCGGCGAGGCGCACGACCGCTCCGCACGAGCTGAGCAGCGCCTCGGCCTCCTCGAGGTGGTCGTCCGTGCAGTGGCTGCCGGGCGCGATGCCGGCCATCCCCTGGTCCACGAGGGCGGGCGTGTTGGGCATGACACGGATGACCGATGTGCCCTCGGGCAGCCGCGACTCGAGGTACTCGGTCGTGATGCCCGCCGCCAGGGAGATGACGGTGTTGCCGGGCGCGACGTGGTCGTGGATCTCGTCGAGCAGGGACGCCATGTCCTGGGGCTTGACGCACAGCACGAGCGTGTCGGCGGCGTCGGCCGCCTCGCGGTTCGGCAGCACGCGTACGCCGTGGCGCGCGGCGAGCGCGTTGACCTTGTCGGGCGTGCGCCCGGTGACGATGAGGTCACCGGGTGTGCGGCCCGAGCGGATGAGCCCGGAGACGAGCGTCTCGCCCATGACCCCCGCACCGAAGATTGCCGTCGTCGTCATGTCCGCCTCTCAGCCCTTGGTCGCGACGCCGCGCAGGAAGAACATGACGTTGGCGGGCTTCTCCGCCATGCGACGCATGAGGTAGCCGTACCACTCCTCGCCGTACGGGATGTAGACACGCATCTGGTCACCGCGGTCGGCGATGCGCTTCTGCTCCTCGGGCCTGATGCCGTAGAGCATCTGGTACTCGAACGACTTCGGGTCGCGGCCCGCCTGTCCACCGAGCGCCCCGGCGATCTCGATGAGGCGCGGGTCGTGGGACGCCACCATCGGGTAGCCCTCGCCCTGCATGAGGATCTTGAGGCAGCGCACGTAGGACTTGTCGACCTCGGCACCGGCCTGGAAGGCGACCGACTCTGGTTCCTTGTACGCCCCCTTGCACAGGCGCACGCGCGACCCGGCGTAGGCGAGGTCACGGCAGTCCGCCTCGGTGCGGTAGAGGTACGCCTGCAGGACCGCGCCGACGGTCGGGAAGTCGGCCCGCAGCTCACGCAGCGCCTCGAGCGTGAGATCGGTCGTCGTGTGGTCCTCCATGTCGAGGGTCACGGTGGTGCCGGCCTCACGCGCGACCTCACAGATCGCCCGGGCGTGCTCGAGGGCGATCGCGTTGCCGTCGCCCGGGAGGGCCTGGCCGAGGGCACTGAGCTTGAGCGACACCTCGACCTTGCCGCCCTCGGTGAGCCCCTGGTCGCGCAACGCCGTGAGGAGCGCGACGTACGCGTCGCGGGTGTGCTGCGCCTGCTCGAGGTCGGTCGTGTCCTCTCCGAGGTAGTCGATCGTCGAGAGGCGGCCCGACGCCGCGATCTCCGAGGCGGCACCGACGACATCGGCGTTCCGGGCGCCGGGCACGAAGCGCTTGACGACCGAGCGCGACACCGGCGCCTTCTCGACGACGTCTCGGATCTTCTCCTGCTTGGACAGCTGCAGGAGCGCATTGCGCAGCAGGTCGCTGGCGTCCACAAAGGCCTCCGGAGGTGCTGGGATGTCGCTCGGATGACGGACGGTGTGCGGTGGTGACCGCCCCCGCCGGGCAAATCTACCGCCGCCGCCACGGCACCCCGGCCAAGCACGCGACCCGGCGACGTCCGCCGGGCAGCGCCACGGTGCGGCACACTCGCTGCCATGCGTTCGATCGACGACCACAGCCTTGCGACACCGGGGCCGCTGGGAGTCGGCCTCGAGGAGTTGGGGGACGCGCTCGGTGCGGCCTCGACCGTGCTGCGCGCCAACGCGATGGCCGCCGGCCTCGACGCGCCCGTACCGACGTGTCCCGACTGGACCGTGCTCGACCTCGTGGCGCACCAGGGGATGGTGCATCGCTGGGCCGCCAGCCACCTGTCCGGTGCGCCGATCGAGGACACTGCCGCCCTGGAGCAGGAGGGCCGGGACGCGCCCGATGTCCTCGGCTGGTTCGACGAGGGGGCGACGGCCCTGCTCCAGGCCGTCGTCGACGCCCCCGACGACCTGGAGGCGTTCGTCTTCCTCCAGGACGCACCCGCCGCCCGGCTCTTCTGGACCCGGCGGCAGTGCCACGAGACGACGATCCACGCCGTCGACGCCCTGTCCGCGCGGCTCGGTCGCTCGGCCCGCCCGGACGAGACGTGGATCCGGCCAGAGATCGCCGTCGATGGCATCGACGAGCTGCTCGTCGGGTTCGTGACCCGCAGCCGCCGCGGCGCGTCGCCCGGTGACGACACGTCGGTGCTCGTGCGGCCCGACGACGTCGACGTCGCCTGGCTCGTCGAGCTCGCGACCGGGCGCCCCATCGTCACCCGGCGGGTGCGGCCGGAGTCGCCCGAGGCGGGCAGCGCCGACCTCACCCTGACCGGCGAGCCGGTCGACCTCTACCTCAGGCTGTGGAGCCGTCGCCGGTCCGAGCCCGCGGACGAGCTCGAGCGCTGGTGGCGCGACACCATCTCCGTCACCTGGTGACCGGGCCGCCGTCCGACGGCGCCGTCCGGTCGACCCGCGAGGCGGGCTGCGGCAGACTGCCCGCACGAGACGACCTCGTGCGCCGGGCGTGGGACGACCGGCTCCGGAGAGGAGCGCGTATGCCGTGGGAGTCGTTCGGCCGGACCGTTCAGTCCGCCATCTACCGGGCGGGTGCGTTCGGGCACCGCCCCGAGGTGCCGACCGACGGCACGCAGCTGGAGGAGGCTGCGCGCAAGGTCATGTCACGCCGCGGATTCGCTTACGTCGCAGGGTCGGCGGGCTCCGAGGTGAGCGCAGCGGCCAACGTCGCGGCCTTCGACCGGTGGCAGGTCGTGCCGCGCATGCTCGTGGACACGACGGAGCGCGACACCGCTGTCGAGCTCTTCGGGCGGCGGCACGAGAGCCCGTTCCTCCTCGCGCCGGTCGGGGTGCTCTCGATGGCTCATGAGGACGCCGACCTCGCCGTCGCGCATGCCGCCCGGGAGCAGTCCGTCACGCAGATCATCAGCACCCAGGCGTCCGTGCCGATGGAGGACATCGCGCGCACCCTCGCGGGGTCGGGCCACTGGTACCAACTCTACTGGAGCAGCAACGACGACCTCGTCGAGAGCCTCGTCTCGCGCGCCGAGGCGTGCGGGAGCGACGCCCTCGTCGTCACGCTCGACACGGCATGCCTCGGGTGGCGACCGCGTGACCTCGACCTCGGGCACCTGCCGTTCGCGCGCGGCGAGGGCATCGCTCAGTACACGTCCGACCCCGTCTTCCGGCGTCTCGTCGCCGAGCGCGTGGCGGCGGGGTCGCCGGAGCCGCGCCCGCGTCCGACGCCGGCCGCCGTCGCCACGCTGCTGTCGATGAGCCGCAACCACCCCGGAGACCTGCGGCGCAACCTGACGGCTCCCGAGCCGCGGGCCGCGGTCGAGACCTTCCTCGACGTCTTCAGCCGGCCCTCCCTCACCTGGGACGACCTGCCGCGGCTGCGCGCGCTGACCCGGCTGCCCATCGTGCTCAAGGGGATCCTGCACCCGGACGACGCGCGCCGGGCCGTCGAGGCCGGGGTCGACGGCATCTACGTCTCCAACCACGGCGGGCGGCAGGTCGACCGGTCGTTCGCTGCGCTCGAGGCCCTGCCGGGGGTCGTCGAGGCGGTGCGGTCGAGCGGGTCGTCGATGCCGGTCATCTTCGACAGCGGGATCCGTTGCGGCGCAGACGCTTTCGTGGCCCTTGCGCTTGGGGCCACGGCTGTTGGCATCGGCAGACCGCATGTCTACGGGCTGGCTCTCGCCGGCGCCGAGGGCGTGTCGGAAGTGCTGCGCAACCTGCGCGCCGAGCTCGACCTCCAGCTCGCGCTGACCGGCTGCACCTCCCTGGTGGACCTGACACCGGAGCGCCTCGTCCGCGTCGGCTGACTCCGTCCAGCCACCCTGTGCTGCTCGAACGACTCGTTCGGTGCCGAACACGTCGGTGCACCAGCGCGTTCGAGACCCGGCAGCACGTTCGGGCACAAGCAGCGCGTTCGGTCGGTGAATCCCGGTCGACTGCTCCCCCGCGAGCGGCAAGGATCAGGACATGCCAGCCCTCGACCACCTGACCCGGGACGCGTACCCGAAGTCCTCGAAGTACGACGCGAAGTGGCTCGTCGACCTCGACATGGGCCCGCACCCGCTCTGGCTGCTCGAGGACCTGGCCGCCGACCTCGACCTGCGCCCCGGCATGCGCGTCCTCGACCTCGGCTCGGGCCTCGGCGCGACGTCCGTCTTCCTCGCCCGGGAGTACGGCGTGCGCGTCATCGCCGCCGACCTGTGGGTCGACCCGAGCGAGGCCGGTGAGGTGTTCCGCAAGGCCGGGGTCGACGACAGCGTCCTGCCGATGCGGGTCGACGCCCACTCCCTGCCCTTCGGCCACGGCACGTTCGACGCGATCGTCAGCATCGACGCGTGGGAGTACTTCGGCACGGGCGACCACTACCCGCCCTACCTCGCGAAGTTCCTCAAGCCGGGCGGCCAGCTCGGGGTGGCCACGCCCGCCCTCACGACCGAGGTGCGTGAGCTCGGCGAGATCCCTGACCACATCGACAACGTCGTCGGCGCCGAGACCGCGGCGTGGCACACGACCGACTGGTTGCGCAGCCAGTGGGAGTTCAGCCGCGCCTTCGCCGCCGTGACGGGACGCAACCAGCCCGACGCCTGCGCCAACTGGCTCCTCTGGGAGCGGGCCGTGATGGAGCTCAAGGGCCAGCCGACGTCACCCGTGCAGTCGATGCTCGAGGCCGACGGGGGCGCCTTCGTGACGTTCGCACTCGTCACAGGGAGGGTGGCATGACCGTCTCGCCGACCGACCTCGTCCACCTGCGACGCGCCGTCAGCCAGGCGCGGCTGGCCCTCGAGCGCGGCGACGAGCCCTTCGGCTCGGTGCTCGTGTCGGGCGACGGCCGGGTGCTCTTCGAGGACCACAACCACGTCGTCGCCCTCGAGGCCACCCAGCACCCGGAGCTCGCCATCGCGCGCTGGGCCGGTGCGCACCTGTCCGCCGAGGAGCGAGCTGCCGCCGCCGTCTACACGTCGGGCGAGCACTGCCCCATGTGCTCGGCCGCGCACGCCTGGGTCGGCCTGGGCCGCATCGTGTATGCCGTGAGCTCGGCCCAGCTGAGGGCCTGGCGTTCGGCGTGGGGCTCGGCGCCGTCTCCCGTCGCGCCGCTGTCGATCCGCGACGTCGTGCCGGACGCGGTCGTCGACGGACCGGTTCCCGAGCTCGAGGACGAGATGCGCGAGCTCCACGAACGCTTCGCCCGCGGCCTCGCCTGACCCGGGCCCGGCGGCATACGTCGTCGGCTGGGCTGCCCGCCTCGGTCCCCCAGCTCGGCCCACGCGGGTAAGACGCGCGGGCCCGCCGGGTACGAACAAGGTGTAAGAACATGCCGACACACCATGCGGCGCCTGTCCGCTCACGGCGAACAGCGGCCGAACCTGAGCCGATCACGCTCAGGATGGGGAACAGGAGGGATCCGACTGGCGTTGGTCGGGGTGTGCTCGTCGACAGCGGGCACGGATAGCATCGAGATGTCTCTCGATCAGTCAGGAGAAGAACATGTTCGAACGGTTCACCGACAGGGCCCGAAGGGTGGTTGTCCTCGCCCAGGAAGAGGCGCGGCTGCTCAACCACAACTACATCGGGACCGAGCACATCCTCCTGGGTCTGATCCACGAAGGCGAAGGCGTCGCCGCGAAGGCCCTCGAATCGCTCGACATCTCGCTCGAAGCGGTCCGGGCCCAGGTCCAGGAGATCATCGGCCAGGGGCAGCAGGCCCCCACCGGCCACATTCCCTTCACGCCCCGCGCGAAGAAGGTCCTCGAGTACTCGCTCCGCGAGGCGCTCCAGCTCGGCCACAGCTACATCGGCACCGAGCACATCCTGCTGGGCCTGATCCGCGAGGGCGAGGGCGTCGCCGCCCAGGTCCTCGTCAAGCTCGGCGCGGAGCTCAACAAGGTCCGCCAGCAGGTCATCCAGCTGCTCTCCGGCTACCAGGGTGGCCAGAGCGGCGAGAAGGCCGGCGCCGGCGTCGGCCAGGGCCAGACCGAGGGGACGCCCGCGGGCTCCCTCGTGCTCGACCAGTTCGGTCGCAACCTCACGCAGGCTGCCCGCGAGGGCAAGCTGGACCCGGTCATCGGGCGTGAGAAGGAGATCGAGCGGGTCATGCAGGTGCTGAGCCGCCGCACGAAGAACAACCCTGTCCTCATCGGCGAGCCCGGCGTCGGCAAGACCGCCGTCGTCGAGGGCCTGGCCCAGGACATCGTCAAGGGCGAGGTGCCCGAGACGCTCAAGGACAAGCAGCTCTACACCCTCGACCTCGGCTCGCTCGTCGCAGGCAGCCGCTACCGCGGTGACTTCGAGGAGCGGCTGAAGAAGGTCCTCAAGGAGATTCGCACCCGCGGCGACATCATCATCTTCATCGACGAGATCCACACGCTCGTCGGTGCGGGTGCCGCCGAGGGCGCCATCGACGCCGCGTCGATCCTCAAGCCGATGCTCGCCCGCGGTGAGCTGCAGACGATCGGTGCGACGACTCTCGACGAGTACCGCAAGCACATCGAGAAGGACTCGGCCCTCGAGCGGCGCTTCCAGCCGATCCAGGTGCAGGAGCCGACCCTGCCGCACGCCATCGAGATCCTCAAGGGTCTGCGCGACCGCTACGAGGCGCACCACCGCGTCACGATCACCGACGGCGCGCTCGTCGCGGCCGCCAACATGGCCGACCGCTACGTCAACGACCGCTTCCTGCCCGACAAGGCGATCGACCTCATCGACGAGGCGGGCGCGCGCCTGCGCATCCGCCGCATGACGGCTCCGCCGGACCTTCGCGAGTTCGACGAGAAGATCGCGGCGCTCGTCCGCGAGAAGGAGTCCGCCATCGACGGCCAGGACTTCGAGCGCGCGGCCCGAGTCCGCGACGACGAGAAGCGCCTGCGCCAGGAGAAGGCTGCCCGTGAGGCCCAGTGGAAGTCGGGCGACATGGACGTCGTGGCCGAGGTCGACGAGGAGCTCATCGCCGAGGTCCTGGCGGCGAGCACCGGCATCCCGGTCTTCAAGCTGACCGAGGAGGAGTCGAGCCGGCTGCTCCACATGGAGGACGAGCTGCACAAGCGGATCGTCGGCATGGACGACGCGGTCAAGGCCCTGTCGCAGGCGATCCGTCGCACGCGCGCAGGCCTGAAGGACCCGCGCCGCCCGGGAGGCTCGTTCATCTTCGCCGGTCCCACCGGTGTGGGTAAGACCGAGCTGGCCAAGACGCTCGCCGAGTTCCTCTTCGGCAGCGAGGACGCGCTGATCCAGCTCGACATGTCGGAGTTCTCCGAGAAGCACACGGTGAGCCGCCTCTTCGGCAGCCCGCCCGGCTACGTCGGATACGAAGAGGGCGGCCAGCTGACCGAGAAGGTCCGCCGCAAGCCGTTCTCGGTCGTGCTCTTCGACGAGGTGGAGAAGGCCCACCCGGAGATCTTCAACTCGCTGCTGCAGGTGCTCGAGGACGGCCGACTCACCGACTCGCAGGGTCGGATGGTCGACTTCAAGAACACCGTCATCATCATGACGACCAACCTCGGCACGAGGGACATCTCCAAGGCCAGCATGGGCTTCTCGGCCGGACCCGACACCCGCTCCGACTACGAGCGGATGAAGGCGAAGGTCATCGACGAGCTCAAGCAGCACTTCCGGCCCGAGTTCCTCAACCGTGTCGACGACACGATCGTCTTCCCGCACCTCAGCCGCGAGGAGATCATCCAGATCGTCGACCTCGAGATCGCCAAGCTCGACAATCGGCTCAAGGACAAGGACATGGGCATGGAGCTCACGCAGGCCGCGAAGGACCTGCTCGCCAAGAAGGGCTACGACCCCGTGCTCGGTGCGCGCCCGCTCCGCCGGACCATCCAGCGCGAGATCGAGGACGCCCTGTCCGAGCGGATCCTGTTCGGCCAGTTCTCGTCCGGCCAGTACGTCAAGGTCGACACCGAGGGCGAAGGCAAGGAGGAGACGTTCACGTTCTCCGACATGGCCCACCCGGACAAGGGCCACCGCCCGGCCGACGACCTTCCGGAGCTTCCCGAGGGCGCGGCCCTCGACGAGGCGCTCGGGGTCAACGTCACGGCGCCGTCCAACGTCCCGGACGACCAGATCTACCCCGACTCGGGGCTGACCGGCACGGAGCGCTGACCGGCTCTTCGCCCGCCGCAGCACGGCCGACCGAAGGGGTCGGGGACCGAGGTCCCCGGCCCCTTCGCCGTTCCCGGGGGCCGAGCCCGGCGGCATACGCCCTCGGTGAGGGACGGGGAGGGTACGCCTCATACCCGGGTCGTACGCCGCCTCCCGCGGGAGGCGACCTGCGACCGATGTGTCGACGTGGGCCGAGCCGCGAGGGTTGGGCCATGAGCCACCACGACGCCGCCCGTATGCCGTCCGCCGCGCCAGAACGCGCCCCCTCCCCCGCCCTCGCCGGGCCCCTGTCCACCCCTGTGCCCGTGGACGCCTCGCGCGACCTCGTCGCCCGCGACCTCGTCATGACCTACGGCAAGGGCACGTCCGCCGGCCCGCCCGCCCTCGGCGGCGTGGACCTGACGATCGGCGCGGGCGAGAGCCTGGCCGTCATGGGTCCGTCCGGGTCGGGCAAGACGACACTGCTGCACGTGCTCGCGGGCATCCTGCGACCGACCGGTGGCCAGGTGCTCTGGCGCGGCCGGGACATTGCGCGCATGTCGGACCGTGAGCGAACAGTCTTGCGCCGCAATGACTTCGGGTTCGTCTTCCAGCAGGGGATGCTGCTGCCCGAGCTGCCCGCGATCGAGAACGTCGCCCTGCCGCTCATGCTCGACGGCGTCTCCCGCGCCGAGGCGACCCGGCGCGCCGCGACGCTCTTCCCGCCGCTCGGGCTCTCCGGGCTCGAGAAGCGCCGTCCCGGTGAGCTGTCCGGTGGTCAGGCGCAGCGCGTCGCGATCGCGCGGGCCCTCGTTGCCCGGCCGGGTGTGGTGTTCGCCGACGAGCCGACGGGCGCGCTCGACCAGACGACGAGCGCCGAGGTCATGCACCACCTCACCCAGCTCGCCGCCCACACCGGCGCCTCGCTCGTCGTCGTGACCCACGACGAGAACGTCGCGGCCTGGTGCCACGGCGTCGCCCGCGTGCGCGACGGCCGCATCGTCGAGCGCGCCGCGTCCGTGGGGGTGGCCCGGTGAACGCGGCCGTCTCGCTGTGGTGGCGGCTGCGTCGCGCCGATACTGCCGACAACCGCGTGCCCGGCGTGCTCGCCGTCGCGTCCTTCGCCGTGGCGACCGCAGCACTTCTCGTCTCCGTCGCGGGTCTCATGGCGTTCGAGTCCCGCAACGCCGCGCTGTCCGGTGGGGGCGGTGGCGGCGGCCTCTCGATCGAGCAGGCCACGATCGGCGACCTCTACGTGACGCTCGCCTGGATCGCCACCACGTGCATGGTCATCCCGATCCTCACCTTGGGCGGCGTCGCGGCGCGGCTCGCGATCGCGCGGCGCGACCAGCGCCTCGCGGCCCTGCGCCTGGCCGGCGCGACGTCGGGTCAGGTCACGCTCATGACGCTCGCGGAGGCCGCCACGCAGGCGCTCGTCGGCGCTCTGACCGGCGTGGTCCTCTACCTCGCGGTCCTGCCGCTCGTGGCCCGCCTGACCTTCCAGGGCCGGCCGTTCGAGCTGAGCGAGCTCGTGCTGCCGTTGTGGCAGACCGGCGCCGTCGTGGCCGCGGTGGTCGTCGTGGCTGTCGTGTCGGGTGCGTCCAGCCTCGCCAGAGTCGCGATCAGTCCGCTCGGGGTCGCGGCCCGCACGAGCCCGAAGCGGCTCAGTCTCCTCCGGGTCCTCGTGGCCGCGGCCGCGGGCGGCGCCTGGGTGCTCGTCATCACGCCGATGAAGGAGCCCGAACGTGTGACGATCGTGCTCGTCCTCGGCGCGATGATCCTCGCGGTCAACGCGGTCGGCCCGTTCGTCGTCATGGTGGCGGGGCGGATCGCCTCCCGGGTCGCACCGACCGCCTCGACCCTGCTCGCCGCGCGACGCATCGCCGACGACCCCAAGAGCACCTGGCGCGCCGTCGGGGCGCTCGGTCTCGCCGTCGTCGTCGTGGGCTTCACGAGCCTCGCCCAGGTCGACGACCCGGCCACGCCGCTGGAGCGCTACCTCGCCGACGACCTCGGCACCGGCGCGCTCGTCACGCTCGTCATCATCACCGTCGTCGGGGCGACGTCGACGGGCGTCGTCCAGGCCGCGCGCGTGCTCGACCAACGCGAGCAGTACCGCGCCCTCGCCCTCGCCGGCACGAGCGAACGCTCACTCCACCGGGCCCGCGCGCTCGAGGTCGCGCTGCCTCTCGCGATCACGATCGGGCTCGCGGCCGGGTTCGTCCTCGTGCTCATGCTGCCGTTCTCGAGCGCTCTCGACAGCGGGCTCGTCGTGCGCTTCGTCGTGACGTCGGCGATCGCCGGGGCGGTGGTGCTTGCGTCGGTCGTGGCGTCGCACTCGCTCGTGCGGACGGCCTCCCGCGTCGCGTGAACCCACGTACAACGTGCGGGAACCTTCCCCCACGGGTCTCCGTCTCAGCGCCGCGCGAGAGCGACTCGCGCAGTCGGCACTCTCGAGACGAGCAGTGCCGGCGACACAGATAGGGGAACCCATGAAGAAGATCCTGACCTCACTCGCGGTGGCAGGTGCCCTTGCCGGTTCGTTCGCCGTCGCCGCTCCGTCCACGGCATCAGCCGCCGGTGACTGCATCGTCTCGCAGAGCAGCGACACGATGACCGTCAAGTGCTACCCGAGTGCACCCGGCACGCAGTACCGCGTCGTGGCCTCGTGCCCGGACGGCCTGCGCTGGTCGCGCTGGGAGGACCAGGCGCCGTGGTACGTCGACAAGGCAATCACGATGCAGTGCAACAACATCCGCCTGCACGACATCCAGTACCGCTGATCGTGTGTCCGCCGGCCTGACCGGGCCGGCGGACAGGGAGCCCCGACGCCGAGCGTCGGGGCTCCCGCCGTGTCCGGTGCCGGGGGCGACCGACGGGCCGGACCCGAGCCGTGTGTGCGCCGCAGGTATGAGCCTGCGTGTCATCTAGGGTTGCAGCGTGATGATCCCAGGCAGCCGTCGCCATCGCCCCGTCGCCACGGCAGCGCTCGTGGCCCTCGCGCTCGGCGCGTGCACGTCCGAACCGGCGGCGCCCGCCACTTCGTCGGCGAGCACGGGCACCCGCTCGAGCAGCTCGGACGCCACGACGCCTGCTTCAGGCGTCAGGGTCGCGGGCGCTCCGGCTCCGTTGGCCGCGCTCGTCAGCACCCTGTACGCCGGCGGCGACCTCACGCGTACGGCCTCCCCCACCGCCGCCGCTGCGCTCAAGGCACGCACCCCCGCGACCAAGGCGGTGTCGGCCACGGCGAAGGTCGGTTCGTGGATGGGCACGCCTGTCGCGGTCGTCACGTCCGGGGACGACGTCACCCTCGCAGTCGGTCCGACCTGGAAGGTCGTCGGCGGCTGGTGGCCCTCGCTCGGCGTGACCAGGCCGAGCCTCGGCAAGGGCCCACGCTGGGTCCTCGCCATCGGTTCCGATGCGCGCAAGGGCCAGCCGCTCGAACGCACCCGCGCCGACGTGCTCCAGGTCATCGGCGTGGACGGCAAGGGTGGCGGAGGTGTCATGGGCATGGCACGCGACCTGTGGGTGCCGCTGTCCACCGGAGGCAGGGGCAAGATCAACTCCGCCATGGTCCTCGGAGGGCCCCGCGCCCAGGTGAGCACCGTCAAGAGCGTGACGAAGCTGCCGATCGAGGGCTACGTCGTCCTCGGCTTCTCCGGCTTCAAGAAGATCGTCGACGCGCAGGGCGGCATCCCCATCGTCGTCCCCAAGACCGTCGTCGCCTCGCACGCCCGCGACCTCGTCATCAAGGCGGGCGCACAGACCCTCTCCGGGGCCGAGGCCCTCGCGTATGCGCGCGAGCGGAAGACCTTGCCGGACGGCGACTTCGGCCGCTCACGCCACCAGGGCGAGGTCATCATGGCCGCGGCGATCAAGGCAAAGCTCGCCGGTCCGATCGCCATCCCCTCGGCCCTCACGAGCTTCAGCAAGGTCGGCAAGAGCAACCTGTCGGCCGAGCAGATCCTCACCTTCACCGCGGGCCTGCACCAGCTGAGCCCACTCAAGGTCGGGCGCGGCGTCGCCAAGGGCGGCTTCGGCTGGGCCGGGCAGCAGTCGATCGTCGTCCTCGGCAGCGAGGCCCGCCGGCTCTTCGCCGAGTTCCGCGACGGGAACCTCTCGTGAGCGGCGACGCGTCGGTCGCCCCGGGTCGGCCCGTCATCCGGCGGGCTCGCACGGCCGACGTGCGCGGCATCCGCGCTCTCATCGCACCGCTCGCCGAGCGCCGGGTGCTCGTCAGCAAGGAGGCGGTCACGTACTTCGAGAGCCTCCACGAGTTCCGCGTCGCCGAGCTCGACGATCGCATCGTGGGGTGCGGCGCCCTGCACGTCATGTGGGAGGACCTCGCCGAGATCCGCACCCTCGCCGTGGCACCCGAGCTGCTCGGCTCCGGCCTGGGCGGCCGGCTCCTCGAGGAGCTCGTCCAGGACGCGCGCGAGATCGGCGTGCAGCGGCTGTTCTGCCTGACGTTCGAGATTGAGTTCTTCACCCGGCACGGGTTCGAGGCCATCGAGGGCCAGGCCGTGCCGATGGACGTGTACGCCGAGCTGCTGCGCTCCTACGACGAGGGCGTCGCCGAGTTCCTCGACCTCGAGCGGGTCAAGCCCAACACCCTCGGCAACACCCGCATGCTCCGCACCCTCTGACCCGTCGAAAGGCCAGCTCTCGCGCCTTCCCACCCGTCGAGAGGCCATTTCTCGTCGCCTCCCGCCGTCGAGAGGCCATATGCGGTGGCGCCTCGACGAGCGCACGCAGCCGTTGGTGGCCTCTCCGACGGGTGGAGGCGGCAGGTTCTGGCCTCTCGACGGGGGGAGTGGCGTGGGTCAGGTGCGGCCCGAGGCCGCGTAGATGCGTCTGACGACGTCCTCGATGTCGGGCTCCTCGATCGCCAGGTCGCGCACCTCGTGACGCGCGGAGATGTGGGCGAGCACCGCGGCCGCGGTCGTCACCTCGGAGTCGAACGCCAGGCTCTGGCGCAGCCCGTCGGGCTCGCTCTCGACGAGCCTCGTGCCCGGCACGTCCACGAGGTCGGGCGTCGGGGCCGCCAGGTCGATGACGACGATGCGCTGCGCGCCGACCGTCGCGGCGAGCCCCGGCAGCGTGCCGTCGAAGGCGAGCCGGCCGTGGTCGACGACGAGCACGCGTTCGCACAGGCGCTCGATGTCGCCCATGTCGTGCGTCGTGAGCAGGAGCGTCGTGCCCCGCTCGCGTCGCTCGGCGACGAGGAACTCGCGCAGCCGCTGCTTGGAGAGCACGTCGAGACCGATCGTCGGCTCGTCGAGGATGAGCAGCTCCGGCGAGTGGATCAGCGCCGCCGCGATCTCGGCACGCATGCGCTGCCCGAGTGACAGCGACCGCACCGGGATGCCGAGCTGCGGCCCCATCTCGAGCTGCTCGACGAGGACGTCGGTGCGCGCCCGAGCCACCGCCTCGTCGAGGCGGTGGATGGCGCCGAGGATCGTGAAGGACTCGCGGAGCGGGAGGTCCCACCAGAGCTGCGATCGCTGCCCGAAGACCACACCGACCCGGCGTGCGACGTCGATGCGCTGACGCATCGGGTCGAGACCGCACGTGCGCACGTGACCCGCGGTCGGCTTGAGGATGCCGGTCAGCATCTTGATCGTCGTCGACTTGCCGGCACCATTCGCGCCGATGTAGCCGACCGACTCACCGGGCTCGACCGAGAAGGTCATCCGGTCGACCGCGCGGGTCTTCTTGAAGTCGCGCACGAGGTCGCGGGTCACGATGATGCTCATCCGCCGGCTCCTTGGTAGTGACGGGTCCCGGCCCTCCAGCAGAGGCCGGCGATGCCCCACGCGAGCAGGGCGGCGAGGGGCGTCCACCAGGCCAGCCACGGCGGTGCGAGCTGGTCGCCCGGCAGGTCGAGAATGGCGACCGCCGGGACGTAGGCGACGAAGGCGGTCGGCACGACGAACGTCCAGAAGATCCGCAGCGGGTCGGGGAAGACCTGCTGGCTCTGCTGGGCGGCATACGACCCGCCGTAGGTGAAGGCGTTGGTGAACTCCGCGCCGTCGACGAGGAAGAACTGCAGGCCGCCGGCCGCCGTGAACAGCGCCGAGAAGATTGCCGTCCCGCTCGCTACGGTCAGCACGATGAGGGCCACGGTGGCCGGGGACCACGCGATGTCCGCGGTCGTCAGCGCGACGACGAGCGCGACGGCGGCGACCGACAGGCGTCCGATGCGACGCAGCGACAGGTCGCTCGTCATGAGCTGTGTCAGCAACGGCAGTGGGCGCACGTAGAACGCGTCGACCTGGCCGGCGCGGATGAAGCGCGGCAGCTGGTCGAGGTGCCCGACGAACATGTCCGCGAGGGAGAACGCCAGGTTGGACAGCGCGAAGACGAGCAGCGCCGCCGTGAAGTCGAGGCCGCCGAGCACGTCGACGTTGTGGAAGATGACCCAGACCTCCGCGAACTCCGCGAGGCCGACGCCGATCGTTCCGAGGACGTCGGTCACGAAGGACGTCTTGTACTGCATCTGCGCACGGGCGCGCGAGGCGAGCAGCACCCGGTAGGGGCGCAGCCGCTCTGCGAGCGTCGAGTCAGCCACCCGGTCAGCCACCCTGCACCTCCAGATGGCGGCGGCCGGCCCGGAGCACGAGCTGGCCTAGGACGAGAAGGACAACGGCCCAGAAGAGCTGGACCGCGACCGCCGAGGCGATGTCGATGCCGACGACGCGGCCCGCGAGGATGTCGATCGGGTTCTGCAGCATCGATGGGAACGGCGACCACTGGGCGATGGTGCGCAGCCAGTCGGGGAACCACGGCACCGGCAGGTAGAGCCCGCACAGCAGGCCACCCGTGATCATCCACAGCAGCTGGATGCCGCGGATCTCGACGAGCCAGAACGCGAGCAGGTTGATGACGAAGCCGCCCGCGAAGGCGACGACGACGGCGAGGATCACCGAGACGCCGCCCACCACCCAGGCGGCGGTCGACGGCGGCCACGTCAGGTCGAAGAGCAGGGAGCCGAGCAGGATGGCCGGGGCGCCACGGCCGATGAGATTGATCCCTGCCCGTCCGAGATCGCCTGCGAGATAAGCGAACTGGGGATTGATCGGTCGAAGGAAGTCGACCGCGATGTCACCGGTGCGCACACGGTCCTTGACCTCCGCGAAGCCCCAGAGGTTGACGGTGCCGAGCAGCGCCTGGCCCCACCAGACGAACGCGATCGTCGTCGGCAGGTCGTAGCCGCCGATCGACGTCCCGGCCGAGGCCAGCGCCGCGATCAGGATCGAGGACCGGATGATGCCGAAGACAGAGTTCGTCGTCATGCCGGCGAGCAGTGCCAGCCGATACGTCGAGTGCCTCCTGAAACCTGCTCCGACGAGCAGCCAGAAGGTCTTCACGACGGTCGGACGGGGGCAGGCACAAGGGGCCACGTTACCGATGAGGCGCTTGAGCTTCAACGGGGATAAGTTCGGGGACATGTCGGACGCCGAGGACGAGCAGCCACCTACCTCGGCGACCCAGCCCGTTGTCGTCATCGTCATGGGCGTGAGCGGCAGCGGCAAGAGCACTGTCGCCAAAGGCATCTCGACGGTTCTGGGGTGGGAGTTCGCCGAGGGCGACGCCTTCCACTCCGAGGCCAACGTCACCAAGATGCGCAACGGCCAGCCGCTCACCGACGACGACCGGTGGCCGTGGCTCCGCTCGATCGGCGAGTGGATCAGCGACAAGGAGGCGGCGGGCGAGTCCGCGGTCGTGACCTGCTCGGCGCTGCGCCGCGTCTATCGTGACCTGCTCCGCGAGGGCCGCCCGCATGTGCGCTTCCTTCACGTCGAGGCGCCGAGCGAGGTCATCCAGGACCGCATGGAGCACCGTCCCGGCCACTACATGCCGCCGTCCCTCCTGCCCAGCCAGCTGGCCGCCCTCGAGCCGCTCGAGCCCGACGAGCCCGGCGTCAGCGTCACCAACGAGGGCACCGCCGCCCAGGTGCTCGACCGATCCCTGCGGGCACTCGGCATCCGGAAGGACCAGGTATGACATTCACGACCCCGACCACCGCCCTCCCGACGGGGCTGCTGGGCATCCTCGAGGTCGTGCGGTAGCGGCGATGGCGACGCAGCCCCGCGACCTCTCCCCGGAAGCGCTCGACTTCCTCACGGTCCGGCACCTGGCGACCTTGACCACGCTCCGCCCCGACGGCTCGCCTCACGTCGTGCCCGTCGGGTTCACGTGGGATCCCGAGGCCTCCGTCGCCCGGGTCATCACGAGCCGCGGCAGCCGCAAGGCGCGCAACGCCGCGGCAGGCTGCCCGGCCGTGCTCTGCCAGGTCGACGGCCGGCACTGGCTCTCGCTCGAGGGCACCGCGACCGTCATGGCGGACCCCGCCGCAGTCACCGACGCCGAGCAACGGTATGCCGCCCGCTACCGGCAGCCGCGCCCCAACCCCGAGCGCGTCGTCATCGTCGTCGACGTCCAGACGGTGCTCGGCAACCTCTGACCCTCCCCGCCACCCCACCCCACCCCAGAGTCGAGTGGGCACTTTCACCCCGCTCCGGCTCGGTGCAAACCGCCCACTCGACGTTCGATGCGCATGCAAACTGCCCACCCCATCCCAGGGTCGAGTGGGCACTTTCACCCGGCTCCGGCCCGGTGGAAACTGCCCACTCGACGTGCGAGGCGCATGCAAACTGCCCACCCCATCCCAGGGTCGAGTGGGCACTTTCACCCGGCTCCGGCCCGGTGCAAAGTGACCACTCGACGTGCGAGGCGGGTGGAAACTGCCCACTCGACGGGAGGGGCGGGTGGAAACTGCCCACTCGACGGGAGGGGGGAGGTCAGGTGGGGAGACGGAACCGCTTGCGGGACAACGGCTCCACGAGCCCGTCGACGACCAGCGAGTCGAGGCACCGCATCACCTGGGCCGCGTCGTCCGCGGAGCTCTCCAGGTGGGACAGCGGCACGGCCGCGTGCGCCTCGCGAAGCCGCCGCAGCAGCTCACCGCGCACTTGACGGTCCGTGCCGTGCCACGACTGGCCGCGACGTGGCGGTCCGTCGTACGCCGGCCGGCCGGCGACGTTCCACGCGCACAGGTCGGCCACGGGGCACGCGTCGCACCGGGGCCCGCGAGCCACACAGACGAGTGCGCCGAGCTCCATGACGGCGACGTTCCACGTGTTGGCGGTGTCACGATCGGTCGGCATGGAGTCGGCGGCGAGCTTCGCCTCGGTCCGGTTCAGGGTGGGGTTCGGGAACGCCTTGCCCTCGAGGGTGCGCGCGAGCACCCGCCGTACGTTGGTGTCGACGACCACCTCGGGGATGCCGAAGGCGAAGCACGAGACGGCGGCCGCGGTGTAGGCACCGACGCCGGGCAGGGCGAGCAGCTCCTCGGGGCTGCCGGGCACCTCGCCGCCGTGCCGCTCGACCATCGCTGTGGCGGCCTCGTGCAACCGCAGTGCCCGACGCGGGTAGCCCAGCCTCCCCCACGCCCGAACGGCGTCACCGGGGGCGGCCGCCGCGAGGGCAGCGGGCGTCGGCCAGCGCTGCATCCACTCGCGCCAGACCGGCTCGACCCGCCCGAGCGGCGTCTGCTGCGACATCACCTCGGACAGGAAGACACCCCAGGCGCTGCACTCGGGCCTGCGCCATGGCAGGTGCTTGCGCCCCGCCTCGGCGTACCACTGGTTGACGCGCTCGTGGAGCGGTGACAGCGGGACCCGGGTGGACGGCATACGGCAGCAGCGATCGGAGGGATCAGACGTAGCGTTCGAGGATGCTCGACTCGGCGAGGCGCGAGAGCCCCTCCCGGACGGCGCGGGCGCGGCCCTCGCCGACGCCCTCGACGAGCATGAGGTCCTCGATGCCGGCCGCGAGGAGTCGCTGCAGCGACTCGAAGTGCGTCACGAGACGGTCGACGATGGCGGTGGGCAGGCGCGGCACCTTGGTCAGCAGGCGGTAGCCCTGCGGGGACACCGGCGCGTCGAGGCTGTCGCCCACGACCGAGAACCCGACCGCGCGGGCGCCGGCCGCGAGGTCGAGCAGCTCGACGGAGTTGAGCGTCTGGAGGTTGCCGAGCGCGTCGTCGAGGCTGAGGTCTGACTTCGTGGCCGGCAGGTAGTCGCGGATGACGAGCTCACGGTCGTTGCCGAGCCCGCCCACGAGCTCCTCTAGCTGGAGGCTGAGGAGGCGGCCGTCGGTGCCGAGCTCGACGACGTAGTCCTGGATCTCGGCGGAGATGCGACGCACCATCTCGAGGCGCTGGAGCACCGCGGTGACGTCGCGGATCGTGACGAGGTCCTCGATCTCGAGGGCCGACAGCGTGCCGGTGACCTCGTCGAGACGCGCCTTGTAACGCTCGAGCGTCTGCAGGGCCTGGTCGGCGCGCGACAGGGTGGTCGGCGAGCCCTCGATGACGTGTCGCAGGTCGCCGACGTAGAGGGCGACGACGCCCATCGACTGGCTCACCGAGATGACCGGGAAGCCGGTCTGCTTGGCGACGCGCTCGGCCGTGCGGTGACGCGTGCCGGACTCGGTGGTCTCGATGCGCGAGTCGGGGACCAGCTGTGTCGCGGCCCTCAGGATCCGAGTGCCCTCCCGGTCGAGGACCACGGCGCCGTCCATCTTGCAGAGCTCGCGCACCCGGGTCGCCGAGAACTCGACGTCGAGGACGAAGCCGCCGGTGCAGATGGAGTCGACGACACGGTCGAAGCCGAGCACGATGAGGGCTCCGGTGCGGCCGCGGAGGATGCGTTCGAGGCTGTCACGCAGCTCGGTGCCGGGTGCAACAGCGGCGAGGGCCGCACGCAGCAGCAGCTCGTCGTTCCGGTCCATCACTTCCCTGTTCGCAATGGGGGCGCCGAGCGCGTCCACCCCGGTCGGTCGCAGTCTAGACGCTGCCGACGGCGGGTGCGCCCGAAGACCTGCCACCGGCGAGGCGGCCCATCGCCTCGATCGCCCGCGGCACGTCGGCGACCTCGACGGCCCGGATCCCGGCGGGCACCGCAGAGTCTGAGAGGCTGCCCGCGGGCACCAGCGCATGGCGGAAACCGAGCCGTGCGGCCTCGGCGAGGCGGCGGTCGAGACCCGTGACGCGGCGCACCTCGCCCGCGAGCCCCACCTCACCGAAGGCGACGACGTCGGTGGCGAGGGGCTGGTCGACGACCGAGGACGCGAGGGCGCAGACGATGGCGAGATCGGCGGCCGGCTCGGTGATGCGGACCCCGCCGACGGTGGCCGCGAAGATGTCGCGAGAGCCGACCGGGGCTCCGGCGCGCTTGTCGAGGACGGCGATGATCATCGCGAGCCGCGCCGAGTCGAGACCGCTCGACGTGCGACGGGGCGAGGGCAGCGTCGACGCGGCGACGAGTGCCTGGACCTCTGCGACGAGGGGCCGGCGCCCCTCGAGGGTCACCGTGACGCACGTGCCCGGGACGGCGTGGTCGCGACTCGAGAGGAACAGACCACTCGGGTCGGGCAGGCCGGTGATGCCGACGTCGGAGAGGTCGAAGCAGCCGACCTCGTCGGTGGGTCCGAACCGGTTCTTCACGGCGCGGACGAGCCGCAGCCGCGAGTGGCGGTCGCCCTCGAACTGGATGACGACGTCGACGAGGTGCTCGAGCACGCGGGGACCGGCAATGGAACCGTCCTTGGTGACGTGACCGACGAGGAGCACCGCGACGCCACGCGCCTTCGCCGCCTGGATGAGGCTGGCGGCGACCTCACGCACCTGCGAGACGTTGCCGGCCTGGCCCTCGACCTCGGCGCTGGCGATCGTCTGGACGGAGTCGACGACGAGCAGGGCCGGCGACCGGGCCTCGACGTGGCCCAGGACGGTCGCGAGGTCGGTCTCGGCCGCGAGGTAGAGGGAGTCGGCCATGGCCTCGATGCGCTCGGCGCGCGTGCGCACTTGAGCCGCGGACTCCTCGCCGCTGATGTAGAGCACCTCGGCGCCCGACCGGGCGGTGCGCGCGGCGACGTCGAGCAGGAGCGTGGACTTGCCGACCCCCGGCTCACCGGCCACGAGCACGACCCCTCCGGGCACGAGGCCACCGCCGAGGACGCGGTCGAACTCCGCGACGCCGGTCGGCCGAGCCGCGGCCTGGGTGACGTCGACGTCAGCAATGCGCAGCGCGGGGGTCACCACCGAGGTCGCTGCCGTGCGGGCCGGCGTGGCCGCTCCGGTCTCGGCCACCGTGCCCCAGGCCTGGCACTCGCCACAGCGGCCGACCCACTTGACGGTGGTCCAACCGCACTCCCCGCACCGAAAGGCGGGGGTGCGGCGCGTCGTCGTCCTCGTAGCCATGGGCACGACCGTAGGGCCCCGGTGCGACAGCGCCCGGCAGGCCGTCCGTGAAGGCGTGAGAAAATGCCGTTCATGGAATCGCTCCTGCCCTACGTGCTCGCCCTCGTCCCGACGATCGGGGTGGGCACGCTCTTCTACTTCGTCATCAAGAGCATCCTCGAGGGCGACCGCCGCGAGCGCCTGGCACAGGCCCGGTGGGAGGCCGAGCACGACGGGCGCGAGCGCCACGGGAAGACAGGCTCCCCCACGCCCGGGACGACTCCGCAAACACCGTCGGCCGACGCCTGAACAATTGCGGCAAACGGCTTCGCCTGCCGGCCGCCGAGGCTTTTCCGGACCACTCTCACGAGCGTGATGTATGGCAATTGTCGTCACGAATCCGTGTCATTCCATTGACCGAAATGCATTCCTGAGCGGCTGCATGTAAATTGATCTCGCCCGCGAGCTCCTATTCGCGGATAACCCCCTCCAAAACCGACAACTGCAGATGGAGAAACATGGCTCAGCGTGTCGAAGTGGTGCTGATCGACGACGTCGATGGTGGAAAGGCTGCCGAGACGGTGACCTTCGCCCTCGATGGCGTCTCGTACGAGATCGACCTGTCCGACAAGAACGCCCGTAAGCTGCGCGACGACCTCGCGACGTGGACCGGGCACGCACGTCGTGCAGGTTCGGCCAGGGCTGCCGGCTCGCGTCGCCGGGCCGCCTCCCCCAAGCGTGCCGATCTCGGCGCCGTCCGTGAGTGGGCCCGCGCCAACGGCCACAACGTCTCCGACCGCGGCCGCATCTCGGCCGACGTCCAGGCCGCCTACGACAAGGCGCACTGACGACACGGTCACCGACAGAGGGCCCGGCATCCACGTGGTGCCGGGCCCTCGGTCGTCGCCAGGCGCACCCGCCGGCGCGGGTCTCGGAGCCGTCAGCCGGTGATCTCCGCCGCGAGGTCGCCGTCGCGGTCGACCCGGTCGAGCACCTCGTCGGCCGTCAGCTGGACGAGCTCGCCACCGCCGGCACCCGACTCGATCTCGTCCCACGACCGCGGCGCAGCGACCGTCGGGGCCTGCCGCCCCCGCAGCGAGTACGGGCAGACGGTCGTCTTGGCGGCGACGTTCTGGCTCCAGTCGAGGAAGATCTTGCCCGGCCGCAGCTCCTTGGCCATCTTCCAGACGATGAGGTCGGGGTGCTGCTTGGTCAGCTCCTGCGCGAGCTGTTGCACGGTGTCGCGGATCTCGTCGCTCGTGTGGGTCCCGGGCAGGACGGCATACAGCTGGAGACCCTTGCTGCCGCTGGTCACCGGGATGGTCTCGAGTCCGATGCGCCCCAGGCGTTCCCGCACGATGAGCGCGACGCGGGCGCACTCGGCTAGCCCGGTGCCGGGCCCCGGGTCGAGGTCGATGACGAGCCGGTCGGGACCCAGGGCCTCCGCATCGCGCCCGTCACCCGCGTAGCGCCACTGGTGGACGTGCAGCTCGAGCGAGTTGAGGTTGGCGAAGTAGGTGAGGCCGGCGAGGTCGTCGATGAGCGGGAACACGGGGTCGCGGCCGGCGCGGCGGATCCACGACGGGGTGCCGGCCGGGATGTTCTTCTCGAAGAACTGCATGTCACCGACCCCGTGCGGGAAGCGGATTCGCGTCACAGCCCGGTCGCGCAGGTGCGGCAGGATCACCGGCGCGATGCGGGCGTAGTAGTCGATGACCTGTGCCTTCGTGGTGCCGGTGGCGGGGTACATGACCTTCTCGAGGCTCGACAGCTTCATCCGGCGGCCGTCGACCTCGACCGTGACCTTCGGCGCCTCGTAGGGCATCACTCACCATCCCCGTGGTCGTCGACGTCACCGGGCGTGAGGTCGCTGCGCAGGCCCTTGTATGCCGGCTGGCGCAGTCTGCCCTGTCCGCTGAGACCCAGCGACTGGACGTCGACGACGAGCACCGGGTGCACCCACGTCGCGCCGTTCGAGTCCTCGGCCGGAATTACTGTGGCAAAAGGTGATTCGGATGCCGACAGTGGCTCGAGGTCGCGCAGGAGCGCCTGTCCGGTCTTGCCCGCCAGACCGGCGCCGACCCGTCCCAGGAAGCGCAGTCCGGCCGGTCCCGGAACGCCGACGAGCACTGAGCCGAGGCGCCGCGACCCCGACCCCGCGGCCTCGGGCCGCCACCCGCCGATGACGACGGACACCGTGCCGCGGTGCGGCGACTTGAGCCAGTGGGGCGAGCGCTGGCCCGGGACGTAGGGCGAGTCGACGCGCTTGGACACGATCCCCTCCAGGCCCTGCTCCTTCGTCGCGGCGTGCAGCGAGGCGCCGTCGGCGAAGGTCGGCGGGGTCTGCCAGCGCCGGCCGCCCAGCTCGAGCCGCTCCAGCGTCGAGCGCCGGTCGGACCACGAGCGCGCGCAGAGGTCCACGCCGTAGAGGCGCAGCAGGTCGAAGGTCATGAGCGTCACGGGTGCCTGCTCGGCGAGCAGCGCGGCCCGCCTGGGGTCGGTGACATGGAAGCGCTCCGCCATCGCGGCGAAGGACGGAACGCCGTCGCGAAGCGACACGATCTCGCCGTCGACGAGCATGTCGGCGTACTCGTCGGCCAGTCGACGCAGCTCGGGAAAGGCGACCGTCACGTCGCGTTCGGTGCGCGAGAAGAGCCGCATGCCGCCGTCGCAGACGTCGACCAGGACGCGCATCCCGTCCCATTTCACCTCATGCTGCCAGCGGTCGCCGACAGGAATGGTCGACGTTGGCGTCGCGAGCATGGGGCGCATGGGTGCATTCTTGTTCTCATGCGAGCCATCTGGAAAGGCGCCGTGTCGTTCGGCCTCGTCAATGTGCCGGTCCGACTGTTTTCGGCCACGGAGAACCACGACGTGCAGTTCCGGCAGGTCCACGAGAAGGACGGTGGCCGTATCAAGTACCAGCGCGTCTGCTCGATCGACGGCGAGGAGGTGCCCTACTCCGACATCGCCAAGGGGTACGAGGCTGCCGACGGGCAGATGGTCGTGCTGACCGACGAGGACCTCAAGAGCCTTCCCTCGCGGTCGTCGAAGGAGATCTCGATCGAGAAGTTCGTGCCGTCCGAGCAGATCGACCCGCTGCTGTTCGACAAGAGCTACTACCTCGAGCCCGACAAGACCGGCCTGAAGCCCTACGTGCTCCTGCGCGACGCTCTCGAGAAGGCCGACCGGATGGCTCTCGTCACGGTGTCGGTGCGCACGCGCATGACCCTCGCGGTGCTGCGGGTGCGGGAGGGCGTCATCGTGCTCCAGACGCTGCTCTGGTCGGACGAGGTGCGCAAGCCGGAGTTCGAGTCGCTGTCCGAGGACACCCACGCGACGTCGAAGGAGCTCGCGATGGCGGCCTCGCTCGTCGACTCGCTGTCGGGCGACTACGAGCCCGACGAGTTCGAGGACGACTACTCCGAGGCCGTGACGCAGCTCGTCGCGACGAAGATCGAGGGCGGTGACATCACGGAGACGCCCGAGGCCAAGGGTGAGGAGACCGAGGTCGTCGACCTGCTCGCCGCCCTGCAGCGCAGTGTCGACAAGGCCAAGGCGGCCAAGTCGGGCGGCTCGTCCGGCTCCAGCGCCTCGGGCGACTCGGGCGACTCGGGTGACTCGGGCGACTCGGCCGCGTCGTCCGCGAAGAAGTCGACGTCGAAGACCGCCGCGAAGAAGTCCACGACCAAGAAGGCTGCCACGAAGAAGACGACCGCCAAGAAGTCGACGACGAAGAAGGCGGCCGCGAAGAAGGCCAGCTGACCCAACTCCTTTCTCGGGCCCGACGCAGACTCCGGCGGGGACTCCGGCCACGCGCGACGCGGGGCGACCTGCGTCACGCCACACGGCATACGGCCTCGGGGAGTGCCGTGTCGCGCGAGGATGAGGACGTGCGGACGGCGACGATCGACGAGCTCATCCAGCGACTCTCGATGCTTCCCGGGAACCCGCGGGTCGTCGTCAGCGGCAACCACGCGGTCCCCTGGGAAGCCGTGCGAGCCCTGGACGCGGCACAGCCCACCTACGTCCTGCACGCCCTCAACGCGCCGGCCGGGCTGCCCGAACGCCCGGGCGTGACCGTCGAGACGTGCTTCGTCGGACCGGGCATGCGTCGCCACCCCGGGCTGCGCTACGTGCCGTCGCGGCTCTCGCTCGTGCCGCTCCTCTACGCCAGGGCCCTCCCGCCGGATGCCGTCGTGCTCCACTGCGCGCCACCCCGTGACGGCCTGCTCAGCCTCGGCGTCGAGGTGAACGTCCTGCCGGCGGCGCTCGAGGCGTGCCGTTCGCGGGGCGGGCTCGTCGTGGCGGTCGTCAACCCACGGATGCCCTACACGTTCGGCGACGCGCAGGTGCCACTCGAGCACGTCGACGTCGTCGTCGAGGTCGAGCAGGCCCTCGCGTCGCCGGGAGCGACCCCGACCGACGCCGACAGCCGGGCCATCGGAGAACGCGTCGCCGCGATGATCGGCGACGGCGCGACGCTCCAGCTCGGGATCGGGGCCGTGCCGGACGCCACGCTCGCCGCTCTCACCGTCCGTCGGGGGCTCCGCCTGTGGACCGAGATGTTCTCCGACGGCGTGCTGGCTCTCGACACGGCGGGCGCCCTCGACCCGCACCACCCCCTCGTGACGTCCTTCTGCTTCGGCTCCCCCGCTCTGCACGCGTGGCTCGACGGCAACCCGCGGGTGCGGATGATGCGGACCGAGCGCACCAACGACCCGGCCCTCATCGCCCAGCAGCGGATGATGACGTCGGTCAACACGGCCCTGGAGGTCGACCTCTTCGGACAGGCCAACGCCTCACGCATCAACGCCCGCATCCACTCCGGCTTCGGCGGGCAGACCGACTTCATCGTCGGCGCGTTGCACTCACCGGGCGGGCAGTCGTTCATCGCCCTGCGCTCGTGGCACCCGCGGGCCGACGTGTCGACGATCGTGCCGCTCCTCGACGAACCTGTGACGAGCTTCCAGCAGAGCGCGATCGTCACCGAGCACGGCATCGCGCCGCTGTGGGGCCGCACCGAGAGGGAGCAGTGCCGCGACCTCATCGAGGAGTGTGCGCACCCGAACGTGCGCGACGACCTCTGGGAGGAGGCTGCGGCCCTCGGCCTCGCCTGACCGAGGACGTATGCCGTCCGGCTCGCCGGGTGGCCGCCCTGCCCCCGCCGCCGCGCCCCTCCCCCGCAACACACCGAGAAACCGGTGACGCACCGGGTTCCGACCGCGGTGAGTCGGGGGTTTCTCGGTGTGTTGCGGGAACGGCGGTCGGCGGGCGGGTGGTTGCGTCAGATGCGGCTGGCGCCGCGGGTCGGCACGAGGGCGAGCCGCGCGAAGGCGAGCGCCTCGGCGAGGTCGAGCTCGCGCTGGTCGCGGCCGGACTTGCGGGTCGAGACCTCGACGACGACGTCGCCGCTCCAGCCGCTGTCGGCGAGGTGCTCGAGGACCTCGGCGCACGGCTGGGTGCCACGCCCCGGCACGAGGTGCTCGTCGAGGAACGAGCCGAGACCGTCGGCGAGGTGCAGGTGCGCGAGCCGCGGCCCCAGCGCCTGCGCCATGGCGAGCGCGTCGGAGCCCGCCGTCGCGGTGTGCGACAGGTCGAGCGTCACGTTGTCGTACGGCTGGTCGACCGGGTCCCAGTGCGGCGAGTAGGCCATGACGTCTCGACGCGCCGTCCGCCACGGGTACATGTTCTCGACGGCGAGCCGGATCCCCGACTCGTGCTCACGGTGCGCGACCCCGTCGGCGAACTCGGCGGCATACTCCCTCTGCCAGCGGAACGGCGGGTGCAGCACGACGGTGCCCGCGCCCACATCCAGCGCGAGGTCGATGGAGCGGTCGACCTTGCCCCACGGGTCGGTGCCGAGGACTCGCTGGGTGAGCAGCAGCGTCGGCGCGTGCACCGAGGCGATCGGCAGCCCGTGCAGCTCGGACAGGGCCCGCAACGCACCGGGCTCCTGCGTCACCGGGTCGGTCCACACCATGACCTCGATCGCGTCGTAGCCGAGCCGCGCGGCTGTCGCGAAGGCGGTCGCCGCGTTGCCCGGGTAGAGCGAGGAGGTCGAGAGGCCGACCCGGATCGTCATGCGGCCATTCTGCGCCACGACCGCGGGGCTGGCTCGGGGCCGCCCGTGGAGTGGTTGTGACCCCGGGCACCGGTCAGGTCGTCAGGTGGTCGAGACGCCGGAGGATGAGGCCCTCGCGCAACGCCCAGGGGCAGATGTCGACCTGCTCGACCTGAAGCAGGTCGAGAGCGGCCTCCGCGACGAGCGCGCCGGCATACAGCTGGTGGGCCCGGCCCACGGACACCCCGGGGAGCCCCGCTCGCGCGGCGGAGTCGAGGTCGGCGAGTCGGCCCACGATGCCGCGGAGGTCGTCTCGCGTGAGCGAACGACGCACGAAGGGCCCGTCGTCGCGCGGTGCTGCGCCGGCGATGCGTGCGAGCGAGCGCATCGTCTTCGAGGTCCCGACCGCACGGTCGGGCACGCCTGACCGAAGCAGCGGGCGCACCTGCTCTGCGAGGGTTGCGCGCACGTACGAGCGCAGCTCACGTGCGGCGGCCGGGGTGGGCGGGTCCTGGGGCAGGCGCTCGCGGGTCAGGCGGCCGGCACCCAGCGGCAGGCTGAGCGCGACGTCCGGCTCCTCGTCGAGCCCTGCCGCGAGCTCGAGAGACCCGCCCCCGATGTCGACGACGAGCAGCCGGCCGCTCGACCAGCCGAACCAGCGACGCACCGCGAGGAAGGTCATGCGGGCCTCGTCGGGGCCGCTCAGCGCCTCGAGCTCGATGCCGGTCTCGTCGCGGACCCGCGCGATGACCTCGTCACCGTTCGGCGACTCGCGCAGGGCGGAGGTCGCGAAGGCGAAGAGGTCGCTGACGCCCTGGTCGTCGGCGACGACGAGGCACTCACCGAGGAACGCGACGAGCCGGTCGGCCGTCTCGTCGCCCACCCGGCCGTCGGTGCCGAGGCTCTCGGAGAGACGCAGCTCGGTCTTGTGCGAGAAGGCGGGCAGCGGCTGCGCGCCGGGGTGGGCGTCGACGACGAGCAGGTGGACCGTGTTCGACCCGATGTCGATGACGCCCAGACGCATGCCCCAACCCTAGTGACGGGCCGCCGTATGCCGTCAGGCGGAGCGGCGGCTCAGCGTCAGCGAGGCGAGGGCGAGGGCGACGGCGATGAAGCCGGCGACGATGCCGAGGTCGGTGAGCACGGCGGTGACGGGGTCGGCGTTGCGGGCGATCTCCTTCATGGCATCGACGGCGTAGGACAGGGGCAGCACGTCGGAGAGCCACTCGAGGACGGTCGGCAGCTGGTCGCGGGGCGTCAGCAGCCCGCAGAGCAGGAACTGCGGAAGCACGAACGCCGGCATGAACTGCACCGCCTGGAACTCGGTCCGCGCGAAGCCGCTCGCGAGCAGGCCGAGCGCGGTGCCGAGGACGGCGTCGAAGACGGCGACGACGATGAGGAGCCAGAGCGGTCCGGCGACGTCGAGGTCGCAGACCCAGACCGCGAATGCCGTTGCCACGAGGGCCTGCACGACGGCGAGCGCTCCGAAGGCGACGGCATACCCGAGCATGAAGTCGCCCTTGCCCATGGGCGTCGTCAGGAGCCGCTCGAGGGTGCCGGACTGGCGCTCGCGGAGGGTCGCGACGGAGGTGACGATGAACATGACGATCATCGGGAAGACCCCGAGCAGGGCGGGGCCGATGGCATCGAAGACGGGCGTGCCGTCGTAGATCCAGGCGAGCAGGCCGAGCAGCACGCAGGGCACGACGATGATGAGCCCGATGGTGCGGTGGTCGGTGCGTACCTGGCGCAGGACGCGGCCCGACGTGGCGGCGGTGAGTCCGGCGTTCACGAGGCACTCCTCTCCCTGGTGCCGGCGGACCGGGCGGTCTCGGCGTCGATGAGGGCGAGGAAGGCGGCATCGGCGTCGGGCGCGCCGGTACGGGTGAGCAGCTCGTCGGGCGTGACGTCGGCCAGCACCTCACCCTCGCGGAGCAGTACGAGGCGATCGCACCGGGTCGCCTCGTCCATGACGTGGCTCGACACGAGGAGCGAGTGTCCGCGCTCGGCCAGGTGGCGGAAGAGGTTCCACAGGTCGCGGCGCAGGACGGGGTCGAGGCCGACGGTCGGCTCGTCGAGGACGAGGAGCGTGGGCCGGCCGACGAGGGCGGCTGCGAGCGAGACACGCGACTCCTGCCCGCCGGAGAGGTCCTGGACGAGCTGGTCCGCGTGCGAGGTGAGGTCGACCTCGGCGAGGGTGCGGTCGACGGCCTCGCGCAGCTCGGTGCCCCGCAGCCCGACCGCGCGACCGAAGTAGCCGACGTTGTCGCGGACGCTGAGGTCGGCGTAGACGCTCGGGCTCTGGGTGACGTAGCCGACCTCGTCGCGCAGGACGGGCGAGCCGGCCGGGTGTCCCAGCACCGTGACGGTGCCCGACTCGATGATCTGCACCCCGACGACGCACCGGATCAGGGTCGACTTGCCCGATCCCGACGGCCCGAGCAGCCCGACGACCTGGCCGGCCGGAACCTCGAGATCGAGACCGGGGATGACGCGGCGCCTCCCGCGCACGACCCTCAGACCGCTGATGGCGACCGCCGGTCCATTGGTATTCATCATGTGATGAAATCTACTCCGGTGCGGGGCTCCGTGTCCACGAGATGGTGCTGGAGCACCGGGCCGATGCTCTCGACGAGCTGCTCGCGCGTCGCCTCGACCAGCGCCGGCACCCGGATCACGTATCGCGCGACGACCAGGCCGATCATCTGCGAGGCGGCGAGCGCCCCGCGCAGCTGCGGGTCGGACGCCCCGGTGCTCGCCGCGATGCGACCGAAGACCTCGCGCCCGAGGAACTCGCGCAGCATCCGCGCTGCCTCCTCGCTCGTCATGCTCGACCGCACGAGGGCCACGAGCGCGTCTCGGCGCTCGGGAGGCTCCCAGAGGCCGAGGAACGTCTCGACGATCCGCCAGCCCAGCCGGTCGACGTCGCCCGCGGTGATGCGCTCGATGAGCTCTGCGGGGTTCACCGGCACATCGAGCGTCTCGGCGAAGAGCGCGGCCTTGCCCTCGAAGTAGTGGTGCACGAGAGCGGGGTCGACGCCGGCCTCGCGGGCGATCCCACGAAGGCTCGTCTTGTCATAACCCTTGGCGGCAAAGGACTTTCGCGCCGCGTGGACGATCGCGGCCCGGGTGTCCTCCCCGCCGGGCCGTCTCCCCCGTGCCCTCGTCGCGTCGCGCGAAGCCATGGGGACACCGTATGCCGCCGGGCTCCTCCTCGGTCGCACTCACAGAACGTTGACCGGCCGTGCGTCCCGACCGACAATCAAGGTGTCCGGTCCGCCTGAGGATCGACGGACCCGTAAGTGAAAGAGGGTCGATCCGACCATGAAGCGTTGGACGCATCCCCAGGACGCCGTGCCTCTCATCGCCGGCATCTACGCAGCGTTGTCGCCCATGTGGACGACAACCACGAACCGGGCCACCACGACGATGGTCGTCCTCGGCGTCATCACGGCGCTCGTGGCGATCGCCGAGCTCGTGCGGCCCGACATGATCCCGCTCGAGGGCCTCACCGCCCTGATCGGTGTGGCGTTCATCGTCGCGCCGTGGGTCATGGGGTTCAGCGACACCCGCCCGATGGCGTGGACGGCCTGGATCATCGGCGCCGTCACCCTCATCGTCGGCGCCGCCGACCTCCAGGTCACCCGCATGCATCACCGCGACACCACGGCTACGTCGCACTGATCCGGTACAGGGGCGTGCGGGAGCCCGGGCCGACCGCGCCAGCGGCCCGGGCCACCGGCGCACCCGGGCGAGGTGGCGCGCCATCCAAGAGGTGGGCGGCGTTGACGCCATGGAAACGTCGGCGGCATAGGGTGAACCGGTGGCTGAAGCACCTCTGGACCTTCCTCGCGTCTGGGTCGAGTTCACCGACCCCGCGGACACGAACCAGCGCTACCGCTGCGACCTGACCTGGTTGACGAGCAGCTGGACGTGCATCTTCGGCAGCGGCTGCCAGGGCATCTACGAGGGCAGGCCCGACGACGGCTGCTGCACGCTCGGTGCGCACTTCACCGAGAAGGAGGACTGGAAGCGCGTCTCGAAAGCCGTCACGGAGCTCGGCGAGGACGAGTGGCAGTACCACTCCGTCGGCACCGCCACCGGCTCGAAGGACGACTGGACCGAGAAGGAGGACGGCGCCCGCAAGACGAAGGTCGTCGACGGCGCCTGCATCTTCCTCAACCGGCCGGGCTTCCCGGCGGGCGCCGGCTGCGCGCTGCACCAGCACGCCGTCCTCACCGGCGTCGAACCCCACACGCTCAAGCCCGACGTGTGCTGGCAGCTGCCGATCCGACGCACCTTCCGCACCGTCGAGCTGCCCGACGACACGAGCTACCTCGAGGTGACGATCACCGAGTACGACCGCCGCGGCTGGGGCCCCGGCGGCCACGACCTCGACTGGTACTGCTCGGGCAACTCCGAGGCGCACGTGGGCCGTGAGCCCGTCTACCGCTCCAACGCGCCCGAGCTCACCGAGCTGATGGGGCCCCTGGCGTACGCCGAGCTGGCGATCCGTGCCGAGGCGCACCTGGCGCAGGTCAAGGCCGTCCGCGCCAGGGGCGTGCGCAAGCTGCTCCCCCTGCTCGTCCACCCCGCCACCCTCGAGGCGCAGGCCGCGGCCGCGCCCCCGGCCACCCGGAAGCGGGCCTGATGAGCGAGGTCATCCCGTCGCCGAACATCTGGGAGACGCCCGACGTCTACGAGGTCGAGAACCGCGGTGTCGACCGCGCGCACGTCATCGAGGACGCGATCCGCTCGGTGCTCGACTGGTCCGGGCTCGACGTCGTCGACATCGGCTGCGGCACGGGCTACCACCTGCCGTACTTCGCGCGGGACGCCCGGACGGTCCTCGGCGTCGAGCCGCACCCGCCGCTGGCTTCCCTTGCGGCGGAACGCGTCTCGGGTATGCCGTCCGCCTCCGTCCGTGAGGAGGGCGCAGCGGCGATCGGGGTGCCGGACTCGTCGTTCGACATGGCGCACGCTCGCTGGGCGTACTTCTTCGGGCCGGGCAGCGAGCCGGGTCTCGCCGAGCTCGACCGGGTCATGCGCCCGGGTGGGGCGGCGTTCGTCATCGACAACGACGCCACGCGCTCGACGTTCGGGACGTGGTTCCGGCGGGCCCTGCCGAGCTACGACCCACGGGCCGTGGAGCGGTTCTGGGAGCGGCAGGGCTGGCAGCGCGAGCGGCTCGACATCCGCTGGGACTTCGACTCGCGCGAGGACTTCGAGGCGGTCGTCGGCATCGAGTTCGCACCCGACCACGCCGACCTCATCCTCGCCGAGCACCCCGACGCCACGGGCGTCGACTACGCCGTCAACCTCTGGTATCGCCGCTACTGACCGTCGAGAGGCCAGAAGTCGCGGCCTCCCCGCCGTCGAGGGGCCAGTTCTCGCGCTCGTGGTCATTTCGACCCATCGGCGCGGCCCCGCGAATGGTCATCGTGACCGACGCGGCGCTCCCTCGTGCCTTCCTACCGTGGCTGCACAACCCACGAGGAGGGACACCATGGAACACATCGAGACCGTCATCATCGGCGGCGGCCAGGCAGGACTGGCCACAGCCCGCGAGCTCGTCAGCCGCGGACACGAGTGCGTCGTGCTGGAGCGCAACAGCACCGTCGGTGACGGCTGGCGCCAGCAGTACGACTCACTTCGCCTCTACTCCCCGGCGCGGCACGACAGCCTGCCCGGCCTGTCGTTCCCCGGGGACCCCAAGGCGTTCCCCGGCAAGGACGACGTCGCGGCATACCTCCAGTCGTATGCCGCCCACTTCCGGCTGCCGGTCCGGCTCGGCGTGCGCGTCCAGCGGCTCGCGGCGGCGGACGGCGGCGACGGATTCGTGGTGACGACGGACAGTGGCTCGATTACCTGCCGCTCCGTCGTCGTCGCCACCGGCACCTTCGGGCGTGCGCCCCGCGTGCCCGAGATCGCGAAGGACCTCGACCCGTCCATCCTCCAGCTGCACTCGAGCGAGTACCGCCGCCCGAGCCAGCTCCGGGACGGGTCGGTGCTCGTCGTCGGCGCGTCGCACTCGGGGTGCGACATCGCGTACGAGCTCGCCGAGACCCGGCCGACCGTGCTCGCCGGTCGTGACTGCGGGCAGATCCCGGTGCGCTGGGACACCGGCGCGATCCACCTCGTCTTCCCGTTCCTGCTGTTCGCCTGGCGACACGTCATGACCCGACGCACGCCCGTCGGCCGCCGGATGATGGGCGAGATCCGAAACCACGGTGGGCCCATGCTGCGGGTCAAGCGCGAGGACCTGGCGGCCCGCGGGGTCGAGCGGCACACGCAGCGCGTCGTCGGCGTGACCGACGGTCTGCCCACCCTCGACGACGGCACCGTCGTCGACGCGGCCAACGTCATCTGGGCCACCGGCTTCACGCAACGCTTCGACTGGATCGACCTGCCGGTCATCGGTGACGACGGGTGGCCGCGGGAGTACCGCGGCGTCTCGCAGGACGTGCCCGGTCTGTTCTTCTGCGGCCTGGCCTTCCAGTACGCGTTCGCCTCGATGGTGCTGCCAGGCGTCGGTCGCGACGCCGCCTACCTCGCCGAGCGCATTGCGAGTCGCTCTTCGGAGCGGACTGGTCGCTCGGTAGCGCGGGCGCGAGCCTGAACCGTCAACGGCTGCAGCGACTCAGACGAGGTCGTGCTCGAATGCGAAAGCCGCTGCGCCAGTGCGGCTTCCGACGCCGATCTTGGTGAAGATGTTGCTGAGGTGGCGGGCGACGGTGCGGTCGCTGAGGACGAGCTCCGCGGCGATCTCGGCATTGCTCCGGCCCGCCGCGACGAGCCGGAGCACCTCGATCTCGCGCTCGCTGAGGCCCGCCGGGCGAGACCCGGGCGCGGTGAGCCGGTCGATCGCCTCGACGTCCGGGCGGGCCCCGAGGGCGGCGAACGCCTGGCGTGCAGAAGCGAGCGGCGTTCGGGCCGACTCGGCGTCGCCGAGGGCGATCAGGGCCCGGCCCGTCGCCGTCAGGGCCAACGCCGCCTCGTAGGGCATCTCGAGCGCGACCCATGCCTGGTGGGCTCGGCGGAGGTACGGCAGGGCGCCCGCCGGGTCGTTCGAGGCCAGCTCGACACGTCCCCACGCAGCAGCGGCGGACGCAGCGAGCACCTCGGAGCCGAAGGACGCCGCCAGGCCCTCGAGCTCGGCCGCGCACTCCCGGGCCGCATCGGTGTCGTGGACGGCGACGAGCACGTCGACGGCGGCCGGGAGCACGCGGCTGCGCGCCACCGACGGGCCCGGCTCGGCGAGGAGCCTGCGCACGGCGGCCACGGCCGCACCGTCGGCACCACGGGCCAGCCACAGCAGGGCGGCGCCGGGCTGCGGGTCGTAACCGTGCTCGGCGCTCAGCTGATAGGCGGCGTCGGCGCCGGCGAGGTCGCCGCGCAGCCGGAGCAGGTCGCCCCGCTCGCACGAGGCCTGGCCGATCGCAGCGGTCGAGCCCCCCAGCCGGTAGCGCTCGATCGCGGCCGACAGCTCCTCCAACGCCTCCCCCCACGCGCCCCGGGCCCGCATGAGCTGGCCGCGGTGCAGGGCGCACTGCCCTGTGAAGGCGACGAGGCCGGACTGGTCGACGCACCAGCGGTGCAGCTGGTGGGTCCACTCCGCGACCCGCCGGAAGTCCGACACCTCCTGGCAGCCCTCGATCGCGGTGCAGTAGACGTTGCCGAGGAGGATGGGCTCGAGTGCGTGGCTGGTCGCCTCGAGCATCGACTCGTCGAGAAAGGAGATGCCGTCGGGGATGCGCCCGCCGTAGATGGCGATCCGCCCCTGAGCGCACAGCCCGACGGCCACGAGGCCGGCGTCGCCGTGGCGTCGGCCGGCCTCGGTGGCGGCCTCGGCGCAGGCGAGGGCCTCGACGTATCGGCCCTGCCCGAGGTGGGTGAACATCCGCGAGAAGGTGAGGTAGCCCGCCTCCAGGCTCCCGTCCGGGAGGTCGGCGACGAGGCGTTCGCCGCGGGCCAGCCACGCCGACGCCGCGGAGTGGTCGCTCGTGACACGCAGGACCATGGACAGCCGGAAGGCGACACGCGCGGCTGCTGCCACCTCACCCGCAGCGGTCCACGCGTCGAACGCCCGGCGGAAGCGGTCGACCGCGTCGTCCCGGCGCCCGAGCAGCTGCGCGGCCGAGCCGGCTGACTCGAGGTCTTCGGGCGTCAGCCCATCGGGGTCGACGGCGGACCAGTGGGCGAAGGCGGACGCCCAGTCGCCGCGCTCGAACTCGGCCCTGGCGCGAAGCAGCTCGTCGACGACGCCCATGGCTCACCCTCCTCGAGTCGAAGGGTACGCGCGCAGGCGCACGCGCGAGCCGACATCGTCGAGAGACCAGCTCTCGCGTCCACCCAGCAGTCGAGGGGCCACCTTCGCCGCCCGCGGTCAGCAGGAACCACGGGCTTTGGCCTTTCAACGGGGATCGAGCAGCGGATGGTGGCCTCTCGACGGGGACGGAGCAGCCGATGGTGGCCTCTCGACGTGGGTCGAGCCGCGGATGGTGGCCTCTCGACGTGGGGGTGCGTCAGTCGACGAGGTCGAGGGCGATGTCGACGATGGGCGAGCTGTGGGTCAGGCCACCGACCGACACGAAGTCGACCCCGGTTCTCGCGTACTCGGCGACGACCTCGAGCGTCAGCCCTCCGGTCGCCTCGATCTCGACGGGTTCGCCGGCCGCGCGGAGCAGCTCGACCGTCTCGCGCAGCACGTCGACCGACATGTTGTCGCACATGATGAAGCGGGCACCCGCCTCGTACGCCTCCCGAGCCTCGGCCGGTGTCGTCACCTCGACCTGGACGTCGACGTCGGGAAAGCGCTCGCGCACCAGGGCGTACGCCGCGGCGACCGACCCGGCGGCGAGCTTGTGGTTGTCCTTGATCATGGCCACGTCGTAGAGGCCCATGCGCTTGTTCGTGCCGCCGCCGCAGCGCACGGCGTACTTCTCGAGCCACCGCAGGCCGGGCGTGGTCTTGCGCGTGTCGAGGACCATCGTCGAGGTGCCCTCGAGCGCGTCGGCCCAGCACCTCGTGTGCGTCGCGACGCCGGACAGGCGGCTCATGACGTTGAGGATCGTGCGCTCCGCGACGAGGATCACCTGGGTCGGTCCCTGCAGCCGAGCGATGACGTCGCCGCGTACCAGCCGGGCGCCGTCGTCGCTGACGACCTCGACCGAGGGCGCCTGGCCCCCGATCCGCTCGGCCACCGCGTCGAGCACGAGCCCGATGACGGGTACGCCCGCGACGACGCCGGGACCCCGCGCGACGATCTCCGCCGTACGCGTCTGGTCGGCGGGGATGGTCGCCAGCGTCGTCACGTCGACGCCCTCGGGACCGAGGTCCTCGCGCAGCGCCACGTCGACGAGGTCACGCGCCCACTCGAGCGGGAAGCCGCTCAGCCCTTCCGTCGTCACCGGCGTCCTTCCATCCGTGAGTCGTCCTGTGTCACAGCCTTCTCGGCGGCGGTGTGGTCGAGATCGAGACCGTCGAGGTTGGACCTCGGCACGGGCACGAGCTCGGCCGCCAGTGCGCCGTCGGCCGAGCGACGCAGGTGGATGTGGTGCAGGAACCGCTCGTCGTCGCGGTCGGGGAAGTCCTCGCGCACGTGACCGCCGCGGGTCTCCTCACGCAACGTCGCGGCATACGTCAGCGCCTGCCCGAGGTGGAGCAGGTTGGTCGTCTCCCAGCTCTTGGGACCGCCCATGCGGTCGGGGTCGGCCGTGGATGCGCGCTCCGCGACGGCAGCGAGCGTCGCCTGCGTGGCGGCGAGCGAGTCCGCCGACCGCACGGTGCCGGCTCCGGCCGTCATGGCCCGCTGGACGTCGAGCCGGCGCTTGCCGCGAACGAGCTCGGGCCCGCCGCCCGTCTGCACCGGGGTGGTCTCCGGGAGCTCGCCGGCACCGAGCCGCGCGGTGAGGTCGTCGGCGATCCGGCGGGCGAACACGAGCCCCTCGAGGAGGGAGTTGCTCGCGAGGCGGTTGGCGCCGTGTACCCCGGTGCACGACGTCTCGCCGCAGGCGTACAGGCCCTCGAGCGACGAGCGTCCCTCGAGGTCCGTACGGATGCCGCCGCTCGCGTAGTGCTGCGCGGGGGCGACGGGGAGCAGCTGCTTCGCGGGGTCGAAGCCGAGCTCGCGGCAGCGCTGGACGATGGAGGGGAACCGCTGCTCGAGGAACTCCGCGCCGAGGTGGCGGCAGTCGAGGTAGACGTGGTCGGCGCCGGTGTCGCGCATGCGGCGGATGATCGCGCGGGACACGACGTCGCGGGGAGCGAGGTCGGCGAGCGGGTGCTGGCCCTGCATGAAACGCTCGCCGGCCTCGTCGACGAGGAACGCGCCCTCGCCGCGTACGGCCTCGGAGATGAGTGGCTGCTGCCCGCGCGACCCCTCGCCGAGCCACAGCACCGTGGGGTGGAACTGGACGAACTCGAGGTCTGCGAGCACCGCCCCGGCACGGAGGGCGGCCGCCATGCCGTCGCCGGTCGCGACGGACGGGTTCGTCGTCGACGCGTAGATCTGGCCGAGGCCCCCGGTCGCGAGCACGACGGCACGGGCCTGCGCGGCACCGACGCCGTCGACCTGGCCCTCCCCGATGACGTGGAGCGTCACGCCGCAGACGCGTTGGGTCGCGTCGGTGAGCAGGTCGACGACGAGGGCGTGCTCGATGACCTCGATGCCCGGGTCGTCCCGCACGCGGTTGAGCGCGGCGATGAGGGCCCGGCTGATCTCGCGGCCGGTCGCGTCGCCGCCGGCGTGGAGGATGCGGTCGCGGTGGTGGCCCCCCTCACGGGTCAGCGACAGACCACCGGTGTCGCCGCGGTCGAACTCCGCTCCCAGGGCGATGAGGTCCCACACGGCATCGGTGCCCTCGCGCACGAGGGTCTCGACAGCCTCGACGTCGCAGAGACCGACGCCTGCGACGAGCGTGTCGTGGATGTGCTCGGCGGGGCTGTCCTCGGGGGACATGACGGCGGCGATCCCGCCCTGGGCCCATGCCGTCGACCCCTCGTCGAGCACCGTCTTCGTGACGAGCAGGACGCGCGCCACGCGTCGCCGCAGCCGCAGGGCCGTCGTGAGGCCGGCGATGCCCGACCCGACGACGATGACGTCGGCCGTCGTGGTCCAGCCCGGCGCGAGGGCGCGCAGCCGCCGCGGGACGGTCACGTCCGGGAGCCCACGTGGCGGCATACGGCTGGCCTCTCAGTCCTGGTACTCGTGGTGACGCTCCGTGACGGCGGAGGTCAGCAGACCGAAACCGTCCGGCACGTCCCCTGCATCGTGCCCCACCTCCACCACCCGGTTGTCGTCGTCGACGAAGACGACCTGCGGCTCGAAGGTGCGTGCCTCAGCATCGTCCATCGCGGCGTACGCGATGATGATGACCGTGTCACCGGGCGAGATGAGGCGGGCGGCCGCGCCGTTGATGCAGACGATGCCCGTGCCGCGCTCCCCCTCGATGGCATAGGTCGTCAGCCGGTTGCCGTTGTCGACGTCGACCACGTCGACCTGCTGTCCGGGCCACAGGTCCGCGGCATCGAGCAGGTCGCGGTCGATCGTCAGCGAGCCGACGTAGTGCAGGTCGGCCTGCGTCACGGTGGCGCGGTGGATCTTGGAGTGGAGCATGAAACGCTGCACGGTCAGGACTTCCTCGGGAGGGCGGGGCGGTGGTGGAGGGCGTTGTGCGAGAAGGGGCCTCAGGGGTGGGAGAAGATCTCGAGGGCACCTCCGCCGGGCCCGACGAGCACCGGCAGGTTGTCGATGAGGCGGGTGGTGCCGACGCGTCCGGCGACAGCGAGCAGCGCCTCGCCGCGATACCACTCGGGCACGTCCTCGAGCGTGTCCGGGTGGACGAGGACGAGGTAGTCGATGAGGGCGAGTGGTTCGCGCACGAGGACGGCCCGGGCCGCGCGGCGCACCACCGAGGGCCCCTCGGTCGCGGCCGCCGCGCCGGCACGCAGGGCGGCCGACAGGCAGAGGGCGGTCTCGCGGTCGGACGGAGTCAGGTACGTGTTGCGGCTCGACATCGCGAGACCGTCAGGCTCGCGCACCGTGGGCACGGACACGACCTGCACCGGGAAGTCGAGGTCGCGGCACATCCGGCGGATGAGGAGCAGCTGCTGGGCGTCCTTCTGTCCGAAGTACGCGGCGCTGCACCGTGACAGGTGCATGAGCTTGGCGACGACGGTGAGCATGCCGTCGAAGTGTCCGGGGCGGGCCTGACCCTCGAGGACGTCGCCGAGCGGGCCGGCGGAGACCCGCACGCCTGGGTCGCCTTCGGGGTAGACGACGTCGGGCGTCGGCGCGAAGACGAGGTCGACGCCCGCGGCCGTGCAGATCTCGAGGTCGGCGTCGAACGTCCGCGGGTAGCGCGATAGATCCTCCTTGGGCCCGAACTGGAGCGGGTTGAGGAAGATCGTGACGACGACGTGCTGGTGGGTCTTGCGGGCCTGGTGGATGAGCGTCGCGTGCCCCTCGTGGAGGGCACCCATCGTCATGACGACCGCGACGTCGCCGTCGTCCAGCGCCGCCCGGGCTTCGCGCAGCTCCTCGCGCGTGCGGGCCACGACAGGTGTGGCGGTCGTGGTGGCGCTGGGAAAGTCGGTCACGTCTGGTCCTCCTCGTGCGCGAGCAGCTCGAGCAGCGGGTCTGCGGCCGAGGCGCGGAGGCGACCGCTCAGCAGGGCCCGCTGTGCCGTCGCGCGGGCCAGCGCGAGGTAGGTCGGCCGGATGTCCGGGGCGACCGTGCGCAGCATCGCGACGTGCCCGGCCACGGTACCGGCATCGCCACGCGCCACCGGCCCCGTGAGGGCAGCGTCACCCCGCTGCAGGGTGTTCGCGAGCGCCGCGGAGAGGAGGGGCTCGAGGACACGGGCCGGGTCCTCGACGCCGGCCTCGCCGAGCAGCTGCATCGACTGGGCGACGAGCGTGACGAGGTGGTTCGAGCCGTGCGCGAGGGCCGCGTGGTAGGTCACGCGGTCCTCCTCGGCGATCCACACAGGGTCGCCGCCCATCTCGATGACGAGCGCCTCCCCGACCGGGCGGGCGAGGTCGACGGTGGTGACGCCGAAGCAGCAGTCGGCGAGCCGCTCGAGGTCGAGCGCGGTGCCCGTGAAGGTCATCGCCGGGTGCACGGCGAGCGGCACGATGTCGCTGTCGGCGGCCGCCTCGAAGACCGAGATGCCGTGGGCCCCCGACGTGTGCATGACGAGCTGCCCGGGCGTGAAGGTGCGCGTGGCGCTGAGGCCCGCGACGAGGTCCTGGAGGGAGTCGTCGGGCACCGCGAGCACGACGAGGTGGGCTCCCGCGACGACCTCGGGCACCGGCTTGACGGGCACTCCGGGCAGCAGGGTCGCGGCGCGCTCGAGGCTCGCCTCGCTGACGGCGGAGACGCCACTGACGACATGTCCGGCGCGGATGAGGGCGGCCCCGAGGACGGCTCCGACGCGTCCGGCGCCCACGACGCCGACGTCGAAGCGCGCAGGACGCTCGTGCGGGGTGCTCACCCACGGCACGCTATCGCCTACAGTCCGTGGGCGTGGATCCCGTTCCCTGGCGTGACGCGTGGCACGAGGCGCTGTATGCCGTCGACCGCGGCTTCTACGTGACGCGCGGTGGCCCGGCGGCGCACTTCACGACGGCCGCCCACGGCCCCACCGGCGCGGTGCTCGCCCGCGCGCTGCTCGCCCTGCCCGACCATCCCGTCCGGGTCGTCGTCGACCTCGGCGCCGGTCGCGGTGAGCTCGCCACGCACCTCGTCGACGCCCTCGACTCCCCAGACGCCATCGAGTGGGCACTTTCCACCGGCGACGACGTCGAGTGGGCACTTTCCACCGCCGACGAGCGGGTGGAACTGCCCACTCGACCCCGTGGAACGAGTGGACGGGGGGACGGGCGTCCTCGGGTCGTTGCCGTCGACGTCGTGGACCGGCCCGAGGGGCTCGACCACCGTGTCGAGTGGCTCCGCTCCCCCGGCGGCCCTGCCCTTCCGGACCCCTTGCACGACCTGCAGGACGCGCTAGTCATCGCCCACGAGTGGCTCGACGTCGTGCCGTGCACCGTCGCGGAGGTCGACCCCGACGGAGTCCTGCGCGAGGTCCTCGTCGACGCCGCGACGGGCGAGGAGTCGCTCGGGAACCCGCTCTCCGGCGCCGACCTGCGCTGGGCGGAGCAGAACTGGCCGACGAGCGAGCCGGGCGACCGCGTCGAGGTCGGGCTCTCCCGCGACCTCGCCTGGGCCGACCTCGTCGCCCGTGTGGGGTCGGGCACGCTCGTCGCGGTGGACTACGGCCACACGGCCTCGTCGCGGCCGAGCGCCGGGACGCTCACGGCATACGCCGGCGGACGCCTCACGGTGCCGGTCCCCGACGGGTCGTGTGACGTCACCGCACACGTCGCGATGGACACGCTCGACGCGGATGTCGTGCAGACCCAGCGCGAGGCCCTCAGGGCGCTCGGCCTCAGGGGCGCCACGCCGCCGCACGAGCTCGCGGTGGCCCAGCCGCTCGCCTACGTCGCTGGGCTGGAGCGCGCGAGCGCCGAGGCGCGGCTGCTCGACCCGGCTGGTTTCGGGGGCTTCTGGTGGGCTGTGAAGAGCGTTCAGCGAGCGGACGTACCCTGACCGTCATGCGTCGTCTCGCCTCCTCGCTGCTCGCCCTCGGACTCGCCGTCGGAGTGGCCGCCGGACTCGTCATCGTCGGTGGGGGCGCAGCGCTCGCCCACGACGTCCTCGAGCGGACCAGCCCTGCCGCCGGCACGACCGTCGACCGTATGCCGCAGACGGTGACGCTCACGTTCTCCGAGGAGCCGCTCGACATCGGGACGCAGGTCGTCGTCAGCGGCCCGGCGGGGCCGGTGTCGTCGGGCGTCCCGGCGGTCAAGGGTCGGGAAGTGACGCAGGCCGTGTCACCGAGCGCGCCCGCCGGCGACTACACGGTGTCGTACCGCGTCACGTCCGACGACGGCCACCCGGTGACCGGGACGTTCGGCTTCCACGCCACCGTCGGCCTCGACGGCTCGACAGCGACCGCCGGCCCGAGCGTGCACGTCAGCCCCGACTCCGCCGCCGCGGACGAGGCGAAGGGATCGCCGTTCGTGCCGGTCCTGCTCACGATCATCGGCACCGTCGTGCTGCTCGCGATCGGCGGCTACCTCGTGCTCCGAGCGCGCGAGGCCGACCGCTCCTGACCTCACCCCCGGTTCGACTGGTTCAGGAACCACCGATGGCCGAAGGGGTCACGGAAGACGGCGACCCGCCCGGCCGGGGGGCTGTCCTCCGGCCCTCGATCGAGGGTCACGCCCGCGGCCTCCACCCTGCGGCAGGACTCGTCGACATCGGTCACCGTCAGGTGCAGTGTCACGGCGTTGCCACGGTCGGGGTCCGGCGGCGCGACACCGGCCTCCTCGAACTCGTCGGACATCATCCAGCCGGCGCCGTCGACGGCGAGCTCGCAGTGACCGATCCGGCCGTCGGGCATGACGATCGGCTCATAGGTGACCTCGGCGCCGAGGGCCTCGCGATACCAGTCGATCGCGGCCCTGGAGTCGGCCACGCAGATGTAGGGCGTCAGCTCGCTCATGTCGATCTCCTTTCACCACAGGTGGTCCGGACAGGTGGAAGCTCTCCCGGGGCCGTGCCTCAGCGCCGCGCGACGACCAAGGCCTCGTAGCCGCGCAGCACGAAGGTGGGTCGTCGCACGGCCTCGACGACCTCGAGCGGCCCGAGCCGCTCGAGCAGGGCGCGCGTCGAGATCTGCAGCTCCATCCGGGCGAGCGGGGCTCCGAGGCAGAAGTGGATGCCGGCACCGAACGCGAGGTGGGGGTTGGGCTCGCGGCCGGCGTCGAAGCGGTCGGGGGCGTCGAAGACGCCGGGGTCGCGGTTGGCCGCACCGAGGAGCGCCGCGACCTTCTCGCCACGGCGGATCGTCACGCCGTGCAGCTCCACGTCGGTCGTGGCCGTGCGCTCGAAGAGGTGCAGCGGGGAGTCGTGACGCAGCATCTCCTCCACGAGCCGCTCGACGGCGACGGGGTCGTCGAGGCGACCGAGCACACCATCGAGCGCTCCCGCGTCGGCAAGGAGCGACGCCAGCCCGTTGCCGAAGCCGTTGACGCTCGCCTCGTGCCCGGCGTTCAGCAGCAGCACGACCGTCGCGACGAGCTCGCGCGGCGTCAGGCGGTCGCCGCCGTCGCGCTCCTGAACCAGCGAGGTGAGCAGGTCGTCGCCGGGCTGCCGGGCGCGGGCCGCCGCGAGGTCCTCGACGTATGCCGCGAAGTCGGCGCAGGCGCGTTGCGCGTCCTCCTGCGCGTGCTGGCTCGGGGCGACCTCGTACATCTTGACGATGGCCTGCGACCAGTCGCGCAGCCGTTTCCAGTCCTCTGTCGGGGCGCCGAGCAGCTCGCAGATCACGAGGACCGGCAGCGGCTCGGCGTACGTCTCGATGGCGTCGACGCGGCCGTCGCGGTCGAGGACGCGCTCCGCCTCGTCGAGCAGGTCCGCCGCCACCTGCTCGATGCTAGGGCGAAGCCGCGCGACGTGTCCGCGCCCGAAGGCCCCGGCCACGAGACGGCGCAGCCGTGTGTGCTTGGGCGGCTCCGAGTCGAGGATCGAGTCGGCGTGAAGCCAGTCGAACGTCGTCCACGCGTCGTGACCCTGCGAGCGCGGGCGCAGGATGCGTCCCAGCCGCCGGTCGCGCAGCACGTCGTTGGCGGCGGCGTGGGTCGTCGTCACCCACGTCCCGAGCCCGTCGTGCCAGAGGATCGGCGCCACGTGCCGGGCCTGGGCGAGGGCCGGGTACGGGTCGTCGACGAACGAGCGGTCGCCCAGGTCGAAGGTCGCGCGCAGGTCGGGCCGGGTGCTCACCCACCCACTCTGCCGCATGGCTGCCCCGGCTGCCCGGTGCCCGGATCGGACGGCCGGCCACCGACACGGCATACTCGGCACATGCCCGACCAGCTGACCGAGCCTCCCGCGGCAGCACGTCCCGAGCGCCAGCGTGCCCTGACCGTCGGCGTCGGTGCCGGTGGGCTCGCAACGGCCGACATGGTGCTCAACATCGGTCCGCAGCACCCCGCCACGCACGGCGTGCTGCGCCTGCGCATCGTCGTCGACGGCGAGCGGATCATCAGCGCCGAGCCGATCGTCGGCTACATGCACCGCGGCGCGGAGAAGCTCTTCGAGGTGCGCGACTACCGGCAGATCCTCGTGCTCGCCAACCGGCACGACTGGCTCAGCGCCTTCTCCAACGAGCTCGGAGTCGTGCTCGGGGTCGAGCACATGCTCGGCATGGAGGTGCCCGAACGTGCAGTCTGGGCGCGCACGGCGCTCGCCGAGCTGAACCGGGTGCTCAACCACCTGATGTTCCTCGGGTCCTACCCGCTCGAGCTCGGCGCCATCACGCCCGTCTTCCACGCGTTCCGCGAGCGCGAGGAGCTCCAGGCGGTCATGGAGGAGGTGTCGGGCGGGCGCATGCACTACATGTTCAACCGCGTCGGCGGTCTCAAGGACGACCTCCCGGCCGGCTGGATGGGCCGCGTCGACAAGGCCGTCGCCAACGTCCGCAAGCGGCTTCCCGACCTCGAGCGCCTCATCGTCGGCAACGAGATCCTCGAGGCCCGGACGCGTGGGGTGGGCGTGCTGTCGCGCGCCACCGTCGAGGCGTACGGCGTCTCCGGCCCCATCGCCCGCGCGAGCGGCCTCGACGTCGACCTGCGCCGTGACGCGCCCTACCTCGCCTACGGCGAGCTCTTCGGCGACAAGGGTCCCGGACGCGTCGTGACCCGCACCGCCGGCGACTGCCTGTCGCGCCTCGAGGTGCTGCTCGAGCAGGTGCACGTCTCGCTCGACCTCGCGGAGGCGTGCCTCGACCGGCTCGTGCAGCTGCCGCAGGGCCCGATCAACGTCAGGCTCCCCAAGGTGCTCAAGGTGCCGGAGGGCGAGATCTACAGCGCCACCGAGAATCCTCTCGGGTTCAACGGCTACTACCTCGTCTCCCGCGGCGAGAAGACCCCGTGGCGGCTCAAGCTGCGCTCGGCGTCGTTCAACAACATCTCGGTGCTCAGCGAGATGCTCCCCGGCCAGCTGATCGCCGACATGGTCGCGATCCTCGGCTCGATGTTCTTCGTCGTCGGAGACGTCGACAAGTGAGCCCACGTATGCCGTTCGCCCGGCCGTCGCGCGCGGGGCTCCTTCGCGGCGTCGCGGTCACCGTCATCACGGCGACGATCACGCTTGCCGCGGCGTGCTCCGACGAGGACACCGTCGACACGATCCCGCCGCCGTGGCCGACGCGCACGACGACGCCCGACGGCCCGCCGCAACCCCCGTCGGTCGAGACGACGACGCCCACGTTCTCCGTCGCCGGAACGACCTGAGCCGGTCGCCGCCGCGCCCGCCGACGTCCGCGCCCGCTAGTAGGACTGCACCCCAGGGAGCCGCCGCCGCCCCGTCACGACGTCGATGACCACCCCGGTGGCCGACTCATCTTCCTTGCGCGAGGAACTGGCCGAAGACCACGTCGGCGATGGTCGACCGCCCGGTCAGGCCAGGTCGGCGTCCTTCTCGTCCTCGTCGTCACGGGGGCGCAGACGGCACCAGGTCTGCACGGCCATGCCCGCGACCGACAGCAGCAGGGCCACGACGGCGTGCAGCACGAACGGCCAGATGCGTGCGCGCTGCGAGTCGACGTCGGCGTCGGGGAGCAGGACGAGCACGTTGGCGAGGTACCACCCGACGAGCACGGCGCCCGTCAGCGCGCCGGCCTGCCCGAGCACGAGCGTGCGCGCGGCCCGCAGGGGCGTGATCGCCGGGTTCGGTGTGCCGTCGCGCAGCTTGCGCACCTGCCAACCGGCGACGAGCAGGCCACCGCCGAGGAAGAGCATCGCCGCCGCGCCGACCCAGCCGGGCTCGGGCACGCCGTTGCCCCCGGATGCCAGCCAGCGCAGCCCGAGCCACGCGAGCACGGTCATCGTCACTCCCGCGAGCACGAGGGTCGTGACGCGGATGCCGGTGTGTGGTCTCACGGGTGCTCCCATCGGGGACCGGGGCGCACGCCCGATCGGTCGAGTTCGGCCACAAGGTCTGCCACCGGTCGTATGCCGCCGCCCCCGGCTCCCACGCGCAGCGTGGCCTTCGGGTCGGCGTCGGCCCACGGCACGAGGACGAAGGCCCGCTCGTGGGCGCGCGGGTGCGGGAGCGTCAGCTCTGGGTCGTCGCTGACGACCTCGCGGGGACTCCCGGGCGTACCGTACTGGATGAGGTCGAGATCGAGCGTCCTTGCGCCCCAATGCACTTCGCGTGTGCGGCCATGCTGGGCCTCGATGCGGTGCAGGGCGGCGAGGAGCGCCTCCGGCTCGGTCGTCGCTCGTCCCACGGCGACGGCGTTGAGGTAGGGCGGCTGCTCGGGCCCGCCGACCGGGTCGGTCTCGACGATCGACGAGACCGACGCAACGGTGAGACCCGGCAGGTCGCGCAGGGCCTGGACTGCAGCGGCGAGAGTCTGCCCGCGGTCGCCGAGGTTGGAGCCGAGTGCGACGACGACGTGGGCCGCGTTGGTGCGCTCGACGCGAACCTGCACGTCGGTGAACGGGTGTCCGACGGGCGCCTCGGGCTTGTGTACGACGACCTCGACCGACTCGACGAGGTCGTGGCGCAGGACGTCGTCGGCGATGACCTCGGCGAGCCGTTCGATGAGGTCGAACGACGGGCCGGCGATGCGGGCGACGACGTCGTCGGCGACCTCGGCGTAGTTGACGGTCGCGGCGAGGTCGTCGGTGCGTCCGGCGCGCTGGAGGTCGCACACCATCGTCACGTCGACGACGAAGGTCTGCCCGTCACGCTTCTCGAAGTCCAGCACGCCATGGGTGCCACGGGCCGAGACGCCCTGCAGCACGATGCGGTCGGTCATCGGTCGAGGCCCTCCGGCTCGTCGGCGGGGGCGTGGTCGAGGGCGGCCTGCACGACCGAGAGGACCCGCACCGTCGAGGCGACGTCGTGCACGCGCACGCACCACAGGCCCGCCATCGCCGCCATGACGGACGTGGCGGCCGTCTCGACGTCACGCTCTGACGCCGGGCGCGGCGCGGCACCCTCGTCACGGCCCAGCCGCCCGAGGAAGGTCTTGCGCGAGGCACCCAGCAGGATCGGGTGGCCGAGGTCGTGCAGGACGGGGAGCGCAGCCATGAGCGCCCAGTTGTGGTCGGCGTTCTTCGCGAACCCGAGACCCGGGTCGAGCACGAGGAGGTCCTCGTCGATGCCGGCACGCACGAGATCGTCACGACGCGACGCGAGCTCACGGCACACGTCCTCGACGACGTCGTCATAGACGGCGCGCGACTGCATGTCGGTGCTGTGCCCGCGCCAGTGCATGGCGATGTAGGGCAGGCGGTTGGCGGCCACCCACGGCACCATGTCCGGGTCGGCCTGGCCCCCGGAGACGTCGTTGACCATGGCGGCTCCGGCGTCGACGGCCGCGCGTGCGACCTCGACCCGCATCGTGTCGATGGACACGACGGCCCCGTCACCCACGAGCGCCGAGACGACGGGGACGACCCGGCGCAGCTCCTCCTCGACCGAGGGCCGTGCGGCGCCCGGTCGGGTCGACTCGCCACCGACGTCGACGATGTCGGCGCCGGCCGCGAGCACCTCACGACCGTGGGCGATCGCGGCGTCCTGCTCGAACCACTCGCCGCCGTCGGAGAACGAGTCGGGCGTGACGTTGACGACGCCCATGACGAGCGTGCGTTCGCGCACTCCCAGGAGGGTCGGCGCGTCGAGTGCGGTGCGGTCTCGCGGGGCGGGCGCGGTCATGGGCGCCATTCTGTCGCGGGTCGTGTCGCGGGTCGCGTCGCGGTCGGCTCGTCCGGGGTCACTTGTTGCCCTCGAGCATGAGCGCCATGGCCTCTGCTCGAGTGGCCGGGTCGCGCAGCTGGCCGCGCACGGCCGACGTGATCGTCGAGGCGCCCGGCTTGCGGATGCCGCGCATCGACATGCACAGGTGCTCGGCCTGGACGACGACGATGACGCCGCGCACCGAGAGGTGCTCGACGAGCGCGTCGGCGATCTGGGACGTGAGGCGCTCCTGCACCTGCGGGCGCCGCGCGTACACCTCGACGAGCCGAGCCAGCTTGGACAGCCCGGTCACCCGGCCGTGCTTGTCGGGGATGTAGCCGACGTGCGCCACCCCGTGGAACGGCACCAGGTGGTGCTCGCACGTGCTGTAGAGCTCGATGTCGCGGACGATGACGAGCTCCTCGTGGTCGATCGAGAAGGTCGTGCGCAGCACATCCTGGGCGGTCATCTCGAGGCCGGCGAAGATCTCGGTGTAGGAGCGCGCAACCCGGGCTGGAGTGTCCTTGAGCCCCTCCCGGTCGGGGTCCTCGCCGATCGCGAGCAGCAGCTCACGAACGGCCGCCTCCGCGCGCGGCTGGTCGATCGCCACAGGTCAGCTCTTCTCGCCGGGCGTGACCGGGCGGTCGTCGGGCACCTCGATGATCTCCTCCGGCGGGTGCTCCTCGGCGAGCGGGTGGGCGCCGACCGACGCGGCCTCGTCGATCTTCTCCTCGATCTCCTTGTCGGCCGGGGCCGGCGGCGGCAGGTGACCGTGCTGGCCGCTCGCGCCGTTCTGGCCGGCCGCGATCTCGGCGGGCGTCAGGACGGGCGGGCGGTCGCCCGGCACGCGCGCCTGCGACGAGAGCCACGTCGGACGCACCGGCGTCTTGGCGACGTGCTGGAAGATCTCGGCGAGCTCGTGCTGGTTGAGCGTCTCCTTCTCGAGCAGCTCGAGAACGAGGTGGTCGAGGATGTCGCGGTTCTGGTTGATCGCGGCATAGGCCTCGTCGTGAGCGGCCTCGATGAGGTTGCGCACCTCCTCGTCGACGATGCTCGCGACCTCCTCGGAGTAGTCGCGCTGGTGACCCATGTCGCGGCCCAGGAAGACCTCGCCGTTGGACTGGCCGAGCTTGATGGCGCCGATGCGCTCGGACATGCCGAACTCGGTCACCATCTTGCGGGCCATGCCGGTGGCCTTCTCGATGTCGTTGCTCGCGCCCGTCGTCGGCTCGTGGAAGACGATCTCCTCGGCGACGCGCCCGCCGAGCGCGTACGACAGCTGGTCGAGGATCTCGTTGCGGGTCGTGGAGTACTTGTCGTCGACCGGCATCACCATCGTGTAGCCAAGGGCCCGACCGCGCGGCAGGATCGTCACCTTCGTCACCGGGTCGGTGTGGTTGAGCGACGCGGCGACGAGGGCGTGGCCACCCTCGTGGTACGCGGTGATCTTGCGCTCCTTGGCCGACATGATGCGCGAGCGCTTCTGGGGGCCGGCGACGACGCGGTCGATGGCCTCGTCGAGCGCCTTGTTGTCGATGATCTTCTTGTCCGTGCGGGCGGTCAGCAGGGCCGCCTCGTTGAGGACGTTGGCGAGGTCGGCGCCGGTGAAACCGGGTGTGCGGCGGGCGACGGCGAGCAGGTCGACGTCGGTTGCCATCGGCTTGCCCTGGCCGTGCACCTCGAGGATGCGGTGGCGGCCGATCATGTCGGGGGCATCGACCGCGATCTGGCGGTCGAAACGGCCGGGACGCAGCAGGGCCGGGTCGAGGATGTCGGGCCGGTTGGTGGCCGCGATGAGGATGACGTTGGTCTTGACGTCGAAGCCGTCCATCTCGACGAGCAGCTGGTTGAGGGTCTGCTCGCGCTCGTCGTGACCGCCGCCGAGGCCGGCGCCACGGTGGCGGCCGACGGCATCGATCTCGTCGACGAAGACGATGGCCGGCGCGTTGGCCTTGGCCTGCTCGAAGAGGTCACGGACGCGGCTCGCGCCGACACCGACGAACATCTCGACGAAGTCGGAGCCGGAGATCGAGTAGAACGGCACGCCGGCCTCGCCCGCGACGGCGCGGGCCAGGAGCGTCTTGCCGGTGCCGGGCTGGCCGTAGAGCAGGACGCCCTTGGGGATCTTGGCGCCGACGGCGAGGAACTTGGCCGGCTCCTGGAGGAACTCCTTGATCTCCTGGAGCTCCTCGATGGCCTCGTCGCAGCCCGCGACGTCGGAGAAGGTGACCTTGGGGGTGTCCTTCGTGGCGAGCTTGGCCCGCGACTTGCCGAACTGCATGACGCGGTTGCCGCCGCCCTGCATCTGGCCCATGAGGAACCAGAAGAGCGCGAGGATGATGATGATCGGCAGGATCGAGAACAGGAGCGAGCCGAACCAGCTGGGCTCGTCGATCTGGTCGTTGACGCCCTTGGCCGGGGGCTTGTCGTTGAGGGCCTTGACGACCTGGTCGCCACGCGCCTCGACGTAGAAGGCGTAGACCGACTTGGCGTCCTTCACCGTGCCGTCGGGCGAGGTGTAGGGCGTCTTGAGGGTCAGCTCCATGCGCTCGTTGTTGAGCAGCTTGGCCGACTCGACGTTGCCGTCGGCGATCTGCTTCATCGCGGCCGAGGTGTCGATCCGCGGCGGGCCGGACTCGGAGAACATCATGCCGAACACGAGCGCGCTGATGAGGACCAAGATCCACAGCAGTGGTGTGCGCAGAATCCGCTTAGCGTCCATGTACGTGCGGGGCTGAACGGCCCCGGTCCTCCTGCTCGTCCGGTGAGTTTGTCCACCGGCACAACGTCCGGCGAACTACCAGTGTTCCGCATGCCCGGCGCTCGTGACCAACCAGCCTGCGGCCCGTTCCACGCACCGGGCACACCGTGCGCATGCCGTCCGGCGAGCCCGCGCGCCCGATAACCGGTTGCCGGGCTGCCCCGTGCCTTGCTGCACTGGAGCCGACGGCCACCAGGTCGACACCGCCGCCCAGGCAGATGCCCAGACGAGAGAGGAGAGCGGGATGCGCCGCAGCTTCATGTCACCCGAGCAGGTCACCCACACCTACGCACAGGACATGGAGCACGTTGCACACCCCACCCACCTCACCGGTGCGCCCGCGCACCACCAACCTCGGGATCCTCGCCCACGTTGACGCCGGCAAGACGAGCCTGACCGAGCGCCTGCTGCTGCACGCCGGCGTCATCACCGAGCTCGGCAGCGTCGACGACGGCAGCACGCAGACCGACACCCTCGCGCTCGAGCGCGCCCGCGGCATCACGATCAAGGCGGCCGTCGTGTCGTTCGAGCTCGCGACGGTCGACCCCGGCAGGCCGCTCACCGTCAACCTCGTGGACACCCCCGGCCACTCGGACTTCATCGCGGAGGTGGAGCGCACGCTCGCCGTCCTCGACGGCGCCGTGCTCGTCGTCTCGGCCGTCGAGGGCGTGCAGGCGCAGACCCGTGTCCTCTTCCGGGCGCTGCGAGGCCTGCGCATCCCGACCCTGCTGTTCGTCAACAAGCTGGATCGCGCGGGCGCGTGCACCGAGCGGGTGCTGCGCCAGGTCGTCGAGCGTCTCGGCGTGGTGCCCGTTCCCCTCGCGCGCGGCATCGACGAGGGATCACGCCCGGTCACGGTCGTGCCCGACGGGCTCGAGGCCCTCGGTCTCGGCCGGGGTGTCGTCGAGGCGGACGCCGATGCACGTGCGGCCGCCCGGGAGCGCGTCGTCGAGGCCCTGAGCCGGTCCGACGACCGGCTGCTCGAGGACTGGCTCGACCGGCCGGGGCGAGTCGACGGGCACCGACTGCGCCGGGTCCTCGCCGCCCAGACGCGACGAGGTCTCGCGTGCCCCGTCCTGCTCGGCTCTGCGATGACCGGCGCCGGTGTCGCGGACCTCGCGCATGCCCTGCCCACGTTGCTTCCGAGCATCCGGCCCGACCAGGACGCGCCCTTGGCCGGCACCGTCTTCGCCGTGCAGCGTGGCCCGGCCGGAGAGAAGGTCTCCCTCGTCAACGTCACGTCCGGGGCCCTCTCGGTGCGGGACCGGGTGGTCGTCCACGACGGCCGTGCCCTCGAGGCCACGGCACCAGCGGAAGGTGCGGAGACGGCATTCGAGGACACCGTGAGCCGCGAGGAGCGGGTCACTGCCCTGGCCGTGCACGCGTACGGCGAGGTCAGCCGAGTCTCCTGCGTCCCGGCCGGCCGCATCGCCCGCGTGGTCGGGCTCGAGCGGGCCCGCATCGGCGACATGATCGGCGACGTGCGGCTCGCGCGACCGCTCGTGCACGAGTTCTCGCCGCCGACGCTCGAGACGGTCGTCGAGCCGCGCGACCCCGCCGACCGGGTGCGGTTGCAGGCAGCCCTCACCCGGCTCGCCGAGCAGGACCCGCTCATCGACCTGCGCCACGACGAGGTCCGCGGCGAGACGCACGTCTCGCTCTACGGAGAGGTGCAGAAGGAGGTCGTCGGCGCGACGCTCGAGGCGGAGCACGGCGTCGCGGCCACGTTCAGCACGACGACGGTCATCTGCCGCGAACGCGTCACCGGCTCGGGTGTGGCGTTCGAGCTCATCGGCGTCGCCCCGAACCCGTTCAACGCCACCGTGGGCCTGCGCGTGGACGCAGCGCCGGCGGGCACCGGGGTCCGCTTCGCGCTCGAGGTGGAGCTTGGCTCGATGCCGCCGGCCTTCTTCACGGCGGTGGAGGACACCGTCCGGGCAACGCTCGGCCAGGGACTGGACGGGTGGCCGGTCACGGACTGCGTCGTGACGATGACGCACTCGGGCTACTGGCCGCGGCAGAGCCACATGCACCAGAAGTTCGACAAGTCGATGTCGAGCACGGCGGGCGACTTCCGCAACCTCACGCGGCTCGTGCTCATGGAGGCGCTTCGCCTCGCGGGCACGGTGGTCGAGGAGCCGGTGCACCGGTTCGACCTCGAGGTGCCCAGTGACGTGCTCGGCGCCGCGCTCGCGATGCTCGGTCACGTCCGGGCGACGCCCCGCGAGACGGAGGTGCTCGGGCCGGTGACCCGGGTGCGGGGCGAGGTGCCCGCCGAGAGCCTGCACGAGCTCCAGCAGCGGGTGCCGGGCCTGACGAGCGGACTCGGCGACCTCGTGTGCACGTTCGACGGCTACCGGCCGGTGTCCGGCCCGCGCCCGGCGCGTCCACGCACCGACCTCGACCCCCTCCACCGTCGCGAGTACCTCCTCCGCCTCGCGGGCAAGCTGTGACCGCTGCCCGGCCCTGGCTGCCGCGGGGGCGCCCGGTTGGAGGCGTCGTTCAGGTGGTGGTCGTGGCTGCGCGCAGGACCTCGAGGACGCGCCGGTCGATGCCGTCGGGGCTGAGCCGGGCCTCGTAGTTGGCGTTGCCGGCCCAGTCGGCGAGGGCCTTGGCCACGTCGTCGTCCGCGTAGCCGGCGGCGGCCAGGCGCCGGCGCACCTCGTCGGCCAGCGCGCCCACCAGCGGCTGGACGTCCTCGGGCCTGCCGAAGTACATCTCCCACTCCGCGAGCAGGCGCGTGAGCTCGGAGACCGGGTCGGGATGGTCGTCGACGCGCAGGTCGGCGAGCACGCCGCACGCGTCGTACCCGGAACCCGGCTCGACGGCATACACCGCGGCGCTCTGGCGCCCACGCGAGTCACCGCCCGCGGCATCGCCGGCCACGAGGGCCGCCAGCAGGCGCCGGGCCAGGGGCTCACCGGACGCGTCGTGCCAGGCGCGCTCCATGGCCTCGACCACCTCGGGCCCGATGAGGATGTTGCCCTGGATCGCGTATGCCGTGTCGCCGTCGTCGCGCGCGACGCCACCCGCCCAGCCGTTGCACTCCGAGCCGGTGAAGGTCGCAGCGCTGCCGACACCGACGACCCCGACCTGCCGGGTCTCGCGACCCCCGTCGAGCGCCATGGCCGCGGCCAGGGCCTCCCCTGCCGCCTCCCCCGTCCCGAGCCGGCCGAGGAGCTCCTCGAGGTAGGCCACGCGGGCGTAGGACTGGGTCGCGACCGCGCCCACACCCGTTCGCGCGGCCGGCACGACCGCGCCGACGGCGAGGAACTTGCTGGCCACGGCGACGCCGTACGCCTCGCCCTGGCGCGCGACGATCGAGAAGGTCATGGGGCGCGCCGACGGCTCACGCGTAGACGTGCGGCGCGAGGGTGCCGACGCAGCGCAGGTTGCGGTACTTCTCGGCGTAGTCGAGGCCGTAGCCGACGACGAACTCGTTGGGGATGTCGAAGCCGACGTACTTGACGGGGATGTCGACCTTGACGACCTCGGGCTTGCGGAGCAGCGTGCAGATCTCGACCGAGGCCGGCCTGCGCGACTCGAGGTTCGACTTGATCCACGACAGCGTCAGGCCCGAGTCGATGATGTCCTCGATGATCAGGACGTGGCGGCCGCTGATGTCGGTGTCGAGGTCCTTGAGGATGCGAACGACTCCCGACGACTTCGTGCCCGAGCCGTAGGACGAGACCGCCATCCAGTCCATCGGCGCGGTGCCGGGCAGGGCGCGCATCAGGTCGGCCATGACGACGACGGCTCCCTTGAGGACCCCGACGAGCAGGAAGTCCTTGTCCGCGTAGTCCTTCCAGATGTCGGCCGCGAGCTCGGAGAGCCGCGTCTGGATCTGGTCCTCGGTGAGCAGGACCTGCGCCAGGTCGTCTCCCATGTCCTCGTGGTCCACGAAGGCTCCTCGATGTGGTGCGTGCGGGGTGGTGCGGGCGGGGTCGTGCGTGCGGGGTCGTGCAGGCGGGGTCCATTCAACCGCACCCGTCCGGGTGGCGGACCGTGGAGGGCTGTCGCTGCCCGGCAGCGCGACCCCTCGGGACGTCTGGTCCCGGGTCAGGCGATGGCGTCCTCGCGCAGCGGGCTGAAACGGATCACCCCGCCGACCCGGGCGACGGCGATGCCGCCCGGTACGTGGAGCGGTCCCTGCCCGTGCCACGACGTGAGCAGCGCGTCGAGCGACTCGACGTGCGCCGCGCTCACGTCGGCGAGCGGCGCCCCGGCCTCGGCCGCGAGCAGCCGCCAGACGCGGGTGCGGATCGCGCGGGGCAGCGCGCCGAGCGCCTCGAGGTCGACGCCGTCGCCGTCGGGGCCGGCCGGCAGCTCGGCCCGGGCCTTGATGGCGAGGCTCTCGAGGTAGTCGGCGTCCTCACGCAGCAGGTCGGCGCTGCGCGCGAGCGCGGCCCCGAAGCCGGGTCCGAGGTCGGCCTCGAGCGTCGCGAGCAGGCGGCGCGCCCGCACCCTGCGGAAGGACTCGTCGCTGTTGTGGGGGTCGTCCCACGGGTCGATGCCGTATGCCGCACAGGCCGCGAGAGTCGTGGCGCGCGGCAGGGCGAGGAGGGGACGCACGAAGCGGTCGCGGCGCACCGGCATACCGCTGAGGGACCGGGCGCCCGAGCCGCGGGCGAGGCCGAGCAGCACCTGCTCGGCCTGGTCGTCGCGAGTGTGGCCGATGAACACCATGGTCGCCCCCAGACGGTCGGCCACTCCCTCGATGGCCGCGTAACGGGCCGAGCGGGCGTCCGCCTCGAGACCTGCCCCCGTCGTGCGCACGTCGGCCCGGACGACCTCGACGGGCACCAGCCCCATGTCGCGGCACAGGTCGGCGGCCTGCTCGGCGACCTGCGCCGACCGCTCCTGCAGGCCGTGGTCGACGACGACCGCCCCGGCCCGGATGCCCGCACGAGGGGCCTCGAAGGCCAGCGCAGCAGCGAGGGCGACGGAGTCTGGACCGCCCGAGCAGGCGACGAGCACGACGCCACCCTCAGGCACGTCGGACAGGTGCTCGCGCACGGCGAGGCGCGTGGCCGCGACGGCCGGATCGGGACCTGGCATCTCTGAGGGACCTCGCATGGCTCAGCCGTGGACCCGACGCACCCAGGCGTCCGGTTCGAGGATCTCGTTGGCCCGAGGGAGCGTGTCGGGCGAGGTCCACACGGCGTTGAAGCCGTCGCGGCCCACCTGGTCCTGCACGGCCCGGACGAACACGGCACCGTCGCGGTACTGGCGCAGCTTGGCCTCGAGGCCGAGCAGCTTGCGCAGCAGCCGGTCGATGCCGACGGCGCTGTTGCGGCGCTCGTCGAACTTGCGGCGGATCTCGTCGACGCTCGGGATCACCCGGGGACCGACCGCGTCCATGACGACGTCGGCGTGGCCCTCGAGGAGCGACATGACCGCGGTCAGCTCGGCGATGCGGGCCCGCTGCTCGGGTGTCGCGAAGAGCTGCCCGAGGCCCTCGCCGGAACCGAGCACATCGGGCAGGTTGCGGGCCAGCTGCTCGAAGCGCCGCCCGAGGTCCTCTGGCGTCGGTGCGAGGTCGACGGCCAGCGCCTGCGTGCGCGTGACCATGTGGTCGCGCAGCCACGGCACCGCCGTGAACTGCACGCGGTGGGTCTCCTCGTGCATCGCGACCCAGCGACGGAAGTCGGTCGGGTCGACCTCGAGGCGACGCTCCGTGGCGACGATGTTGGGCGCGACGAGCAGCAGCCGGGGCGTGCCTCCGGGAGCCAGGTCGTACTGGCCGAGGACCTTGCTCGACAGGAACGCCAGCAGGCCGCCCATCTCGGCGCCGGTGACCTTGCCGCCGATCGCCGCGGCCGTGGGGTTGGGCGGCGACTTCTTCGTCGAGTTCAGCTTGTCGACGACGGGGTCGAGCAGCGCCCGGAACGAGTCGACGTTGGCGTCGATCCAGCCCCCGCGGTCGACGACGAGCGGCGCGGGGGCGTCGTCGGGCGCGGACAGCTCGCTCGTCTCCGCGACGGGCGCGACGGCGGAGGCCGCGGCCTCGCGCAGGTCGGCGACGATGGCCGCCGCCTCCTCACTCGAGACCTGCGGGCCGGGGTTGACGATCGCGCGGCCCGTCCGCTTCGCGAACTCGTAGTCGACCTGGGCTGCCGGCGCACCTCCCTCACGGTCGGGACGACCTGCGTCCACAGGGGGCGGGAGGGTGGTGTCGGTCATGCCAGCCCTTTCGGTGCCGTGTCGGCGTCGCTCGAGGTGTCTGGGAGGACCAGCCGGCCACGCGGAGGAGCCACGACCACGGTCGCGACCCACGCCCCGAACGGCCCACCGGCCCGTCAGCGGCACCCGCACGAGGCGAGCGTCGCTACGAAACGGTCCAACGCCGCACGAGCGTCGTTGGTTCCCACACCGGCGACCATACCCGCGAAGACGAGGAGCCGGCCGTCGTCGTCGACCACGCTTCCCGCGAGGGCGTTGGCGCCGGTTAGGGTCCCCGTCTTGGCGCGGGCCCGGCCTGCGGCGTCGTGGTCCTCGCCCGTGAACCGGTTCTCCAGGGTGCCCGTGAGTCCGCCGATCGGCAGCCCGTCGAGGGCGCGCCTCAGCACCGGGTGCGTGCCGTCGTAGCCGAGCACGAGCACGTCGGCGAGCAGCGAGGCCCGCACGCGGTTCTGCCGGGAGAGGCCGCTGGCATCGGAGAGCCGGACGCCGGCGACGTCGAGGCCCAGCGTGCCGACGCTGTCGACGACCCACGCGCCGACCTGGGCGAACTCCGTGCCGGCTCCCGAGCGGTAGGCCGCCTGGCGGGCGAGGATCTCGGTCAGCGCGTTGTCGCTGTCGGTGAGCGCGAGGGCGAGCTGCTCGCGGACGGGCGCGGACTCGATGCTGCCGAGGACCGAGCCCGGTCCGCTCGCGGGGACTGACGACGCCGGCGACGTCGTGCCGGGCGACGTGGAGGTCGAGGGAGTCGCGGAGCTCTGCGCCGTCGTCGACGGTGTCCCCGATGTCGAGGGTCCCGGGAGGGGTGAGCCCGGGACGCCCGGCGCGTCGCCCCGAGGAGCCACGCGCACGTCGATGCCGCGGGCCTCGAGCTGGCGCGCGAAGAGGCTGCGCACCGCGGCCACGGGGTCGGCGGGTCCGGGCGAGCCGCCCTTCGCCCGCTGGCTCGAGAGTCCGAGCATGGCGACCGCGCCGGTGATTCCGGAGCTGCGGAACGTCGGGCTCCAGGTGGGCGCCGTCGTCGGGCCGTCGGCGTACGTCTCGTCGACGTAGAGACGGACGGAGTCGACACCCTGGTCCTCGAGGGCCGCCTCGACCTGGTCGGCCAGGTCGCGCAGCCCGGCTCGGCCGGCGACGGCCTCGGGGTCGCCCTTGCCGGGGTTGATCAGCGAGTCGCCACCCGCGACGAGGACGATCTCGTCGGGCCGGTCACCCTGGCGCACGACGGTGTGCAAGGTCTCGTCCGGCGCGAAGACCTGGCCGATGGCGGCGGCGGAGAGCAGCTTGGTCGTCGAGGCCGGGACGCGCAGCTCGTCGCCGCGCTGGTCGAGGAGGACCTGCCCGGTCTGGCCGTCACGCACGACGAGCGCCGAGTCGCTCAGTGCCCCGGCCGCCCGGACCCCGGCGAGAGCCTCCTCGACACCGGCAGTCGACGGAGCGGCGGTCTCACCGGCCAGGGTGGGCAACGGCATACCGACGGAGGTCGACCGACTGGGCTGCGGCACCTCGGGCAAGGTCCGCGTCGCCACCGTCTCCGTCGGCGGGGGCGGCGGGAGCGGACGCACCGTCAGCGCACCGGGAGCGGCGTCGGCGACGTCGAGGACGGCATACCCGAGCAGCACCGCGACGACCGACCACAGGACCGCCATGCCGTAGGTGAACCGGGGCCGGGGCCTCCACGCCGAACGCACCATCGTGCGTCACCCCCGTCCGTCACCAGTCACTGTTTCGCGCAAGGACCACCCTTGCTGCCACACTGTCGCGGACGATTCTGTCAGCCGCCGACCGGCGCGGCCGCACCCCAGGGTCCACCTCGGTGGGCGCCCGAAGACCTTGCGAAGGGAAAGACGTGGAGTTCGACGTCACCATCGAGATCCCGCGCGGACAGCGCAACAAGTACGAGATCGACCACGAGACCGGTCGCATCCGGCTCGACCGCTACCTCTTCACGCCGATGGCCTACCCGGCCGACTACGGCTACATCGAGGACTCCCTCGGCGAGGACGGCGACCCGCTGGACGCGCTCGTGCTGCTTCCCGAGCCGCTGTTCCCCGGTGTCGTCGTCGAGGCCCGTCCGATCGGCATCTTCCACATGGTCGACGACGCGGGCGGTGACGACAAGGTGCTCTGCGTCCCGGTCGACCCGCGCACGGCACACATCCATGACATCGGCGACGTCAGCGAGTTCACGCTCAAGGAGATCCAGCACTTCTTCGAGCGCTACAAGGACCTCGAGCCCGGCAAGTTCGTCGAGGCGTCCGACTGGGGCAACCGCGAGGCCGCCGAGAAGATAATCGGCGAGGCCCTCGAGCGTGCCAAGGAGCAGGGCGTCTCGACCGCTCGTTGGGCGATGCCCCAGGGTCACTGAGGGCTGAGCAAGGGCTGTCCCGCCGTCACGACTGCGCGGCGATGACAGCGCCCAGCGGGGCCTCGGTCCAGCGGTCGGTGAGCTCGGCGCAGACCTGCCCGACGAGCTCGACGAACTCGTCGACGAGCGGCGTCAGACGGGTGTCGCGCGCATGCACCGCCCACAGCTGGCGGTGCAGGCGCGGACGCTCGAGCTCACGGTGGGTCGTGCCGGGCATGGCGCGCGCGGCCATCTGCGAGATGACGGCGACGCCGAGACCCGTCGCGACGAGGGCCTGCGCGACGTCGTAGGACTGGGTCTCGAACTGGATCGTCGGCTCGATGCCGGCCGAGGCCGCGGCTGCGTCGAACTGGGCCCTCGCGGCCTCGCCGGCGAGGATCGCGATCCACCGGTCGGTGCGCAGCTGGCTCATCCGGATGCGTCGGGTCGGGGGTGTGGCGGCGAGCCGGTGGTCGCTCGGGAGGCACAGCACGAGCGGGTCGCGGAACAGGCGGGTCGCGATGAGCCAGGAGGGCAGCGGCGGGTCCTCGCCGTAGGTGCCGACGACCGCGACGTCGACCTCACCGGCGGCGACCCGCTCGCGCAGACCCGGGCTCGTCCCCTCGACGATCGACAGGTCGCTGTCCGGGTGGCGGTGGCGCAGGGCGGTGACCGCCTCGGGGAGCACACGCAGCGCCGCTGACATGAACGTGCCGATGCGCAGGCGGCGGGACGTGCGCGTGAGCGTGCCCGACATCGCGGACTCCGCCAGCTCGCACACCGCGTCGATCTCGCGACCGTGGGCGGCGAGCGACTCCCCCGCGTCGGTCAGCCGGGCGCCGCGGGAGCTGCGGACGACGAGCGGCACGCCCCACTGGCGTTCGGCTCGGGCGACCTGGCCCGTCACGGCCGCCGGCGTCAGGCCCAGCTCTGCGGCGGCTCCGGCTAGCGACCCATGGGCCGCGACGAGGGCCAACATGCGCAGCTGCTCGGGCTCGATCCGCATTCACTGATCTTAATGCCGGTGCATTCCGATGTGACTTCACTGATGTCCCCCGGAGGCGAAGACTTGACGGCGTGACCACAGCAGCCGCCCTCCTCGCCTTCCTCCCCGTCGCCGTCACCCTCGTCCTCGTGCCGGGCGTCAACAACCTCGTCGTGCTCCGGGAGACCGTGGCCCATGGGCGCGTGGGCGGGTTCGCGGCCATCGGCGGCACGAGCATCGGGATCCTCGCGTGGTCCGCCGCCGTCGCGCTGGGCCTCGGCGCGGTGGCGGTGGACCATCCTCAGGCCTTCGCCTGGCTCCAGGTCGCGGGAGCGGGACTCCTCGTCGCGAGCGGGCTCCGGACCGGCTTGCTCGTCGTTCGCCAGCCGAGAACCCTTGCGCGACAGGCATGCCCGGTGGCCACGACGGTCGGGGGAGCCGCTGGCCCGGACGAGGCCGACGTGCGCCGCACGAGCTTTCGCTCGGCGGCGGTCACCTCGCTGGCCAACCCTCGCTGCCCCGTGACTGCCGTGTCCGTGCTGCCACAGTTCGTCGCACCCGGCTCGGCCGCGGCGATGACCACCATCGCGCTGGGCACCCTGTGGACCCTCGTCGCCGGCGCCTGGAACGTCGTCGGGGTGCTGCTCGCACATCGGGGACGTGGTGTGCTGACGCGGCCGCGGGCCCGCCGGGTCGCCGAGGGCGTCAGCGCGGTTGCCCTCGTCGCGGTGGGCGTGTCGGTCGCGACCGCGGCCTGACCCCACTCCCACCACCCCTGGTTCGATGTATCAGCGCGCGCTCTGGGCCGCGCTGACACATCGAACGGAGAAGACTCCCGGGCTCAGCCGACCTCGGCCGTGTCTGCGGAGGCCACGGCGACCGCCTCGGCCTCAGGCCGGGGCCGGCGACGCGGTCGCAGCACGAGCGCCGCCACTCCGAGCGCGACGAGCGTGAAGGTCGCCGACGTGAAGAAGGCCGGCTCGACCCCCGGCACGAACTGGCCCGGCACGGCCTGCGAGGCGTAGACGCTGACGATGGCGGCGAGGCCAACGGCGCCCCCGAGCTGCTGCGCTGTCTGCAGCAGCCCCGAGACCGTGCCCGCCTGGGCCCGCTCGACACCGCCGAGCACGACGACGGTGACCGGCATGAAGACGAGCGCCGCCGAGACGCCGTTCAGCACCAGCGCGCCGAGGAGATGCGCGGCATACGTGCTCGTCGTCGAGATGCCGCTCAGCCACACGAAGCTCGCAGTGAGCCCGAGCGTGCCGACGAGCATGAGGGGCCGCGGGCCCACCTTGGCGACGAGGCGCGCGCTGACCCGCGAGGTCGCGAAGATCGCGAGGCTCAGCGGGAGGAACGCGGCACCCGTTGCGACGGGGCTGAAGCCGAGGACGAGCTGCAGGTACTGCGTGACGAGGAAGAACGTCGAGAACTGGGCGCCGACGACGAGCGCCATGAGGACGAGCGCTCCGGCACGTGACCGGTCCCGGACCAGACCCAGCGGCAGGAGCGGCGACGCGACCCGGCTCTCGGTGCGTACGAACGCCGCGAGGAGCAGGGCCCCGGCCGCGAACGAGGCGAGCGTCAGGGGCGCGGACCAGCCGCGCTCCGCGGCGCTGATGAAGCCGTGGACGATCGCGACCGACCCGAGCGTCGCGGTGACGGCGCCGACGACGTCGAAGCCACCGCGCACCCGGGGCGTCTCGGCGACGAAGCGGCGGGCCAGAACGAGCACGACCGCACCGATCGGCACGTTGACGAAGAGTGTCCAGTGCCAGCTGACGAAGTCGGTGAGGACGCCGCCGAGAAGCAGCCCGATGGACGCGCCGGCCGAGGACACGGCGGTGAAGAGAGCCAGACCGCGGTTGCGGGCTGCCTCGTTGGGTGCGCTGGTCGTGACGAGGGCGAGCACGCCGGGGGCGGCGAGCGCGGCGCCGACGCCCTGGAGCGTACGGGCGGCGACGAGCCAGCCCGGTGACGTCGCGAGGCCACCGAGCAGGCTCGCAACGGTGAAGACGCCGAGACCGATCTCGAAGCTCCGGAGCCGTCCGAGGACGTCACCGAGGCGGCCGCCGAGGAGCAGCAGGCCGCCGAAGGCGAGGGTGTATGCGTTGAGGACCCACGACAGCCCGGCGGGCGAGAACCCGAGGTCGGTCTGGATGTGTGGGAGCGCGACGTTCACGACGGTCGCGTCCAGCACGAGCATGAGCTGGGCCACGAGGACGATGCCGACACCGATGCCTGCGCGTCGGGCAGCGCGGTCCTGCGTGGGTGCGCCGGGTGACCCGGCGGTGGGCCCGGTGGCTGATGCGGTGGCTGGTGGTGCGGTGGCTGGTGGTGTGGGCGTGGTGGTGCTGGTCGACATCTGGGCCTCAGGATTCGTAGGTCTGGGACGGGTGGGACGTCTCGCGGGTGAACGGGTCGCGTGCCATCGGCGTGAAGGCCGTGGCGCGGCCGCGACCGGCGCTCGAGGCGCGGTTGACGAGCGGTGCGCGGTGGGTCGTCGCGAGGTGCGAACGGTGCAGGCGCAGGGCCTGTCGCGTGGGCTGGATCGTGGTGTTCATGGCTGCCTGACTCCTCTGTGGCGACGGTCGGCGCTAGGATTAGCGGAGAACCACTCCGGTTCTGCCTGACCTACAATACGGAGACAGCCTCCGTTTTCGCAAGGGAGTTTCTCGTGACGCCTGCCGACATCGGCAAGGTGACGCTCGATCCGTCGCCGGGATCCATTGCTGCCCAAGGGGATCCGGCAGCCGCAGACCCGTCGGAAACTCGCGAGAAACCGGTGCGGCCGATGCGCGCCGACGCCCGCCGCAACTACGACAAGATCCTCGCGACGGCCCGCATCGTCTTCACCGAGCGCGGCACCGACAGCTCCCTCGACGAGATCGCCAAGCGCGCGGGCGTCGGCCCGGGCACGCTCTACCGCCACTTCCCCACCCGCGCCGCGCTCGTCGACGCCCTCATGCAGGACTGGACCGACCGGGTGGCCGCCGACGCCGACGCCGCGATCGCGACGGGGCAGCCTGCGCGTGAGATGCTGCTCGGCTGGTTCGAGCACTTCATCGACCACATCACCCTGCACCGCGGCGCTGCGAGCAAGATCTGCGCCGCCATGGACGACCCCGCGTCCCCGATGTACCGCAAGTGCCGCGTCATGGGCGAGGCCAACCGGCGCGTCATCGAGCACCTCGACGCCCGCGGCGAGCTGCGCCCCGGCGTCGACCCCGCCAACGTGATGCGCCTGGTGAGCGGCGTGGCGAGCGTCGCCGACACGAGCCACGCGGACCTCGACGTGCGCCCGATGCTCGAGGTCGTCGTCGACGGGATCGTCCGCGCCTGACGCGAAGCCGTCGCAGCGACTCCACGGGTGCAAAGTGCCCACTCGACCCCCCAGATGGTCGAGTGGGCACTTTGCACCGGGCCGACGCCTCGCCGGGACTGCACAGTCGTTGGCCCCTCGACGGTCCCCGGGCTCGGCAGGTCAGCTCAGCAGTGCGGCGAGACCGGTGTCGCCGCGACGTCGCCGGCCACCGCGGATGTCGTACGAGTCGAGGACCAGCTCCGCGAGCTCGCGCCGGTCGAGACGGTCGAGGCGTGCCCACATCGTGACGCGGTGGCGGAAGGTGTCGATCCGCACGAACGTCTCGCTGCGGTCGGCGAGCGCCTGACCGGTGTCCATCTCGCCGGTCCACACCTGCACGAGCTCGCGACCGTCGTCATCGAACCTCAACCGCGCGAACGTATGCCGTCCGGCGTACCAGGCGGCCGACCCCTCGTGAGCGATCCCGGCCTCCGCGCCCGGTAGCCGTCCGGCCAGCTCGTCCACATCGGCCCACGTCGCCATAGCGCCTCCTCCGGAGAAGGCTAGACCCGGAACCGGAGCAGACACTGGCCTCTCGACCGTCACGACCCCGCGGAAGGTGGCCTTTCGACGGGTGGCACCCCGCGGAAGGTGGCCTCTCGACGGGGAGGGCCGGTCAGTGGAAGGTGACGGGCCTGCCGGCCTGCATCGCGGCATACGCCTCTGGGTCGGCCTCCAGCATCGCGCGGCGTGCCCGGCGCCGGTAGCGCAGCATCTGCACGAGGCCGAGCGCCCAGACCGGGTACTGCACGGCCATCGCCGCCCGGAAGGCGTCGACGTCCCACGTCGACGGGCCGGCCGGTGCGACCCGGTCGAGCACGACACCGACGAGCGCGACCGCGGTGAGCGTCGCGATGAAGCCACCGGTGTTGACGATGCCCGAGGCGCTGCCGATGCGGGTCGGCGGGTTGAAGGTGCGCGCGAGGTCGAAGCCGATCATCGAGCCGGGACCGCCGATCGCGATGAGCACGACGAGGGCGACGAGCAGCCACAACGGCGCCCGACCTGGCCACAGCAGCACGACGGTCCAGGCCACGATGGCCGCGGCGACGATCCACAGCACGAGCGTGCTGCGCGAGAACGGGTAGCGCATCGTCAGCGTGCCGATGACCGGGCTCGAGATGACCGTCGTGACGACCATGACCATGAGCATGACGCTGGCCGTGGCCGGCGAGAGCCCCTGCCCCGCGACGAGGAACGGGAAGCCCCACAGCATCGTGAACATGTTCGCCGCGAACTGGGACGTGAAGTGGGTCCACAGGCCGAGCCGCGTGCCGGGCACGAGCCACGCGGCACGCAGGGTGCGGGCGATGGCTCGCAGCCGCAGCTCGTCGCGGTGGTGGTCGGCGTAGGGGCTGTCTCTCACGACGAGCACGAGCGCGACGCCGGTGACGACGCCGAAGGACGCGGCGACGGCATACGACGGCGTCCATCCGAAGCGGTCGAGCGCGGCCGCGAGGGGGCCCGCGGCGGCCAGCGCGCCGACCTGCCCGACCACCCCGGTCAGCTGCGTCACCATCGGCGTGCGCCGCGGCGAGAACCACAGGGCAACGAGGCGCAGCACCGAGATGAACACCATCGCGTCGCCCATGCCGAGCAGCACTCGGCAGACGAGCGCGGCGGGGAACGACTCGACGAAGGCGAAGCCGAACTGTGCCGCGGTGACGAGGGTCAGGCCGACGCCGAGCAGCCGCTTGCTGCCGTAGCGGTCGAGCAGCGCGCCGACGGGCAGCTGCATGCCGGCGTAGACGAAGAGCTGGACGATCGTGAAGGTCGACAGCTGCGCGCTGCTGATGCCGAACCGATCGGCCGCCTCCAGACCGGCGACGCCGAGCGACGTGCGGTGGAAGACGGCGAGGACGTAGACGCCGATCGCCGCCACCCAGACCGCCCGGGCTCGACGTCCGTCGAGGGCGAAGCGTTGGCCGGGCGGGGTCGTGCTCGTCATACGGTCAGCGGGCTCCTCAGCTCGCCCCGGTCGCGACGTTCTTCGCCGCCGGTGCCTTGGGCACGCAGTCCACGATCGCCTTGGCGACGGTCTTGCTCATGTCCGGCTGGAAGACGCTCGGGATGATGTAGTTCGGGTTGAGCTGCTCGTCGGTGACGACGGACGCGATGGCGTCGGCCGCCTTGATGAGCATCTCGGTCGTCACGTCGGTCGCGCGCGCATCGAGCAGGCCACGGAAGACGCCGGGGAACGCCAGGACGTTGTTGATCTGGTTCGGGTAGTCGCTGCGGCCGGAGGCGACGACCGTGGCGCGCTGCGTCGCCTCGTAGATGTCGACCTCGGGGTCGGGGTTGGCGAGCGCGAAGACGATGCGCTTGTCGGCCATCTCCTCGATCCACTCAGGGCGCAGGATGTTCGGTGCGCTGACTCCGATGAAGACGTCGGCGCCCTGGAGGCCGTCGCGCAGGGTGCCGGTGAGGCCGCGCGGGTTGGTCTTCTCGGCGAGCGAGCGCCAGGCGGGCGTCAGGGTGTCGTCGGCCTTGTTGAGCAGGCCGATGCGGTCGGAGACGGTGACGTCGGTGGCGCCGGCCGCGATGAGCAGCTGGACGATGGCCGAGCCGGCCGCACCACCGCCGGAGACGACGATCTTGGCGTCGGGCAGCTTCTTGTCGGTGATCCGCAACGCGTTCTTGAGGGCCGCCAGCACGACGATGGCTGTGCCGTGCTGGTCGTCGTGGAAGACGGGGATCGACAGGCGCTCGCGCAGCTTGGCCTCGATCTCGAAGCATCGCGGCGCCGCGATGTCCTCGAGGTTGATGCCGCCGAAGCCGGGGGCGATGAGCTCGACGGTGCGCACGATCTCGTCGACGTCGGTCGTGTCGATGCAGATGGGCCACGCGTCGATGTCGGCGAACCGCTTGAAGAGTGCGGCCTTGCCCTCCATGACAGGCAGCGCCGCCTGCGGGCCGATGTTGCCGAGGCCGAGAACGGCGGACCCGTCGGTGACGACGGCCACCGAGTTGCCCTTGATGGTCAGCCGGGGCACGTCCTCAGGGTGCTCGAAGAGCGCCTGGCTCACGCGGCCGACACCCGGCGTGTAGGCCATCGCGAGGTCCTGGCGGTTGCGGAGGTTGACCTTGCTCTCGACGGAGATCTTGCCGCCGAGGTGGAGCAGGAAGACTCGGTCGGAGACCTTGTGCACGCGCACGCCCTCGAGCGTCTCGATGGCGTCGACGATCTCGCCGGCGTGGTCGGCGTCAGAGGCCGAGCAGGTGAGGTCGATGACGAGGCGGTCGGGGTGCGAGTCGACGATGTCGAGGGCCGTGGTGATGCCGCCACCATCGGCCACCTTCATCGCGAGCGCGCCGATGACCGCTGGGTCGGTGCCGGCGTGGATTCGCACCGTGATCGAGTAGGAGGCTGTGGTTGCGCGGGCACGTTGGATCGACTCAGTCACCGGGCCATCGTCCCACGATCCGAGAAGCACCCCCGCCATGGTCCGAGGACCGATCAGTAACAAGCAGCACAGCCACCCGACCGCCATCCCGGCAACCCGCCTGACAGAACGCGTCTCGCGCGGGGCGGTCAACCGGCTCGACGAGCCGGGGTCGCCCTACACTCGGACCTGCACAGGGATCCGGCGTGACCTGATGGGCGGGTAGGCACGCACCCGCTGTCGCGCACCCCGCGACCAGGACCGGAGCCGCCCTGTGTCACCGATCGACTCGTACCGCCATCTCCTCGGCCTCACCGGCCGCACCTACATCGTGGTCGCCTTCCTCGCCCGGCTGCCGCTCGCGATGAGCCAGCTCGGCGCCCTCCTGCTCGTGTCGGACGCGACCGGCAGCTACGGTGCCGGCGGCTTCTGCGCCGGCGCACTAGCGGTCGCGAACGCCGTCGGCGCACCCTTCTGGGGTGCGCGGGCGGACCGCCTCGGGCAGCGACGCGTCGTGGCCTTCCAGTCCCTCGCTGGCGCGGCCGGCCTGCTCGGCATCCTCGTGGTCGTCGGCGCCGACCTCCCGTGGGGTGTGGCCGCGGTCGCGAGCGGGGTCGCCGGTCTGCTGCTGCCGCAGATCGGTCCGCTCGCCCGGGTGCGCTGGCGGCCGATCACGGCCGGCTCGGGCTCGCGTCAGCACCGGCTCGTCGACGCCGCCTTCTCCTACGAGGGGGCGGCCGACGAGGCCTCCTTCGTGCTCGGTCCGGCGCTCGTCGGACTCGGGGTCTCGGTCGCGAGCCCCACCGTCGCCCTGGCCCTGGCCGCGACCGCGCTCTGCGTCTTCGGCACGTGGTTCGCGCTCCACGAGACGGCCACCGTCACGCACGCGGTCACCGCCCGTTCCCATGGCGCCGTCGGCCCTCTGCTCACGCCGGCGCTCGTCGTGCTCTGCGGCGCGCAGCTGCTGGTCGGCACCGTCTTCGGCTCCGTGCAGACCGGCACGTCGGTGCTCGCCACCACGGCCGGCTCCCCCGGCCTCACCGGCTACTTCCATGCGCTGCTGGGGGTCGGCAGCGTCATCGCCGGGCTCGCGGTCGCTGCGCTGCCTGCGTCCTTCCGGCTTCCGGCCCGGCTGCGCTGGTTCGCCGCCGGCCTGCTCGCTCTGTCGGCGCCCCTGCTGCTCGTCGGGTCGCTGGCCGCGCTCGTGCCGGTGCTGCTCGTCCTCGGCTGCACCATCGCGCCCTACATGATCACGACCTTCACGCTCGCGGAGCGGGTCACACCGGCGTCGCGCACGGGCGCCGCCATGACGGTCCTCGCCGCCGCGACAGGCCTCGGCTACGCCGTCGGCGCAGCCCTCGCCGGCCGGCTGGCCGACTGGGGAGGCCACACCCCGGCGTATGCCGTCACAGTCGGCGCCGGCGTCGCCGCGGTGCTCATGTCGTGGGCGTGCGGCCGCGTCCTCACCCGGGCCGGCACCGAGCCGTTGGCCGAGCAGGTCCCGACACCGTGACACCATCCACCCGCGTCAGGGCCCGCGACCGGAGCCGAGGCCGGTCGGGTGGTCGGCGAAGGGCGGGGTCAGTCGGTGGCTGACGACGGGACTAGGCGGAGGCGCATCGCGGGCCAGGCGGTCGGCCTGAAACCGAGCTCCTCGTAGAGCCCGGCTCCCTCGCCCGTCGCGAAGAGCTCGACGACGCTCGCGTCCGTCTCGTCGCGGAACCAGTCGAGCACCCCGAGGACGCACGCCCGGGCTAGGCCGCGGCGCCGAGCCTCCGGCTGCGTGGCGACGTTGTTGAGCACTCCCCAGACGCCGTTCGGGTTGACGGGCGACGGCGTCTCGAACCGCAGACCACCCATCGCGCCTGCGACGACCCGCCCGCCCGGGTCCACGGCGACGACGGCGCACGCCCGCGGACTGCCCAGCTCGCGCTCGAACCACTCGACGGCCGCCCGGCGCCAATCGGTGGCGTCGACGCCGGCCACACCCATCGCCGAGAACATCAGGGCACGCAGTTCCACCACGGCCCGGCTGTCGGCAGCGGTCGCGCGACGAACTGTCCACTCGCTCAATGCGACCCACCGTCCGAGGACGCGATGACATACGGGTGGTCGGCGACGGCATACGCGAGGAGCTGCTCGGCACAGGTCACGCGGACACTGTGCCAGAGCCGTCTGGACGGGCCGTGACCGCCGGGCCCGGCGACGGTGACGGGTCCGGCGGCAGCAGGAGGACCGACCGCGCGATCGGTCAGCTGGCGTCCCCTTCGGGCCCTGCATACCGGCGCCTGCGCGGGATGGTTCGAGTCGGTGCTTGCCATCCGTCGCGCGAGACGGTTTGATCTCCCGAGGCTAGGGCTTCACCCGCGCGAGCGCGAGCCGTTCGGGGGCGCCACGCAGAGCCTCCGAAAAACAATTGCCACAAATTTCGCGAAACCGCATACAGCGGGGCACAGCTTGACTAACGTCACATCTGTAACACCCCCACGGCTGGCACGCACCCCCCCCATCCGCACCAGCCTCGAAGGAGCCCGGCCTGCGCGCGCAGGCGGGCTCCTTCGTCATTCCCGGACAGCCCGTCGTCAGCCGCTACGGGCCGCGACCGCCTGCCACAGCACCACGGCCGCCGCCGCTGACCCGAGAAGGGCCAGCGCGTACACGCTCGCGTTGATGAGACGATCGTGCGCCTTGAGCCTGAGCCCGTCGAAGAGCGTGTAGCGGAAGCGTTGCGCCCAGTGCAGGAGCGAGAGCACGCAGACGCCGAGCAGGACGAGGGCGGTCAGCGGGTGCCCGAGGAGGCCGAGCAGGCGGTCACGCCCGGGCTCCTCGATCCAGCCCAGCGGCACCGCCAAGGCGAAGAGGAAGACCAGCGCCGGGAGGAACAGGGCCGACATCACGCCGCCCGCGCTGAACAGCAGCCACAGGACCGGCTCCATCGTCCGCCTGGCCACCTAGCGGGTCACCACCAGGACGACGACCAGCGCGGTGACCACGACCCACGCGGCATAGGCGCCTCCGGCGATCGCCACCGGAGGCACCCGCTGCCCACGCAGCTTCACGACGGTTGCGGCGGGGGTGAGGTTGAACCACGTGACGGAGTGGAGCAGGAGGAAGGCCAGCGTGACGACGTTGATGACCACGACCCAGGGGATCGCCGCCCAGTCGAGGAAGGCTGCATACTCGGCGCCTCCCTGCGCGAGCGCGCGGACCAGCAGGAGCAGGAAGGCCACCGACCACGCCACGAAGATGCTGCTGAGCTCGCGCAGCACGAAGAACACATAGCTGCGACGGCGCAGCCACCACAGCCGGCTGATCTCGGGGCGGTAGGCCGGCCGGGTCTGCTGGGTCGGTTCGCTCATCGCGGCCCCCGCGGGAGGACGAACGACCTCAGGGACTGCAGGGCGGCGGTGAGCTTGTACCGCTGGATGGCTCCCGCCGGGTCGACACCCTTCGGGCAGGCGCGGGTGCACTCACCGACGAACGTGCACCCCCAGATGCCCTCGGGGTGGATGAGCAGGTCCATCCGGACGTCGGCGCCCTCGTCGCGCGAGTCGAGGTTGTAGCGCTGCGCGAGGGCGATGGCGGCCGGACCCACGAACTCCGGGTCCAGCCCGTAGACGGGGCAGGCGGAGTAGCACAGCATGCAGTTGATGCACATGCTGAACTGCGAGTAGTCCGCGAGCTGCTCGGGCGTCTGCAGGTACTCGCCCTCCTCGACCGGCTTCTCCTGCCCACGCACGATCCACGGGCTGACCTGCGGGAGCTTGCGCATGAAGTCGCCGATGTCGACGACGAGGTCGCGGATGACCGGGAAGTTGGCGAGCGGCTCGACGCGGACCGGTCCGGGGGCGTAGTCCACGAGGAACGTCGCGCACGTGAGCCGAGGCTCGCCGTTGACGGTCATGCCGCAGCTGCCGCAGATGCCCATCCGGCACGACCAACGGTAGGACAGGCTCCCGTCGAGGTAGTCCTTCACGTGGTTCAGCCCGTCGAGCACCGCCCAGTCCCGCCGCAACGGGACCTCGAACTCCTCGACGGTCGGCTCGCTCTCGCGGTCCGGCCGGTACCGCGCCACCTCGAGCGTGATCGTGTCAGCCATCGCTCACCTCCCATAGACCCGTTCTCCGGGTGGCCATCGGGTGAGGGTCACCGGCAGGTACTCGACCTTGTGCGCGCCCGCCTCGCCACGGTGGACCAGTGAGTGGGCGAGGTAGCTCTCGTCGTCGCGGGCCGGGAAGTCCAGGCGCTGGTGCGCACCCCGGGACTCCTCGCGCCTCAGGGCGGCGGCGATGATCGCCTCGGCCACGTCGAGCATGTTCGACAGCTCCAGGGCCGCGACGACCTGGGTGTTGAACGCGCGGCTGTGGTCGTCGACGGCCATCGACTCGGAACGCTCCTGCAGCTCGCGCAACGTGGTCACACCCTCGATGAGCGAGTCCTCGGTGCGGAAGATCCCGGCGCTGTCCTCCATCGCCTGCTGCATCGCCGTCCGGAGACCGGCGATCGACTCGCGGCCGTCCGCGCGGTCCCTGAGCCCACTCGTGAGGCGACGCTCCTCGTCGCGGGCCTGAGCCGCCACGGACGCTCCGGGGTCGGGTGCTCCCGCGGCGTACAGGGCGGCTGCGCGGCCCGCGCGCGCCCCGAAGACCAGGCACTCGGGGAGGGAGTTGGAGCCCAGGCGGTTGGCCCCGTTGATGCTCACACAGGCCACCTCGCCCGCGGCGTACAGGCCGGCCAACGGCGTCGCACCGTCGATGTCCGTGTGGACCCCGCCCATCATGTAATGCACCACAGGGCGCACCGGCACGAGCTCGCGGACGGGGTCGATGTTCTCGTACTTGAGGCAGAGCTCGCGCACGAAGGGCAGCTTCGTGTCGATCAGCTTCTCGCCCAGGTGCCGCAGGTCGAGGTGCACGACCGGACCGTAGGGCGAGTCGAGGGTCCGGCCCTTCTCCTCCTCGTGCACGAACGCCTGCGAGAGGCGGTCGCGTGGGCCGAGCTCCATGCTGCGCAGCACCGGCTCGGCGGTGGGCGTGCCGAGGTCGTAGTCCTGCAGGTAGCGGTAGCCGTCCTTGTTGAGCAGCCAGCCGCCCTCCGCGCGGGCGGCCTCGGTGATGAGGATGCCGGTGAACGGCAGACCCGTCGGGTGGTACTGCACGAACTCCATGTCCTTGAGCGGCACCCCGGCACGCCACGCGAGGGCCATGCCGTCCCCCGTGTTGATGTTCGCGTTCGTGGTGAACGGGAAGACGCGCCCGCAGCCACCGCCCGCGAGGATGACCGCCTTGGCCGTGATCGCGGCGATCCGGCCCGTGGCCAGCTCGAGGGCGACGACACCCTGCACCCGGTGGTCGTCGACGAGCAGCTGCGTGACGAACCACTCGTCGTACCGGTCCACCTCGGAGTACTTCAGCGACGTCTGGAACAGCGTGTGCAGCATGTGGAAGCCGGTCTTGTCGGCGGCGAACCATGTCCGCTTCTTCTTCATGCCGCCGAACGCGCGCACCGCGATGTGGCCGTCCGGCTGCCGGCTCCACGGGCAGCCCCAGTGCTCGAGCTGCAGCAGCTCACGGGGCGCCTCCTGCACGAAGGCCTCCACCGCGTCCTGGTCGCACAGCCAGTCGCTGCCCGAGACCGTGTCGTAGGCGTGCTCGTCGAGGCTGTCATCGCTCGCGACCGCCCCCGCGGCGCCACCTTCGGCGGAGACCGTGTGGCTGCGCATCGGGTAGACCTTCGAGACGACGGCGACCCGAAGCTCAGGATTGATCTCGGCGATGGCGATGGCGGCCCGCAGGCCCGCGGCACCGCCTCCGATGACGAGGATGTCGTGGTCGGCGCGCATGTCGGGTCCGCCGCCTCACTCGCCGCGAAGCTCTTCGTCGAGCAGGACCTTGCCGCTGTGGTGGGTCACTCGGTGACGGGTGCTGCCGTCGTGGAAATCGTCGCGGTAGTCGAGGCAGCCGCACCCGTAGTGGATGTGCTCGACACGCATCCCTTCGTCGTCGTCGTCGTGGAAACGCGTGCCGTCGACGACGGAGCCGCACGGGGCCGTCTCACCGGAGAAGCTCGTTCTCGCCGCCACCGCGCACCGCCCTTCGCGCACCTGTCTCCAGAATGCTCCCGACATCGCAGGATGGGAAGGGCTCGTACGCTCCCCTGGCCTCGGTGAACGCCCTGGCGGCGTCCTCGGCCGGCCGCGCAGCGAAGGGAGCCTCGCGCTCGCCGGATACGTTGAGGGCATGCGTCGAGAAGACTGGGACCGCGAGGCAGCCACGTTCGACCACGACCCGGACCATGGTCTGGCCGACCCACTGGTTCGAGCGGCGTGGCGCGAGCTGCTCGTCGGCGTGCTCCCGCATCCACCGGCTCGGATCGTCGACCTTGGTTGCGGCACAGGCACGCTCACGCGCCTACTTGTCGACGAGGGTCACGCGGTCGACGGCATGGACATCTCGCCGGAGATGATCTCCCGCGCGCGGGCAAAGGTGCCCGAGGCACGCTTCGTCGTCGGCGACGCGGCCCGTCCCGCAATCGAGCCGCAGTCCTACGACGTGGTGCTGAGCAGGCATGTGCTGTGGGCGATGCCGGAACCGGCGGAGGCCTTCGCTCGGTGGGCGGAGCTGCTCAGACCCGGTGGGATCGCGGTTCTGGTCGAAGGGCGGTGGGCCACCGGAGCGGGGCTTTCCGCCGAGGCCACCGAGTCGATCGTCCGAACGGCCTGCACCGAGGTCGACGTGGTGCACCTTTCCGACTCGATGTACTGGGGCAGGCAGATTGCGGACGAGCGGTACCTGGTCGTCGGCCGCTGCTAGTCAGTGAGGTGCATGACCGTGGACGTGATGTGCGGTGAGGCTCCTCCGGGCTTCGTGCGGGTGGGCGGGGTAGGCATGCACCACCGCGGCTGCGAGCTTCGCCGTCGTGCGGACGAGCTCCGTCTCGGCCAGGTGCGCGAGTGCGTGCGCGTCGCGCAGTGTGGTGGCGGCGTCGATGTCGAGCTCGGCCTCGGCGTGGATCTCGTGACCGATCCAGCGCATCCGCAGCCCGCGGACGGCAGTGACACCAGGGACGCTGGCCAGGGTCATCTCGCCGGCTCGGACGAGCTCAGGGTCGATGCCGTCCATGAGACGGCGGAACACGTCACGGGCCGCGGTGCGCAGCACCATGACGATGGCCACCGTGATGACCAGGCCGATGACCGCATCAGCCCACGCCCAGCCGACTGCGACGCCGGCGGCGCCGACGAGCACCGCCAGGGAGGTGAAGCCGTCGGTGCGCGCGTGGTGCCCGTCGGCGACCAGGGCGGCCGATCCGATCGCGCGGCCCTCGCGGATGCGGAACACCGCGACGGCCTCGTTGCCCAGGAAGCCCAGAAGGCCGGCCAGTGCGACCCAGCCGACGTTCTCGACGGGGGCCGGGTTGAGCAGACGGTCGACGGCTTGCCATCCGGCCAGCAGCGCCGACAGCGCGATCATCGCGATGACGAACAGCCCGGCGAGGTCTTCGGCCCGCCCGTACCCGTAGGTGTAGCGCTTGGTGGCGGCGCGGCGACCCAGCACGAACGCGATCCACAGCGGTATGGCCGTCAGGGCGTCCGAGAAGTTGTGGATGGTGTCGGCCAAGAGAGCGACGGAGCCTGAGAAGTACACGATGACCAGCTGGGCGACCGCCGTGACGCCCAGCAGTACGAGGCTGATCTTCACTGCTCGGATGCCGCGGGTGCTGGACTCCAGGGCGGCGTCGATGGAGTCGGCCGAGTCGTGCGAGTGCGGCGTGAACGCGTGGGTCAGGCTCGCCCACAGCCCCACCCTGTGCTCGTGGCCGTGGGGTGCGCGGTGCCCGTGGTCGTGGTTGCCGTGGCCGTGCTGGTGGTCGTCGCGGGTGCTCATCGGGTCCGGTCCTTGCTGATCGCGGTGACGGCCGAGACTGTCGAGCGGTGGTGTGGGGGGATGCCGTCGGAGGCGTGTTCTGCGTTCTCGATGGCATCGCGCACCAAGCTGGCGATGTGGTCGTTCTCGACCCGGTAGAACACCTGGTTGCGGTCACGGCGGGTGCGCACCATGCGGGCCATCCGCAGCTTGGCAAGGTGCTGGGAGACCGCGGGGGGCGGCTTGCCGACTGCCTCGGCGAGCTCGTTCACCGACAGCTCGGACTCGCGCAGGGCCCAGAGCAGTCGGATGCGCGTCCCGTCGGCGAGCATCCGGAAGATCTCCACGGCGAGCTCGACCTGCTCATCGGGCACCTGGCGATCCTGCGCACCTGCGTTCATACGCAGATAGTAGCCCTGGCGGGCAACAGAAAGGCCCCCGCCTCTGGTGAGAAGGGGGCCTGACCGTGTTGCGCGGAGCCGCTTATCGGAATCGAACCGATGACCTATTCATTACGAGTGAATCGCTCTGGCCGACTGAGCTAAAGCGGCTGGTCGTGACCGGCGCGACGAGCGCGACCGAGCACGGAGGTTGAGTATACGCAGGACCCTTGCCGGAGGAAAATCGCCCGCTGGAGTGGCGTCAGAAGAGCCATCGGCGCTGGCGTCGGCAGTCGGTCAGGAGCCGCACGTGTACTCGTCCTCAGGTGCGAGGAACCGGGCAAGGTAGTCCTCGACGACCTCGTCGGCGCAATCGTTGCCGGTGCCGTAGGCCCCATGGCCGTCGGTCGAGACGGTGACGAGCCGAGAGCGCACGATCTCGGCGGAGAGCGCCGCGGTGTCCTCGATCGGGGTGGTCAGGTCGTCCTCGTTGCCGATGACGAGCACGGGTGTCGGGACATCCGCACCGACGAGCACGGTCTGGCGCAGGGAGCCCGTCCACCCGTCGCAGGCGGCGGGCAGAGGTGGCTCGACGCGCGCCCAGAGCGGGTGGTTGTCGAGCACGTCGCGGCTCGGTACGACGGTGTCCCACGGGCTCGGCGGCCAGTCAGCACAGGCCACGAGCAGGTGCGAGCGCCCGAACGTCGTGGCGGGATAGGTCCCGTCCTCGTCGCGGTCGGTGACCACCATGGCGAACCACGCGAGGTCCTCGGCATCGTCCTCGTTGATCGCGAGGTCCAGCGCGTCGACGAGATCGGGCCACGAGTCCGGCTCGCCCAGGCCCAGACGGATCGCCGTGCTCACCCAGCCCTCGGTGAGCAGCGGCAGGCTGTTGTAGCCGGTCTCGAGCGGCTTGTGGTCCAGCCGGTCGAGGAAGTCGACGAGGGTTCGCGCGACAGCTTCGGCGTCCTTGCCGAGTGGGCACGCGATGCTCGACCCGCAGTCGGTGGCGAAGTCGTCGACGACGTCGTCGAAGTCGTACGCCCAGCCGCGCGCCGCCGCGTCGACCGCCTGCTGCGTGGGCTGCTCCTGGTCGAGGGCATCGGGCAGGACGGCGGAGTCGAGGACCACGAGGCCGACGCGCGAGGTAAAGAAGTCGGCGTAGATGGCGCCGATCATCGTGCCGTAGCTGACGCCGTAGTAGTTGAGCCGCTCGTCTCCGACCGCCGAACGCAGGATGTCGAGGTCGCGGGCGACCGACTCGGACCCCATGTGGGCCGCGAGCGGCCCGCCGCGGGCGAGGCAGCGGCGGTTGCGCTCGGCGGGAGCGCGGCGGAGAGCGGCGCGTTCTGCGGCCGTGTCGGGGGTCGGGTCCGCCGCATACGCGGCATCGAGGTCGGCGTCGCTGAGGCACTCGACCGGGTCGGACTCCCCCATCCCCCGCGGGTCGAAGCCGATGACGTCGTAGCGCTCGCGGACAGCATCCCCGAAGAAGTACGGGGCCTCGTCGGCGAAGTCCACGCCGGACCCGCCGGGACCGCCGGGGTTGATGAAGAGCGAGCCGATCCGCTCGGCCGGCACTGAGGCCTCGAGCCGGCGCAGCGCGATCGACGTCGTGCCACCGGCCGGGTCGGCGTAGTCCACCGGCACGGTGACGGCGCCACAGTCGAAGAGGTCGTCGTCGTCGCACGAGTGCCACGAGACGGCCCTGCCGTAGAACGCCGCGAGCTCGGCCGGCTCTTCGGCGACCTGTCCGGTGAAGGAGATCTTCGTCGTCGCCGGCCGGTCGCGCTCCGCGTCCTCGCCGTCGGCGTTCGCGGGCCCCGAGGACCCGGCACCCGGTGTGGCGGTGCCACCGGACGCGGTCGGCGGCGGCTCGGCGGGTCGGTGGGACGGCGCGACCGCGAGCACGAAGAGGGCCGCGAGGACCGCGGCGGAGAGGAAGGGCGCGAGCAGTCGGCTCAGCAGGTCGTGCCGTCGGCCGGCGCCGTCCCCCTGAGCAGGTACCCGTCCACGGCGGAGTCCACGCACGAGTTGCCAGCGTAGTAGGTGCCGTGTCCGTCGTGGTCGGAAGTGAGAAGAACGCCCGATGCGAGGTCCTTCGCGAGCTGCTTCGTGCCACCGATGGGTGTCGCGGGGTCGCGTTCGTTGCCGATGACGAGGATGGGGTCGGCGCCGACGCCGAGCGTCGTGCCCTTCGGGGTGCGCCCGCCCGTGGGCCAGGTGCGGCAGTTGTCGTAGAGCTCGCCCGTCATCCGCGCCCACAGGGGGTGGTCGCGTCTGGCCTTCGCCTGGGCGGCGCCGAGCGACGGGTCCGAGGACGCGCGCGGCCAGTCGGCGCACCGCACCGGGATCATCGCCTGCAGGTAGGTGCCGGGCGAGTAGGCGCCGCTGATGCTGCGCTCGACCACCGACATGCCCTTGGCGAGCAGGATGTCGCCCCTGCCCGTGAGCGCCTGGGCCAGTCCCTTGTTGAGCGTGGGCCACGACCTGTCGGAGTAGAGGCACATGAAGATCGAGAAGCCGACCCAGCCCTCCCCGATGCGGGTCAGACCGGGCTTGTTCGTCGTGAGGCCGTGGCGCTCGACGTCGTCGAGCAGGTCGACGATCTTCTGCCGGGCTCCGGCCTTGTCCCTGCCGAGTGCGCAGTCGCGGCGCGCGACGCACCAGTCGATGAAGGCGTCGATCGAGGACTCGAAGCCCTGGATGTCGTAGGCCATCTCCTGTCCCTCGGTCTGGTTCGGCGACATGGCCGAGTCCAGGACCATCCGGCCGGCCTTCGCCGGGAACAGGTCGGCGTAGACCGCGCCGAGGAACGTGCCGTAGGAGCCGCCGAAATAGTTGAGCTTCTCGTCGCCGACGAGCACGCGCAGGACATCCATGTCGCGGGCCACCTCGCTCGTGCCCATGTGCCGGGCCCGGTCTCCGCCGCGCTCGGCGCAGCGCTTCGTCACGCCGTCGACGTCAGCGAGCAGCTTCGAGCGCTCGGCCGCGGAGTCCGGCGTCGGGTCGGCGCTGAAGAGCAGGTCCATGTCCGAGTTGGTGAGACACGCGACCGGGCTGGACCCGCCGATGCCCCGAGGGTCGAAGCCGACGATGTCGTAGGAGGCCCGCACGGCCGGCGAGAAGGCGAACGACGCGTACTGCGCGTACTGCACCCCGGAGCCGCCGGGACCGCCCGGGTTGATGACGAGGGAGCCGAGGCGCTTCGAGGGGTTGGTGGCCGGGGCCTTGCGCAGCGCCAGGGTGAAACGGTCACCTGAGGGCTTCGCGTAGTCGACCGGCACCTCCATCTCCCCGCACTGGTGCCTGGCGTTGTCGGGGCACGGTGACCAGTCGATCGTCTGCGTGTAGAAGGTGGCCAGCTCGGCCGGGTAGTCCTTCGTCACGGTGCGGCTCGGCGTCGACCCCGGCGACTGCGACCCGCTCGCGCCCGGTGCCGTCAGGGGCACCTGGGGCTGGGCGACCGGGGGCGGGCTGCCGATGCGCCACGCCGCGAGGACGACCGCGAACACGACCGCGGCGACGGCGACCGAGGCGAGCACCGTGCGCAGCGGCGAGCGTGGCGGGGTGGCGTACGCGCCCGGTTGGGGCGGCTGCGCGCCCACGGTCGGCCGGGGGTAGTCCGCCGGCAGGGCGGCATACCCTGTCGGGGCGTCCGGCAGGTCCTCGGGTCGTGGGGGGTCGTTCAGCACTTGAGGCCGTCCTTGGGCACCCGGCCCTGCACGTAGTACGCGTCGATGGCGCTGTCGACGCACGTGTTGCTCCGACCGTACGCCGTGTGACCGTCGCCGTCGAAGGACACGAGGACCGCGTTGTCGAGCTGGTCGCGCAGGCGCACCGACCACTCGTAGATCGTCGCGGGGTCGCGGGTCGTGCCGACGACGACGATGGGGTCGCTGCCGGCCGCCTTGACGGTGTGCGGGCCGACCGCCGACTTCACCGGCCACACGCCGCACGGCAGGGCGCCCCACGCGAGGGTGGCTCCCCACGTCGGCGCCTTGGCCGCGAAGTCCTTGGCGTACGTCTCGTATGCCGGCAGGTCGGGGCTGTCGGGTCGGTCGAGGCAGTTGACGGCGAAGATCGACTCCATGAGGTTGCCGTCGTAGCCGCCTCCCGGACGACGGTTGGCGTAGGAGTCGGCGAGGGCCATGAGCGTCTGACCGCTGCCCGACTGCGCCTCCTTGAGGGCGTCGGTGAGGAACCCCCAGGCCCCCTGGTCGTAGAGTGCGACGGCGACGCCGAGGCGGGCCCAGCCCTCGGTCAGCCGCGGCGCGCTCGGGTCGCCCGTTGGGAGGGGGTTGCGGTCGACCTGCGCGAAGAACTCCTCGAGCCCCTTGCGCGCCTCCTCCGGCGTGCTGCCGAGCGGACACGTCGACTCGGTGACGCAGTCCTCGAGGTAGGCCTGCGTCGCGATCTGGAAGCCGCGGGCCTGACCTGCTCCGAGCTCGGCGCTCGTGAGGTCGGGCGGCACGACCCCGTCAAGGACGACCCGCCCGACGCGCTGCGGGAACAGGTCGGCGTAGGTGGACCCGAGGAACGTGCCGTAGGACTTGCCGAGGTAGTTGAGCTGGGAGTCGCCGAGCGCGGCCCGAAGGATGTCCATGTCGCGGGCGGCGTCGGCGGTCGAGACGTGCTTGACGAGGTCCGGCGCGTCGGCCTGGCAACCGGCGGCCATCGCCTTCGCCTGGGTCAGCAGGGCCTGCTCCTCGGTCGCGTCGTCAGGTGTCGGGTCGGTCGACAGGAACCGGTCGAGAGCCCGGTCGTCGAGGCAGTCGATCGGGTCGGAGCTCGCGACACCGCGGGGGTCGAAGCCGACGAGGTCGTAGTAGCGGCGCACCTCGGGGCCGCCGATGGTCTGGGCACCTCCGCGGACGTAGTCGATGCCGGACGCACCGGGCCCGCCGGGGTTGACGAGGAGCGAGCCGAGACGCTTGGACTGGTCGCGCGCCTTGACCCGCGCGACCTTGATCGTGAGGTCTTTGGACGGATCGGGAGCGGCGTGGTCGAGAGGGACGCGCAGGCCGGCACACTCGAGGCTGCCGCACTTCTTCCACTCGAGCTTCTGCGTGTAGTAGGGCGTGAGAGCCTGGGTCGGAGCAGCCGTCACGGCCGGAAGCCCCGTCTTCGTGGCCGGCGCGACCGGTGGCTCGGACGTCGTGCACGCCGCCGTGGCCAGCACCAGAGCCGTCGTCGCCACGGTGGCGGTGAGGGCACGGGCGATGGCGGCAGGGCGTGTCGTCATGCCCGAAACCGTAACTGGTCGACCTGTATGGGACCGCGCCCGAGTCCGGGTCGTGACCGCATCGAGGCCGGACCCGGATGCTGATCCGGACTCGTGCGTCGACGTCCGGAGCCGGCGGAGGCGCGAGGCCTCAGATGCCGAGGTCGCGCGGCACCCGCAGCTGCAGCGCCATCGCCTCGAGGGCCAGCAGCGGTGGCACGTTGGCGTTGATGCGCTCACGCGCCTCGTTGATGGCGTCCATGGCGGCCAGCAGCTGCTCGGGACCGAAGACGCCGGCGAGAGCGCGCACCTTGTCGACGGCGTCGGGGTTGACGAGGTCGACGTCGGAGCGCAACCGCAGGACGAGGGCGTCGCGGTAGACCGACGTGAGGTCCACGAGTGCCCGGTCGACGACGTCGCGGGCGTAGCGGGTGGCCCGCGTCTTCTGCTCGCGCTCGAGCGCCGCCAGCTGCGAGCGGATGTGAGGCGGCTGGGTGCGGGCCGCGGGGTCGGCACCGAGCGTCTCCATCAGCCGGCCGCGCTCGGCGGCGTCGCGCTCGGCACCGGACGCGCTCGACTCCTCGTCGGCGATCTGGGCCAGGTCGGCGGCCGCGCCGATCGCGTCACCGACGCCGAGGATCTTCGTCGCCATGGCGATGACGTCGCGGCGGCGGATCCGGGCCTGCTCGTCGCGAGCCAGGCGGCGGGCCAGACCGACGTGGGACTGCGCGGCGCGGGCGGCATACAAGGCCATGGCGGGGTCGACCCCGTCGCGGCGCTGGAGCAGCTCGGCGACGGCCTCGACCGGCGGCGTGCGCAGACGCACGTGCCGCGAGCGCGAGCGGATGGTGACGATGACGTCCTCGAGGCTGGGCGCACACAGCATCCAGACGGTGCGCGGCGTCGGCTCCTCGAGCGCCTTGAGCAGGGCGTCGGCCGGGGCGTCGGTGTAGGCGGTGAGGCGGTCGGCGTCCTCGATGATGATGATGCGCCAGCGGCCCACCGACGGGCGCAGCGCCGCCTCCTGCACCAGAGCCCGGGCCTCGGCGACCTTGATCGACAGCCCCTCCGTGGCCACGACCTTGACGTCGGCGTGGCTGCCGTCGAGGGCCGTGCGGCACTCGCGGCACTCGCCGCACCCGCCGTCGGGGCACTGCAGGGCGGCGGCGAACGCGCGGGCCGCTGTCGACCGGCCGGAGCCGGGCGGTCCGGTGAAGAGCCAGGCGTGGGTCATGGCGGACTCGTCACGCACCGCGCGCGACAGCGTCTCGATGGTGGGCTCCTGACCGACGAGGTCGTCCCAGACGGTCATGCCCGAGCCGCCGTCACGCGGTCGACGCCGTCGACGACGGCGGCATGGAGGTGCTCGACGGACCTGCTCGCGTCGAGCACGAGGTAACGCTCGGGGTCCTGCGCGGCGAGCTCGAGGTAGCCGCGTCGCACGGCAGCGTGGAAGGCGTCGGCCTCGGACTCGAGCCGGTCGTGGACGTCGCCGCGACGCTGGCGACCCACCTCGGGCGTGACGTCGAGAAGGATCGTCAGGTCGGGCAGCAGACCCCCGACGGCCCAGTGCTGCAGGTCCGTGATCTCGCTCGGGCCGAGCTCCCGGCCGGCGCCCTGGTAGGTGATCGCGCTGTCGACGTAGCGGTCGGTGATGACCACCTTGCCCTCGGCGAGGGCCGGACGGATGAGCTGGTCGACGTGGTGGGCCTTGTCGGCCGCGAAGAGCAGGGCCTCGGCCCGCGCCGAGACGTGGTCACCGTGCAGCACGAGCTCGCGGATCTGTGCGCCGAGGGGGGTGCCGCCGGGCTGGCGGGTCACGAGCACCTCGCGCCCGCGCTGCTCGAGCGCGTCGGTGAGCAGGCGAACCTGGGTCGACTTGCCCGCACCGTCACCGCCCTCGAAACAGACGAAGAGCCCGGGGGCGGTGTCGACTCGGGGGGTCGCGGCCGCGAGGTTCTCCGTCACGGCC
>NZ_JBHTFG010000009.1:0-148650 GCF_042666095.1 Terrabacter sp. GCM10028922 | reverse complement strand
CGTTCGGTGTCGAACGGTGTGGTGCACCGGCGCGTTCGACACCGAACGCGGCGTTCGGTCGGGTGGAGCGGGGCGCGGTCTCGGGCGCGGGTCAGCGCCGCGCGAGGAGCTCCTCGGCGATCTGGACCGCGTTGAGGGCGGCACCCTTGCGAAGGTTGTCGCCGACGACGAAGAGCACGAGGCCCTTGCCCTCGGGGGCGGCCTGGTCGGCACGCACCCGGCCGACGTAGACCTCGTCGCGGCCGGCCGCCTCGAGCGGGTTGGGCACGTCGGTGACGACGACTCCGGGCGCGTTCTTGAGCAGGTCGAGCGCCTCGTCCGGCGTGATGTCGCCGGCGAACTCGGCGTGGATCGCGAGGCTGTGGCCGGTGAAGACGGGGACGCGCACGCACGTGCCCGACACGCGCAGATCGGGGATGTGCAGGATCTTGCGCGACTCGTTGCGCAGCTTCTGCTCCTCGTCTGTCTCGAGCGAGCCGTCGTCGACGAGCGAGCCCGCGAGGGGCACGACGTTGAAGGCCACCGGCACGGCATACACGGTGGGGTCGGGCACGGCGACCGCGCGCCCGTCGAGCGCGAGGGCGGCGGGGTCACCGGCGGCGTAGGCGCCGCGCAGCTGCCCGTCGAGCTCCTGGACACCCTTGCCGCCAGAGCCGCTCACGGCCTGGTAGCTGGAGACGTGCAGGCGCACGAGACCGGCCCTGTCGTGCAGCGGCTTGAGCACCGGCATGGCGGCCATCGTCGTGCAGTTGGGGTTGGCGACGATGCCCTTGGGGATGTCGTCGAGGTCGGCCGGGTTGACCTCGGACACGACGAGCGGGACGTCGGGGTCCTTGCGCCAGGCGCTCGAGTTGTCGATGACGGTGGCGCCGGCCGCGGCGACCTTCGGGGCGAGCTCCCTGGAGGCCGCACCGCCGTTGGAGAACAGGGCGATGTCGATGCCGGTGAAGTCCGCCGTGGCGGAGTCCTCGACCGTGACGTCCTCGCCCTTGAAGGGCAGTGTGGTTCCCGCCGACCGCGCCGACGCGAAGAACCGCACCTTCTCGACCGGGAAGTCGCGCTCCTCGAGGAGGGCACGCATGACCCCACCGACCTGACCCGTAGCTCCGAAGACTCCAACTCGCATGTCACAAGGTTACGGCCCGGGGCAGGGTGCCCCGGGCCGCGTTCATTCCTCGGTCAGCTGCTCGCTCGCCGTGTCACTGGGCGTGCCGGTCGGAATCCACTGCCGCCGACACCACCTCGCTCGGCTCCTCCCTCGCTGGCGCTCGGTCGATGCTCACTCGGCGTGTCGGTCGGCGTTCGCGTGGATCGCGTCCCGCACGTACTGGGCGAGCCCCGGCTCCTGGTCCTCGTACGTCTTCGTGAACCGCGGGTCAGCGACGTACATGTCGCCGAGGTTGCGGTGGAAGTCGTGCGAGCAGTCGTAGAACCGGTTGTGGATGTGCAGGCGCGCGGCCTCGGCCGCGTCCATGGCCGCCTCGCTCGTCGCCGGCTCACCGGACCGCTTCGCCGCGACGAACGCCGCCCCGACCGCCTCCATCTCCGCCTTGACCTCGGCCCAGTCGGCCTTGGTGTAGCGCTTGGTGCGCGCGGCCGACTGCTTCCACGCGTCCGTGTCGCCCCAGCGGGCCTGCGCCTCCTGCTGGTACTCGTCCTTGAAGCCGTCGCCGAAGAGCTCCTTCAGCTCCTCGGTCGTGGCCGGTTCGTTGCTCATCTCTCTCTCCAGTGCTCGGTCGATGGCCACGACGATGTCGGTGAGCTCGTCGAGCCGGGTCATGACCGCTTCGCGTTGCCGACGCAGGTGGGCCACGGCGTCCTCGTCGCTGTCGAGCAGCGTCGCGATCTGCTCGAGCGGCATCTCGAGCCGCCGGTAGACCACGATCTGCTGCAACCGCGTGAGGTCCTCGTCGGTGTAGAGCCGGTAGCCCGCCCGCGAGCGCTCGCTCGGGGTGAGCAGGCCGATCTCGTCGTAGTGGTGCAGCGTGCGCACCGTCACGCCGAACACGTCGGCCACCTGCCCCACCGTCCAGGTGGTCATCTCCTGCGTCCTTCCGGTCATGCCACGAGGTTCACGCCTCACGTGGCGTGAGGGTCAAGCCCTTTCGCGGAGGGCGTCCCGAGCCCCGGCGAGGGTCCTCGACGCCGAGCCCTCCCACCGTATGCCGGCACCCTAGAGTGAGCGCGTGCACCGTCGCCTCGCGCTCGTTCGCCGACCCTCCCCGCGGCTCGCGGACGGGATCGTGACGCACATCGAGCGCTCGCGCTCCGTCGATGCCGAGCTGGCTCGTCGTCAGTGGAGCGAGTACGTCGACGTGCTGCGCCGGCGCGGCTGGTCGGTGGTCGAGGCGCCGCCGGTCGAGGGCTGCCCCGACGGCGTCTTCATCGAGGACCAGGTCGTCGTGCACGGCGACGTGGCCGTGCTGTGCCGATCCGGCGCGCCGGAGCGCCGCGGCGAGGCCGCGGGTGTTCGGGAGGCCGTCGAGACCCTCGGCTACCGGACGGTCGAGGTGGACGCCCCCGGGACGCTGGACGGAGGCGACGTGCTCAAGCACGGCCGCTTCGTGTGGGTCGGGGTCGGCGGCCGCACCAACCTCGCCGGCGTCGAGCAGCTGCGCCAGGCGCTCGTCGGACACCGCGTCGAGGTCGTCCCGGTGCCCGTGTCGAAGGTGCTGCACCTGAAGTCGGCGGTGACAGCGCTGCCCGATGGCACGGTCATCGGCTACCCGCCACTCGTCGACGACCCCGGCGTCTGGGACCAGTTCCTCGCTGTCCCAGAGGATTCCGGCGCGCACGTCGTCCTCCTGGGCGGCACGTCTGTGCTCATGTCGGCCGCCGCTCCGCGCACGGCCCATCTGCTGACGAAGCGCGGGCTCGACGTGACGATGGTCGACATCTCCGAGTTCGAGAAGCTCGAGGGCTGCGTCACCTGCCTGTCGGTCCGGCTCCGCGGCTGACGACGCGCCGCGCAGGTCCGTCGTCCCGCGTGAGATGACTCGTCACCGCCTGCACCGGAAGGGCTCGGCGAGGTCTAGGCTCGCGACGGGGCCGAGTCGATCAGTGGGGTGAACCTTTCGTGGACGCCGACGTCGTCATCGTGGGTGCTGGGCTGGCAGGACTGAGGTGTGCGAGGCGCCTGACCGAGCTCGGTCACGAGGTGCTCGTGCTCGAGTCCTCGGACGGGGTCGGGGGGCGCATCCGCACGGACGTCGTCGACGGGTTCCGTTGCGACCGTGGGTTCCAGGTGCTCAACCCGGCGTACCCGGCGGTCCGGCGCTGGGTCGACATCGGCGGGCTCGACCTCAAACCATTCGGCTCCGGCGTTCTGGTGCGTCGCTCGGACGGCCTCCAGGTCCTGGCCGACCCCGTGCGCGAGCCACGGCTTCTGGCACAGACGATGCGGAGCGGCTACCTCCACCCACGCGAGCTCGCAGGCGTCACACGGTGGACGGCTCGCGCGATCGCCGACCCGAAAAGCATTCTGGGACAACCGGACTCGACGCTTTCTCAGTCGTTCGAAGACGCCGGAGTCACGGGTCGGCTGCGACGTGAGGTGCTCGACCCGTTCCTTGCTGGCGTGCTCGTCGACAGCCACGGCCAGTCCTCTGCCAACTTCACCAAGCTGCTCGTGCGGATGTTCGCCCTCGGCCGGCCGGCCGTGCCCGCCACCGGCATGCAGGCCCTCCCCGATCAGGTGGCCAGGCCCCTCGGCGACCGGGTTCGCCTGAACAGCCGGGTGGAGTCGATCACACCCGACGGCAAGGCCGTCCACGTCGGCGTCGACGGCCAGACGCTCACGGCCAGGGCCGCAGTCGTCGCCACCGACCCGGTCGGTGCCGCCCATCTCACGCCCCTTCCCGAGCCGCCGACCCGGGGCCTCGTCACCTGGTGGTTCGACGCCCCCGAGCCCCCGCACCGGCTTCCCCTCATCGCGGTGGACGGCCGGCGCCACGACTCCACGTCGCCCGGACCCGTCTGGAACACCGCGGTCATGACTGCCGCCGCACCGAGCTATGCGCCCCCGACGAAGCACCTCGTCGAAGCGACCTGCCTGCTCGACCGTCCCGACGGTGACGCGTCCGAGGCGGACGTGCTGCGGCACGTCGGTGAGATCTACGGGTGCGACACGTCGTCGTGGCGGGTCGTGACCCGGCACCGGGTCGAGGCGGCCCTGCCTGCCATGACGCCACCTCTCGAGGTCCGGGCGCCCGTCAGCCTGGGCGACGGCGTCTTCGTGTGCGGGGACCACCGCGACACCGCCTCGATCCAGGGAGCCCTCGTCTCCGGCCAGCGGGCGGCCGAGGCCGTGAACGCCAACCTCTGACCTGCCCTGACGGCAGGCAGGCGAGGACAACCTGTTCGTCCACCCGTGGTGCTCGCCACGCGGCCGGCCCTCTGACCCCCGGCTCCCGCCGCCCTTCGACCTCGACCCTCCCGCCGGACGGCGCGCTCCCTGGCCGTCGGCACGTGGGCCACGCGCGGGACCTCCCACCCGTCGCGTGGCCCCCACCTCTTCCAGCGCGGCTCACCGGCCCGAGAGCGCCGGCTCCTCCGCGGCCCGCTGCTCGGCCGAGCGGTGCCGCGGCAGGGCGACGAGCGCCACGACGGCGCCGACGAGGAGCACTGCGGCGGCCGCGAGGTCGCTCACGTGCATCCCGTCGACGTATGCCGTCCGCGCCGCCTCGAGCACCGCCTCACCGCGGGCGCCGCCGAGCTGGCCCGCGACGACGACGGCCTCGCCGAGCGTCTGAGCCGCGGCCTCGTGCATCTGCTGCGGTAGGCCTGCGGGCAGCAGGGCGTCGAGCCGGGCCGCGTAGACGGCCCCGAGAATGCTGCCCAGGACGGCCATGCCCAGTGCCCCACCGAGCTCACCGGCTGTCTCGACGAGGGCCGACACCGAGCCGGCACGGTCCGCCGGGGCCACGCCGATGGCGTACTCCGTGACGAGCGTTGCGACGGAGACCAGACCGATGGCCACGAACGAGGCGCAGGCGAGGGTGACCCAGATCGTCGAGTCCGCCTCCGCCAGGCGCATGGCCGCGAATCCCGCTGCGGCCAGGACGAATCCGGAAGCCATGACGACGGGTCGGCCGATGCGGAGCGACAGCACGGCTGCGGTCGGGGCTGCGGCCCCGACCGCGACGGACGGCAGCAGGCTCCAGAGGGCGGAGGCGAGCGGGCTGTACCCGAGGACCGACTGCAGGTACTGCGTCACGAGGATCGCGTTGCCCATGACCCCGAACATGCCGATCACCTGGACGACGACGGACCCACCGAAGCCGCGCACCGCGAAGAGACGCGGGTCGACCATGGGCGAGGAGATGCGCGACTGGCGGCGCACGAAGGCCACGGACGCACCGGCTCCGACGACGGCATACGGCAGCAGGGACACGGACCATCCGTCAGCGGCCAGCGACTTGAGGACGTGGATGACGGGGAGGATGGCGAGGAGCGACAGCACCGAGCTGGGCAGGTCGACCCGGCTCGTGACGGACCGCGACTCGGGCAGCAGGAAGGGTGCGACGACGAGCAGCGCGAGCATGACGGGCACGTTGATGAGGAACACCGAGCCCCACCAGAAGTGCTCGAGCAGCACGCCCGAGATGACGGGGCCGATGCCGACACCACCGGCCATGACGGCCGACCAGACGCCGACCGCCTTCGCTCGCTCACCGTCGTCGGCGAAGAGGTTGCGCACGATGGCGAGGGTGCTGGGCATGAGGGTCGCGCCCCCGATGCCGAGCAGGGCGCGGGCCGCGATCAGCCAGCCGGCGCTCGGGGCGTAGGCCGCCAACGCGGAGGCGACGCCGAACGCGACGGCGCCGAGGAGCAGGAGTCGACGACGCCCGATCCGGTCGGCGACTCCCCCCATGGTGAGGAGCAGGCCGGCGAGCACGAAGCCGTACACGTCGAACATCCAGAGCAGCTGCGTCGCCGTCGGGGCGAGCGACTCGGCGATGTGGGGCACGGCGAAGAAGAGGACGGAGACGTCCATGGAGACGACGAGCAGCGGCAGGCAGAGGACCGCGACAGCGGTCCACTCGCGGCGGCCGGCGAGCCGCGGACGGAGGGAGGTCTCGGACACGATGACAACCTTTCAATCTGCGTACATGACATAGTGTTTATATGGCACACGGAAAGATATGCCGCATCTGCGTATGACGCAAGCAGTTGGCTAGGATGGCGCCATGACCGAGCTCCCGCGCTACCTCCAGCTCCTCTGGGACCGCGAGCCGGAGGGGCGTCGCGGCCCGAAACCCGGGCGAAGCATCCAGGAGATCGGCGCCGCGGCCGTCGCCATCGCCGACGCCGAGGGTCTCGACGCGGTGTCGATGAAGAGCGTCGCCGGCGCCGTCGGCTTCACGACGATGTCGCTCTACCGCTACGTCGACAGCAAGGACGAGCTGCATGCGGTCATGCTCGACGTCGCATACGGTCCACCGGCCCTGACCTACGGCGCCGACGAGGGGTGGCGCGAGCGCATCACGCGATGGTCGCGAACCATCACCGAACGGCGGGTCAGCCACCCGTGGACCACGGACACGCCCCAGCTCTCACCGCCGCTCACCCCGAACGCGATCGCCTGGATGGAGTCCGGGCTCGAGGCGCTCGAGGACGCGCCACTGACGAACCAGCAGCGCCTCTCGGCGATGCTCGCCATCGACGGCTGGGCGCAGAACCACGTGCGACAGGCGCAGCAGATGGGGCTGGTCGGTCCCGTCGACCCCGACGGGCCCCAGGGCACCTACCTGCAGATCATCGGCCAGCTCATCGACCCGACGAGCTTCCCGCACCTCGCGACCGCCGGCCCCGAGGCCCTCGACGACGACGACGAGGACTTCTTCGCCGAGGAGTTCGCCCGCGGCCTCGACCTGCTGCTCGACGGCATCGAGGCGCTCATCGCGCGCTCCGGCTCGCCCACCCGGGCCCGAAGGGACCGGCCGACGAGAGCAACTAACGCGGCACGTGGCTCGCGATCCCCGCGATGAACAGGTCGATCCCGAAGAGGAAGCGCTCCTCGCCGTCGCCCTCCATCATCTCCGTGAGGTGTGAGGTCATGGTCGGGAAGCGGTCCTTGGGCAGCGCGGCGAAGAACGCGCCGACCTGGTCGAAGTAGGCGCGACCGAGCTGCTCGGACTCCTCGGGGGTCGACCCGCCGAACCGCTGCTGCATGATCCAGCCCTCGTAGGCGTCGGCCGCGATGTAGAGGGACAGACGGTCGAGCGCCCATGCAGCGACATGCGCCGGCACACCTCCCTCGAGCATCGCCGCGAGCATGGCCTCGGCACCGGCCAGCGAGGGCTCGGTCGTCGGGATGTCGGCGAAGCTCAGCAGGGCGATGTCGGCGTGCCGGCGGTAGACGTCATGGCAGCTGAGGGCGAACTGCCGCACCCCGTCCTCCCAGCCCAGGTCGGCGAAGTCGGGGAACACGACCTCCGCGATGACGCGCTCGTGCACGCGCTGGAGCAGCTCCTCGCGCGAGTCGACGTACGCATAGAGGGACGCGGGGCCGGTGCCCAGCTCGTTCGCGACGCGCCGCATGGTCACGCCGTCCGTGCCCTCCGCGTCGACGAGTGCGAGCGCCACGTCGACGATGCGGTCGAGCGAGATCGGGGTGCGCGCCCGGATCTCGCGTGGCTGGGGCCGCCACGGCGGCACGGGGATCGGGCCTGCCGACGATGCGGCTCCGGGGTTCGTCATGCCTGCCTCCTCGTCGCGACCATTGACGAACATCGTACTTGACGCGAACACTGTTCGCGAGTAGAACAGTGTTCGTCAACTCTGTCGAACACTGTTCGAAACCGACCAGATGGAGGCCGCGCATGACCACCCAGCTCTCTCCCAGGCCCCTGCGGGCCACGCCACACCCGTGGCGGTGGGCCGCTCTCTTCGTCATCCTCGCCGCCGAGGTGATGGATCTGCTCGACGCACTCGTCACGGTCATCGCCGGCCCCTCCGTCGTCCGCGACATCGGCGGCACGTCGACCTCGATCCAGTGGTTCACCGCGGCCTACACCGTCGCCATGGCCGCCGGCCTGCTCCTCGGCGGGCGGCTCGGCGACGTCCACGGCCGCCGGCGGATGTTCCTCGTCGGCATGGCCGGCTTCACCATCGCCTCGCTCGTGTGTGCGGCCGCCCAGTCACCCGAGATGCTCCTCGCGACGCGTGTCGTCCAGGGCTTCTTCGGGGCCGCGATGATCCCCCAGGGACTCGGCATGATCAAGGAGATGTTCCCGCCGGAGGAGATGGGCAGGGCCTTCGGCGCCTTCGGGCCGGTCATGGGCCTGTCGTCCGTGGGCGGACCCGTTCTCGCCGGCTGGCTCGTCTCGTCCGACTTCTTCGGCCTCGGCTGGAGGATGATCTTCGCCATCAACGTGCCGATCGGTATCGCCGGCCTCGTGGCGGGCCTGCGATACCTCCCCGCGTCCGCACCGCGCCCCGAGCTGCGCATCGACGTCCCGGGCGCCCTGCTCGCCACCCTCGGCATGACCTCGCTCATCGTCCCGCTCATCCAGGGACGCGAACTCGGTTGGCCGGCTTGGTGTTTCGCTCTCCTGGCAGTCTCGGTTGCAGCGTTCGTGTCTTTCGCCGTCGTCGAGCGCCGCCGTGACCGGTCCGGCCTGCCGACCCTCGTCGTGCCGTCGCTCTTCGGCCGACGCGCGTTCACCTCGGGCCTGCTCACCGGCCTCGCGTTCTTCGGCTCGCTCATGGGCAGCGCTCTCGTCTTCACCCTCTTCGTCCAGCTCGGCCTCGGCTTCGACGCCCTCCACGCCGGCCTCGCCGGGCTGCCCCAGGCCCTGGGCATGACGATCGGCTTCGGTGTCGCCCAGGCGTTCAACACGCGCCTCGGCCGCCACCTCATGCACGTCGGCGGAGCGCTCGTCGTCGCCGGCATGGCCGGGCTCGTCGCGACCATCGGGGCTGCCGGCGCCTCCGTCGGCATCTGGACGATGGCGCCGGCGCTTCTCGTCATGGGTGCGGGCATGGGCCTGACGATGGCGCCGTTCTTCGACATCGTGCTCGCAGGTGTCTCACCTGAGGAGTCGGGCTCCGCCTCCGGCACCCTGACGTCCGTGCAGCAGGTCGGTGGGGCCCTCGGCATCGCGGTCCTCGGAACCGTGTTCTTCAGCCACGTCGAGGCGGGCATCGGCTCCCCGCGGGCCGACCTGTTCGAGTCGGCCACGCAGTCGAGCCTCTGGGTCGCCGCCGGGATGGTCGCCGTCGGCTGGCTGCTGACCTTCCTCCTGCCGAGGAGGGCCGAGCACCACGTCGGCCCGTGACCAGTCCCCCACCGGCCCCGCCGCGTTCGACACCGAACGCCGCGTTCGGTCTCGAACTCACCGGTGCACCACCGGTTTCGACGCCGAACGCGGCGTTCGGTCACAAAAGGTCGGGACGGCGTTCGGTCACAAAGGTCGGGACGGCATACGCCCTCGGTCAGCCGGGCCACTCCTCGCGGAGCAGGGCCCACGTGTTGTCGTCGAGCCAGGTGCCGTCCTTGCCGACGGACTTCGCCAGGATCGTGGCCTCGTGGCGCATGCCGATGCGGCGCAGGACGCGGTTCGAGGCGATGTTGTCGGCGTAGGCGTCGGCGTCGATCCGACGCAGGCCGAGGTCGCGGAACCCGATGACGAGCAGCTCGCCGGCGGCCTCGGCCGCGAAGCCGCGGCCGTGCACGTCGGGGTGCAGCGCGTAGCCGATCGTGCCCTCCCACTCGTCGGTCGGCGTGCGGGCGATGCTGTGGCTCGGCTGGAGCCGGAGCATCACGTCGCCGACGACGCGTCCGCTGCGCGCCTCCTCGACGGCGATGCCGAGCAGGGGCTCGGTCGCACCCGGCAGGCCTCGCGCCATGCGCTCGCGGATCCTCGCCTCGACCTCACCACGCGTGAGGACGTCGTGGCTGAGGTGGACGACGACCTCCGGGAGGCTCCGGAAGGCGAGGATCGCGTCGACGTCGTCGAGGCGCAGCGGCCGCAGCACCAGCCGGGCGGTCTGCCTGGGCCACTGGAGCCGTGCGAGGTCCGGCCGGGGCACTAGCGCCAGCCGCCCTCGTCGACACCGCCCGGGACGTCGGCCTCGGGGTCGTAGGGCGTGCGGGTGAACCGGAACGACGCGAGGTCGAGGTGCGAGGCAGTCCCGTCGGGGCGGCGGACCACGCGCAGCGGCTCGCCCGTGAAGTAGCCATCGAGGCCGACCCACTCGTCCTCACCCGCCGGGGCGAACCGCGAGCCGCGCGCCTGCCCCGGCTCGCCGAGGACGAGGTGGTCACCCACGGCCTTGGCCACCGTGACCGACGGGCCCCAGTGCCACGTGCCGACGAGGTCGAGCACGCCTGCGTCGCCCGCGGCGTGCCACGGCTCGGGCGTGCGCGGCTCGCGCTCGAGGAAGGCCTTGAGCAGCTCGGGCGCGACGAGACCCATCCCGCTGGTCGTGTTGGTGAGTATGACGACGCCGTCGCCCGTCTCGACGTCGACCCGCAGCCCCGCGAGGAAGCCGGGCATCGAACCGCCGTGCCCGGCATACCTCGTGCCGTCGACGTTCCACACCTGCCAGCCGAGGCCGTGCGCCGTCGTCCACGGCTGGCCGGGGTTGTCGGCGATGGTGTGCGGCTCGTACATCTCGGCGAGGGTGTCTGCCGAGAGCACCTCGGCCGTGTCACCGCCGGTGAAGGCGGCCCACCGCGCCAGGTCCTGCACCGTGGTCCACAGCTGGCCCGCCGGTGCCATGGCACCGGCGTCGTGCTCGGGCTCCGGCAGCAGCACGTCGGCGAACGGGTGGACGGCCAGGCCCTGCGCGGCCTTGCCGTCGGGACGCATCGTCGTGCGCCCCATGCCGAGCGGCTCGAGCACGTCACGGCGCACGACGTCGAACCAGTGCGCGCCGTGAGCGCGGGCCACCAGCTCACCCAGCGCGGCAAAGCCGATGTTCGTGTAGTGGAAACGCCGGCCGGCCCGGAAGCGCTGCCCCACGGACGACCCCGCGAGCGCGTCCCAGTCGCCTCCCGGCGTGCGCTCCCACCACGGGCCGTTCGTCTCGGCCTGGACCCCTGCACCGTGCGAGAGCAGCTGCGCGATCGTCGCCCCACCGAGCTGCGAGCCGGGCACGTGGTCCTCGAGACGGTCGAGGAGGTCGAGCCGGCCGGCGTCCCGCAGCCGCATCACGGCGACCGCCACGAACGTCTTCGTGATCGAGCCCATCCGGTACTGCGTGTCGACGTCGGCGACGACTCCGTCAACCCGGCCGTCGAGCGTGCCGATGGCGTCTGACCACGCGAGCCCGCCGTCGCGCACGATGCCCGCTGCGACCGACGGCAGGCGTCCGCGACGCTGCTCGGCCGCGAGCAGGTGGTGCAGGTGGCGGGCCGTGCTGGCCTCGACGGACGAGCCGGGGGGCGCGGTGCTGGGCATGCCGCAAGAGTAGTGAGGGCGCCCGCGGGCCGGCCGCCGAGGCTGGTTCGGACGACCCGCCTCACGTACTGCATCTGCTGTAGGCGGCGCTCCGCCCTGTGCCGGTGGCCGGGCCGGAGGGCGGCGCGGATGCTGGATGCGTGAACACGCCCATCGTCACCTCGCTCGGACACGCCGGCCTTCGCATCGACGCGCCGGGAGTCGCCATGCTCTGCGACCCGTGGATGTCTCCCGGAGGGGCGTTCATGGGGTCGTGGTTCCCGTTCCCGGACAACTCGCACCTCCGGACGAACCACGTCCTCGACGCCGACTGGGTCGCCATCTCCCACGAGCACCTCGACCACCTCGACATCGAGCTCCTGCGCGGGCTGCCGGAACGCGTACGGATCGTCATCCCGAGGTACCCGGCGCCGGAGATGTACAACCGCATCCGCGCGGGCGGGATCCACAACGTCGTCATCGAGCTCGACAGCTGGGAGCGGCTCCAGCTCAACGACCACGGTGACTGGGTCACCGTGATCCAGGAGCAGTCGCCCATGTGCCACGACTCCGCCATCCTCGTCGTCGCGGCAGGACACAGCATCCTGCACACGAACGACGCCCGGCTCTCGGTCGCGCAGCTGAGGCGCGTGGCCGCCGAGGCCGGACGCGCACCCGACCTCATGGGGGTGCAGATGTCGGGCGCCTCGTGGCACCCCATCTGCTACAACTACCCGCCCGAGGTCATGCAGTCGATGAGCGCGGACAAGCGCATCGGGAAGTTCAAGGCCGTGAGCCGACTGCTGCGGTCAGCCCCGCCCCGGATCGCCATGCCGTATGCCGGACCGCCGTGCTTCCTGGACCCCTCGCTGCAGCGGCACAACGTCCACCTGCGACCGCCCGGCATCTTCCCGGACCAGGCGCAGGCCGCCGCCTTCCTGCGTGAGCGGTTGCCGAACCAGGACGTCGTCACGCTGCTGCCCGGTGACCGGATCCACCTCGGCACCGGTCTGGTCGAGCGCGACCACCGCTGGAACGGCTTCTCCTTCGAGGACGTGGACGGCTACCTGGCGGACTACGCTGACCGCCGACGTCACGAGATCGCCGCCGTCTACGAGGCGTACCCGGATCCACCCGCCGGCAGCGGCCTCGCGACGCGGTTCAGCGAGCACTTCGCGGCCCTGGGCGCCATGTCCGACTACTTCCTGCACCGGATCGCCATGGTCGTACGGTTCGTCGTCGACGGCGCCGACGGTGGCGTGTGGGACGTCGAGCTCGGGCCGTCGCGGTGCCGGATCGACCTCACGGGAAGCTCGGCCCACCCCGGGTACGAGCTGCGCGTGGAGGCGCGCTGGCTCGACGCGGTGCTCACCGGGCGAATGCGGTGGGAGGACCTCTTCCTGTCGTTGCGCATCCGCGCCTCTCGCGATCCCGACCGCTACAACGACTACCTCGTCGGCCTGCTCAAGCACGCGGATGCCGGCGCGCTCGAGGCGGTCGAACGGTACGAGACCGAACGGGACCCGCACGACACGGTCCTGGTGACCGGCGACGACGGAGCGTGGGAGGTGAGCCGTTACTGCCCCCACGCCGGTGAGGACCTGTCCCACGGCGCCCTCATCCGTGACGGGGTGCTGCGCTGCCTGGGGCACAACTTCGACTTCGACCTCGCGACCGGCGAGTGCCTGAACGCGCGCTGCGACCCGCTCGTCAGCCGCCCTGTGGCACCCATCGTCGTCCCGTGACCAGGTAGCGGACGGTCCGCGCGAGCACGACGAGCGTCGCCGGGACCGAGGGGTCCGCCAGGAACGTCTGGTCGACGGCGATGCGGCGCGGGACGAGGTTCTCGACGTACCACCGCTCGATGTCGGCCGGTGAGCCGTCGAGGGCCACGTCGTCGCGCAGGCTGATCTGGGCGGGCCCGGTCAGGCCGGGCGTCTGGTCGAGGATCCACTTCAGCTCGGTCGGGTAGCAGGCCGCGAGCGCAGGAGTCTCCGGTCGAGGACCGACGAGCGTCATGTCCCCGCGCAGGACGTTGAGCAGCTGGGGCAGCTCGTCCAGGCTCGTCCGGCGCAGCACCCTCCCCGGGCCCGTCACGCGCGCATCACCGGATCGGGTCAGGTCCGGTCCCTCGCAGTCGGTGCGCATCGTCCGGAACTTGTACATGGTGAACTCGCGCCGCCCCGTCGTGACCCGCCGCTGCCGGAAGATGACGGGTCCCGGGCTCGTCAGGCGCACGAGCATCGCCACCACGAGCAGGACGGGCGAGAGAGCGAGCAGCGCCGTTCCGGCGACGAGGACGTCGATCGCACGTCGACCCGGTGACACCCCACGGGGCGTCGAAGAGCCTCCACTGGTCGGGTAGGTCTGCGGCATCATGGTCATCCAGCTCCCGAGGCGACGAAGATCGTCGAGAAGATGGCGGTGGCGGCGGCGACGTCCGGGGCAAGGCCCACCTGGAGGGCGGACGGCGTCATGTGGGTCCACAGGTCGACACCTTTCGCGCGCCGCTCCCGCAGCTGCTGGATGAGGGCGTTCGACGTGAGCCCGGGGTCGGTCAGGGTGTAGGTCCCGCCCTTGTACGGCTGGCCCCACGTCCAGATGTCGGCGGCCTGCGCCCCGTGCGCGAGGGGGATGTCGACGAACGTCTCGACATCCGCGGCCGCCGACTCCTCGGTGCCCTGGTACCTGCCGGGATGGGCCAACGCCTTCCTGGCCTGCAGCCGGACCTTGTCACCCCAGCGGCGGTCCGCCTCCTGCCAGATGACAGCCATCGCGGCGTTTCTCGTCGTTCCCCAGCCGGTGTAGTCGCTCCCCTTGCGCAGCCCGGGGCTGAGGTCGATGACGTCGACGCCTCCGGCGCTGACGTAGCCGTCGACGGCGGCAAGCGTGGTCGCCGGGTCGCGGGTGCGCTCGGCCGCCGCACACTCCTCGCGGCTCGTGTGCGACGGGCCCTGCGCGTCCCACCACGCGATGCACCCGAGCTCGGGCACGATGAAGTCGACGAGGACCTTGCGGCCGGGCAGCCTCTCGTGGATGGCCTTCGTGGTCTGGGCGAGAAAGTCGCGCGCCTGCTCCGGTGACGCTCCGTCGCGGTATCCGAGCTCGTCCGCGATCTTGACGCCATCGACCCCGGGCCGGTCCGCGAGCGCCAGCACCCGCGCGAGCACGTCCTCGTAGCGCTCCGGCCCTGCGAGCCACGCCTTGAGCAGGTCGGTCTCGATCCAGACCCTGCCCCCCTGCGCCACCACCGCGTCCACGACGGCGGCGTACTGCGGTCGCACCTCAGCCTTCGTGCTGCCCCCGACAGGACCGGCGCCGTCGTCGGTGCACGACCCGCCCAGCAGGACGAGCGCCGCCGCCACGCCCAGGGCGGCGGTGCGCAGCCGGAGCCGTCGCTTGGCAGCCATCACTCCCCCTCACGCAACCTGAACCAGGCCCACACGAGCAGGACATCGGTGACGAGATAGGAGGCCGCACTCGCCCACGCGGCGCCGTTGGACCCGTGCACCGGGATGAGGGCGATGTCGAGGGCCAGTGTGACGACGAAACCGGCCCCGAGGATGAGGGAGTTGAGACCGGGCCGGCCGGTGCCCAGCACGAAGCCCGATGCGACGCCGGCTGCCGGCTCGGCGAGCAGGCCCATGGCTATCCAGGCCGCCGGCCAGCGCGCAGACTCGAAGCCGTCGCCGTAGAGGAACGGGAGCACGAGGAAGCCGCTGGCGGCGATGACCGCCGCCAGGACCACGCCCATCGCGAGCAGCTTCGGCAGGCTGGGGAGCCCCTGCAGCGTTGCGAAGGCCTCTGTGGGTGCCGATGCGGGCGCTCGCGCAGCACCAGCGGCACCACGGTCGGCGCGGGGCCCACTGACCTGGGTGCCGTGGGTGTCGGCCGTACCCCGTTCGTCAGGCAGGGCATCGTCCGTGGACATGGATGTGGACGTGGACGTGGCCGCGGACGAGGCCCGCCGCGCGAACTGGGGGTAGGTGACCCAGGTCAGGGCGAGCGCAGGGAGCCGGAGCAGCTCGGCCAGCTTCGAGGCGACGACGTAGACGCCGACCTGGGCGGGCCCGGCAAGCGCACCGAGGATGATGACGTCGAGGCGGAGGTTGAGCAGGCTGAGTACGCCTCCGACCTGCGCCCGCATCCCGAACGCCGTCATCCGACGGGCCAGCGCGAGGTCGTACCGTCCGACGAGCGCTCGTCCGCGGGTCCTTCTGGCCAGGCGGTGCCAGGCGAGCGCCGCGACGAGCAGGTCTGCCACGAGCAGGGAGACGACGAGCAGCACGCCGCTGCGAGCACCGGCCCACCACAGGAGCAGGTACACCGGGACGAAGGCGGCCTCCTCCGCGGCGGTCACGACGTTCGAGCCGCGTGTGTCGCCGAGGGCCTGCAGACTCGCCTTGCCGACCGCCACCGGCAGCTGGGTGGCCACCGTGACTCCGGTCAGGACGACGACGGCGAACGTCGTCGTGGTCATCAGGTACTCGTGGATGACGACGCTGAAGAGCATCCACACCGCGGTGCCGAGCAGGCCCCCGAGAACCATGAGCGCGTGGACCGTGGGCCACAGGCGGGGGTGGTCGCTTTCGGAGCCACCGATGAAGAAGCCCATGGCACCGGGCAGACCACAGGCGGACACGACCCCCACGACACCGGGGAGCACTCTCATGAGAGCGAGGAGCCCGACGTCCTCGGCCCCGCCCGATCGTGCGACGAGAACGGTGACCAGGGCTACGGACCCCAGGGCCACGAGGCGGGCACCGAGGTTGCCGAACACGTGTCGCGTGGCCGACGGACGCCGTCTCGCGGCCCGGGTGGCCCCCGGACGCGTACGGCTCAGCGGTTCCATCGCCGCCTCGCCGACGCGAGCATCCAGGCCCCCGGATCCAGCCCTGCGACCAGCCCCAGGAACGCCCACAGGTGCCGGAAGTGCAGCACCTCGTAGAAGAACGCGGACACGACGAAGCCGCACCCGAGCGCGAGCAGGAACTCGGGGCGCGGGACGAGGTGACGCACCCACTTCGTCTGCGGCTTCCTCGCCGTGCGTGTGAGCCGGACCGCGACGACCGCGATGAGCACGGTGAGTCCGGCGCCCCCCAGCGCGCCGCGTTCGACGATGGTGGCGAGGTAGTCGTTGTGGGCTTCCTTGACGTACGGCGCCGCGGTCCCCTTGAGCGTCGCCTTGGTGCGGCCGGGACCGACGCCGACGAGGTCCCCCTGCAGGTACAGCCGCAGGGTCTCGGACGCCAGGACCTGCCTGGACCCGCTGGACTCGTCGGTGCGCCCGAGCGAGTCCCGGAGCAGCTGGGCACTGTCAGCCGCGCTCTCCCTGATCCCGGAGAGACTGACGTAGGGCGCCAGCAGTGCGAGCGCGACAGCGCTCAGCGTCGTCAGGGCGGTCGCCGCGAGCACTCCTCGACGGCGCCGGACCAGCAGCAGCACACCGACGACCCCCATCGTGCCGAGCGCGAGCGCCGCTCCGTTCGACCCCGTGAACAGGATGGCCAGCAGCAGGATCGCGACGACAACGCACCGCGTGAGGCTGTGACGTACGACGGACGTCGCGAGCACCAGGCCGATGACGACGAGGAAGTAGTTCGCGGCCAGGTTGGGGTCATCGAAGGTCAGTGATGCACGGCCTCCGTCCTCAGCGGTGACGCCGGCGAGCCAGTTGATGCCCGCGATCCAGCCGAAGCACATCACGGCGGCCCAGGCGACGCCCGACCACACCCAGGCGCGCAGCACCAGGTCGAGGAGCCAGCGGCGCTGTCGCACCGCGTTGGCGACAGCAGCCGCCCAGAGCAACAAGAACAGGTCCTGCACGACAGCCAGGGCGGCGCTCTCGGCCGAGGCGACGTACGCGGCCACCGCCCCGGCCACCATGAGCAGGCCCATCGGCAGCAGGTAGGGCACCGTGACGACCATGCGCTTCACGTGCAGCCACGCGAAGACCGCGATGACCGCCGCGACGATCCCGAGGTCGGCGAGCCCGGTGTTGCCCGGCCCGCTCGGGACCAGCAGCGGGAGCAGCACGAAGGACGCCACGAGGAGATGGCCCACCCGTCGCGGCCCGGGTTCGAAGTAGGGGTGCTCGAGGGTCCGGCGATCGAAGGGGGGTGGGATCCGGGTGACGACGGGCGTCCGATCGACCGCCCTGGTCACGGCCACGAGAGCATCTCCGCACCGAGCGAGAGGTGGTGGCGGGCGAAGTCGCCGTGGTCACTGGTCGCCGCGATCTCCGCCAGGCCCTGCAGCAGGGCCTCGCGCCACAGCCGGGGGTCCCGACCAGTCGTCTGGAGGCCGTCCGAGAGGAATCGCTGGACGAGCTCTGGGAACCAACCCGAGCCGGCGACGGCATAGCGGACGCCTTCACCCCACGGACCGGCCACGAGGCCACGGTGCCCGGCGACCCGGCGACCGGGGGCCGTGTGGCGGTCGAGGTACAGGGCATAGCTGAGTGCGAACCGGGCGCGGTCGCGGAGGGGGTCGTCGACGAACGACGCGTGCTCCCAGTCGATGACCCCGGCGACAGCGCCGTCACGGCGCAGGATGTTGCCGCACCAGAAGTCGCCGTGCACCACGGACGCGGGGCCGCCTGCGGACACGTCGGACGTGCTCGAGGTGACGTGCTCAGCGAGGGCCTGCGCCGACGCATCTGACGGCCAACGCGCGACGAGCGCCTGCCCGATGCTGCCGGCGGTGGGGCCCTCCACCAGGCCGTGGTCCTGGTCGTGCGGCATGACGGCGTCGGCAAGCGAGTCGAGCCAGGTCCCGGCACACTGGAAGTCGTCGTGGACGGCTCGGGGGTTCGCGGTGTGTCGCCACCGGTGGTAGTCGATCGACATCGGCGCGCCCTCGTGCGCCGTCGTGACGATCACCGCTCCTGTCGCGTCGTGACGCGCGTCGAGCAGCCGTGGCACCGTGCCGCCGACGAGCGTGGGATCGCGTTCGGCCAGCTGCTGCAGGGCGCGAGCCTCCGCGGCAACCGACGCGCGAGCCCCGTGCGTGAGCGCCATCTTCACCGCGAGGAGCGGCTTTCGCCCCTCCGGCGGAAAGGCGATGATCGTCGCCTTGGGGTTCTCGTCCTTCGACATGGCCAACACCACGAGGCGGCCGCGACGTGGCCCCAGGTGGTCACGCAACACCGCGTCCAGCAGGTCGCCGAGGCCGGCATCCAGGAGAGCAGGGCCGGTCATCGCCGCCTCCCGATGACCAGGCGCCCGGGAGCGACGACGACGAGCAGGCGCGCGGCCAGGCCGGCCCCCGGCCGACCCGCGGCAGCCAGTGACAGCCAGACCCGCAGCGCGACGTCGACGGCCAGGCGTCCACGGCTCAGGTTGGGTGGTGTGGTCGCCAGGGTCGACATGAGCCACCGCAGGCTGGCGGGGTCGTCATTGGCCACGAGGGCGGCCCGGTTCCAGGTCGGGAGGACGACGTACTCGGCGTCGACGACGACGCCCAGCCGGGCGGCATACCTGCGGAGGCGTGCCCGGCTGCCGAGACGACGGTCCGCGAGCGCGACCGGTGCGCCCGGTGGCAGCGCCATGACGCGATCCGCGTCGACCGAGCTGCCTGGCCACGCCAGGGCGGCCCTCTCGGGGAGAAGGACGCGTGCGGCTGCCGGGATGCTCACCGACGCCTCCCCGTGTCCGCGCCGACGAGGCGGCGGCGCGGTTCCCCGACCTTCAGGGAGTAGACGTCGTCGAGCACGCTTCCCCCGGTCTCCACGTCGTAGCGGCTGCCGAGGTGCTCGCGCGCGCGAGCCGCCCAGCGTTCGGCCCTCTCCGGGTGACGCAGGGTGTAGTCGAGGGCCCCCGCGAGCAGGTCGGGTCGCGCCGGCGGGACGAGCAGGCCGGTCTCGCCCGGGATCACGACGTCCGGCACGGCGTTCACCGCGGTGGCAACGACCGGCACGCCGCACTGCTGGGCCTCGACGATGACGCACGGCAGGCCCTCGTAGCGGCTGGCGAGGGCGAACACGTCGAAGGCGGGCAGCAGCTCCGCGACGTCGGAGCGGTTGCCGAGCAGCCGGACGCGGTCGCTCAGTCCCATCGCGCGCACGTGATCGGCGGTCTCCTCAGCGAGCTCGCCGTCCCCCACCCACACGAGGACGGCGGGCACCTCCATCCGGCGGAGCGCGGCCAGCATGACCTCAGGTGCCTTCTGGAAGTCGAGCCGGCCGACGGTGCCGATGACGTGGGCGTCGTCGGGGAGCGCGAGTCGCGCCCTGGCCCGTGCGCGGGACTCGGGAGTGAGGACGACGTCCGACGCGTCCACGGCTGGGCCCACGGTGTAGAGCTGCTCCGGTCGGGCCAGGCCGCGACGCAGGGCCTCCACGGCCACCCCGGTACCGACCGCGAGATAGGCGTCGGTGATGCGCGAGAGTCGCCGCTCGATGCCGACGTACGCGGCGTGCACGGCGGGGTTCTGGAAGTCGTGGAAGGGGAACCCGTGAAGGGTGTGCACGATGAGGTCCACGCCGGCACGGTGCGCGGCTAGCCGGCCGAGGGCCCCCGCCTTCGCGCTGTGCGTGTGGACGATGTCGACCTCGCGCGCCCGCATGAGGGCCGTGAGTCGGGTCAGGGCGCTCAGGTCCTGCCGAGGGCTGATCGGTGAGACGAGCTCGGGCAGGACGACGACCTCGACGCCGTTCTCGCGCGCACGGTCGAGCAGGGGCCCGTATCGCGTTCCGGTCACGAGGATGCTCTCGTAGCGCGACGGGTCGAGTGCCACCGCGCCGCGCACGGCCACTCCCCCAGCGCCGGCGATGCACCGGGTGATCACGTGCATGACACGTCGTCTCATGACTGCCACACCTCCCGCGGCTGCTCGCCAACACGTCCGAGCAGGTCGACCACCTGGCGCAGTCCCAGCGACGGGGTGGGCGGCAGGTGGAGCTCGAACGCGGGGATGCCGGCTGCGAGGTCGTCGCACACCGCGGCCACCGGTGGGTGCACCGGACCGAGCCCGGTTCCGAGCGCTGCAGTGGCGGCGAAGGTCCAGTACCGGCGCAGCTCGCCCGCAGAGTACGTGCCTCCCACGAGCTCACGCGCCGCTGCCTCCGGCGAGATGCGGTGGATCGCGGCCTCGGCCTGCTGGCCGCGCCGCAGCACGATGATCGCTGTCGGCTCCACCGACTCACCCAGCCGTGACCAGGTGCCCTCTCGTCGGCCGTGCGGCATCCTGCGGCCGGTCCCCTCGTCCCGTCGGGGAGGCTCGAGGACACCGTGCACAGTGCGTCCGTCGGTGACGCAGAGGTTGTCACTGAGGGGGACGCCTCCGGCTGCGTCCACGGTGGCGAGCAACGTCGACTTGCCCACGCCACCGGGACCCGCGAAGACGAGCGCGCAGTCGCCCACGGTCGCCGCGGACGTGTGCAGCGGTACGCGTCCCTTGACACCCGCCCACCACAGGGCGGGGTACTGCAGGACCGCCGCGCGGTTCAGCAGCACGCGGCGATCGGGCGCTGCGAGGCCGAGCAGGTGGTGTCGCCACGTCGGGCGGGGCGTCGCGAGGACCCGGAGATGGTCGCCCTGGGGTGAGAGCTCGAGGTCGAGCCCACTCGAGCAGGCATCGGCCATGACCACGGTGCTGCCGTCGGACCACGCACCACGGGTCAGGGGGCGCAGCGCGGCGCCATGACTCACGGGCCTGCTGTCGTGATGCGCGATTCGGACGCTCACGTCGATCCTCGCAGCGTCGTTCCCGGCGGCGAGCTCCTGACCCGCGCACGCCTCACGGGCGAGGTCTGCCCACGGACCGTGGGCCTCGACCTCGACGACCAGGCCGGCACTGCGCAGTCGCACCTTCATCGGTGGAACACCTCCTGCTGGCTCTCGAGCTCCTGCCGCTCGCGACCGACGGCGGGATCGGACCCGGCATCAGGGGCGGCATGGGGCGCGGCAGGGGTGCCGGCGGCACGCCCGGACCCGAGGAGGGTGTCGGCGACCTCACGGCCCTGCGCCGGGTCTTCCCGTTGGTCGAGGGCAGGCTCGACCTCCTCGGATCCCTCGGTGGTCGGTACTGCGGTGCCGCGGGCCAGGGCGTCACGCTTCGGGGCCTCTGCTCGCCCACGGCGCCGGAGCCGACGTGGCCACTGGTACGTCACGACCCCGAGCAGAGGCCAGCCGAGTCCCTCGAGCAGAGCTGACGTCGGTTCCAGGTCGCGCGCGAGCACCTTGACGGGCACGAGCAGCACGGCAACGGGACTGCCGCCGGGGTGGACCCATGAGCCGCCGAGGACCTCGCAGGGCAGCCGGTGGGGGTTCTCGACGAGATCCGGGCTGAGCTGCTGTGCCAACCCACGAGCCCACGACTCGTCGGCGTCCCTCACCGGAAGCAGGAACACGTGCTGGGCCTCGTAGCGCTGACCGAGGAGGGCGACACGGTCGGCGATGTGGTCCGCCGCCGCCCTGACCTTCTCGTCCGTCAGGTCGTGGCCGGAGACGTGGCCGAGGTGGGGGGTGTCGAGGGCGTACGCGATGGCCCGCGTACCGCGCAGCCGGGGGTGCACGGTCTCTCGAGCTGCGGCGAGACCCAGCCCGAGGAGCGTGCCGATGAACAACGCGAGGACGGCCTTCTGGGCCGTGTCCTTCGGCAATGGCGCGGCGGGCTCACGGACCGGGTCCAGCAGGACCGCCTTGGCTCGTGACAGCTCCGCGATGTCGAGCTCGGACAGCTGCCGCTCGTACTCCGTCTGGCTCGACATCAGCGCACTCAGCTGTGCCTGGATGGCGAGCACATCGCCCGGTTGCGCTCGGGACAGCTTGCCCACCAAGGCCTTTCGCTGCCTGGCGATCTCGACCAGCTTCTGGTTGACCTTGGCGCGGCCCTCCTCGACGGTCTGCTGGTCACCGAGGTTCGAGAACTGCAGCACACTCTTCGTGATCGATGACGCCATCGCGGCGGCCCGACGCGGATCCGTGTCGCTCACCGCTATCTCGACCACGGACGACACCCCGACCCGGCGTACGGCCACGTGCTCCTCCGCGAACGTCGCCGGGTCGGCAGCCAGGTCGACGTCGTCGAGCGCCGAGCGGACCACGGAGACGCTCGTGGCGATGCCCAGCACCCGCTCGCTCGTCGCATCGGCCTGCACGTTGGACGCCGCGGGGTCGCGCCCCATCTGCACCCGCGCCAAGGCCTCGTACAGCGGCGGAGTCCGGTCCCCGATCACGATTGAGCCGACCACCGGCAGCAGCATGCAGGTCAGGATCAGCAGCCAATGGCCGCGAACCACCCGATGCACCGCTTCGTCGATCGTCATGCGTCCCACCCCCTTCTTGACCTTCTGAGCCGACGGTAGGTCGCCTCCCGTCTACGGACATCACCCGCCGGGACGACGTTGGAGTACGTCAAACGACTGACTCCCGCGCCGTACCTGTGGCGGCCTGGTGGCCCGCCGTGGCAGGCCGTGGCAGGCCGGCGGCCGGGACGACTTCACCCGGGGGGGTCGGTGGGGTCGTCCCGGCCTGTCCCGCGGCGCCAGGCAGCGGGGGTAGAAGGCCCTAGAGCCGGAGAGTCGTCGACGTGGTGGCCGACAGCCCCGCCCCGTCGGTGACCTTGAGCGTGACCGTGTAGCGGCCGGCCGTGGAGTAGCTGCACGTCGCCTGCGGCGTCGTGGTGGGCCCGACGACCACTCCGTTCCCGCACGTGTACGTGTACGTGAGCGCGGTGCCCTCCGGGTCGGTGGACTGCCTCGCGTCGAGCGTCGCGACCGAGGGTGCGGTCTTCGAGGACAAGGTCACGGCGAGCTTCGCCACGGGCGCCTTGTTCGTGCCGATCACCAGCTTGATGTTCGGGCTCGACGCCTGCTGCCCCGCATCGTCGGAGACCGTGAGCTTCGCGTTGAACGTGCCGCCCGCCGAGTAGGTGCACGTGGCCACCGCGGAGGCCTGGGGCCCGACCTTGGTGCCGTTGCCGCACGTGAAGGTGTAGGTCAACGGGCGACCTTCCGGGTCCGTCGAGGCCGAGGCGTCGAAGGTGGCCGTCGTGGGGGCGACCGCAGCCGGCGCCGACGTCATCTTCAGGCTCGCCTTGGGGGCCTGGTTGGCCGAGGCCGTCACCGTGGCCGTGGCCTGTGCCGTTGCGCCGCTGGCGTCGGTGACGGTCACCGAGGCGGTGAAGGTGCCCGCGGTCGAGTACGTGCAGCTCGCCGTGCGGCCGGACTGCGGCCCCGTCGACGCGGTCCCGTTGCCGCAGCTGAACGTGTACGTGAGCGCAGCACCCTCGGGATCGGACGACCCCGCGGCGTCGAGGGCCACGACGAGCGGGACGACACCGCTCGTCGGGCTGGCCGCGAGCCGGGCGGTGGGCGGCAGGTTCGACGAGACCGAGATGGTCGTGCTGTCGCTCGCGGTGGCGCCGGCGTCATCGGTCACGGTGACCGACGCGGTGAGCGTCCCGGACGAGGAGTAGGTGCAGCTCGCGGTGCCCGCCGACTGGGGCCCGATGGCTGCGGAGCCGTTGCCGCAGCTGAAGGTGTAGGTGAGGCTGTTCCCCTCCGGGTCGCTCGAGCCCGTGGCATCCAAGGTGACCGTGAGCGGGGCCTGCCCGCTGGACGGCGAGGCGGACAGGCTCGCGACCGGCGCCCCGTTGTTACCGACGGTGACCGTCGCCGTGGCAGAGGACGTGAAGCCCTTTGCGTCCGTCACGTCGACCGAGGCAGTGAAGACTCCGACAGCGGCATAGGTGCACGGCGCCGTGGCGCTGGCCTGCGGGCCGACGGTGGTCCCGTTGCCGCACCGGAAGGTGTAGCCGGTGATCGGGCTGCCTCCGGCCGTCGTGCCCGCCGCAGAGAGCGTCACGGAGAGTGGCGCGAAGCCGCTGGCCGGGCTGGCCGAGAGTGCGGCGACCGGACCATCGGTGGACTGGTCCGCACCGGTGTACTCCAGGGCACCGCGGTCGCCGTATGCCGGGCTGCCGGCTCCGGTGTTCGCAACCGCCACGACGTCCACCGGGGCGACGCCGTCGTGGTCGTCCACTGAAGCGCCGGCGATGCCCAGGTGGGCCGAGTCGACTGCAGGAGAGGTGACCTGGAGGCGAAGGTCGGAGGCCGCGCGGTCGACGAACCGCGGGTCCGCACCGATGTCGGCCGCGCCCTGCCCACTGGCGGCACGGAACGCGTCGACGGTGTCGTACGGGGCCGAGTCCCACTCGTAGAGCGGGCCGCCTGCCGACATGAACACGACGTTGCGGGTGACGACGGACCCGGGGGTCGAGACCTCGTCGAGGCGGATCTCGCCGACGGTCCGGTCGCTGCCGACGGCGTTGTCGACGCTGATGTTGTTGGCCACGACGGATCCGGAGCAGCCGCCCTCGAGGTTGATCCCGGAGGCGCTGTTGCCCACGACGGTGTTGCCGATGACCCGGTCTCCCGCCGACCGGAGGCAGTCGAGTCCGTGGTCGCCGTTGTCGTAGGCGAGGTTGCGCCGAACCGTGGCGTTGTCGGAGTCGGTGTAGATCTCGATGCCGGAGTCCTGGTTGGAGTAGGACGTGTTGTCCTCGACCGTCGCGCCGGTCGAACCGAGGCTGACGTCGATGCCGGCGGCGACACGCTGGGTCGGGTGCGCGTTGTCGTGCGACACGTTCCCCGCCACGCGGGCGCCCGGGCTGCTCTGGATGCTGATCCCGTGGTAGCCGTTGGCCCACACGGTGTTCCCGGTGACGACGGCGGCCGAGCCGGTGGACACGCGGATGCCGATCGACCCGTTGCCCGTGCTCGTCGACCCGGACACCCGGGTGCCGGCGGAGCGGTCGGACGAGATGCCGTGGCTCGAGGCGCTCGTGACGGCGACCGACGAGACCACCATGCCCACCGAGTCCTGGATGCTGACGCCGACACCGTTCTGGCCGACGAACGAGAACCCGTCGACGACAACCGAGTCCGAGCTCCACAGCTTGAACCCGTACGTCCGGGTCGAGGCCTCGATCGCACCGGAGCTGCCGGGGTTCGAGCCGCCGAGGTCGACGTAGAGGGTGGAGCCCGACGCGTCGAAGAAGAACGAGCCGGCCGTCGTCGTCGTGGCGCTGGACGCCGCGGAGAGGCGGGCGCCGTCGCGCAGGACCTGCGTGACCGGTGAGGGCGAGCTCAGGGACGTGCGCCAGGCCGACGTCGACGTCGCGGTCCACAGGGCGGGGTTCGAGAGGTTCGTCGTGCCCAGGACGCGTGCCAGCCCGTTGGCGCGGAAGGTCAGGGGCGCGGTCGCCATGCCGTCGTTCGCCGGCGTGACCTGCTCGCGGTAGTCACCCGCCTCGACGACGACGGAGTCCCCGGCCAGGGCCAGGCTCGCGGCCCGGCTGATCGTGCAGAAGGGGGTCGTCGTGCCGTTGCCGGAGTCAGAGCACGAGGGCGATGCGCTGTCGACGTGGTAGGTCACCAGGGGTCGGTCTGCCAGCGCGACGGCGACCTCGTCGGTCGACGTGAGCCCACCGGCGTCGGTGACCGTGACGGTCACGACGTGCGTACCGCTCGTGATGTAGTCGTGCGAGGCGGTGCCGGAGGCCTGCGGCCCCACGACGGTGCCGTCTCCGAAGTCGAACGTGTATGCCGTGATGCCGGCGCCGTCCACGTCGCTCGATCCCGTCGCGTCGGCCGTCACGTGCACCGCCGGTGGGACCTGCCCGGTCGTCGTCGAGACCACCAGGGCCGCGTGCGGAGCGTTGGTCGCGGAGTCGCCCGCCTTCGGGAGCCGCTCGAGGGCGCCGCGGTCGGCGTACCTCGGCGTGCCGGCCCCACTGTCGACGACAGTCGGGTCGTCGGTGACGCTGGTGCCCACACGGTCGACGGTCTCGAAGCCTGCGGCGCCCGCGTCGGCGGAGTCGATCGCGGCGGACTGTGCCGCGAGCCGGAGGTCGCCCGCGGCGGCGTCGACGAACTGCGGGTCCTGGCCGAGCCCCGAGGACTCCTGACCGGTGCCCTGGTTGAACTCCGCCATCGTGCGGTAGCGCGTCAGGCCGATCCGGATCGCCGGCACCCAGCTGCTGTTCCAGAAGAGGTCGCTGTCCGCCGAGAAGCCCGACATGGACGTCTGCTCCACGAAGAGGTTGTTCTCCGCCGTGGCCAGGCCGTTGTCGACCCCGATGTTGTTGCGCAGGGTCGCCCCGGTGCTGAGGCCCTCGATCGAGAAGCCGTCCTTCCGGTTGCCGTAGGCGGTGTTGGACACGTACCGCACGTCGACGGCGGCCTGCGTGTCGAAGCCGTGGTCACCGTTGCGGTAGCTGACGTTGCGCACGACGAGGGTCCGCGCGGACCCGTTGTACACCTGGATGCCGGAGTCCTGGTTGTCGTGCACCAGGTTGCCCCGGACCACGGTGTCCGGAGACGTCGAGTTGACGTCGATACCCGCGGCGGTGCTCGTGCCCGATGGCACGACGTTCCCGAAGGAGTCGTTGCCCTCGACGGTGTTACCGGAGGCACCCTGGAGTGAGATGCCGTGGAGCCCGGACGCGCTGACGGTGCTGCCGGACACGCGCGACCCCGTCGTTGCTGTGAGCTTGATGCCGATGGATGCGCTACGGCTGACGGTCAGCGACGTCAGGACGACGTTCGAGCTCGTCCCCTCGACGAGCGCGCCGTTGATGCCGCTCTCGGTGCTCGAGACGTGGTCCACCGAGATGCCGCTGCTGGCGGTGATCCGCACGCCCGCGTTGTTCTGGCCGCGCGTGTCGAAGCCGGAGATCTCGATGTTCGACCTGCCCGAGACGTTGAAGCCGTACGTCTGCGCACCGGCGATGACCGTGCTGCCGCTCGGGGACGGCCCACCCACGTTGAGATAGAGCACCTTGGCGACGTTGTCGTGGTAGAACGACCCGCTCGTCATGGCGGCTGGCGAGGTGACCATCGCCAGTCTCGTCCCGTCGACGAAGACCTGCCGCGGCGGGCTCGGCGGCGCGTACGGCGTGCTCCACACGCCACCCGTCGCGTCGGTCCACGGTCCGGCCGACACGTCCCGCGTGCCGAGGACGAGGACGCCCGGGGCCGTGGCGACGAACCGGATGGGCGAGCCAGCGACGCCCGAACCGTTCAGGGTCACCTGCTCCGGGTACGTGCCGGGACGGACGTTGACGACGTCACCCGCCGCCGTCGCCTTCGTGGCCGCGGCACTGATGGTGCAGAAGGGTGTCGTCTGGGTCCCGGTGCCCGTGTTGCTGCACGCGGTGTCGGTGTTGTCCACCCAGTACGTCGTCGCGGCGGCCGCTGGGGCTGCGGAGACGAGGGTGGTGCCCAGCGCGAGCGCGAACACGGCGACGGTGCCAGTCAGGCCTCGACGGTGCATGGGGTCCTCCATCTGGTGCCGCTCTCGGACGAGTCGGCGGTGCTCGGTCTGGGTTGTCTTCGTGTGGGCTATCGGGTGCGGGGGCCGGTCTCTGACGGCTTACCGCCGTCCGGCATCGGCGTCGGGGTCAGTGCAGGACGGCGAACGGGCGCATCCGCGCCACGGGTCGCACGATGCGGTGGCTCGAGAGCACGCTCATCGCGGCGTTGACGCCGTTGTCGTCGAGGTGAGGGGCCCGCGTCGGGTCCTCGTCGGTGTAACGGAAGCGGAGGGTGTGACGGCCCGAGGGGTCCAGGACGGAACGGCCGTCCTTCTCGAACTGGTCGATGACCGTCCCCGCGCCGTGGCACGCCGAGTGCAGGCTGTCGGCGCTGCGGTCGCCGGCGACGGCGAGGTACGAGGACGTGCGGTGGGTTCCGGGGAGGAGCACGGCCTGGCCGGTGCGTGCGAACACGGTGCCCTCGGGCATCTGGCTGGCGGGGAAGGCCCGGCACGAGTTGTGTCGGTGCACGACCGCGCGCCGGCCGCCGACCTGCTCCTCGTAGATCGAGTTGTGCGGGGAGTCCACGATGAGACGTCCCATCTCGCCGCCGAAGACCCGCTGGGCGATCGAGCGCAGCGCTCCGTAGGTCGCGAGCCGGAACGCGTACCCGTAGTTCATAGCCGCGGCGTTCGCGAGCATGAGCCGTTGGCCCTCGTCGCTGTCGAGCTCGACCGGGGCGCACCCCTTGGCGAAGTACAGCCGCATCCGTTCACGCAGCTGGGCCGCGGACCGGGAGGTGGCGAGGTGGAAGAGCGGCTTCTGCACGGCCATGGCAGCTCGCATGACCCGTGCCGTGTCGCGCCGGCGCTGGAAGAGGTGGCCGATCTCGCCGGTGAGCACACCCCCTCCTGCGTGGTACTGCAGCGTCATCTGGCCCTCGCGCACGCCCAGCAGCTCGGCCATCTCGGGGTCGAGGATCTCCTCGACCTCCTGCAGCTCGACGAAGTGGTTCGACGGGCCGATGGTGCCGAACCGGAGCCGCGCCAGCTGCCAGGTCAGTGCGGGCATCTCACGGCGCAGTCGGGCGCCCCCGCCCCACTGCTCGAGGTCGACGCGGCCACCTTCCTCGATCCGTTCCAGCTCGTTCGAGTCGACGCCCCACCGCTCGGCGGCGAACCTGGCGCCGTCGACCGCCGACGCCACGACCTCGTCGCGCGTCAGCTCGCGGCCACCCCGGGTCGGGTAGGGGTAGCGCTCCCTGACGGCCCGGTAGAACTCGCCGATGGCCCGTTCCGCGGGTCGGTCGCAGTCGAGGGCGATGAGGGCCATCCCGCAGTTCACGGACGAGCTGGTGAAGGTGGGGCGGATCGTGCCGAGGGTCGCGACGGCGATGCTCGACGGCATCTCCATCGCACGCTTGTGGTGGAAGTCCGGCAGGACCACCGGTGGCGCCGCGAGGTCGAGCCCGACCGCCCCCATCTCCAGCCGCCGGAGCACTGCCTCGTCGGCAGCCATGCCGGGGCCGTCGAAGACACGTGCGGTCGGCGCGGCAGCGGCATCCGGGTGTACGCCGGCGCCTGCGCTGATGACGGTCAGGTCCACGTTGTCCTCTTTCCTCGTCTGGTCTTCGGTCGTGCGTGCTGGTCAGAAGTCGTCCGGGTAGATCACGGCCGACTGCCGCGGCGCGTCGTCCGCGGGGCGCTCGTAGTTGCCCAGGATCGTTGCCAGTTGGCGCTTCACGTCCTCCGCGGCGTTGCGCGAGGCCGCCTGGAAGAGCACCTCCACGTGGTCACCGAAGTCGGGGTCGATGTCGGTGGACGCCGTGCTGAAGATCCGGGGATGCGTGGTGGGGACGGGTTGCTCGTGCGAGGCGAAGAGAGCCTCATGAAGCTTCTCTCCGGGCCGCAGTCCCGTGAACCGGACGTCGTGTCCGGCGAACCCGATCTGGCGCGCGTAGTTGTCGACGAGGTCGATGATGCGCACCGGCTTGCCCATGTCGAGCACGAAGGTCTCCCCGCCCTGGGCCAGGTGCGCGGCTTCGAGCACGAGCCCCACCGCCTCCTCGATCGTCATGAAGAAACGGGTGACGTCCGGATGGGTGACCGTGACCGGCTCGTCGTTGCGCATCTGCTCGGCCAGCACGGACAGCAGCGACCCGCGACTGCCCAGCACGTTCCCGAAGCGAACTGCGGCCACGACCGTTCGGCCCCCGGAGGACGCGGCCTGCTTGACCAGGAGCTCCGCGAGCTGCTTGGTGGCGCCCAGGACGGACGTGGGGTCGGCGGCCTTGTCGGTCGAGATGAGGATGAACCGCTTCACGTCAGCCGCGACGGCGGCTCGCACCACGTTCAGCGTGCCGAGCACGTTGGACTTCACGCCTTCGCACGGGTGCCGCTCGAGCATGGGCAGGTGCTTGAGAGCCGCGGCGTGGAAGATCACGTCGGGGCGCAGGTCCGCGATGATCTGGCTCACGCGGTCGGCGTCCCGGATGTCGGCCACGACGACGTCGTCGGAGTCGAGCAGCCCTTCACCCGTGAGCTCCAGCTGGAGCCGGTGCAGGTTGGACTCGTCGTGGTCGAGCATCATGAGTCGCTCGGGCCGGAAGCCGCTGACCTGCCTGCAGAGCTCGCTGCCGATCGAGCCGCCGGCACCCGTGACCAGCACGCGCGCTCCCCTGATGGTGCCCTCGACCTCGGGCGACACCACGTGCATCTCGGGCCGACCGATGAGCGCGCCCACCTCGAGCGAGCGCAGGTCGGTCCCCGCGGCGTCGCGCTGCAGCACGGACACGAACGAGGGCAGGTGGCGCACACTCGCGCCGACCCGCGCCGCCGTCATGGCGAGCAGCCGGACCTGCGCGGCCGGGAGCCCCGGTATCGCCAGCAGCACGACGTCCACGCGCTGGACGGTCGCCACGGCCAACAGGTCGGCCAGGGTGCCGAGCACGGGAAGCCGACGCACGACGCGCTTCTCGGTGTCGTCGTCGAGGAATCCGATCGGGGCCAGGCCGAAGTCGGGGACCTTCTGCAGGTCCCGCGCCAGGGCACGGCCCGCCTCGCCGGCGCCGACGATGAGCGTGCGAAGACCCTTCTGCAGCGTCGGTATGAATCCGAGCTCGGCCGGCGTCCACTGGTACTGGAGTGCTGTGGTCACGAGGCTCCTCCCTCCTCGGCGAGCGCGGTACACACCGCGTCCACCTCTGCGTTCGTGATGATGGCGTCCATGGGCAGGGACAACGTTCGGTCGAACACGGCATCCACACCGGGGAGGCCGCGCGCCGGAAGTACGCACTGACGCTTGAACCACGTCAGGTGGTGCACGGGAATGAAGTGCACGGACGTCCCGATACCGCGCTCGCGCAGCCGGTCGATGAGCTCGTCACGGCCGAGCCCGTACTCGGGCATCACGCGTACGGCGTACAGGTGCCAGGCGTGCGTCCCGGTCACGGGGCGGGCCGGCAACCGGAGACCGGGCACCTGGGCCAGCGCGGCGTCATACCGGTCGGCCACGACGCGCCGGCGGGCCTGCATCTCGTCGAAGCAGCGCAGCTGCGCGCGGCCCATCGCCGCCTGCACGTCGGTCATGTTCGCCTTGATGCCGTCGACCGTCACGTCGTAGCGCCAGCCCCCACCCGGGAGGTAGCGGCGCCACGCGTCCTTGGACATGCCGTGCAGGCGCATCTCGCGCACGCGGGCGGCCAGCGCCGGGTCGTTGGTCGTGACCATGCCGCCCTCGCCGATGGGCAGGTTCTTCGTCGCGTAGAAGCTGAAGCACGTGGCGTGGGAGATGGTTCCCACGGGTGTCTCGTCGACCCAGGTGCCCAACGCGTGCGCAGCGTCCTCGACGACATGCGTCATCGCGACCCCGGCAGCCTCGGCGAGGGCTCGCACGTCGGTCGGCAGGCCGCCGAGATGGACGACGACGAGCGCGTCGACACCGTCGCACTCCGCGGCGGCGGCCGCGACGGTGCTCGGTGACGGCATACCCGTGACGTCGTCCACGTCGGCCAGCACGACGACGTGCCCCGCGTGCGCGATGGCAGCGGCGGCGCCACAGAAGGTCATGGCCGACATGAGCACCTTCGACCGCGGTGGGAGCTGCAGGGCTCGCAGGGACAGCTCGATGGCCGCGGTGCACGAGCTCACGGCCACGGCGTCGTCGACCCCGAGGTACCGGGCGAACTCAGTCTCGAACTCGACGACCTGCTGCCCGGAGGTGATCCACCCCGTGGCGAGGACGTCGAGCACGGCCTGGCCCGCCTCGGGCGAGATGTACGTGCGCGTGAAGGGGACCGAGCGAGGCCGTGACCCGGCGACGCTCTCGGCTGATCCCGTCGCAGCCCTGCGGGCCAGCTCAACCATGGCTCTTCTCCAGATCCGCTCTCAAGGCGATCGCGGCCGGGGCGGAACGGACGTGGAGCTTGCGCAGGATGCGCCGCACGTAGGTGCGCACCGTGTTGTCGGACAGATCCAGGGCCTCGCCCACCTGCCGTCGACTCATCCCGGCCGCGAGACAGGACAGCACGTCCGACTCGCGCCGGGTCAGCGGGTGGGTGGCAAGGGTCGCTGCCCGGCCCTGATCATCGAGGCGCGAGACGAGGAGCGCTCGCAGGGGCTCGGTCGGGTAGTACGACTCGCCCCTGCCCACGTCGCGCACGGCGGCCAGGAGCTCCTCCAGCCCGTCCTGCCGGGTCAGCCAGCCCCTGGCCCCGGAGGCGATGGCATCGAGGAGCAGGGGCTCGTCGTCGGCATCCGCGATGAGGACGATCCCGAGCAGCGGGTGCGCCGCCGACAGGTCGAGCAGCCGGGCCATGGGCGTGCTCTCGTCGAGGCCCAGCATGAGGACATCACAGGCACCGAAGAGACCGCACTCGGCAGCGAGGTCGAGGGACGGGGCGGTCCCCACCACGACGAGGTCGGTCGCCTCCGAGAGACAGCGGCACAGCGCGTCGACGAAGCCCTGTCTGCTGTCGACCATCCCGACGCGCGTCGCACTGTCCATGGGGAGCAGCCTGCCGCCGTTGGTGCGTGAGCGAACCCACCGCGCGCGGGACCTCGTAGTACGTCAAAAGGATGACGCCCGGACGTGGGCGGGCCACGCCACGTCCTTGACGTGCGCTGCCACGAGCGCAGACGCCTGCAGCCTCGAGTGGACGCCGAGCTTGGCCAGGACGTTCTGCACGTGGGTACGGGCCGTGCTGGGCCGCACCTGGAGGGCCGCCGCGATCTGGATCGTGCTCAGGCCGTCCACGACACAGCGCAGCACCTGCCACTCGCGGTCCGTGAGGAAGGTCAGCATCCACAGCTGCTCGTCGCCCCGGTCGCGCGCCCTGAGGGCGCTCTGCAGCAGGGTCGGCTCGATCGCGAGGTGACCCCTGGCCGCCATGGCGATCGCTTCGAGCAGATCGCTCAGCGGCCGGTCCTTGCGCATGAACCCGGCCGCGCCGGCCGCGATGGCCCGGGCCACCATCTGGACGGACGCGTCGCCCGAGAACATCACGACCTTCGTCGCGCTGGAGGCTGCCCTGATGTCGGCGATCACGTCGATGCCCGACCCCTCCGGAAAGCTTGCGTCGAGCAGGCACACGTCTGGCTGGTGCACACGTGCCGCCTCGACTGCTTCCTCCGGGCAGTGCGCCTTCACGACGTCGTGACCCTCGCCGGCGAGCGCCATGCACAAGGCGTCGAGGATCAGCGCGTGGTCATCGGCGACGACCAGTCTCATGACGCCACTCACGACACTGCACGGTGAGTGCTGCTGGTGGGCAGGGCGATCTCGGCGACGGCTCCGCCGCCCTCGCCGGCGGCGAGACGGAAGGCGCCGTTGCACGCAGCAACCATGGCCCGCACCGTCGTGAGCCCGAGCGATGTCCGGTGACCGATGCGTCCCAGGCCGGGCCCGTCGTCCTGCACCGTGACGTGCATGGTGGTTCCGCGGTCTGCCACGGCGACCACGACGTGCCCGTCTGGTCCGGCTGCGCGAACGGCGTTGTCCACCAAGCATCCAAGGGCTCTGCTCAGGGCGACGGGCCGAGCCCACACCCAGCCTTCGCCCTGCGCGCTGACCGTGATGCTCGCCGTCGTCGTGGACCGCGCCCGCGCCGCCACGCACTCTGCGATATCGTTCGCCCCGACCCACTGCAGCCAGTCGTTCGCTGCGTCGTCAAGACTCGAGTCCACCAGCTGTGCCAACCACTGCGCCTGCTCGCTGATGGCGTGCAGCTTGCCGTCCACGTCACCCTTGGGCGACGCCGACAAGAGCATGATGGCCGCCAGCGGCTCCCGCAGGTCGTGGAACAGCGCGCGGATGGTGTCGATCTCCCGGTTCCCCCCAGGCACATCTCGACTGTGCTCGTACATTCTCGATGCCTTCCGATCCCCCCGGCAGCCGACTGTGGCCGCCTATAACACTTGTACGAATCCCCCTCGAGCCACCGAACCCCCACAGCGTGAACTCGTCCGACGCGTTCAGGTTAAAACGCGGTCCAGCGGTTGGAAGCCGATCGGCCAATCTGCTGGGACAACAGCCGCATATGGTTCGGAAGGTCGCAACCTCACGCCGGATTCGCAGGTGGGGGCGCGTCTGGCGTGGCGCAGACCACCCCGGCAGGATGGGACGGCGGCCCCACGGCCGCCACGCATCGGATATCTTGACGTCAAGATTTATTCGAGGATCCTCCATTTGCGGATCTCGGCACCACCAGCAACCGAACGGAGCACCTGCGTTGGACTCGACAATCATCTACACGCACACGGACGAGGCGCCCGCCCTGGCCACGGCCTCGCTGCTGCCCATCGTCTCGGCCTTCGCCAAGCAGGCCGGCGTCGAGGTCGAGACGCGTGACATCTCGCTGTCGGGTCGCATCATCGCCAGCTTCCCTGACGCCCTGCCTCCCGAGCAGCGCATCGGTGACGCGCTGGCCGAGCTCGGCCAGCTCGCCAAGACGCCCGAGGCCAACATCATCAAGCTGCCCAACATCTCGGCCTCGATCCCCCAGCTCAAGGCCGCGATCGCCGAGCTCCAGGCCGCCGGCTACGCCCTGCCCGACTACCCCGACAACCCGAGCACCGACGAGGAGAAGGCAGCCCGGGCGGCATACGACAAGGTCAAGGGCTCCGCGGTGAACCCCGTTCTGCGCGAAGGCAACTCGGACCGCCGCGCGCCCGCGTCGGTGAAGAGCTATGCGCGCAAGCACCCGCACTCCATGGGGGCGTGGAGCGCCGACTCGAAGACGAACGTCGCGACGATGGGCGAGCACGACTTCCGTCACAACGAGAAGTCGGTCGTCGTCCAGGCCGACGACACGCTGCGCGTAGAGCTTTTGGGCGCCGACGGCACGACCACGGTCCTCAAGGAGTCGATCCCGGTCCTCGCCGGCGAGGTCGTCGACGCGACGTTCATGGACGTCGCCAAGCTGCGCGAGTTCCTGTCGGAGCAGGTCACGCGCGCCAAGGAGGAGGGCGTCCTCTTCTCCGTGCACCTGAAGGCCACGATGATGAAGGTCTCCGACCCGATCGTCTTCGGGCACGTCGTGCGCGCCTTCTTCCCCGAGCTGTTCGAGACGTACGCCGCCCAGCTGGCGTCCGTCGGGGCGTCCCCCAACGACGGGCTCGGTGCCGTGCTCAAGGCCGCCGAGGGGCTGCCGGCCGACCAGCGCGCCGAGGTCGAGGCCGCGGTGAGGAAGGGCTTCGAGGACGGACCGGCCATCGCGATGGTCGACTCCAACAAGGGCATCACCAACCTGCACGTCCCGAGCGACGTCATCGTCGACGCCTCGATGCCCGCCATGATCCGCACGTCCGGCCACATGTGGAACGCCGAGGGCGACGAGGCCGACACGCTCGCCGTGCTGCCCGACAGCTCGTACGCCGGCATCTACCAGGTCGTCATCGACGACTGCCGCGCCAACGGCGCCTACGACCCGGCCACGATGGGCTCGGTGCCCAACGTCGGCCTCATGGCGCAGGCAGCCGAGGAGTACGGCAGCCACGACAAGACGTTCGAGATCCCGGCCGACGGCGCCGTCCGCGTCGTCGACGGCTCGGGAGCCGTGTTGCTCGAGCACACGGTGTCGGCAGGCGACATCTGGCGCGCGTGCCAGACCAAGGACGTCCCGATCCGCGACTGGGTCAAGCTCGCGGTGACCCGCGCCCGGGCGACCGGTGCCCCAGCCGTGTTCTGGCTCGACGCCGACCGCGCCCACGACGCGAACCTCATCACGAAGGTCGAGGAGTACCTCGAGGAGCACGACACCGAGGGCCTGGACATCCAGGTCCTCAAGCCGACCGACGCCATCGCGTTCTCGCTCGCGCGGATCCGCAAGGGCGAGGACACGATCTCGGTCACCGGCAACGTGCTGCGCGACTACCTCACCGACCTGTTCCCGATCCTCGAGCTCGGCACCTCGGCGAAGATGCTCTCCGTCGTCCCGCTCATCAACGGTGGTGGACTCTTCGAGACCGGCGCCGGCGGCTCGGCTCCGAAGCACGTGCAGCAGCTCGTCCAGGAGAACTACCTGCGCTGGGACAGCCTCGGCGAGTTCCTCGCGCTCGCGGTGAGCTTCGAGCACCTTGCTGGCGCCACGAGCAATGCCCGGGCCAAGGTCCTCGGCGAGACGCTCGACCGTGCGACCGGCACGCTGCTCGACGAGAACAAGGGCCCGGCCCGCAAGGTCGGCCAGATCGACAACCGCGGCAGCCACGTGTGGCTGGCCCTCTACTGGGCACAGGAGCTCGCCGCGCAGACGGACGACGCCGAGCTGGCCGAGACGTTCGCTCCCGTCGCCAAGGCCCTCTCGGACAACATCGACACGATCAGCCAGGAGCTCGTCGACGCCCAGGGCCACCCGGTCGACATCGGCGGCTACTACCGCCCCGACGCCGACAAGGTCGCTTCCGTCATGCGCCCGTCGAAGACCTTCAACGAGATCATCGACGCCCTGGCCTGACCTCTCAGCCCCACCCGCTGGGGAAGTGCCCACTCGACCGTCACGGTCGGGTGGGCACCTTTGCGTATGCCGTCAGGGCATTTACGCGTCCGCGTCGCGCAGGGCTTCGGTGGCCTCGGCGATGATCGCCTGCATCGCGGTCGCGGCGGCCGCACCGTCGCCGGACTGCACCGCCTCGGCCACGTCACCGTGCAGACGCACCGCCACCGGGTTCGGCGTCGTCGGCATCAGGTCATGGTGCGTGCGCCCCGCCAGCACCTCACCGACGACGTCGCCCAACGCCGCCAGCATCTCGTTGCCCGACGCCGCCAGCAACGTCGCATGGAACAGCTGGTCGGCCCGCAGGTACGCCTCCAGGTCACCCGACTTCGCGTGCACCGCCATCTGCATCACCGCCCCCACCATCACCCCGCACTGCTCCGGGCTCGCGTGCGCAGCCGCCAGCTCGGCAGCCACCGGCTCGATCCCACGGCGCACGTCACCCAGCGACAACAGCTGCTGCTCGCGCCCCGGCCCGTCCAACCGCCACCGGATCACCCGTGGGTCGAACACGTTCCACGACGTGCTCGGGAGCACCCGCACCCCCACCCGCTTGCGCGCCTCCACCAGACCCATCGAGCCCAGCACCCGGACCGCCTCACGCACCACCGACCGGGACACCCCGTAGCGCTCGTCGAGCTGGTCGATGCGCAGCACCGTCCCGGCCGCGAGGTCACCCGAGACGACCTGCCGGCCGAGAGTGTCGAGGACGCTCGTGTGGAGCGCGGGGCGGCGAGCTGCTGGCACGACGCCAGCCTGTCACACGGCCGCCGTCACCGGCTCGCTGCCTCATTAAATCTGATTTGTTTTGATCAAGGACTTGATAAGACGCTCTTGTTGCTGCAATCTGAGCGGGCGACTCGACGAAGAGAGCGATCGAGCCGGACGAAGGAGTCACGGAACCATGTCCTCGAGCATGCAGCAGCACCACCCGCCACCACTGGTCGTCGTCATGGGCGTCTCCGGCTCGGGCAAGACCACGGTCGGCGCCGCCCTGGCCCAGCGCCTGCGGGTCCCCTTCGCGGATGCCGACGACTTCCACCCCCAGGCCAACATCGACAAGATGTCCGCCGGCATCCCGCTGACCGACGAGGACCGCGGCCCCTGGCTCGACACCATCGGGGCATGGCTGGCCGACCACCCAGACCGCGGCGGCGTCGCGAGCTGCTCAGCCCTGCGCCGCGCCTACCGCGACGTCCTCACGGCCGCGGCACCCCAGGCGTACTTCATCCACCTGCACGGCACCCCGCAGGTCATCGCGGCCCGTGTCGCCGGCCGCCCGGGACACTTCATGCCCGCCGCCCTCGTCGAGTCGCAGTTCGCGACCCTCGAGCCGCTCGAGGCCGACGAGCGCGGCGCCGTGCTCGACGTCGACCAGCCGGTCGACGACCTCGTGACGCAGTCCCTCGATCTCCTGCGGAACGGCTCCGCCGGCGCGCCGACCGCGCCCGGCAACCCCGACCTCACAGACCCCACCGACCTCACCGACCTCACCGACCTCACCGACCCCAGCGACCCGGAAGCGACCCACCCATGACAACCGACCTCCTGTCCCTGCTGCCCGCGTCGGTGGTCACCGCCGACGACCTGCCCGACATCCCCGCCGGTCGGCTCGTCCCTGCCGCCCTGCTCGGCATCGCCGTGCTGGTTCTGCTCATCGTGCGGTTCAAGCTGCACCCGTTCCTCGCCCTGACGCTCGGGTCGCTGACCGTCGGCGGTGTCGCCGGCGTCGCCATGTCCGACGTGCTCGACAGCTACACCAAGGGCTTCGGCAGCACCGCGGCCGGCGTCGGCATCCTCATCGCGCTCGGTGCGATGTTCGGCAAGCTGCTGGCCGACTCCGGGGGAGCCGACGAGATCGTCGACACGATCATCGGCCGCAGCTCGGAGCGCACCCTGCCGTGGGCCATGGCCGGCGTCGGCGCGATCATCGGCCTGCCGATGTTCTTCGAGATCGGCCTCGTCCTGCTCATGCCGGTCATCTTCCTCGTGGCACGCCGCTCGGGCCTGTCCCTCGTGCGCGTCGGCATCCCCGCCCTCGCCGGCCTCTCGGCGATGCACGGCCTCGTGCCGCCGCACCCGGGCCCGCTGGTGGCCATCGACGCCCTCAAGGCCGACCTCGGTGTGACGCTCGGCCTCGGCATCCTCGTCGCCATCCCCACCATCGCGGTCGCGGGTCCCTGGTTCGCCCGCCTCGCCGCCCGCTGGGTCGACGTGCCGGCGCCCGAGCTGTTCGAGCCGCACGAGACGGAGAACGGCCCGCGCCCCTCGTTCGGCGTCACGCTGCTCACCGTCCTGACGCCCGTCGCCCTCATGATGGGCAAGGCGCTCGCCGACATCCTCGCTGCCGAGGACACGCCCGTGCGCACGGTCCTCGACTTCCTCGGCACCCCGCTCATCGCGCTGCTCATCGCAGTGATCCTCGCGATGTTCACCCTCGGCCGGGGCGCCGGCATGGGCATCAAGCAGGTCGGCTCCTCCCTCGAGGCCTCGCTCGGACCGATCGCCGGCATCATCCTCATCGTCGCGGCCGGCGGCGGTTTCAAGCAGACGCTCGTCGACACCGGCATCGGTCAGCTCGTCGCCGACTGGATCGCCCAGAGCGGGCTGTCGGTGCTCCTTCTCGCGTGGCTCGTCGCGGTCTTCATCCGCCTCGCGACGGGCTCGGCCACCGTCGCGACGGTCACGGCGTCCGGCATCCTCGCGCCGCTCGCGGCTAGCATGTCGACGACCGAGGTCTCACTCATGGTGCTCGCCATCGGCGCCGGCTCGGTCTTCTTCTCGCACGTCAACGACGCCGGCTTCTGGCTCGTCAAGGAGTACTTCGGCCTCAAGGTCGGCCAGACCATCAAGACCTGGTCGGTGATGGAGACGATCCTGTCGGTGACCGGCCTCGTGCTCGTCATGCTGCTCGACCTCGTCGTCTAGCCCCATCCCTCAACCGTCGAGAGGCCAGAGTTTGCGGGTGCCACCGAGTCGAGAGGCCAGTTCTCGTGACGAGAACTGGCCTCTCGACGTCATCAGACCGACAAAACGTGGCCTCTCGACGGGTGGGGGTCAGTGGATGCGGACGCCGCTGATGGCGCGGGCGATGACGAGGCGCTGGATCTCGGAGGTGCCCTCGAAGATCGTGTAGATCTTCGCGTCGCGTGACCACCGCTCGACCGGGTGGTCGGTGACGTAGCCGGCGCCGCCGAGGATCTGAACTGCCTTGTCGGTGACCGCCACCGCGACCTCGCCCGCCTTGAGCTTGCTCATCGAGCCCTCGGCCGCGGTGAACGGCTGGTTGGTGCGACCCATCCAGGACGCCCGCCAGACGAGCAGACGTGCCGCGTCGATCTCGGTGCGCATGTCGGCGAGCGCGAAGGCTATCGCCTGGTTCTCGATGATGGGCCGGCCGAAGGCGACGCGGTCCTTGGCGTAGTCGAGGGCGTACTCGTATGCCGCCCGGGCGATCCCGATGGCCTGCGCGCCGACGGTGGGGCGCGAGATCTCGAAGGTCCGCATCGCGGCCTGGCCGCTCGCACCGGTCCCCTCGCGTGCTCGCGCGAGGCGCTCGTCGAGCCGGTCCTTGCCGCCGAGCAGGCACGAACCGGGCACCCGGACGTCGCCCAGGAACACGTCGGCCGTGTGCGAGGCCCGGAGCCCGAGCTTGCGCAGCTTCCTGCCGCCCTCGAGTCCCGGCGTGCCCGGCGGGACGACGAACGCGGCCTGACCACGCGAGCCGAGCTCGGGGTCGATGACGGCGGTCACGACGTGGACGTTCGCGATGCCGCCGTTGGTGATGTAGGCCTTCTGTCCGTTGATGACCCACTCGTCGGTGGCCTCGTCGTAGCGTGCCCGGGTGCGCATGGCACCGACGTCGGACCCGGCCTGCGGCTCGGTCGTCGCGAAGGCGGCGAGCTTCGGGTCGTCGGCGTCGCCGTAGCACTGGGGCAACCACTCGACCAGCTGGTCGGGCGTGCCCGAGCCGTAGATTGCCGCGACGGCGAGGGTCGTGCCGAAGATCGACATGCCGATGCCGGCGTCACCCCAGAACAGCTCCTCGTTGGCGAGGTTGAGCGAGATGCCGGTCGGGTCGGCCCAGCACTGGGCGAGGAACTCGAAGCCGTAGAGACCGTGCTTCGCCGCCTCCCGGATGATCGGCCAGGGCGTCCCCTCACGGGCGTCCCACTCGGCCGCGGCCGGGCGCACGCGGTCGGCGGCGAAGCCGTGCACCCAGTCGCGCAGCTCGGTCTGGTCGTCGTCCAGAGCGAGCGAGAACTCGACCACGACGCGCGCCTCAGGCCTTGGGGATGTCGAAGAAGTTCGCGATGTTGGCGGCGAGGCCGAGGTCACCCTTGGCCTTGATCTTGCCCGTCATGAACATCATGACGGGGTTGCCGCTCTTGGTGATGACCTTCGTGAAGTCGACCGGCGACATCGCGAGGGAGAGCGTCGCCTCGCCGTCGTGGCCGGGCACCGACGTGCACGCGCCGTCGGCGAAGCGCACGGTCCACTCGTCGGCTCCCCCATCTGGTCGACCGGTGATGCTCCAGTGCGTCGTGGCGCTCGTCGAGCCGGCCCGGTCGGCGCGGAAGAGCCCCGGCATCCGCTGGAAGATCGCGCCGATGATCGGCTCGCGGTTCGGGCTCTCCATGACCTCCTTGACGTCCTTGTCGGACATCTGCTTGACGATCCTGATGAACTCGCCCGGCTCGACAGCTGCGAGCTGCTCGGGGGTGGCGGTCGTGAAGTCGATCTCGGTCATCGGGTCCTCCGGAGGGGAAACGGCATGGTTACCGCGAGTAGGTTACCGGAGGGTTCAACTGTCCAGGAACCAGCCGGCGACCATGCCTTCCGGACGACCCGGCTCGAGGTAGTGCTCGAACGAGAAGGCCCCGGCGAACATCTCGACCGGCATCTGCAGCATGCCCTGCGCGTCGGACTGGCTCGCGTGAGCCTTGAGCGCCGACCGCTTCACCTCGAGGAAGTCGCTGACGTCGCAGGCCCAGTGCAGCTCCTCCTCGAGACTGCCGAGCGGGTTGCCGTCATCCATGGGCGCGCTCGGGTCCCACTCGCCCACGTCGTGGCCGGCCGCCATGGCCGCCTCGTGCGAGCGGATCATCGCCGTGCGGTTCATCGAGCCCTCGAGGTAGCGCGGCGTGCCCACGATCTCGGCCGCGCGCTTCGTCACCGCGTGCACCTTCACGTGGTCGGGGTGCCCGTAGCCGCCGTGCCAGTCGTAACCGACGACGACGTCGGCGTGCTCGTCACGCAGGACCGCGGCGAGGCGCTGAGCCGCCTCCTCGGTGTCAGCCCGCGCGAAGCTCGCCTCGTGGTCGTTCTGGGCCCACCCCGTCATGCCGGAGTCCGCGTAGCCGAGGAACTCGACGCGGTGCGTGCCGATGACGGCGTTCGCCGCGGCGGCCTCGGCGCGCCGGCGGTCGACGACGGTCTCACCCTCGGCGAGGTCGTCGGGCGCGTCGCCGTGGTCGCCGTTGGTCGCGACGACGAGGACCACACGGTGGCCCTCACTGACGGCGCGCGCCATCGAGCCCGCGGACTGCGAGGCCTCGTCGTCGGGATGGGCGTGGACGAAGACAACAGTTGCCATGAGGTCAGCCTCTCACCGGCCGCCGACGCTCAGAGCGGCAGCCGGTAGACGAGGAAGCCGTCGCGCACGGCCAGGTCGTCGTAGAGACGTCGCGCCGTCGCGTTCGTCTCGTGCGTCTGCCAGTAGACGCGGCTGCAGCCCTGCCCCCGGGCCCACTCCGCCACGGTCTCGATCAGGGCCCGCCCGATGCCCTTCCCCCGAGCCTCGGGCGCGGTGAAGAGGTCCTGCAGGTAGCACACGTCGGGTCCCGACGTGCTCGGGTGCACGAGGAAGTGCGTGATGCCGACCAGCGTGTCGTCCAACCAGGCTCCCCGCGCGTGCATCCTTGCGCCGGAAGCGAACTCACCCCATGCGCGGTCGTATGCCGCCTGCTCCAGGTCGCGCTCGTAGAAGGCGATGTACGCGCGGAAGAGCTCTTCCCATCGCTCGCGGTCGTCGGCTCCAAGGGCTCGGGTCTCGATCACGGGTCGAACGCTAGCGCGCCGGGCGCAGTCCGGGGAGGGCCACCGGGCGGCATACGCGATGGGCCACTCGACGACCCGACAGGCGCGCTGGGCAGCGGACATGGGCCGGGGAGGCCACTCGTTTCGTCGAGTGGCCTCCCCGTCCCGCAGGTCACGCCTTCTTGGCGGCGCTCTTGCGCGTCGTCGTCTTCTTCGCCGTCTTCTTGGCGGTCTTCTTCACGGCGCGCTTGCGGGTCGTCGGCCCCTTGGCACGCTTCTCGGCGAGCAGCTCGTAACCACGCTCCGGCGTGATGCTCGCCGGGTCGTCGTCCTTGCGGAGCGTCGAGTTGGTCTCACCGTCGGTGACATACGGGCCGAAGCGGCCGTCCTTGACGACGACGGGCTTGCCGCTCACGGGGTCGGTGCCGAGCTCCTTGAGCGGCGCGGACGCGGCGGCCCGGCCGCGCTGCTTGGGCTGTGCGTAGATCGCGAGCGCCTCCTCGAGCGTGATGTCGAAGAGCTGCTGCTCGTTGGCCAGCGAGCGCGAGTCCGTCCCCTTCTTGAGGTACGGGCCGTAGCGGCCGTTCTGCGCGGTGATCTCGACGCCGTCGGCATCGGTGCCGACGACACGCGGCAGCGACAGCAGCTTGAGGGCCGACTCGAGGTCGAGCGTCGCGAGCTCCATGTCCTTGAACAGCGAGGCCGTGCGCGGCTTCGCCTTGGCGGCCTTCGTGGTGCGCTTCTTCGGGGCGCCCGCGCCGTTCACCTCGGCGGCCGGCGCGTCGTCCTCGATGACCTCGGTGACGTACGGGCCATAACGGCCGGCCCGCGCGACGATCTCGCGGCCCGTCTCCGGGTCGCGGCCGAGCACCTTCCCGTCGTCGGCGGCGACCTCGAGCAGCTCGCGGGCCCTGGCGGGCGTCATCTCGTCGGGCGCGATGTCGTCGGTGATCGTGGCGCGGCGCGGGGTCGCGGGCACCTCGGCGCCCTCGGTCACCTCGCCGGTGGCGAGGTCGACGCCGGCCGGCACGACCTCCTCGACGTAGGGCCCGTAGCGACCGACGCGCACCACCATGCCGTCGCCGAGCGGGATGGTGGAGATCTCCTTCGCGTCGATCTCACCGAGGTCGTCGACGAGGTGCTTGAGCCCCTCCGCGGAGGTCGCCTCGTCGCCGAAGTAGAAGCGGCGCAGCCAGTCGACGCGGCGCTCGTCGCCGTTCGCGATGCGGTCGAGGTCCTCCTCCATCGAGGCGGTGAACTCGTAGTCGACGAGGTTGCCGAAGTGCTCCTCGAGCAGCCGGGTCACCGCGAACGCGAGCCACGTCGGGACGAGCGCCTGACCCTTGGTGAAGACGTAGCCGCGGTCCTGGATCGTGCCGATCGTCGCGGCGTACGTCGACGGGCGGCCGATGCCGCGCTCCTCCATCGCCTTGACGAGCGTGGCCTCGGTGTAGCGCGCAGGCGGGCTGGTCTCGTGGCCGTCGGCCTCAGCGCGCACGACCTCGAGCGGGACGCCGGCGCTCAGCTTCGGCAGGCGGCGCTCCTCCTCGGCGGCCTCGGCCCGCGCGGTCGCCTCGTCGTCACGGCCCTCCTCGTATGCCGCGAGGAAGCCCTTGAAGGTGATGACCGTGCCGCTGGCGCTGAACTCGACGCTCTGCGCACCCTCGACCGCGGTGTCGACGGCGAGCTTGACCGTGGCGGTGGAGCCGCGGGCGTCCGCCATCTGCGAGGCCACCGTCCGCTTCCAGATCAGCTCGTAGAGCGCGAACTCCTCGCCGCGCAGCTCTCCGGCGACCTGGGCGGGCGAGCGGAAGCGGTCGCCGGCCGGGCGGATGGCCTCGTGGGCCTCCTGCGCGTTCTTGACCTTCTTCTCGTAGCGGCGCGGGCTGTCGGGCACGTACTCGGCGCCGTACATGTCACGGGCCTGGCTGCGGGCGGCGGTCATGGCGGCGTCCGAGAGCGTCGTGCTGTCGGTACGCATGTAGGTGATGTAGCCGTTCTCGTAGAGCCGCTGCGCGACGCGCATCGCGTTCTTCGAGCTGAGGCGCAGCTTGCGCGACGCCTCCTGCTGGAGGGTCGAGGTCGTGAACGGGGCCGACGGGCGGCGGGTGTAGGGCTTCTCCTGGACGTCGGTGACGCGCGCCGTGACCGGGAGGCACGCCTGCGCGATCCGCGTGGCGAGCGCCTCGTCGAGGTGCACGACGCCCCTGCCGGTCAGGCGCCCGTCGTCGGCGAAGTCGCGGCCCGTGGCGACGCGGACACCGTCGACAGAAGACAGGCGCGCGGAGAACTGCTGGCTCGCGCCGTCGGGCGTGAAGTCGCCCTCGACGTCCCAGTACGAGGAGCGGACGAACGCCATGCGCTCGCGCTCCCGCTCGACGACCATGCGGGTCGCGACGGACTGCACGCGACCGGCCGACAGGCCCTGGCGCACCTTGCGCCACAGGACCGGGCTGACCTCGTAGCCGTAGAGCCGGTCGAGGATGCGCCGGGTCTCCTGCGCGTCGACCATCGCGGTGTCGATCTCGCGGGTGTCGTTGACGGCGCGCTGGATCGCCTCGCGGGTGATCTCGTGGAACACCATGCGCTTCACGGGAACCCGCGGCTTCAGCGCCTCGAGCAGGTGCCACGCGATGGCCTCGCCCTCGCGGTCCTCATCGGTCGCGAGGTAGAGCTCGCTCGAGTCCTTGAGCAGCCGCTTGAGCTCGGCGACCTTCTTCTTCTTGTCCGGGTCGACGACGTAGTAGGGGTCGAAGCCGTTGTCGACGTCCACGGCGAACTTGCCGTAGGGCCCCTTCTTCATGTCGGCGGGCAGCTCGGACGGGTTGGGCAGGTCGCGGATGTGACCCACGGACGCCTCGACCTCGAAGTCGCCCCCGAGGTATCCGGCGATCGTCTTCGCCTTCGCGGGCGACTCGACGATGACGAGCTTGCGGCCCTTGCCTGCGGCCATGGTGCACCTTCAACTTCCCGCATTCACGTGCAGCGGATTCGTCGCTGCGTGGGCGTGAACGCGCCCCGACCGTAACAGGGCGCGTCAAGCCGCGGCTCACGACATCCGCGAACCGTCCCCGGCTCCGCGCGGGCGCGACGGCGTGAGCTGCGACAGGGACGACGACCGCGGGAATCCTGACGTCGGATCTGCGTTCCTGTGGTAGTTTATTCTTCAACGACTTCGGAAGGAACCCTCGATGACGGCCCCCGTCCTCTACCTCAGCCACGGCGCCCCTCCGCTCGCCGACGACGAGCGCTGGACGGCCGAGCTCGCCGGATGGTCCGCCGACCTCCCCAAGCCGAAGGACGTCCTCATCGTCTCGGCCCACTGGGAGGACGCCCCGACCACCCTCGGGTCGACGACGGGCGCTCCCCTGACCTACGACTTCTGGGGCTTCCCGCAGCACTACTACGAGGTGACCTACGACGCGCCGTCGGCGCCGAACCTGGCCGACGACGTGACGAGGCTCCTCACCTGGCCCGGCCACGACGTCCACCGCGACGAGGCCCGCGGGCTCGACCACGGCGCGTACGTGCCGCTCAAGGAGATGTTCCCCGAGGCCGACGTGCCGGTCCTGCAGATGTCCATGCCGACGCTCGACCCGCGCGGCCTCTTCGAGATCGGCCGCCGTCTCGCGCCGCTGCGGGAGCAGGGCACGCTGATCGTCGGCTCCGGCTTCACGACCCACAACCTGCGCTGGTTCAACCCGCGCGCCGGTTCCGACGCGCCGCCGCCGCAGGCGAGCGCAGAGTTCGACCAGTGGGCGCAGGAGGCGATGCGGGCTCAGGACGTCGACGCGCTCCTCGACTTCCTCGACAAGGCCCCAGCAGCCCACGAGGCGCACCCGCGGACGGAGCACTTCGCGCCGCTCTTCGTCACGCTCGGCGCCGCCTACGAGTCCGGCGGCCTCGACAACAAGAGTGTCATCGACGGCTTCTGGTTCGGCCTGTCCAAGCGGTCCTGGCAGTTCGACTGACGTCCGTCCCCGGGCGGGAACCCACGCGTGTGGCCCCTCGTTCTCCTAGGTGTGGGTGCCCCACTCACGCGGCCGCGGCCCGGAACCTCCCCTGACATCCGGGTCGCGGCCGCCCCGTCTCGGGGAGAGCCCTGACCGGCGTCGGTGACGACCCGGGTCCCTCCCGGAAACGTGCGGGGAACCCTGACATTCGTCATCCCGTCGCAGGCGTGCGGCCCGTACAGTGGCCGTACGCCCGGCTGGACACGCAAGGCGCCTGAGGTATGCCGTCACGGCCGACCGCGAGCAGGTGCCGTCCCGACGGGCGAGGGACTTCGGTCGCGTCGCCGACGCGGCCGGCACGCGAGGGAAGGACCCGTTCGAATGACTGACCAGCCCGCCTCCCAGGCCGCTGCCCAGGCGGCCGCGCCCACCCAGGTCGCCCCCCTCGAGCCGCCGCCCGGTGAGGCGTTCATCCTGACCGCGCCCGCCCCGACGGCGCCGGTGGCCGAGACCGCCGCCCCGAAGATGGCGCCGGCCGTGCCCGAGGCGGCCCTGCCCGGCCTCGACGCCAAGGTCGACACGTACCTCGAGTCCCTGACGAGGGCCGCCGCGAGGTCTCCGGAGTGGGAGCACAAGGCCGCCGACGTGCGCTCGATGGGCAACGACGAGGTGCGGTTCGCCGCCGAGTCGTCCAACCGGATGCTCCAGATGCCGGTCAAGGCGCTCAACGAGGGCGGCCTCTCCGGCAACTCCAAGGTCGGCAAGACCCTGCTCGACCTGCGTCGCACCGTCGAGGACCTCGACCCGGGACAGGCCACGGGGGCCAAGAAGTTCCTCGGCATGATCCCGTTCGGCGACAAGGTCACCGACTACTTCCGCAAGTACCAGTCGGCGCAGAGCCACCTCAACGGCATCCTGCACTCGCTCCAGTCGGGCCAGGACGAGCTCGTCAAGGACAACGTCGCCCTCAACCTCGAGAAGAAGAACCTCTGGGAGTCGATGGGCCGGCTCAACCAGTACGTCTACGTCGCCGAGCGGCTCGACGCCAAGCTGGCCGCCCAGGTCGCGACGCTCGAGACGAGCGACCCCGAGCGCGCCAAGGCGCTGCGCGAGGACGTCCTCTTCTACGTCCGCCAGAAGCACCAGGACCTGCTGACCCAGCTCGCGGTGTCGATCCAGAACTACCTCGCGATCGACATCATCATCAAGAACAACATCGAGCTGATCAAGGGCGTCGACCGGGCCACGACCACGACCGTGTCGGCGCTGCGTACCGCGGTGATCGTGGCCCAGGCGCTGAACAACCAGCAGCTCGTCCTCGACCAGATCACGGCGCTCAACACGACGACGTCGGGGATCATCGAGCGCACGTCCGAGGCGCTCAAGCAGAACTCCGCCCGCATCCAGGAGCAGTCGGCGAGCGCGACGCTCTCGATCGAGTCCCTGCAGAAGGCGTTCGCCAACATCTACGAGACGATGGACGCCATCGACCAGTTCAAGGTGCGGGCGCTCGACAACATGGCGGCCACCATCGGCACGCTCGAGTCCGAGGTCGCCAAGTCGCGCACGTACCTCGACCGCGTCTCCAAGCAGGACGCCCGCCGCGCCGACAACGTCGCACCCGGCCTCCTCGACCTCGGCTCCGGCCGGTGACGAGCACGTGACGACGGCATGAGGACGGCGTGAGGACGGCGTGAGGACGGCGTGAGGAGGGCGTGACGAGGGCTTTGACGGGGCGCACGGCGCGCCGGTGAGGTGAGCGGGCTCCGCCGGTGCGCGAGCCGTGCAGCAGGATGTGCGTGGCCGACCAGCGGTCGGCGCGTGGGTGAACCAGAGGGGACAACGCAGTGGGAATCCGGTCGTGGTTCGGGTTGGACAAGCCCGAGGCACCCGAGCCGGTGCGCCCCGGGCCGCCGACGACGGACCAGCTGCTCGAGGCGCTGGACGCCATCGAGCAGCAGGCCCGCGACGGCAAGGTGCCCGGGGTCGTGCTGTCCCGGCTGCTGCGCGTCACCCGCATCGTGCGCCAGACCCTCCCGCGCCTCGCGAATCTCGGCCTCGGCAGCCGCCAGGGCTACAGCGTCATGGCGACCGTGACCGACTACCTCCCGGTCGCCATCGGCAACTACCTGCGCCTGCCCCGCGACTGGGCCGACACGCGGCCGATCGCGGCCGGCAAGAGCTCGGTCATGCTGCTCGTCGACCAGCTCGACCTGCTCGGCTCGACGATGGACAAGGTCTACGACGCGGTGAACCGCGCCGACGCCGAGGCCATCATCGTGCACGGCGCGTTCCTCGAGGAGAAGTTCGGGCACGCCTCCGCCGGCGGGGTGCTCGGCCTCGGGCCCGACCCCGTCCAGTCCGCCCCGCCACCCGCGACCGGCACCGCCGGCACCGCCGGCACCGCCGGCACCGCCGGCACCGCCGGCACCTCGCCCGCACCCACGTCCCCCGACCCGCTGGCACCGCCGGAGTGAGGATCCCCGAACCCCATGAGCAGTGACGAGTCCCGCCTCGCCGAGAGCCTGGAGCAGCTGAGCGACGTCGCCGCGGAGGCGGGGCTGGACCCGTCCGCGGCCCGGGACGAGGGGCTGCGGGTCGCCGCCGCCCTGGCTGAGTCCGTGCCCGGCGCCGCTCCCGCGTGGGCCGAGGTGGCCCACCCCGGCCTGACCGACCTCGGCCGCATCCACGAGGCGTTCTTCGACGCCGCGTCGCGCGGCCGGCGCTGGCGTGGGGCCCCGACGGACCTGCTCGAGGCCCTTGTCGCCTCCCGCCACTCGCTCGCGGCCGAGTACGCCGAGGCGCTGACCGAGGTCGCGTCGTCGGCCGTCATGCTCGGCACGGCGCCCATCTGGGTCATCGCCAACGCGTCGGCGGCCTCCGGGGCCTACCTCGCTGCGGCCCGCTCCGCGTCCCAGCGCGTGCCGGCGTTCCCCGGTGCCGAGTCCGGCGCAGAGCGCCGGCTCCAGGGCGGCATACCCGGGATGGGCCTCGGATCTCCCGACGTCATGCGTCCAAGCATCCCCGGCCCGATGGACCCCACGTTCGTCGATCCGCTGGTCACCCGAGGCGGCCCGGCGAACGGTGCAGCCGCCGCTGCCGAGCCGGCCGTGCCCGCGGCCGCGGCCGAGGAGCCGGCCGTGCCCGAGAGGTCGGTCGAGGAGCTCCTCGCAGAGCTCGACGCGATGATCGGCCTGGGACGGGTGAAGAAGGAGATCCACCGCCAGGTCGCGCTGCTGACCGTCGAGAAGATGCGCACCCAGGCCGGCCTCAAGGCGCCGAAGATGAGCCGGCACCTGATCTTCGTCGGCAACCCCGGCACCGGCAAGACCACCGTCGCGCGTCTCGTCGGGGCCATCTACAAGGCACTCGCGCTCCTGCCGAAGGGCCAGCTCGTCGAGGTGGACCGCAGCGAGCTCGTGGCCGGCTACGTCGGGCAGACCGCGATGAAGACCGCCGAGGTGTGCGCCAAGGCTGTCGGCGGCGTGCTCTTCATCGACGAGGCCTACTCGCTGACCGGCGACCAGTACGCGCAGGAGGCGGTCAACACCCTCGTCAAGGAGATGGAGGACCACCGCGAGGACCTCGTCGTCATCGTGGCCGGCTACCCCGACCCGATGGTCGCCTTCATCGCCCAGAACCCCGGGCTCGCGAGCCGGTTCACGACGACGATCGAGTTCGACGACTACTCCGACGACGAGCTGCTCGCCATCCTCGACGCGATCGCCGGCGGCAGCGACTACGAGGTCACGGGCGAGGCGCGCGAGCGGGTGCGACACATCCTCGAGGCGACGCCGCGCACCCCCGCCTTCGGCAACGGCCGATTCTCCCGCAACCTCTTCGAGCACGCAGTCGGTCGGCACGCGTGGCGGCTCAAGGACGCCACGGAGCCGACGCGCGACGAGCTGCGTCTACTGACTGCAGAGGACTTCACCGAGCAGCCCGACGAGCCGGACCAGCCCGACCACCTGGAAGCGCCGGAGGAGGATCCGGAGGAGGTCAGGGCAGACCCTGATGGTCCCGAGGGCACCGATGGGGCAGTCTCGGACGAGCAGCACGCGACCAACGAGGACACCGCATGAGCGCACCGACGACGAACATCCCCGTCGCGATCCCGGCCGGGACGCCCCCGGGCGCGCCCACCGGCTCCCCGCCGCCCCGCACGATCGCCGGCAGCATCCCCGGTGCGGGCGCGGTCGCCAGCCGGCTGCTCCACGGCACGCCGGGCCGTATGCGCCTCTTCGGCCTCCTCGGGGTCATCGCCGCTGTGCTGCTCGGAGCGGCGAGCGCCAACGCCCTGCTCGCCTCGCAGGCCGCCGTCGAGCGCGCCGCCAACAACACCGAGCAGGTCGTCCGCGTCCAGTCCATCCACGTCGGACTCCTTCGCGCGGACGCCGTCGCGACCAACGCCTTCCTCGTCGGCGGCCTCGAGTCGTCCGACTCACGCGCGAAGTACGAGACGGCGATGGGTGAGGTGGCGACCAGCCTGTCGGAGGCTGCCGCCGCCCAGCCCGCCGACGGCCGCGCCCTCGGCGAGCTGTCCAAGAAGGTCCAGACGTATGCCGCCCTCATCGAGCAGGCGCGCGCCAACAACCGCCTCGGTCTGCCCGTGGGCGCCCAGTACCTCACCCAGGCGAGCGCGGGGCTGCGCGCCGACGCGGTCCCGATCGTGGCCCAGATCGTCACGACGAACGAGCAGCGCTCGAAGCAGGAGTTCAACCGCAGCAACTCGAGCCTCCAGCTGCTCGTCGGCGTCGTCTCGCTCCTCGGTCTCGGCGCGCTGGCCGTCTGGCTCGCCCAGCGCACCCACCGCTACCTCAACCCGTCGCTGACCGGGGCCATCGTGCTGCTGCTCGTGACCCTGTTCGTGGCCGCCACCCAGATCACCGGCGTCGGCACCGCGACGCGCAACGTCTCGACCGGCTCCTACCTGCAGGCGGTCACCCTCGCGAACGTGACGACGGCCGCCAACGACGCCCGCGCCAACGAGAGCCTGACGCTCATCCGGCGCGGCTCCGGCGCGACCAACGAGGCCGCGTGGAAGGCCAACCGGAAGCAGGTCGACGAGAACCTCGCGGACGTCCGCGAGAGCTCGGCGCTGCGCGGTCTGTGGGCCCGCTACACGTCCGCCCACGAGCAGGTCCGCACGCTCGATGACCGTGGCCGGTGGGACGATGCCGTCAGGCTCTCGACGAGCACCGGGACGGCGGGCGCGGCCAAGACCTTCGACGTGTTCGACCAGCGCGTCACGCAGGACCGCGACACGGCAGCGAAGGACACCGTCGCGACGCTCCAGGGCCTCGGCGGCAACGCGCCGCTCTTCGCGGTCTTCACCGCACTGGCCGCCCTCATCGCGGCGTGGCTCGTCGTGCGAGGTATCGGCCAGCGGATCGAGGAGTACCGATGAGCCCCGGCGCGCTCCCCAGGGCCGTGGGCCGCCGCCTTGCGGCGCTCGCGACGGTGGCCGGTCTGGTCGCCCTCGCGGGCTGCTCGAGCGTCACCTACGCCGAGACCCCGCTGCCGACGACGACGGCTCCGAAGCCGACGAGCAGCACGCCGGCGGCCGCGGCGGCCGTGTGCGACAACGCGACCCAGTCCTACGACCCGCTGCCCAGCCTGCCGAACCGGGGCGAGATCACCGACGGGTCGATGCGCAAGATCATCACCAAGGGCTACATCACCGTCGGTGTCTCCGCCGACACGTACCTCTTCGGCGCCCGCAACGCGTTCACCGGCGGCATCGAGGGCTTCGACATCGACATGGCACGGGCCGTCGCGAAGGCGATCTTCGGCGACCCGAGCAAGGTCCAGTTCCGGGTCATCACCGCGAACGACCGCATCCCGCTGCTCAAGGACCGGGCTGTCGACATGGTCGCCCGCAACATGTCGATGACCTGCGGCCGCTGGAACGACATCGCGTTCTCTGCCGAGTACTACCGCTCGGGCCAGAAGGTCCTCGTCGGCAAGAACCTCCCCGACGCCGTGAACCTCGGACTCGCCGACCTCAAGGGCAAGCGGGTCTGCGCCCCGAACGGCACGACGTCGCTGGCCAAGCTGGAGCAGGTCCAGGGCCCGACCGTCGTGACGGCCGGTACCCACACGGGGTGCCTCGTGCTCTTCCAGCAGGGCAAGGCCGACGCCATCACCGGTGACGACACCGTCCTCGCCGGCCTCGCCGCGCAGGACCCGAACACCGTCGTCACCAAGGCGAAGGCGATCACGACCGAGCCGTACGGCCTCGGCTTCAACAAGGCGGACATCTACCTCGCGCGCTACGTCAACCGCGTCATCGCCGACCTCGAGGCGGACGGCGAGTGGAAGCGGATCTACGACCGCTGGCTCGCAGGTCCGCTCGGTCCCGCGCCGGCGCCCCCGACCCCGGTCTACGGGCGATGACCGCAGTGCCGCAGAGCCACCCCGAGCCGGGCACCGCCGCGCCGTCGGCACCCGGACGGCTCGGCGTGCCGGTGCAGGCTGCCGAGGCCCAGACGTACCTGAACGCCTTGCGCGAGTGGGTCGCCCAGCGCCGCGCCGACCTCGGCGAGGTAGACCGCGCGGTGCTGAAGCTGTCGCAGGCAGAGCAGGTCGCGATCACCAACGACCTCACCGTCGCGCTGACCTTCTGGAAGGCGGTCAGCGACCGGCTCACCCTGCTCGAGACGACCTTCGACGGCGGCCGCGTCGGGCCGGTCGAGGCGGAGCGGCTCTCCACCCTCATCCACGGGCGCCTCGACTCCAACACGACCCAGCACCTGTCGCTGCCGTCGAGCGGCTCGCTGGCCGTGAGCCTCCCGGAGGCCTGCCGCCTGCTCGACTCGCTGACCCGCACCCTCCAGGCGCGTGCCTCGCTCGCCCCTGGCGCCGCGGAGGCGACCCAGCGGATCACCGTGGTGCGCGCCGCGATCGAACGCACGCGCGACCAGCTGCCCCTCGTGCCCGCGGGTGGACAGCGCGACGAGGCGACCGAGAAGCTGGCGCGGCTCGACCGCCGGATGACCGACCTGGTGGAGCGGGCGCGTCGGGGTGCCGACATCGGCGGCATCATCGGCCCGCTCGAGATCGACGTCTCCGTCCTCGAGCGCGACCTCATCGTCGCCGCGGCCGAGCGCGCGTCTGCCGCGCGCAGCCGCGTGCGCACCCAGCAGCAGGTCGAGGAGCTCGACGCGCGCGCCGCGGCCATCCGCGCCCTCGAACGCGCGTGCCTCGAGGCCATCACCCCCGCCCCGCACCTCGCGATCCCCAACGTCCGTGCGCTGGGACCGGTGCCGCAGGCGGCAGCCGAGCTCGCGGCATACCGCGACAAGCTCGAGAGGGTCTCGCGCGCGCTCGACCTCGCCCACGAGACGTACGCCGCCGGGCTCGCCGAGCGCGACGAGGTCGTCGGCCTAGCCGGCGCCGTCGGAGCCATGGCCGCATCGGCCACGCTGACGCCCGAGGCCGCAGCCGACGTGGCCGAGCTGCGCCGCCGCCTCGACGACGCCCTCGCCGCCAAGCCACTGCCGATCGGCCGGGCCCGCGCGCTCGCGAGCGCCTTCCAGGCGTACGTCGACGCAGCGACCCGACCGCAGTCCCGCACCTCCCGCCCGTCCGCACCCCGACCACAGAGGCCCCGTCCATGAACTGCACGCAGCCGGGCTGCACCGGAACGATCGTCGACGGCTACTGCGACGTGTGCGGCATGGCCGCCGGGTCGACACCCGCCGTCGCCCCCGCGGCAGCGAGTGCCGCCGGCGCCGGTGCCGCGAGCGCGGGAGGCGGCGCTGCAGCCCTCCCCCCACCGGCCGCCCCGTCGGCGGCGGCGAGCAGGATGGTGATCCCCGAGGGTGGCGCGTGCCAGCAGCCCGGGTGCGCCGGCACGATCGAGGCCGGCTACTGCAACGTCTGCGGAACACCGGCTGACCAGCCGGGCGTCGCGGCGTATGCCGGCCCTCCCGCTGCCACCGCGGTCGGCGCCGACGGGGGCACCGCAGGGGTCGGCCCCGAGATCTCGACGCGGTCCGCCGCCTCGAGCAACCTCGCGTCGGCGGCCTTGGGCTCCAAGCGGGCCCGCGAGTCCGGCTCCATCGCGACCCGCCGCACCGGCGGCTCGCAGCGGCTCCGTTCGGCGCGGCTCGGTGGCGGCATCACGACCGTGCGCCCTGCTCCGGAGATCGACGCCGCGAAGGCGCTGCTCACCAACCCCTCGGTGCCCGAGAACAAGCGCTTCTGCCCCAAGTGCGGCGAGCCCGTCGGCCGCGGGCGCGACGGCAAGCCGGGCCGCACGACGGGCTTCTGCGCCAAGTGCCGCCACCCGTTCTCGTTCGACCCGAAGCTCAAGGCCGGCGACCTGGTCGCCGGCCAGTACGAGGTGGCCGGCTGCCTCGCCCACGGAGGTCTCGGCTGGATCTACCTCGCGCGCGACAAGAACGTCTCCGACCGCTGGGTCGTGCTCAAGGGCCTGCTCAACTCGGCCGACCCCGACGCGCTCGCCGCCGCCATCGCCGAGCAGCGCTTCCTCGCGCAGGTCTCGCACCCCAGCATCGTCGAGATCTACAACTTCGTGACCCATGAAGACGCCGGCTACATCGTCATGGAGTACGTCGGCGGCACGTCGCTCAAGTCGATCCTCAAGCAGCGCCTCCAGGCGGCCGGCAGGTACGACCCGCTGCCCGTCGACCAGGCCCTGGCCTACATCCTCGAGATCCTGCCCTCGTTCCAGTACCTCCACGACCTGGGGCTCGTCTACTGCGACTTCAAGCCGGACAACATCATCCAGGTCGGCGACGAGGTGAAGCTCATCGACCTCGGTGGCGTGCGCCGGGCCGACGACGAGGACTCGGCGATCTTCGGCACCGTCGGCTACCAGGCGCCGGAGGTGGCCGAGCTCGGCGTCTCCGTCGCCTCCGACATCTACACGATCGGTCGCACGCTCGTGGTGCTGACGATGGAGTTCCGCGGCTACCAGACGACCTACCTCAACACCCTGCCGGCCCAGGACACCGTGCCGGTGTTCCAGAGGTACGACTCGTTCTACCGGCTCGTCGCCAAGGCGTGCGCGCCCAACCGCGACGACCGGTTCGTGTCCGCCGACGAGCTGCGCTCGCAGATGATCGGCGTGCTGCGCGAGGTCGTCGCCCTCGACCGGGGGTCGGGCGCCGCCACGACGACCGTCAGCTCGCTCCTCTTCGACGTGCCGACGCCCGGCGTCGAGCCCGACGACTGGCGCAACCTGCCCGCACTGCGCCGCGACCCGCACGACCCGCTCGTCGGCTGGCTGCAGACAGTGAGCGGCACACCGATCGAGCGCCTCGACCGACTCATGAACCCCCCGAAGCCGTCGACCGAGGTGCTCCTCGAGCGCGCCCGCACGGCCCTCGACGCGGGCAAGCGTGACGTCGCGGAGTCCACCGCGAGCGAGCTGCTGGCGGCCGACCCGTGGGAGTGGCGAGCCGTGTGGATCCAAGGTCTCGCCGCCCTGGAGCGCGGTGACTCGCGCGCGGCCCAAGCCGCGTTCAACGCCGTCTACGGGCAGGTGCCCGGCGAGCTCGCGCCGAAGCTCGCGCTCGCCCAGGCGTCCGAGCAGGCCGGTGACGACGCGGTCGCCGAGAACCTCTACGTCGCCTGCGCCCGCACCGACACGACGTACGTGCCGATGGCCGCGTTCGGCCTCGCCCGCATCCGGGCCGCGCGCTCCGACGTCGACGGCGCCGTCGCGGCATACCGCCTCGTCCCTGCACAGTCGAGCGCGTACCGCACCGCACGCGCCGGCCTCGCCGAGCTGCTCACGAAGGCCAACCGCGGCCTGCCCGACCTCGCCGAGGCGCTGCGCACCCTCGACGACACCTCCCTGACGGCGCGGCGGCGGGCCGAGCTCACGACCCTGATCTACCGTGAGGCGCTCCACACCGTCGAGAAGAGCGGCAACAAGGCCGACATCCGCCTCGGCGCCCACAAGGGCACTCCAAACGGCCTGCGCATCGGCCTCGAGGAGGCCCTGCGCGAGCTGGCCAAGCGAACCCCCGACCTGTCCGAACGCGTCCCCCTCGTCGACGAGGCCAACGCCATCCGACCTTGGAGCCTCTGGTGACCGACAGCCCGACCACGGGAAGCGCCCAGCATTCACCGACCGCACCGGCCGAACGGGCGGACGCCCGGGCGCTCCACTGCCCGACGTGCGGCACCGCCCATCCGGCGGGTGCGAGCTTCTGCGAGGCGTGCGGCGCCGACCTCTCGACTCCCGCGGAGCGCACACCGCTGCCGCAGGCGTCGCAGGACGGCACCGAGTTCGGCTCGGCCACCCCGCAGACCGCCCCGGCCGGCGAGGAGTCACCGCTCGACGTCGGGTGGACCGGTGCCGTGCCGTCCACGGCTGTCGCCCCCGACTCCGCCGCCGACGACCTGACCTGCCGAGCGTGCGGGCAGGGCCGCATCGTCGACGGCTACTGCGACCACTGCGGCACCCCGCCACCCGACCCGCGCAACCACTTCGTCGAGACCCCGACCGCATGGGTCGGCGGCGTGTGCGACATCGGCAAGCGCCACGCCCGCAACGAGGACGCCATGGCGCTCAGCGCCGCCGAGGCCCCCGGATCGCGCGCCGTCCTCGTCGTCTGCGACGGCGTCTCGATGGCCACCGACTCGCACATCGCGTCGCTCGCCGCCGCGAAGGCCGCCCGATCCGTGCTCGACCAGCCGTTCCCCAAGGGCGTCGGCACACGGGACTCGTGGGCGGCGGGTGCGGGACGCGCGCTGACCGCTGCCGTGACCCAGGCCAACGAGGCGGTGGCCGGCTCGGTCGTCGAGGACGTGCCCAACCCGCCGTCGTGCACCTTCGCCGCGGCCGTCGTCGAGGACGACGTCATCGTCGCCGCCAACGTCGGAGACAGCCGCGTCTACTGGCTGCCGGATGCCGAGGCGGAGCCGGCCCGCCAGCTCGGACGCGACGACTCCTTCGCCCAGGAGCAGATGGCCGCCGGCGTGCCACGCCTCCAGGCCGAGAACGGCCCTCACGCCCACTCGATCACGCGGTGGCTCGGCAAGGACGCCCCCGATGACCTCACGCCGCACCTGACGACGGTCGACGCGACGGCCGGCTGGCTCATGGTCTGCTCCGACGGCCTCTGGAACTACTGCTCCGAGGCCGAGCAGCTGCGCGCGCTGGTGCGCGAGGCCGCCGGGAAGCTCGACGGTGCCGCGACGCCGACCACGCTCGCGCAGGCGCTGGTCGACTTCGCGAACGAGCAGGGCGGACGCGACAACATCACGGTTGCCCTCGCCAGACTGGCTGGGCGAGGATCGACAACGACGACTGAGGCGCCTGCTGCGGCGGCGCCGGAGGAAGGAAACCCCAGCGATGGCTGACTTCACGGCAGAGGTGTTCCAGAACGAGTTCCTCCCCGACGGTGGCACCGACGTGCACGCGATCGTCCGCGTGACCTCGACCGGAGCCTCGGCGGGCGACGGCTCGGCTGGGCTGACCGATCCGGGTTCAGCCGCCGAGGTCATCCTCATCGACACGTCCGGCTCCATGGGCCGGCGTGGTGTGCAGGCCGCGGGCGAGGCCGCCAAGGCTGCCCTGGGCGAGATCGTCGACGGCACCCTCTTCTCGATCGTGTCGGGCAACGGCACCGCCCAGATCGTCTACCCGTACAGCCACCAGGGCGCGCTCGTGCCGATGTCGGCGCACACCCGCGCCGAGGCCACCCGCGCCATCGAGGGCCTGCGCGCCAACGGTGGCACCGCCATGGGCACCTGGCTCACGCTCGCCCGCCAGATCTTCGAGACCGTGCCGCACGTGACGAAGCGTCACGCGATCCTGCTCACCGACGGCGTCAACGAGGGCGAGACCCCGCAGTCGCTCCAGGCCGCCGTGCAGGGCTGCGTGGGCGCGTTCCAGTGCGACTGCCGCGGCGTCGGCGACCAGTGGCGCGTCGACGAGGTACGCGGCATCGCCTCGGCCCTGCTCGGCACCGTCGACCTCATCCCGGCACCCGAGGAGATGGCCGCCGAGTTCGAGGCGATGATGCGGGCGTCCATGTCACGCGGCATCGCGACGTCCGAGCTGCGGGTCTGGGTGCCGCAGGGCGCCGAGCTGCTCTTCGTCAAGCAGGTCTCGCCGACGCTCGAGGACCTCTCGTCGCGTCGTACCCTCATCAACCCGCTGACCGGCGCCTACCCGACAGGTGCCTGGTCGGACGAGAGCCGCGACTACCACGTCGCCGTCCGCCTCCCGGCCCGCACGCTCGGTCAGGAGCAGCTCGCCGCACGGGTGCAGCTCTCGCTCGGTGGCGACCCCGTCGCGCAGGCCCTCGTCAAGGCGAAGTGGAGCAACGACGACTCGTTGACGACCCGCATCGACCCGGCGGTCGCCGCGTACACCGGCCAGGCCGAGCTCGCCACGGTCATCCAGGAGGGCCTGGCGGCCAAGGCCGCCGGGCAGGACGACGTCGCCACCTCGAAGCTCGGCCGCGCCGTCCAGCTGGCCGACCAGACCGGCAACGAGGAGATGACGACGCGGCTGAAGAAGGTCGTCGAGATCGACGACGCCGACACCGGCACGGTGCGCCTCAAGAAGGGTGCGTCGAAGATCGACGAGATGTCGCTCGACACCGCCTCGACGAAGACGAGCCGGGTGCGGCGGTGAGCGCGGTCTGCCCCAACGGGCACACCTCCGAGGCGGACGACTACTGCGACACGTGCGGCTCGCCCATCGACGCGAGCGCCCAGCCGGCGGGTGGTGCGTCCTCCACCGGCGCGGCGGCTGCGCCGGCCGCGACCGGGTCGTCGCTCGACCTCGACGCGCCGGGGGTGCCCGCTGGCCCCGGCCCGGGCGACGGCGGATCGGGTGACGGCGGCCCGGCTGCCCCCAGTGCCCTCGTGTGCCCGAACTGCAACACCGAGAACCCCGACGGCGCACTGTTCTGCGAGGCGTGCGGCTACGACTTCACGACCGGCGCCATGCCGCGTGACGCGGCCGGCGCAGGCGAGCCCGGTTCCGGCCAAGCCTCTACTGCCCCTGGAGTCCCCTCGGGTGACGTGGTCGGTGGCGGGGTCGATGGTGGTGTCGCGGCGGGTGGTGTCGCCGCGGGTGGCGCTGCCGAGGCCGGTGGGAACGGCTCGGGCGACACGAGCTTCGAGTGGCTCGCCGAGGTGTGGGTCGACCCCGACTGGTACCAGACCCAGGAGGCCGAGGACCCCTGCCCGTCGCCCGGGCTGCCGACGATCATGCCTCTGCGCCACCGCAGCGTCCTGCTCGGCCGGGTCTCGACGAGCAAGAACACCCACCCGGAGATCGACCTGTCGTCCGATCCCGGGGTCAGCCGCCGCCACGCGCAGCTGACGACGGACGGCTCCCGCTGGTTCGTCGAGGACCTCGGCAGCTCCAACGGCACGTTCGTCGGCCCGGCGTCCGGCCCGCTGCCCGAGCGCCCGATCGCGGTCGGGCCGAAGACCGAGCTCGACGACGACGACCGGCTCTACGTCGGCGCCTGGACCCGCGTCGTCGTGCGCCGCGCCACCTCCGACGAGGTCGAGGCCTACGCCTGAGCCTCGCCTCCGGATGCAAAGTGCCCACTCGACCGGCTTCCCCCGTCGAGTGGGCACTTCGCACCCACCCCAAGAGTCGAGTGGGCACTTTGCACCCACCCCAAGAGTCGAGTGGGCACTTCGCACCGGGCCGGAGCGCTCCGGACGCGGGTGAAAGTGCCCACTCGACCGGCTTTCCCCGTCGAGTGGGCACTTTGCATCCACCCCACGAGTCGAGTGGGCACTTCGCACCGGGCCGGAGCGCCCCCGACGCGGGTGAAAGTGCCCACTCGACGGGCGGTGAGGCGAGGTGCGAAGGAGGGTGGCGGCATACGGCTGCGGTTGGTGGAGCCGGGGGCTGATGGTCGGGCCTACTTGAACGTCACATGAACTCTCACGACATTTGACCCACGGGGCCATAGGGTTGCGCTGTGAGCGACCGGCCCCTCCACACCGCCGTCGACACCCCGCAGGTCATCGTCGTCACGGGCGTCATGGCCGCAGGCAAGTCGACCGTCTCCCAGCTCCTCGCGGAGCGCTTCTCTCGCGCGGTGCACCTGCGCGGTGACGAGTTCCGCCGCGTGGTCGTGCGCGGCCGCGTCGACATGTCGCCGCACGGCGACCCCGAAGCCGAGCGGCAGCTCGCCCTGCGCCACTCGATCACGGCACACTCGGCCAACGAGTACGCCGCGGCCGGCTTCACCGTCGTGGTGCAGGACCTGTTCGTCGGCGCCAGTCTCCAACCCTTCCTCGACCAGCTGAGCGCCCGGCCGCTCAGCCTCGTCATGCTCGCCCCCGACGTCGGCACGGTCATGCAGCGCGAGTCGGAGCGCGTGAAGGTCGGCTACGGCGACCTGTGGTCGATCCGCGACTTCGACCACAAGGTGCGCACCGAGACCCCGCACATCGGCCTGTGGCTCGACAGCTCGCAGCAGACGCCCGACGAGACGGTCGACGAGATCGTCGGGCGCCTGCCCGAGGCGAGGATCGGCTGAGATGTCGGCGCTGACCATCGGCCAGGTGGCCGAGCGCACCGGGGCCGCCACCTCGGCCCTGCGCTACTGGGAGGACCTCGGCCTCATCACCTCCGTGCGCACGACCGGCAACCAGCGGCGCTACGAGCGGGCCACGATCCGGCGCGTGTCGTTCATCCGTGCGGCTCAGCGGGTCGGCCTGTCCCTCGACGAGATCGGCGCCGCGCTGGCGACCCTGCCCGATGGCCGCACGCCCACCGCGAACGACTGGGCGCGGCTGTCCCGGGCGTGGCGGTCCCGCCTCGACGAGCAGATCCGGCGCATCGAGAAGCTGCGTGACCAGCTCGACTCGTGCATCGGCTGCGGCTGCCTCAGCCTGCGCACCTGCGCGCTCAACAACCCCTCCGACGTGCTGGCCGGCCACGGGCCGGGAGCCGTCCTCCTGGAGCCCTGAGGGCTCCACGGCCCGAGGCTCCAACGCCCTTGCGCCACAGTCGCGCTCGGGTGGGCCGGACCGACGGAAGCGTGACGGTCCGGCCCACCCCGTGCGTCAGCGTCCGTCGCCGGGACGGGCGATGCTGACGTGCACGTGGTCGTAGTGGCCACCGACGGGACCGGTGCCGCCGGTGTAGGTGCGCCAGCCCTCGCTGCGCCGCGGCCAGGTCCAGATCTGGCCGTTCCAGATGACCTGCTGGACCTTCAGCGGGCCGGCGTTGGCGACGAGGAAGTTCGCGGCCCGCTGGAGCTGGTCCTTGTCGATGGGGCCGGGGTACTGGCCGGGCGTGTTGCCGGCGTAGCAGTCACCCGCGTTGCCGCTGTAGTGGTAGCTGTCCGACGTGTGGCCCGAGTCCGGCTCGTAGTTGCCGTGGTTGCAGGCCGTCAGGGCCGGCCGGTTGTCGCGCAGGACGTTGATCGTCCAGCGGGCGCGCTGCGTGTAGCCCGTGAGCACCGAGTCGGCGGGGTACGGGTTCGTCGCCACCGTGACGAGCGTGCTCGCCGGAGCGTCGACGACGGCGGCCTGCGGCGACAGCGTGGGCGCCATGGCCATGGCGGCCAGGCCGGCCGTGGCGAGTGACAGGGTCAGGAAGCGCATTCTCGACGTGCTCATGTGAGTTCTCCTTGTCGGCGGGGGCAGACCTGAGCAGGTATGCCGTCCGGTGCGGTTCGAGGTGTTCGGCGCCTCGCCCGGGTGGACGGTCCGAGCATCCGCACCGGCCCTAACGAGCCGCTAACACGTGGGCGGGCGCCGTCCGGTCCCGGCAGTTAGCAGGCGGTTAGCGGGTGTCTCCACGATGGGCTGACCACCGAACAAGGAGGCTGCCCATGACCCGCAGAACCACCATTGCCGGCGCCCTCGGCGCGCTCGTCCTCTCCGTGTCCGGCGCCCTGCTCGGCGCCGCTCCCGCCCAGGCCGACGACGGACAGGTGTCGGCCACGTCGCCGGACGGGCTGGCGTACGGGTCGGCCTACCTCGACTTCCGCAGCGCGACACGCGTCAACATCAACGACCTCTACGTCAACGACCGGTGCCCGGGCGACGGTGTCGCCGCCAAGATCAACCTCTACATCGGTCGGGGCGGCACGATCCAGGACATGATCTGGATCAAGGTCGGCGAGCGCGTCGACAGCGGCGGCTGCGGGTCCGACCCCGTGCGCACGAGCACGTACTACCAGAGCGGCTACGAGGACGTCGACGCCTTCGCGATCAAGGTCTGCGGCTCCGGCGGCTGCTCCGCCTACGACTGGCGGATGAACCCGCACGCATGACCACGTGGCCCGGCATCCCGGTGGCCCTTGCCACCACACAGGGGGATGCCGGGCCACGTTCGCGCGGTCCCGAGCCGAACGTCGATCGGTCCGCGCTCCCACCAGGTCAACTCACATGTCCCGAGGAGCACTCATGTCGTCGCCCACACCACGAGACCTGACGCCGCCGACCGCCGGCGCCGAGCTCGGCGGCCCCGACCTCGGCGCTGCCGACGACCACGTCGTCGGGCGCCGCGCCGCCCTGCACCGCGGGGCCGCGGTCCTCGGCGTGGCAGCTGCTACCGCTCTCATCGCCCCATCGGCCGCGGGCGCCGTCCCCGCCCCGAGCGTCGTCCGGGCCCGCACTCCCGAGTGCCTCGCCGACCTCGAGGAGGGTTGAGCCATGGCCCGCATCCTCTGGCTCGCCGACTCCCTCCGCAGCGCGGGACTCACCGTCCGTGAGACGAGCGGCTGGGAGACGCGCGAGCGTCCCGCCTCCACCGGCGGTTTCGCCCCCGAGGGCGTGCTCCTGCACCACACGGCCGCCTACGCCACGTCGAGCGACCCGCACCCGTCGCTCGACACCGTCATCCAGGGGCGTGGTGGGTCCGACCCGTTGCCCGGGCCCCTCTGCCACGTTCTCATCGACCGCAACTCGGTGTGCTGGGTCGTCGCGGCGGGCCGTGCCAACCACGCGGGCTCTGCTGTCGCGAGCGGACCCATGCCGGCCGGGGACGGGAACGAGATGTACGTCGGCATCGAGGTCGAGTACGCCGCGACCAACCACGTTCCGACGCAGTACGCGACGAGCGGGCAGAAGTCCACGGCCATCGTCGCTGCTGCGCGGATCGTGAGCCGGTTGGGCCACGGCTACCGGTACGTGCGAGCGCACAAGGAGACGAGCACGACGGGCAAGATCGACCCCTACAACTGGGACATGACCGACATCCGCGAGTCGGTCCGGCAGTGCCTCGAGCGCACCGGCTGGTAACCGCGGCTCGGCCACGGAACAGCTTCTGAGACCGGAAGGAGGTCATGGAGACAGCCCTGAGCTGACACCGGACAGTCCCGGTCCTCGACGACGGGCGCCGCCACTGGCGCCGCGCCGCGTCGAGGTTGTTCTCTGCGCGCGGTGGGGCGGGGTTGCGCCTCGACGCGTGGAGGCAGACAGAATGCACCTGTGCAGTTCCGGGTGCTGGGGCCCGTCGAGGTCCGCGACGAACGTGGCGTCGCCATACCCCTCGGCAGCGGCCGCGAACGCCTGGTCCTGGCGCAGCTGCTCATCGCGGCGGACCGACTGCTGCGCACCGAGACGATCATCGACCTGCTGTGGGACGACCCGCCGCCCACGGCCAAGCAACAGGTCCAGAACGTCATGTCGACGCTGCGTCGTCGCCTGGGCCAGCACGGCCGCGACCTGATCGCGTCGCACCGGACCGGCTACGAGCTGCGACTGGCGCCCCCGCACAGCCTCGACCTGCTCGAGTTCCGGGCCCTCGTGGACCAGGCCAAGAACGACCCGTCGGCGCCCCCGGACCAGCGCGTCGAGTGGCTCGGCCAGGCCATCGCGCTGTGGCGAGGGAGTCCCTTCGGCGGCGCGACCGACGCCGCGGCGGGCGACAGCACCACCGGAGTGGTGCGCAGGCTCGACGACGAGCGGATCGCCGCCGTCGATCTCTACGTCGCGGCACTGGCCGAGCTGGGTCGACACGACGAGGTGCTCGCCGTCACCGCGGCACACCTGGAGGACGACCCCTGGAACGAGAGCCTTCACGAGCACCGGCTGCGCGCCCTCGCGTCGGCCGGGCGACGGACGGAGGCTGCCACCGCGTACCGCCGACTCCGCCAGCGGTTCGTCGACGAGCTCGGCGTCCCCCCGGGCCCACGCCTGGCGGCTCTGAACACTCTCATCCTCCGAGGTGACCCGGTCACCGCTGACGTGAGCCACCGCCTGCCTCGTGAGCTCCCGGCCCCCACGTGGACCCTCGTCGGACGCGAAGCGCTGCTCGGAGCAGTGCTGGCACGGCTGGGCGGCGCCTCGGCCGCACCTGCGCAGCGAGGGGCGGCCGAGCCCTCCGGCCGGCGACCCCCGCCGCAGGCACCGAGCACCGCACCGCCCGCTGTCGTCGTCCTCGTCGGGGTGGGTGGCGTCGGCAAGACGGCGTTGGCGGTCACGGCCGGCCACGCCCTGAGCAGCGCGTACCCCGACGGCACGCTCTACGCGGCATTGGGAGACGACCCGTCGGGGGCCGCGAACCCACATCACGTCGTCGGCCGCTTCCTCCGGGCGCTGGGCGTCGAGAACGCAGCCATTCCCAGCAGCCTCGATGAACGGCTCGCCCTGTACCGCAGCTGCACGGCGGGACGGCGGGTCCTCATGGTGCTCGACGGCGCGGTGGCGGAGTCGCAGGTGCGGCCGCTGCTGCCGACCACTCCCGGAGCGGGTGCGATCGTCACGTCCCGGAGCAAGCTGGCCGGTCTCGTGGGGGTGCGGCGGCACACCGTCCCGCCGCTGTCGGCCCGTGACGGCGCCTCGCTCATCGCCGAGATCGCGAGCCCTGAGTCGGAGGTCGTCGGCAAGCTCGACGTCCTCAGCCAGGTCAGCGCCCTCTGCGGCCACCTGCCTCTCGCCCTGTGCGTGGCCGGTTCGAAGCTCGCGACGAACGCCTCCCTCACCGTGGAGGACCTCGTGGACCGGCTTGCCCGCGAGCACGCCCGCCTGGACGAGCTCTCCGCGGGCGACATCGACGTCCGCGCCAGCATCGCGGCATCGCTGGCTGACCTGGCCGCCCCGTCGAGGGCGCTCTTCCGTCGGCTCTCACTGGCCCCGGCCGGTGACTGGCCGGCCTGGCTCGCCCGCTTCCTGCTGCGCGACGTGACGAGGGAGATCGAGGCGCATCGCGCCCTCGACGAGCTCGTCGACCGGCACCTCGTCGAGCCCGTCGGTCGCGACGGTGCCAGCCAGCCGCGCTACCGCGTCCACAGCCTCGTGAGCCAGCTCGCGTCGGAGAGGCTCGCCGCGGAGGATCCTGCGCAGCTGCGGTCTGCGCTGGCGACCGAGCTGGCGACCAGGTGGCTCGGCCTCGCCCGCGTCGCGAGCGACGCCCTCCTGGAGAGCCGCCAGGTCGGAGACACCGCGCCCTCCCCCGCGTCGTCGGACCCGGACCCCGCCCTGCTCGACGGCGCAGCCGAGGCCATGGCGACGCCCCGGGAGTGGTTCGAGGCGGAGCGCGGCAGCCTCGTCTCCGCGGTCGTCACGACCGGCAACGAGGGCGATCCCGAGCTGGCAGGAGCGCTCGCCCTCGCCGCCCGCGACTTCCTCACGATGCGCGCCTACGACGACGACCGTGAGCGCATGCTCCGCGCTGCCCTCGAGTCCCACACGCGACAGGGGCCGTCCACGTCGGCGCCGCGGCAACAGCTCGAGCTGCTCAGCTCGCTCTTCGCGGTCCTCGCGCAGCGCCAGCGATCGGACCAGCTGCCTGACGTGGCCGCCCGCGCCCTCGAGATGGCCCGACAGCTCGACGACCCGCAGGCGCAGCAGCGCACGCTCTCCATGTCGGGATGGGCGGCGATGATGGCCGACCGCTTCGGCGATGCCATGCGGTGGTTCGACGCGGCCGCGGAGCTCGCCTCCCAGCTCGGTGACGAGGCCGGCCGCCTCAGGGTCGAGGCGCAGCGCGGGGTGGTGCTGCGCAACGTCGGCCGGGCTGCCGAGGCCGACCCCCTGCTGGCCGCGAGGGTCGAGCACTCACGCGTCTCGGAGCCGACACGCTCGACGAGCATCTGGCTCACGACCCGGGCAGAGGGGCTTCTCGACCTGCAGCGGTGGGACGAGGCCCACGCCCTCCTGGCCGAGGCGCTGGAGCTCGCGCAGGCGATCCGGGACGACCTCGGGACGGCGCACTGCCGCCTCGCCCTCGCCCGGGTGCACTGTGGCCTCGGCGACCTCGAACGCGCCGAGGCCGAGCTGGCTGCGGCCCGGGCAGAGCTGGACCCGCGCGCAGCCTCGGGTGAGGACCCCGACGTCCTGCGGCTCCACGTCGACCTGCTGGTCGCCAGGGGTGACTGGCCGCAGGCCGACCTCCACGTCCGCCGGCTGGTCGAGCTGCGTCGACGCCTCGGCCAGCCGCTCGAGCTCGCCGCCGACCTCGCGCGGCGCGTGGCCATCGCCCGCCGCGCTGCCAGCCACTCCGACGGCCGCCACTCCGACGGCAGCCACCTCGACGCCCTCCACCTCGACGCCCTCCACGTCGACGCGCCCCATATCGAGCCCGACCGCCGTGAGTGCGCACGGCTCCTCGACGACCTCGGCCTGACCGACGCCGCTCTCCGGCTGCCGACGCCGCCGTATCCCGCGCACGCGAGTTAGCGACGAGTTAGGGCCACTCCCCTAGGCTGCGGCCACCATCACTGGTTCCGACCCGGAACCTGAGACATCTCGCACGTCAGGGGACCACTTTGAAGCACGTCACCCGAGCCGCCGCCGCCGTCGTCGCGGCTGCCCTCCTCGCCGTCACGACCCACGCCACCGCCCGCGCCGCCGGAGGCGACGAGGGCGTCTGGTGCGCCAAGGGTGGCGGTCAGACCACCAACGGCACGTGCCCCGTCTCGCCGCCCACCACCATGTGAAAGCCCGTCGACACCAGCCGCGATGACCGGACGGGTGTGCCGCAGAGCGATGTCGCTCGGCGGCACACCCGTTCGTCGTCAGGGCCGGTCCGCGCCCGAGCTGTCAGCCCTTGTGCCAGTAGTAGGCCACACCGCCGTGGGACTGGGCGTGCGTCGTCGGGTTGTACGTGTGCTCCCCGACCTTGTTGGGCGCGACGAAGTTGGAGTCGATGACGCGGATCTCGGGGCCGTCCGGGTCGCCCGTGACGATCGCCGTGTGGATGCCCGTGGTGTGGCTCCCGGAGTCGGTCTCCTGGATGATGTCGCCCGGCACGACGTCGGCCTTCGCCACGCGGTGGTAGCCGGCGTTGAGGTACGCCTGGTAGTAGCCCTGGTCGAGCGTGCCGGCGTAGACCTCCGCGTAGACCTTCTGGACGAAGACCTTGCACTGGCCCTGGTACGTGCCGAGGTAGTTGCGGGCGTGGGCAACCATCGGGTGCAGGGCGCTCGCCGTCGAGGCCGTCGTGATGGGCACGGCCCCGGACGTGGCGGCCGCGAGCGCGACGGCCGTGACGATCGTGCGGGCGGAGGTCCTCCGAGCGCGAGTCTTCATGTTGTGCTCCTTGGTGCTTGGGCCGGTCGGCAACCCGACGTCGGCGGGTCCCTCCCGCGGAACCGCGGGACGTTGACGTGCTTCCAGCGTCGTCAGGCCCGCTAACGCCCGGCTAACCGTCGTGCTAACCGTCGTGCCAACCGCCGTACTGACCGCCCGGCGAGCGGCCCCGCCGAGCGGTCCCCAAGACAGCGAAGAGTCCCCGCCGTCCACGTGGACGGCGGGGCCTCTCGCTCCCCTGCGACGCTCAGTCGGCCGTCGGGTCGGCCGGAGTGGCCGAGTCCGGCGCGGGCACCCCGGGGCCGCCGGCCGGGCCGGGCGCACCCGCGCCGACACCCGCGAGCTCCGGTATGCCGCCGGGCCCGCCGGGTGCCCCGGCCGCCTCGTCGAGGTCGGCTGCGGCACCGGAGAACTGGGCGGCATACAACGTGGCGTACGCGCCGCCGGCCGCGAGCAGCTCGGCGTGCGAGCCCTGCTCGACGATGCGGCCGTCCTCCATGACGAGGATGAGGTCGGCGTCGCGGATCGTCGAGAGACGGTGCGCGATGACGAAGCTCGTCCGGTCCGAGCGGAGCGCCGCCATCGCGTGCTGCACGAGCAGCTCCGTGCGCGTGTCGACCGAGCTCGTCGCCTCGTCGAGGATGAGCAGCGCCGGGTCGGACAGGAACGCGCGGGCGATCGTGATGAGCTGCTTCTCGCCCGCCGAGATGTTGGACGCCTCGTCGTCGAGCACCGTGTCGTAGCCGTCGGGTAGCGAGTGCACGAAGCGGTCGACGTAGGTCGCCTTCGCCGCGGCCATGACCTCCTCGTCGCGGGCGCCCGGGCGGCCGTACGCGATGTTCTCGCGGATCGTGCCGCCGAAGAGCCACGTGTCCTGCAGCACCATGCCGATGCGCGAGCGGAGGTCGTGACGGGTCAGGTCGCGGATGTCGACGCCGTCGAGCGTGATCCGTCCCCCGTCGAGCTCGTAGAACCGCATGATCAGGTTGACCAGCGTCGTCTTGCCGGCGCCGGTCGGGCCGACGATGGCGACCGTCTGCCCGGGGCTGACCGACAGGTCGAGGCCCTCGATGAGGGGCTTGTCCGGGGCGTAGGAGAACGAGACGTCCTCGAACGCGACGGCGCCGTGCGGGTCGTCGAGACGCGCTGGCTGTACGGCATCGGCCTGCTGCTCGTCGGCGTCGAGCACCTCGAAGACGCGCTCGGCCGACGCGACACCCGACTGGAGCACGTTGGCCATCGACGCGACCTGCGTCAGCGGCTGCGTGAACTGCCGGGAGTACTGGATGAACGCCTGCACGTCACCGAGGGTCATCGTGCCGGACGCGACGCGCAGGCCACCGACGACGGCGATCGCGACGTAGTTGAGGTTCCCGACGAACATCATGACCGGCATGATGATGCCGCTGATGAACTGCGCGCCGAACGCGGCCCCGAAGAGCTCGTCGTTCTTCTCCTTGAAGTTCGCCTCGGTCTCCTTCTGGCGGCCGTAGACCTTGACGAGGCCGTGGCCGGTGAAGGTCTCCTCGACGATCCCGTTGAGCTCGCCGGTGTTGCGCCACTGCTGGACGAACAGCTTCTGCGAGCGCTTGGCGATGAGGCTCGTGACGACGATCGAGATCGGGATCGTGACGAGCGCGATGAGCGCGAGCAGCCACGAGATCCAGAACATGATGCCGAGCACCGCGACGACGGTCAGGAGCGAGTTGAGCAGCTGCGAGAGCGTCTGCTGGAGCGACTGGCCGACGTTGTCGATGTCATTGGTGACGCGGCTCAGCAGCTCACCGCGCGGCTGGTTGTCGAAGTAGGGCAGCGGCAGCCGGTTGAGCTTCGCCTCGACCTCCTGGCGCAGGTCGTACATCGTCTTCTGGAGCACGCCCTGCAGGATCCAGCCCTGGATCCACATGAGGAGCGACGCCGCGACGAAGAGCCCGATGACGAGCAGCAGGACGCTGCCGACGGCGTCGAAGTCGATACCCCGGCCGGGCGTGAAGTCGACGTTGCCCAGCAGGTCGGCGTACGTCGTCTGCCCGCGCGCACGCAGGCCCTCGATGACCTGCTCCTTCGTCGTGCCAGGCGGCGCCTGGACGGTGCGGCCGATGACGCCGGCGAAGATGAGGTCGGTCGCCCGGCCGAGGATCTTCGGACCGATCGAGCTCAGCACGACGCTGGCCACGGCCAGCACGAGCACGACGACCACCTTCGCGCGGTGCGGGCGCAGGCGCCCGAGCAGGCGCTTGGCCGACGGCCCGAAGTTCAGCGACTTCTCGCCGGGCTGGCCCAGCTGCATGTGCGGCGGGCCGGTGCGTCGCGCCGGGCCCCGCCGGCTCTCCGCGGCCTTCTCCTCGGCCGTCTTGACTCCTTCGGCCATCAGGCCGCCTCCTCCGCGCTGCGCTGGGACTCGACGATCTCCTGGTAGGTCTCGCAGGAGTCGAGGAGCTGGTCGTGCGTGCCCTGGCCGACGATGCGGCCGTCCTCGAGCACGATGATGTGGTCGGCGTCGACGATGGTCGACACACGCTGGGCCACGATGACGACGGTGCTGCCCACCGTGACCGGGCGCAGCGCCCGCCGTAGCCGGGCGTCGGTCGACAGGTCGAGGGCCGAGAACGAGTCGTCGAACAGGTAGATGTCGGGCCGCTTCACGATGGCCCGGGCGATCGCGAGGCGCTGGCGCTGGCCGCCCGAGACGTTCGTGCCGCCCTGCGCGATGGCCGACTCGAGACCGCCCATCGCCTGCACGAAGTCCTGGCCCTGCGCGATCCGCAGGGCGTCCCAGAGCTCGTCGTCGGTCGCCTCGGGGTTGCCGTAGCGCAGGTTCGAGGCGACGGTGCCGCTGAACAGGTACGGCTTCTGCGGGACGAGCCCGATCCTGCTCCACAGCTCGTCGAGCTCGAGGTCGCGCACGTCGACGCCGCCGACCCGCACCTTGCCCGTCGAGGCGTCGAAGAGCCGCGGCACGAGGCCGAGGAGCGTGGTCTTGCCGGCGCCGGTCGAGCCGATGACCGCCGTCGTGCGGCCCGGCTCGGCGCGGAAGCTGACGTCGTGGAGCACGGCGGCCTCGGCGCCCGGGTAGTGGAAGTCCACGCCTACCAGCTCCAGACCGGCGGCGCCGGACGGCATACGCAGCGGCTGGACGGACTCGACGACGGACGACTCGGTGTCGAGGACCTCCTGGATGCGCGTGGCGGAGACCGACGCGCGGGGGATCATCGTCGCCATGAACGTCGCCATCATGACGGCCATGAGGATCTGCACGAGGTAGGACAGGAACGCCGTCAGCTCGCCGATCTGCATGTCACCCGAGTCGATGCGGTGACCGCCGAACCACATGACGGCCACGGTCGAGACGTTGAAGATGAACATGACGATCGGGAAGACGAGCGCCATGAGCCGGCCGACCTGCAGGCCCGCGTTCGTGAGCTGCCCGTTGGCCTCGGCGAAGCGGGCCTCCTCGTGCTCCTCGCGGACGAAGGCGCGCACGACGCGGATGCCCGTGATCTGCTCGCGCATGACGCGGTTGACGCCGTCGAGCGAGGTCTGCATGCGCCCGAACCACGGGACCATGCGCGAGATGACGAGGCCGACGAACAGGCCGAGGAGCGGGACTGCCACCGCGACGAGCCACGAGAGGCCGACGTCCTCGCGCAGGGCCATGATGATGCCGCCGACCATGATGATCGGGGTGGTGACGAGCAGCGCGAGGCCCATGAAGACGACCATCTGCACCTGGGTGACGTCGTTGGTGTTGCGCGAGATGAGGGTCGGCGCGCCGAAGCGGGTCACCTCCTGCGCCGAGAAGTCCACGACCTTGCCGAAGACGTTCCCGCGGACGTCGCGGCCCATGCTCATCGCGACCCTCGCCGCGAGGAACGTCGCGGTGACGGAGGCGGCGATCTGCACGAGGCTGACGACGAGCATGAGACCGCCGTGGCTGAGGATGAAGCCGGTGTTGCCCTTGGCCACGCCCTCGTCGATGATCTCGCCGTTGAGGCTCGGCAGGTAGAGCGAGGCCATCGTGCTGACGAGCTGGGCCAGCACGATGAGCACGATCTGCCCCGGGTAGGGACGCAGGTGACTGCGGAGCAGCCGGATCAACATGTGTGTGCCTTTCGGTGCGTGGTGTCGCTCGAGACGTTAGGGACTCACGTGGGGTGACGGTCAACGGGTTTGTCGCGTTTGCCGGGTGGTGGTGTCGCTGGGGCGGCGTGCTCGGGTGCCGGGTGGGGCCCCTCCTCGAGGGATGCGGTGTCCCCACCGAGCTGCTCGTAGAGCGCCGTGATGGACAGGCCACTCTCTCCGGTGCAGCCGGGTGTCGAGGAGGCGCGTGTCGAGGACGTGGCTGTCGTCGGGCGGGCCACGAGGCCGAAGAGGACGGTGTCGACGATCTCGTCCGGCGTCAGGGTGTCGCCGTCGGCGATGCCGGGGTGGCTGCCCGAGAAGCAGAGCAGCCGGATGCGGTGCACGACGTCCCGCGCCGGCACGACGAAGTCGTCGGCGCTGTCGAGCAGGAGGGCGTGGATGGCGTCGAGCAGCGGCTGGTGAGCCACGGTGTGGTCGTGGCCCTCGTCCGAGGCTTCGCGCAGGTGGTGACCCTCCGCGTAGCAGGCGAGGTGCGCTCCACGGTTCGGCGGCTGGGTGAGGCCGAGGGCCGACATGAGCCCGAAGACCTCGGTGAACCGCCGCTGCATGATCGTCGTGAACGCGACGAGCCGGTCGCGCACCGAGAGGTCGTCGCCGATCGCGGCGATCGAGCGACGCACCGGCGCCGGGCAGAACGCGACCTGGACCGCCTCCTCCTGGAGTGCGTCCTTGGTCGCGAAGGCGCGGAAGATCGTGCCCTCGGCCACCCCGGCCTCACGGGCGATCTCGCTCGTCGTCGGCGGGCGTCCCTCGCGGTGTGCGAGGTCGAGGAAGACCGCGATCAGCGCGTCGCGCCGGTCGTCGGGGTGCATGGGGGCGGCCCGCCCCGCTCGTTCTGCCACTGACCCATCATGAATGAGTGAGCACTCACTCACAAGTCGTTTTCGAAAACCCGTCGAGTGCCTCGCCCTTCCAGCCCCAGAAGACAGCTCAAGCCCCGCTCGTCGTGTGGGCGATGCGGCCAACCGAGGGTTGGCGTTGGCGCGGGCGTGGGGCGATGCGGCCACTCGAGGGTTGGTGGGGCGGCGTGCTGGGACGACTCGGCCACTCGAGGGGTGAGGTCAGACGAGCAGGCCGTCGGCCACGAGATCGCGCAGCTGCGGCACGAGCTCCGCCCGGACCCGCTCCGCGCCGAGCTCGAGGACCGTCGCGATGGCGTCGAGCGCCACCCGCGCCGTCAGCTCGCCGTCCGCGACACCGACGTATGCCGCGAGCAGCGTCCCGGCGCGCACGACCCGTCCGAGCCCGCCGCCCTGACGGACGAGGATGATGCTCGGGTCGTCGGCGCCGGGCCGGGCGTGCCGCTCCTCCGTCACGTCGGACGCGCACGACCACGCGACGTCGAGGAGCTCGTCGTCGGAGTGCTCGGCAAGCCAGGTCCGAGCGCGCAGTCCCGCATCGACGACGGGACCCATCGGCGTCGCGACCGGGCCGTGCGCCTCGTCGAGCGATCGCCACGTCGGCCGGTCTGTGGCCGGACGCTGGAGCGTGACGACGCCGAGGCCGATCTGCTCGACCTCGCGCGCGGCGAAGTCGCGCAACCAGGCGGCATACATCCTCGAGTGGGCCTCGCTGCCGGGTTGGGCCCCTCCGTCGCGGGCCCAGAGCTCGGCGTACTGGGCCGGATCCTGTGACTCGCGCTGCACGACCCACGCGTCGAGGGCGACGCCGTCGCGGGCCTGCTCGTCGAGCCACTCCGCCCAGACGTCGCGCCACGTGCGGCCGGCCGGCACCTCCCAGTTTCCGAGGAACTGGGCGACGCCGCCGGGCTCGAGCACGGTGCCGACCTGGCGCACGAGCGAGCGCACGAGGGTGTCGCCGGCACGCCCGCCGTCGCGGTACTCGTAGAGGGGAAGTCCCTCGTCGCGCGGCGTGATGACGAACGGCGGGTTGCTCACGACGAGCGAGAACCGTTGCCCCGCAACCGGATCGAGCAGGTCACCGGCGACCAGCTCGACCGCCGGGGCCGCAGCGGCACCGTCGGTCGCGAGCGCGAGGTTGAAGGCGGCATACGCAAGGGCCCGCTCGGAGATGTCGGTCGCGACGATGGTGCGGGCATGCCCGGTCAGGTGCAGCGCCTGGACGCCGCAGCCCGTGCCGAGGTCGAGCGCGCGCTCGACGGGACGGCGGACCGTCCACGTCGCGAGCGTCGTCGAGGCGCCACCGATACCCAGGACGTGGTCGCCGCGCAGCGGGCCACCGACGGCCAGCTCTGACAGGTCCGACGCGACCCACCAGTCATGCGCGTCGTCGCCGTACGGACGCAGGTCGCACGTCGCGAGCGCCGTGCGGGAGGGCGGCTCCCAGCGGTCCGGGACGAAGCCGGCGCGGCCGCTCTCGAGCCGCACGAGCCCGAGCGCCACGGCCCCGTCGACCCCCAGTGTCGGCAGGGCGTGCGCGAGCGCTGACGCCGGGACCGGACGGCCGAGCGTGAAGAGACGCACGAGAACGCCGCACGCGTCGGGCTCGGCGCCGTCGGCCGACTCCGTCGCGAGCAGCGCCGGGAGGGGCTGCTCGCGGTGCAGGGCTGCCGTGGCGACCGGGCCGAGGCGTGCGTCGACGCCGTCGACGGTGAAGCGGGCGGCCGCGAGGTCGGCGCGCAGCAGCGCGACGAGCCGCTCGTCGACGACGGGCGTGTCGCTCAGGACCCCTCGCCAGATGCGGCAGGCGCGGCGCTGGCGTCGCTCGCGGCGAGCGCGGCCTCGAGGTCGGGGTGGATCTCGAAGACCTTGTCGAGGCCCGTGATCGAGAAGACCTTGAGGACCCGGTCGTCCTTGCCGACAAGGCGCATGGAGCCGCCCCGGCTACGCGTCAGCTTGAGGCGACCGACGAGGACCCCGAGGCCTGTCGAGTCGAGGAAGGTGACGTCGGTGAGGTCGACGATGAGCTGGGTGCGCCCGCTCTGGATCTGCTCGTCGAGCTTCTCGCGGACGAGCGGTGCGGTGTAGACGTCGATCTCGCCGCCGAGGTGCACCACGGTCTGCTCGCCATGGTCGGCTCGGGTGATCGAGAGATCCACCTGTGCCCCTTCCTGATTCCCACACGATTCCACACATTGTCGCGGGTCGTGTCCGAACCGGCTCGGCGCGGCGTCCTGGTTGCGGAGGCCTGACCGAGCACCGTCGGTCACGATTCCCCCCGCGTGACTGACCGCGGAGTAACATGCCCCGCACGTCGGTTACCGTACCCCGACCGCATACGGTTGCTCCACATGAACGGCGAGCCAGCGCCCAGTGACACCGTGCCGGAAAGGTCCGACCACGGCTCGCCGGACGCCGCCCGGGCACCCGCTCCGGAGCACGGCCGGCAGCACGGCTGGGAGCACGGCCGGGAGCGCGATGGCGAGCTCTCCCCGCACGCCTCCCCCGAGGACCTGCTGCGCCTCCTCGTCGGCGACCACCCCGAGCGGCTCGTCCACGTCCACGAGGTGCCCGCGCGCCGTGCTCGGCTCGCCGACTGGCCCGAGTGGGTCGACCCGACCCTGCTCGGGGCGCTGCTCGCCTCGGGCATCGAGGCGCCGTGGTCGCACCAGATCGAGGTCGCCGAGGCCGCCCACGCGGGCCGGCACGTCGTCGTCAGCACGGGCACGGCATCCGGCAAGAGCCTCGGCTACCACCTGCCCATCCTCACCGACCTCGCCTCGGGTGCCAGCGCCCCCAACGGCCGCGGCGCCACGGCCCTCTACCTCTCGCCCACGAAGGCACTGGCCGCCGACCAGCTGAGCCGGATCGATCGCCTCGCGCTGCCGGCGGTCCGGCCCGCGACGTACGACGGTGACACGCCGACCGACGAGCGCCGCTGGATCCGCGACCACGCCAACCTCGTGCTCACCAACCCTGACCTGCTCCACCACTCGCTGCTGCCCGGGCACGAGCGGTGGAGCTCGTTCCTGCGGGCCCTGCGCTACGTCGTCGTCGACGAGTGCCACGTCTACAAGGGCGTCTTCGGCGCGCACCTGGCGGCGGTGCTGCGTCGTCTGCGCCGCGTGGCCGCGCGCTACCACTCCGAGCCGACGTTCGTCTTCGCGAGCGCGACGGTCGCCGACCCCGAGGAGCACGCATCCCGCCTGCTCGGTATGCCGGTCCACCCGGTCACGGTCGACGGTTCACCGCGCGCGTCGATGACGTTCGCGCTGTGGGAGCCGCCGCTGCTCGTCGACGAGACCGGACAGCCGAAGCGGGTCAGCACGATCACCGAGACGGGCGAGCTGCTCGCCGCCTGCGTGCGCGAGAAGGTCCAGACCGTCGCGTTCGCGCGGTCGCGCGCAGGTGTCGAGGTCGTGGCGCGGATCGCGCGCGAACGCGTGCCGGTCACCGACGAGTCGCGGGTCGCGGCCTACCGGGGCGGCTACCTGCCGGAGGAGCGCCGCGAGCTCGAGAAGGCACTGCGGTCCAAGGAGCTGCTCGGCCTCGCGGCAACCAATGCCCTCGAGCTCGGCGTCGACGTCAGCGGGCTCGACGCCGTCCTGCTCGCCGGGTGGCCGGGCACCCTCTCGTCGTTGTGGCAGCAGGCCGGACGCGCAGGACGGTCAGGCGAGCGATCGCTCGCGGTCCTCGTCGCGGCCGACGACCCGCTCGACACGTATGTCGTGCACCATCCCGAGGCGATCTTCGGCCGAGGCATCGAGGCGACCGTCGTCGACCCGGACAACCCGCACGTCCTCGCGCCCCACCTCGCGGCAGCCGCCGCGGAGCTGCCCGTCACCGAGGCGGACGTCGCGGTCTTCGGGCCGCAGACCCGGGCCCTGCTCGACGCGCTCGTGGCCCGCGGCATCCTCAAGAAACGGCCACGCGGCTGGTTCTGGGGGCGCGAGGACCGCCCGGCCGACCACCTGTCGCTGCGCGGCGCGGGCGAGCCGGTCCGGATCATCGAGACCCGGACGGGACGCGTCGTCGGCACCGTCGACGACGCCGCGGCGCACTCACAGGTGCACACGGGCGCCGTGCACCTGCACCAGGGGCAGACGTGGGTCGTCACCGAGCTCGACCTCGACGACCACGCGGCCTTCGCGGTGCGTGGCGACCCCGGATGGACGACCCAGGCGCAGTCGGTGAGCGACTTCCAGATCATGCACGAGGTCGAGCACGAGGAGTGGGGGCCGTTGCGCTGCTCCTTCGGGCACGTCACCGTTCGCAACCAGGTCACCTCGTTCCTGCGGCGGCTCCCCGGCGGCGAGGTGCTCGGCGAGCACCCGCTCGACCTGCCGGCGCGCTCGCTGGCGACGAAGGCCGTGTGGTGGACGATGCCCGTCGAGGAGCTGACGGGAGCGGGCGTGGAGGAGGACGGCATACCCGGGGCGGCGCACGCGGCCGAGCACGCCGCCATCGGCATGCTGCCGCTGTTCGCGACGGCTGACCGCTGGGACATCGGTGGTGTCTCCACGGCACTGCACCCGGATACCGGCCTGCCGACGATCCTCATCTACGACGGGCACCCGGGCGGAGCAGGCTTCGCCGAGCGTGGCTACCGCCGGGTGCGCACGTGGCTCGCCGCCACGCGAGAGGCGATCGCGTCGTGCGAGTGCGCGGCCGGGTGCCCGTCCTGCATCCAGTCGCCGAAGTGCGGCAACGGCAACGAACCGCTCGACAAGCGCGGTGCGGTGGCACTGCTCGACCTGACGCTGCGGCATGCCGGCTCGGCGCAGCAGCGGCCCCGGGAGGGACGGTCATGAGCCGGCGGCGACCGGAGGGGCGGCCCTCGCGCGGCCGCGATGCGTCGGGATCACGGCCGCCCGGTCCGCGGGATGCGGCGGACTCCGCTGCGCCCGAAGGATCGTCGCCAGATTCTGCAGATCCTGCGTCCCTTGCCCGGGCGCTGGGCGGGGAGGCCCGGCCCGCGCCCACGACGGTCGTCCGCGGCACCCTGCGTCGGGTCGAGGTGGAGCCGCAGCCGCTCGTGCTCGACGCCGACGACGGGACGACGTGGGAGCTGCTCTTCCCAGCCGGATGGTCGGTCGACGCCGAGCCGGGCGCGCGGGTGACGGTGGCAGGCGACCCGGCAGCGGACGTCACGGGGGACGTCACGGGGGACGTCACGACGGACGTCACCGCGTCGATGGTCGGGCCCGTGCTGCGGGTGCGGTCACTCTCGCGCGGCGCCTGACTGGCGACTGACGCCGCGACTGAAGCTGGGGGAGAGCGGGGACGTTCAGGGTGAGCGTGGCGGGACCACACTCTGAGACATAAGCGCCCGTTATTTGACCAGTAACCTCGCGCTATTCGAAACTCCCATGCAACAGATAGGAAAGCAGCCGCCTCCGACCTGCGCACGGCGCCAGCGCGACCGTGCGACTTCCCTCGTCTCACCTGCCTTCTCACCCCTCAGGAGCCCGTCCATGCGACGCCCAGCCATCGCCCTCGCCGCCATCGCCGTCACCGCGACCCTGGGCCTGTCGGCGTGCGCCGGCGGGGGCGCCAGCGACACCGTGGCCGCACCGGGGTCCGACGCCACCAGCGCGACGAGCACGATCAACCTCTACGCGTACGCCGTCCCGAAGGTCGGCTTCGACGTCGTCATCCCGGCCTTCCAGAAGACCGCCGCCGGCAAGGGTGTCCAGTTCCAGCAGAGCTACGGCGCCTCGGGCGACCAGAGCCGCAAGGTCGCCGCCGGCGCCGAGGCCGACTTCGTGAACTTCTCCGTCGAGCCCGACGTCACCCGCCTCGTCGACGCAGGCCTCGTCGACCCGAGCTGGAACGCCAACGAGCACAAGGGGATCCCGTTCGGGTCGGTCGTCACGATCGTCGTGCGCAAGGGCAACCCCAAGGGCATCAAGGACTGGGACGACCTGCTCAAGCCCGGTGTCGAGGTCGTGACGCCCAACCCGTTCTCGTCGGGCTCGGCCAAGTGGAACCTCCTCGCCCCGTACGCCGCCAAGAGCAACGGCGGCGCCGACAAGGCGGCCGGACTCGCGTACGTCAGCGCTCTCGTGTCCGACCACGTCAAGATCCAGCCGAAGTCCGGCCGTGAGGCCACCGAGGCGTTCCTCCAGGGCAGCGGCGACGTGCTCCTCAGCTACGAGAACGAGGCGCTCTTCATCGAGAAGAACGGCGACCCGGTCGAGCACGTGACGCCCCCGACCACGTTCAAGATCGAGAACCCCGCCGCCGTGCTCAAGGGCAGCAAGAGCCTCGAGGCGGCCACCGCGTTCAACGAGTACCTCTACACGCCGGAGGCGCAGAAGCTGCTCGCCGAGGCAGGTTTCCGACCGGTCGACACGACGGTTGCCAAGGAGTTCGCCTCGAAGTTCCCCGCTCCGACGAAGCTCTGGACCATCGCGGACCTCGGCGGCTGGAAGACCGTGGACAGCACGCTCTTCAAGAAGGACGTCGGCGACATCGCCAAGATCTACGACCAGGCCACGCAGTGACCTCGGGCATCGACCAGCAGCGCAGGGGGGCCGCAGACGCGGCGCCCCTGTCGCCGCGTCCGGAGGCGGACTCGACAGGCCAGGTCGACGCAACGGAGGCGGCGGACGTGACGCCACGAGACGGCATACGCCCGGGGGACCACGGTCAGGGCGGGCACGACGGGCCCGACGGCCCGGGCTCTCCCGCGCCCAGCCGGCGCCGGCGCTGGCGCGTCGGTGTCGCCCAGCCGCTCGGCATCGGCGTCGTCACGCTGTGGCTCAGCGTCATCGTGCTCCTGCCCCTCGCAGCGCTCACCGTCGCCTCCTTCGGCGAAGGACTCTCGGGCTTCTGGGACGCCGTCACCGCGCCGTCCGCGATCGCGGCGCTCTGGGTGACCGTCCTCGTCTCGGCGATCGTGGCCCTCGTCAACGCCGTGCTCGGCACCCTCGTCGCGTGGGTGCTCGTGCGCGACGAGTTCCCGGGCAAGCGGATCGTCAACGCGCTCATCGACCTGCCGTTCGCGCTGCCGACGATCGTGGCCAGCATCGTGCTGCTGTCCCTCTACGGCCCGAACAGCCCGATCGGCGTGCAGCTCAACGCGACCCGCTGGGGCCTCGTCGTGGCGCTGCTCTTCGTGACGCTGCCGTTCGTCGTCCGCTCGGTGCAGCCCGTGCTCATCGAGGCCGACCGCGAGGTCGAGGAGGCCGCTTCGTCGCTCGGCGCCTCCAACTGGACGACCTTCCGCCGCATCGTCCTGCCGACGCTCGCGCCGGCCATCTTCGGCGGCACCGGCCTCGCGTTCGCGCGCGCCATCGGCGAGTACGGCTCGGTCGTGCTCATCGGCGGCGACATCCCGCGCGAGACCCAGGTCGCGTCGCAGTACATCCAGCAGCAGATCGAGATCGACCGGCCGCTCAACGCAGCGGCCGTCTCGGTGGCGCTCCTCGCGATCGCCTTCCTGACGCTCCTGCTGCTCCGCGTCCTGTCGAGCCGCACCCAGCGACGCGAGGAGCGTGACGTATGAGGGTCTCCCGAGCCACCCGCCTGTCGCTGCGCATCGTGGCGCTCGGCTACCTCTTCGTGCTGCTCGCCGTGCCGATCGGCGTCATCCTGTGGCGCTCGTTCGCACCGGGGCTGTCGGCGTTCGTCGCCTCGGTGTCGACGCCCGCCGCGCAGTCGGCGATCAACCTGTCGCTGCTCATCGTCGTGATCGTCGTCCCGCTCAACGTCGTCTTCGGCGTCGCCACGGCCCTCGCGCTCGTGCGGGGGCGCTTCCGGGGTCGCGGCCTGCTGCAGGCGGTCGTCGACCTGCCCTTCGCCGTGTCCCCCATCGTCGTCGGCGTCGCACTCATCATGCTGTGGGGTGCCGGCGGCTGGTTCGGCGCGCTCGACCAGGCCGGGCTCAAGGTGATCTTCGGGCTGCCCGGCATGGTCATCGCGACGATCTTCGTGACCCTGCCGTTCGTCGTGCGGGAGGTCGAGCCGGTGCTCCACGAGATCGGGCAGGAGCAGGAGCAGGCCGCCTCCACTCTCGGCGCGAACCGCTGGCAGACCTTCTGGCGGATCACGCTGCCGGCGATCCGCTGGGGCCTGACCTACGGCGTCGTGCTCACCGTCGCCCGCGCCCTCGGCGAGTTCGGCGCCGTGATCATGGTGTCGTCGGGCTTCCCCGGCGTCTCGCAGACGCTGACGCTCCTCGTGCACTCGCGCTACATCGACGACCACAACACGTACGGCGCGTATGCCGCCGCCACCCTCCTCATGGGCATCGCGCTGGTCGTGCTGCTGCTCATGACCGTGCTCGACCGCAAGAGGAGCGACCGATGATCACCGTGACCAGCGCCCGCAAGAACTACGGCTCGTTCGCCGCGCTCGACGACGTCAGCCTCGACATCCCGAGCGGGTCGCTCACGGCGCTGCTCGGCCCGAGCGGGTCGGGCAAGTCGACGCTGCTGCGCTCGATCGCCGGCCTCGAGGGGCTGGACTCCGGCACCGTGACGATCCAGGGGCGCGACGTCACGAACGAGCCGCCGCAGCGGCGCGGCATCGGTTTCGTCTTCCAGCACTACGCGGCGTTCAAGCACATGACGGTCCGCGACAACGTCGCCTTCGGCTTGACCATCCGCAAGCGCCCGAAGGCCGAGACCGACAAGAAGGTCGACGAGCTGCTCGAGATCGTCGGGCTCGAGGGCTTTCGCCACCGCTACCCGGCGCAGCTGTCCGGTGGCCAGCGTCAGCGCATGGCCTTGGCCCGGGCGCTCGCCGTCGACCCCCAGGTGCTCCTGCTCGACGAGCCGTTCGGGGCCCTCGACGCCAAGGTGCGCACCGACCTGCGCCAGTGGCTCCGGCGGCTGCACGACGAGGTCCACGTGACGACGGTCCTGGTGACGCACGACCAGGAGGAGGCTCTCGACGTCGCCGACCGGATCGCGGTGCTCAACAAGGGACACATCGAGCAGGTCGGCGACCCGGTCACGCTCTACGAGCGTCCGGCGAACGACTTCGTCATGGGCTTCCTCGGCTCGGTCGCGCGGCTCGGCGGCCAGCTCGTACGTCCCCACGACATCGCCCTCGAACGCGACCGCGCCACGGCCCTCGCGCTCGACGCCAAGGTCCACGACTCCCCCGGCGTCATCGACGCCGTCGTCGAGCGCGTCGTGCCCCTCGGCTTCGAGGTGCGTGTCGACCTGCGCGCCGACTCGGGCGAGCGCTTCGCCGCGCAGATCACCCGCCGCGACGCAGCCGAGCTCCAGCTGCGCGAAGGCGAGACGATCCACGCCCGCGCCATCGGCCGCTCCAGCGTCGTGGACGTCGACCCCGCGCTGGCGATCTGAACGGCCGATCCCACAGGGGTGGAGCTGGCGCGAGACCAGTCGCCCGTATGGGCGTGCGACGGCATAACGTATGCCGTGAAGCCCCTCCCGACGCCGAGCGCCGGGTGCGGGCGGCTCGGGTCACCGAGTGACCTGGGGCGGCGAGGGGACGACACCTCGCCGCCCCAGTCCGTCACCTCGCCCTTCACCGACCAAAAACCCCAGTCGAGTGGGCACTTCGCACCCACCCCGACCCGGTGCAAACTGCCCACTCGACCAGAGAAGAAGACCATCCAGTCGAGTGGGCACTTCGCACCCACCCCGACCCGGTGCAAACTGCCCACTCGACCAGAGAAGAAGACCATCCAGTCGAGTGGGCACTTCGCATCCACCGCGACCCGGTGGAAACTGCCCACTCGACGTGGTGGGCTGCGGATACGGCAGACTGCACGCGTGGACATCTCGGCACGCGTCGACTACGCGGTACGCGCGATGCTCATCCTCGCCGAGGCCGACGAGCAGGGATCGGGGCCGGTCAGCATCGACACGCTCTCGACCCGGCAGGAGCTGCCGCGCAAGTTCCTCGAGGCGATCTTCGCCGACCTCCGCCGCGCCGACCTCGTCCTCAGCCGTCGCGGCGCGCGAGGCGGCTACGTGCTGGGCCGCGAACGGGCACGGATCAGCGTCGGCGACGTCTTCCGCGCCGTCGACGGACCACTCGCGGAGGTACGCGGCCTGCGCCCCCACGAGACGGCATACGAAGGGGTCGCCACGCACCTGCCGAGCCTGTGGGTGGCGGTGCGGGCGAGCCTGCGCGAGGTGCTCGACGAGACGTCGCTCGAGGACCTGCTCACCGGCGACCTGCCCGACCGGGTACGCCAGCTGCTCACCGTGCCCGACGCCTGGCAGAACCGCTGAGCCCTGCAGACTTGGGCCGCCCAGTCACTCGGGTCCGGATGGCTCGGGGCCGGCCCGGGAGCGGGCCGACGCCGGTCGGGGCCAGAGGGCTGCACCGACAGTCACCCGGACGGTGATGCTGGCGTCAGCCCCTGACGAACACCCCTGCAGGGCAGCGCCGTTGGCGCGGGCAACCCGGTCCGCGACGGCGCACGCGCGGCCCCCGTCGGCACTGTCCTGCAGAGCCGCGGCACCGGCGAGTGCGGCGAGATCACCGGCCATGCGAGCACGGTGGCTCGCGACCACGGCCGAGGCGATGACGAGCGCGCCGGCGGTCAGGACGAGCAGGGCTGCAACGAGGCCGACGACGAGGACCGTCGCCGCCCCAGCGTCACGCGCCCGGCCGCGGAGACGGCCCCCTTCTCGGACCTGCGTCACCCTGACCCTCCGTCCGCTCTCGACTCGACGGGCGTGACGGCCGAGGCGGTCAGGGTCCACGACGGGAGCACTCCGCCCCAGCCACCGGTTCGCGCGGTGACCGTCACGCGGACGCCGCCCGCGGCACCGGCAACGGCGATCTCTGCGCCCCGCGGCGCGGCCTGGGCAGCCAGGACCCGCACCCTCTCGAGGTCGTCACCACGCGCGGCGGCGCGGCCGGCGATGCGCGCGGCGTCGACGCACCGGATCTGGTCCACTCCGGCACCGACGGCAACGAGGCACAGGGCCAGGACGAGCACCACCGAGGGGATGGCGACGGCAAGCTCCGCCGTCACCATCCCGCCCTCGCGAACGCGTGGGCTCCGGTGCGCGGTTCGGGTCACCCCGCGATGCCGAGCGCGCTCTGGACGATGCCAGCCAACGTGGACCGGACCGCGTCGGACTTGACGACACCGAGCAGCACGAGGGCGAACGTGCAGGCCGCCATGATGCCGACGGCGTACTCCGCCGTCGTCATGCCGGCGTCTCGCCTGCGTGCAGTGAGTCGAATCAGCCTGTGGGTCATGGTTTCTCCTTTGTCCAGCCCGAGCGGGGTGCCCAGGTCGTCGGTGGCCTCGGCTCGTGCGTGCGGTCATGAGCGAGGTGCGGCGAGGGAGCCGTCGCCAGGGAGCCGTCGCCAGGGAGCCGTCGCCAGGGAGCCGTCGCGAGGGAGCCGTCGCGAGGGAGCCGTCGCGAGGGAGCGGTCGCGAGGGAGCGGTCGCGAGGGAGCGGTCGGAGTAGGTGTCGTGAGCGCGGTGGGTGTCTCCAGGCGCACGTGAGGCGTCGCGCCGGCGTGCTGCGCGGCCCTGGCGCCGAGGGCTCAGGTGAGGGACTCATGCACGTCCCTCGAGCAGGTCGCCGGCCAGGGCGATGACGAGCGGCGCGACGGTCGTGAGGCAGAAGGCCGGCAACAGCACCAGGCCGAGGGGCGCCACGAGCCGCACGCCGACCTTGGCGGCAGAGACCTCGAGCCGTTCCAGCTCGGCGGCGCGCAGGTCGTCGGAAGCGGCGAGCAGCATCGGTCCCGGCGGCACGCCTGCCTGGTGAGCCACGGCAACGGCTCGGGCGGCCGGCCCCCAGGCGGGTCCCACGCAGGCCCAGGCCTCCCTCTCGGTCGCGCCCCAGCGGAGGGCTGTGGCCACCTGCCGGAGGTCTGTCGCGGGCGGCCCGTCGAGACCGTCGGCGACGGCATCGAGCACGTCCCACGTGGGCAGTCCCGAGCGGTAGGCCAGTGCGAGCAATGCGAGAGCTGACCCCACCTCGGACTCGTCGGCGTGGCGACCCGACGCGGCCGGCCCGTCCCCCGCCGGTCCGGCAGTCCCCTGCCTGCGGCCCGCCGAGCGACCCTCGGCAGCCGAGCCGCGAGACCGGCGCGCGCCACGCCAGCCGCGCCGGCGCCGGTGCGGCAGCTCGCCGGGCGGTTGATGGCTGGGCGGTTGACGGCCGGACGGTTGACGGCCGGACGGTTGATCTCCGGGATGCCCGATGCCTCGGTCCAGGCGGTCCACGTGCTGCCGTGGACCGTCGAGCAGCAGGTACACGGCGAAGGCCACGAGCAGGGCGGCGGCGACGACCCCGGTCATGGCCGCACCGCCGAACGGATCATTTTCCGGCACCAGGCGCGGCCGGCCCACCCGAGGGCGATGCCGGACGCCGCGGAGACGGTCGCGACGGGCGACCCGAGGTAGAGCGTGACGGGGTCGATGCCGCAGGCCATCCCGAACAGCGGGCCCGTGAGTGGCAGCACCGTGAGCACCGTGACGGTCGCACGCGGGCCGGCGACCGCGACCGCCACCTTGCCGCGACGCGCTCGGGCGTCGAGCAGGCCGCGGACAGCACGGTCGACGGCGGAGGCGAGCGGCGCACCGGTCGTCTCCGACAGCCGCCAGGCCGCCGCGACCAGGGCCAGCTCGGCCGACGCGCTGCGCTGTGCCCACTCGGCCCAGATCGGCGACACCGGTTGCGCCTGCTCGGTCACGTGCAGGAGCTGCCCGACGAGCAGGTCGATGTCGTGCACGGACGGGGCGCCACGAGCCGTGGTCCGACGACGGCGGATGCCCACAGCCTGGCGCGCGATCGCGACCCGATCGGCACCGAGGGTCGAGGTCGCGGCGAGGTCGATCGCTCGGCTCGGCGTCAGGCCCGACTCGAGCCCGGGCGCGATTCCACGCAGCAGGTCGAGGACGTCGTCGATCAGCTCGCCGGGTCGTCGACGCAGCCGCCACCGGCGGTAGAGATCGACCGGGTCCTGCTGCCAGAAGCCCCTCTCCCCGTCCTGGTCTCCGGCGGGATGGGACGCCGCCCGGCCCACGGGCGGCCCGCTCCATGTCTGGCCGTTCCAGGTCTGCCCATCCGAGGTCTGCCCAGGTGGGGCCTCCCGGTCCGGCGGCCGGAGGACCGCTGCGGAGGGTACCCGCGAGCGCCGCGGCCAGACGAGCACCGCCAGGCCGACGAGCACGGCGGCAGTCGCCCCCGCGGTCACGGCACTCATGACGCCTCCGCCTCCGCCTCCGCCGTCGGCGGCCGGATGCCGGCCGCCGGGCGCGTCGCGGTCCCGGCCGCCGGGCGCGTCGCGCTCCCGGGCACCTGCTCACCGAGGCCGAGGCGAGCGGCGAGGGCCGGCCAGGCAGCGTCGGTCCGCGGCGCATGTCCGGGCCCGTTCCACTCCAGGGCGGGCACGACGCAGGGCGCGCCATCACGACGGAAGACCGCCGCGACCGATGCGACCCGCCGCGCCCCCTCCCGGCGTGCGACGTGCACGACGAGGTCGACGGCAGCCGTGAGCTGCACGCGGACCGCCTCGGGAGCCATACCAGCGAGCGCGCCGAGGGCCTCGAAGCGGGCGATGACGTCATCCGGGGCATTCGCGTGCAGGGTGCCGCACCCGCCCTCGTGGCCGGTGTTGAGCGCTGCGAGGAGCTCGCGGACCTCCGCGCCTCGCACCTCGCCGACGACGATGCGGTCGGGTCGCATGCGCAGCGCCTGTCGGACGAGCGTCGTCAAGGTGACCTCGCCGGCACCCTCGACGTTCGCGGGTCGAGCCTCGAGCCGGACGAGGTGCGGGTGGTCGACGCTCAGCTCGCGGACGTCCTCGACGACGAGCAGGCGTTCGACGGGGTCGATGCAGCCGAGCAGGGCGGCGAGGAGCGTCGTCTTGCCCGCACCCGTGCCACCCGAGACGACGAAGGCCAGGCGCTGCCGGACGACTGCCCGCAGCACGGGCACCCACGGGGTCGGGACCATCCCGCGGTCGCAGAGCTCTGAGAGGGAGACGGGCTCCACCGGAGGCACTCGGATCGTGATGTGGGGACCGCCCTCGACGAGTGGCGGCAGCATCGCGTGCAGCCGGGCACCCGAGGGCAGCTGGCCGTCGACCCAGGGGCTCGCCTCGTCGAGTCGGCGCCCGGCGATGCCCGCCAGCCGGACAGCCAAGGCACGTGCGTCGTCGGGCTCGAGCCGATCGCCGACCCACTCCATGCCGCCGCCGCGGTCGACCCACACCCGCCCGTCGCCGTTGACCGCTATGTCGGTGACGCCCGGCTGGGTCAGCCACGCGTCGAGCGGGCCGGCACCGAGCACACGAGCGGCCAGGGCGGAGCGGGTTGCGGCGACACGGTCGGCTCCCAAGGCTGCGTGCTCCTGCGCGGCCACTCCGGCGACCGCGTCGCCGTCGGGGCCGACGCCGTCCCGCACGCGCTGCCACATGGCGGGCGTGAGCGTCATCGCGACCACCCGGAGCGTCCGCAACCGGCCGGACGGCCCCCGGCGTTCATGCCGCGACCGCCTGGGTCGTGATGCGAACGAGGAGCTCGTCTGCCGCTCGCACGACCTCACCGCGGCCCCTGACCCCCGGCGGCAGTCCGTCGGCGACCTCGCCCGCGAGGCGCCGGTCGTCGCCGACCGTCGCGACGAGCGGCACGTCGAGCTCGTCCATGACGAGATCCTCGAGGTCGGGCTCGACGCGGTTGCCACGCAGGACGACCCACGGTTCGATCGGCAGCAGCGGGTCGTGCTCCCAGGCGAGGCCGGCGTCGCGCAGCCCCGCGAGGACCTGCCGCACGCCGCTGACGACGCCGGATGCCGCGGCCAGCTGTGGCACCTGGACCCCGGCCACGACGACGAGGGCGTCGACGAGCAGGGAGACCGAGGACAGCACCGCGACGTCGCGCGGCAGGTCGAGCACCGTCACGTCGTGCGCATCCGCGAGGCCGGCGACGACATCGGGCAGGGTCTCCAGCCACGGGCCGTCGGTCCCGGCGCCGGAGGCCCCACCACTCCCCCGGGCGACCCAGCCCGCGCCGCCTCCTCCCGACAGCACAGGCACACCGCACGCCACCGGCAGCTCCGATGCCAGGCCGCCGCCGTCGACGACGCCGGCGACCCCGGCGAGCTCGGACCAGCGCCACCCCGGCTCCTGCTCGAGCCCGAAGACGACGTCGAGGCGCCCGGAGAGCCGGTCGAGGTCGACGGCCACGGACGAGCGTCCGGCTGCCGCCGCACGAACGGCCACAGCAGCGGCGAGGGTCGAGGACCCGACCCCACCCGAGGCCGGTATGAAGGCGATGACGTTTCCCATGCGCCCACCGTCACGCACCGACGAAAGCCCGCCCAGCGGCATACGTCCACCGGTGGACAACGGCCCTGTTACCGATGCAGGTGTGGACAACCACGCCCACGACCAGGCCGCCAGCCCACGGCTGCTGCTGAACACCGCCGCAACGCATTGGTGGCCTCCGTCCGGGGGAAGACGGAGGCCACCTCACGAGACTGGCACCGGGGGGGAGGAGCCAGATCGCGCGGTGCTCGACCCCAGAGGGGAGCACCACCAACAATCGTGGACGCTCGCCCTTCGGAATGCAAACCCAGATGTCACGACACGCGGCGATTTCTCGGGATCCGTCCCGATACGTCCCAAGTGTCACGGCGTGACACGCCGAGGATTCCGTGGACCAGGAGAATCGACCGGGAAGGGGAGGCCCCCCGACCGTGGGTCGAGGGGCCTCCAGAGAAGGACCGGGCTACCAGGCGTGCATTCTCAAAGTGTCGCCCCGGTTGTGCGCCCGGGGGTGGACGGTTCCAAGGGAACTGCTCTCGCGTGGGTACTCGGCATCTTCTCGAGATGTTCTGTCTTGCGTGGATCCGGTCTACGCCTCACGGCGATGCGTGGTTCCTGTGTCCGTTGTACTCCACGCCCTCGGCGTGGCAACACCCCCCAACGCCAAGCGACCCGAAGAAACTGTCCAGCATCGTGGACATCCCGCACGAATCGCCCGTCCGCCCCCTTGGCACGTCAGGTCAGCCGCCCCGCTCGCACCGCGTCGCTGATCCGCTCCCCCTCCGCCGCCCCGCGCACGAGCGCCTCCTCCGCCTGGCCGAGCCAGAGACCGACGCCCCTGGCGTCACCCCGGGCGTATGCCGTGAGCGACCCGAGGTAGGCCGGCCCACCTCCCGCGACGTGGCCGGCCTCGGGCACCGCGACGCCGGTCGGGTCCAGGCCGAGGGCCTGCACGAGGGCGCGCTCCATGGCGCGGGCGACGAGCCCGTTGCCGTGGACGAACGGCCGGATCGCGGCCACCTCCGCATGCACGAGAGCGGCGACGACCGCGGCGGGGATACGGTTGCTGCCGGCGGCGGCGGCGATGACCTCGGAGAGCGACGCGAGGCGCGCGGCGACGACGGCCGGGGCGGGGACGGGCCCCAGGTCGACGAGCTCGGTGCAGTCCTCGTCGCCGACGCGGGGCCGACCGAGCCAGTCGCCGGTGCCGACGGGAGCGGCCGCGGCGACGTGGAGCCGGGCCAGTGCCTGCAGCGGAGCGGTGCGAACCAGCGCTACGACGCGCTCGCTCTCGGCCGTCGCGGCCACGGCCCCCTTGAGCGTCCTCAGGCCCGGGTCGAGCTCGGAGGGCCACTCGCGCGCGCCGCTCATCAGCTCCCGCACGAGCTCGACGGGGAACTCGGCCCCGTCGAGGGCCGCACTCGCCTGCGCCCCCCGCACGCGCGACTCGGCCGCGGCCTCGGGGATCCGGCGGCGCAGGGCCTCGTGGAAGCGCAGCCGGGTGCACGCCTCCCGGGCCGCCTCGGCGCGCTCGCGCACGTCCGGCAGCTCGGTGAGGGCAGCAAGCTGGTCGAGCAGCGCGGTCTGGGCGGGAGTCGGGTCGGGCACCGCACCAGCCTAGGAGCGGCTCGACGGCGATCAGGCCGTTCGACAGGCTCGCAGGGCGTGAGTACCCTCACTGGCATGTGCTCGATGTCCCGACCCGTCCTGAACGGCGCGTGGTGGCTGCCCAGCTGAGGCGGCCCATCGAAGCAACTCGTCAGAGAGATCCGGAGCCGCCCACGGGCGGCTCTTCGCATGTTCGGTCACCGCAGGTCGGTCACCGCGACACCGGTCCTCCCGTGGGCACCACTACAGGAGAGAGACCATGACCACAGTCCCCCAGCCCGTCCCCACCGCACCGTCGGCGACACCATCGGCGGCCACGTCGGCGGCACCGTCCGCGGTTCTGTCGGCGTCGGCCCCGTCGGTGGCCGTCCACGCCGACGAGACCGTGACGTACGCGACGGCGCGTGAGCGCAGCGCCGTCCTCGACGCACTCATCGACGAGCAGGCCGCCGGCGACCCCAGCCGCTTCCGCATGCTGACCGGCGACCGCCCTACCGGGCCACTCCACATCGGCCACTACCTGGCCAGCCTGCGCAACCGAGTCCGGTTGCAGGAGAAAGGAGTCGAGACGTTCGTCGTCATCGCCGACTACCAGGTCATCACCGACCGCGACTCAGTCGGCGCGATCGGCGCCAACGTCCAGGGGCTCGTTCTCGACTACCTCGCCGCCGGCATCGACCCCTCGCGCACGACGATCTTCGCGCACAGCGCCGTGCCGGCCCTGGGCCAGCTCATGCTGCCCTTCCTGTCGCTCGTCACCGACGCCGAGCTGCGTCGCAACCCCACGGTCAAGGACGAGCTCGCGCTGTCGGACGGGCGACCTCTCTCGGGGCTGCTGCTCACCTACCCGGTGCACCAGGCGGCCGACATCCTCTTCTGCCACAGTCGGATCGTGCCGGTCGGCCGCGACCAGCTCCCGCACCTCGAGCAGACGCGTGCCATCGCGCGCCGCTTCAACCAGAGGTATGCCGCCGGGCACAGCGTCTTCGCCGAGCCGGAGGCCCTGCTCAGCGAGGTACCGCTGCTGCTCGGCACCGAGGGGACGAAGATGTCCAAGAGCAAGGGCAACGTCATCAACCTGCGTGACACCGCGGACCAGACGGCGGCGCGGATCCGCGCGGCACGCACCGACTCCGAGCGGCGGATCACGTTCGACCCCAGGGCTCGTCCCGAGGTCGCGAATCTGCTCACGATGGCCGGTCTCTTCCTCGAGGAGTCGCCGGAGTCGGTGGCCGAGCGGGTCGGGGACGGCGGCGCACTGGCGCTCAAGGCGGTCGTCACCGAGGCCGTCAACGAGTCCCTCGCGGGGCACCGGTCGCGCCGGCTCGAGCTCGCGCGCGACCCGTCCCACGTGACGGCTGTGCTCCGCGAGGGCAATGCACGTGCGAACGAGGTCGCCGAGCGCACCCTCGCGACGGTCCGGGCAGTGATGGGCATGAGCTACTGAGCGTTTCCATCCTCGTGTTCGTCGGCGTGGCCCTCGGGATGGGAGGGGCCACGCCGACGTGCGGCCACGGCGCCGAGGGTCACTCGGCGCCGTGGGTCTCCTCGCGGATCGTGTCCGCGATGATCTGCTCGTCGCTCGGGGCGGCGCGGCGCGCTGCGAGCGACGGGAGCGGGTTGTCGGCCGTCTGGCGCAGGCCGCGGACGCCGTCGTCGATGACGAACTCGGCCCGGGTGAACGCCTCCGCTCCCGGCGACGACACGACCGGCACACAGCGGCACCGGGCCGTCAGCTCGTTCGGGGTGATCGTCGTCGAGACGTAACCGCGCAGGTTGGTCCAGAAGCGCAGGTTCGGGTTCCAGTCGGCCCACGGGTGCCGGCCGGTCGGGCTGTCGTAACCGTTGCCACCGCTCGTGATCGAGCTCGTGATGAGCTCGGAGCCGACGGGCTTGTCGGGGTCGGCCCAGTCGAGGTAGAGGTCCGAGGCCCAGTGCGCGTGGACGTCGCCGGTCAGCACGACGGGGTTGCGCACGCCGGCGTCGACCCAGCCCTGCGTGATCCGCCGGCGCGACGCGGGGTAGCCGTCCCACGCGTCCATCGACACGGTGGTCGCCGCGCTCGGGTCGTTGTCGCGCTGGCCGAAGAAGACCTGCTGGCCGAGCAGGTCCCACCGCGCCTGCGACGTGCGGAAGCCGTCGATCAGCCACTGCTCCTGCTCGAGGCCCGGCAGCGAGCGCGACGGGTCGGCCGCGTCCGGGCAGTCCTTGTAGCCGTCGCCGCAGGCCTGGTCGTCGCGGTACTGACGGGTGTCGAGCATGTGGAGGTTCGCGAGCCGGCCCCACTGGACCCGGCGGTAGAGGTCGAGGTTCGGGCCGTCCGGCACCGACGAGCGCCGCAGCGGCATGTTCTCGTAGTCGGCCCGGTAGGCGGCGGCCCGGCGCTGCGGGAAGGTCGGCGTCTCGGCGACCTTCTCGGGGATGCCGGCGGCGCAGTTGTTGTCGACCTCGTGGTCGTCCCAGACGGCGAGCCACGGGGCGGCAGCGTGCGCGGCCTGGAGGTCGGAGTCGCTCTTGTACTGCGCGAACCGCTGGCGGTAGCCCGCGAGCGTCGTCGTCTCGGGGCCCACATGGTTGCGTCCGAGGCCGTTGCCGGCGCCCTCGTACTGGTAGTCGCCGAGGTGGAGGATGACGTCGGGCCGCTCCTCGGCGAGGCGGCGGTAGGCCGTGAAGTAGCCGGAGGGAAAGTTCGAGCACGACACGAACGCCATGGCGAGCGCGGACGGCGTCTCCCAGGGGTTCGGGGTGGTCACGGCGCGCCCCGGCGCCGACAGGTGGTTGCCGAGGCGGAAGCGGTAGAAGTACTCACGGCCTGCACGCAGGCCGTGGACCTCGACGTGCATCGAGTGAGCCCAACCCGGCTCTGCCGCAACGGTGCCCGCCTTGACGACGTCGGCGAAGCGCTCGTCCGACGCCACCTGCCAGTTGAGCTGGTAGGTGGAGGACGGCATACCTCCGAGGCCGTCGGCGGCCAGGGGTTCGAGGGCGAGGCGTGTCCAGATGACGAAGCCGTCGGGTGCGGGGTCACCGCTCGCCACCCCCAGCGTGAAGGGGTTCGCGGCGGGGACGACGGCGGCCGCGCTCGGGCGGCTGTCGACGACGACGCCGGCACCGGCGAGGGCGATGGTCCCGGTGGCCAGGCCACTGCGAAGAACGGTTCGGCGGGAGGGCTGCTGGAGAGTCGTGTCCATGTCGTCCACATTCGTGAGTCCGCGCCGTCCGCGGCCCACCACGGGAGGAACCTCAGGTGAACCGTTGGCGCCGTGCCCGCGTATGCCGTCCGGCCCGCTCCGCGCCCGGCGTCACCCCCGGGGGCCTGACCGCTCGTCCTCGGAGCCTGACCGTTCGGCGGGCTACTCCCCGGTAGCGACGAGACCTGCCTCACTCGGCCCTTGATGGGCGAACTAGCCTGCGTTTGAGTTGTGGCAGGCACCTGCCGGCGATGGACGCTGGACTGGTGCGACCGCTTCATCGTCGATGCGAAAGGTGGACCCCGTGAGCGAAGAGACGCTCGAGAACCTGCTGACCGAGAGCCGCACCTTCCCGCCACCGCCGGAGTTCGCCGCGCAGGCCAACGGCACCGCCGAGCTCTACGCGAAGGCCGACGCGGACTACGAGGGATTCTGGGCCGAGCAGGCCAGGAAGTACGTCACCTGGGGCAAGGACTTCACTCGCACGCTGGAGTGGGACTCCCCGTTCGCGAAGTGGTTCGAGGACGGCGAGCTCAACGCGTGCTACAACGCCGTCGACCGCCACGTCGAGGCCGGCCGTGGTGACAGGGTCGCGATCCACTTCGTCGGTGAGCCCGACGGCGACACCAAGGACATCACGTACGCGGACCTGCATGCCGCCGTCCAGCGCGCGGCCAACGCCCTGCTCGACCTGGGCGTGCGCAAGGGCGACCCCGTTGCCATCTACCTGCCGATGATCCCCGAGGCCGCGATCGCGATGCTCGCGTGTGCCCGTATCGGCGCGCCGCACTCCGTCGTCTTCGGTGGCTTCTCCGCCGAGGCGCTGCGCACCCGCATCGACGACGCCAAGGCCAAGGTCGTCATCACGGCCGACGGCGGCTACCGTCGCGGCGCACCCTCGGCGCTCAAGCCCGCGGTCGACGCGGCGCTCGAGGTCGGTGGCGACACCGGCACGGTCACGAAGGTCCTCGTGGTGCGTCGCACGGGCCAGGACACCGCGTGGACCGAGGGCCGTGACGTGTGGTGGCACGACGCGCTCGATGCCGCGGACGCGACCCACGAGGCGCCGATGCACGAGGCCGAGCACCCGCTTTTCATCCTGTACACGTCGGGCACGACGGGTAAGCCGAAGGGCATCTTCCACACGACGGGCGGCTACCTCACGCAGGCGGCCTACACGAACGCCGTCGTCCACGACGTGCACCCCGACACCGACGTCTACTGGTGCACGGCCGACATCGGCTGGGTCACCGGCCACTCGTACATCGTCTACGGGCCGATGACCAACGGCGCGACGCAGGTCATGTACGAGGGCACGCCGGACACCCCGCACCAGGGTCGCTTCTGGGAGATCGTCGAGCAGTACAAGGTCTCGATCCTCTACACGGCCCCGACCGCCATCCGCACGTTCATGAAGTGGGGCGAGCAGATCCCCGCGAAGTTCGACATGAGCTCGTTGCGCCTGCTCGGGTCGGTCGGTGAGCCGATCAACCCCGAGGCCTGGATGTGGTACCGCCGCGTCATCGGCGGCGACCGCTGCCCCATCGTCGACACGTGGTGGCAGACCGAGACCGGCTCGATCATGATCAGCCCGCTGCCGGGCGTGACCGAGGCCAAGCCCGGCTCGGCGCAGCGTCCGATCCCCGGCATCGTGGCGGACGTCGTCGACGACGAGGGCCAGTCGGTGCCCAACGGCCACGGCGGCTACCTCGTGCTGAGGAAGCCGTGGCCGGCGATGCTGCGCGGCATCTGGGGTGACCAGGAGCGCTACAAGGAGACGTACTGGTCGCGCTTCGAGGGCCTCTACTTCGCCGGCGACGGAGCGAAGAAGGACGAGGACGGTGACATCTGGCTGCTCGGCCGTGTCGACGACGTCATGAACATCTCGGGGCACCGCCTGTCGACCACCGAGATCGAGTCCGCCCTCGTGTCGCACCCGAAGGTCGCCGAGGCCGCCGTGGTCGGCGCAACGGACGAGACCACAGGGCAGGCCGTATGCGCGTTCGTCATCCTGCGCGCCGATGCCGTCGAGGAGGCCGACGAGCCCGGTGAGGGTCAGGACCTCGTCCAGGAGCTGCGCAACCACGTGGCCAAGGAGATCGGGCCCATCGCGAAGCCGCGGCAGATCATGATCGTGGCCGAGCTGCCGAAGACGCGGTCCGGCAAGATCATGCGTCGTCTGCTGCGGGACGTCGCCGAGCACCGGGAGGTCGGCGACGTGACGACCCTCGCCGACAGCTCGGTCATGGAGCTCATCAAGACCGGCCTCGCGAGCGGATCCTCTTCCGACTGAACGTCACCCACCCCTTGCCGGTTCGATGTGTCACCGCGGCCCAGAGGCCGCGGTGACACATCGAACGAGGGCGGGTGGGATGGCGGGGTCAGCGGGTCTGGGTCGGGGGCGTCGCCGGACCCAGCCGGATGGCGCACCACGACACCGGCGGCAGGCTCGCGGTCAGCGTGTCGCCGGCCACGGTTGCGGAGCCCATCGCCTCCGGACGCACGCGGTCGGGATCGTCGGCCGTGTTGCGCGCATAGGGGTCGTCACCACCCACCGTCCAGGCCTCGAGCACCGCGAGCGAGCCGAGGTCGCTCAGGGCGACCGTGAGGTCGACGGGGCCTGTGACGTCGCGGTTCACGGCGAAGACGGTGACCCCCCCGCTCTGCGGGTCGTGCGTGGCGACCGCGTCGAGGACCGGCACGTCCCCGAACCGCTGCGTGTCGTACGTCGGGCTCTGCGGCTCGACCCGCAGGACGTTGCCTCGTGCCAGCCGTGAGGTGAGCGCGAAGGGGTGGAAGATCGTCTGGCGCCACGCCCGGCCTCCCGGCTCGGTCATGATCGGCGCGATGACGTTGACGAGCTGTGCCTGGCAGGCAGCGGTCACGCGGTCGCTGTGGCGCAGCAGGGAGATCAGCAGGTTGCCGACGACGACGGCATCGGCGGCGTTGTAGTGGTCCTCGATGACGGGCTGCGCCACGGCCCAGTCGGTCGGCCTCTCGGCGTTCTCGAACCGGCTGAGGTACCACACGTTCCACTCGTCGAACGAGATGTTGATGCGCTTGCGACTCTTGAGCCGGGCCCCGACGCTGTCGGCCGTCGCGACGACGCTGTCGACGAAGTGGTCCATGTCGACCGCCGAGGCGAGAAAGCTGCCGAGGTCCCCGTCGTGCTCCTCGTAGTACGCGTGGGCCGAGATGGCGTCCACCTGCTCGTACGCGAGCTCGAGCACGGTGGCCTCCCACGCGCCGAACGTCGGCATCGCCGAGCTCGAGCTGCCGCAGGCCACCAGCTCGAGGTCCGGTTCGGCGGACCGCAGGGCGCGGGCCACCTCGGCCGCCAGTCGGCCGTACTCGTGAGCCGTCTTGTGCCCGGTCTGCCACGGGCCGTCCATCTCGTTGCCGAGGCAGAACATCCGTATGCCGTGTGGTTCCTTCGCCCCGTTGCTGCGGCGGAGCTCGGCGAAGTGGGTGCCCTCGGGGTGGTTGAGGTACTCGTGGACGTCGAGCGCCTCCTGCACCCCACGGGTGCCGAGGTTGAGGGCGTACATGATCTCGACGTCGGCCTTCGCCGCCCAGCGGGCGAACTCGTCGATGCCGACCTCGTTGGTCTCGAGCCCGTGCCAGGCGAGGTCTCGGCGCACCGGCCGCTGGGTGACCGGCCCGATGCCGTCCTCCCAGCGGTAGCCCGACACGAAGTTGCCGCCCGGGTAGCGCACGACGCTGACACCGAGCTCGCGCGTCAGTGCGAGGACGTCCTCGCGGAACCCGTCGGCGTCGGCCGTCGGGTGGTCGGGCTCGTAGATGCCGGTGTAGACGCAGCGGCCCATGTGCTCGACGAACGAGCCGAAGGTACGCCGGTTGACGGGGGCGATCGTGAAGTCAGGGTGAAGACGGAGGGAGGCAGAAGACATTCGGAGTCCTTGGAAACGTGACGGAAAGCAGGTTGGAAAGCAGGTTGGAAAGCAGGTTGGAAAGCAGGTCGGACAAGCGGCTGGACGTGCAGGTGCGGCAGGCCGGCTACTTCAGGGAGCCGCTGCTCACGCCGCTGCGCCAGAACCGCTGCAGCAGGATGAAGGCGATCACGAGGGGGATGATGGCGAGCAGGGCGCCGGTCGTGACGAGGTTGAAGAGCATGCGCGTGCCGGCCTCCTGCTGCGCCGTGTTGAACCACGTCGTCAGGCCGACCGTCAACGGGTACAGCTTGGCGTCGCTCAGCATCACCAGCGGGAGGAAGTAGTTGTTCCACGTCGCGACGAGGGTGATGAGGAAGACCGTCACGATGGCCGGCCGCATCATCGGCAGCACCACCCTCCAGAAGATGCGCAGCTCGCCCGCTCGGTCGATGCGCGCCGCGTCGAGCAGCTCCTGCGGGACGCTCTCGGCGACGAAGACCCGGATGAGGTAGGTGCCGAACGGGCTGAGCAGCGAGGGCAGGATGACGGCCCAGATGGTGTTCACGAGCTCCAGCCGCGAGAGCAGCAGGTAGGTCGGCAGCACCAGCGCTGTCGCCGGAACCATGACCATGCCGAGCAGGCCCGACTCGATGACCCGCTTGCCGGGGAAGCTGAACCGTGCGAGGCCGTAGCCGGCGAGTGCGCAGAGGGTGGTAGCGCCGAGCGCGCTCGCCCCCGAGTAGAGCGCGGTGTTGACCAGCCACCGCCCGTAGACGCCGTCGTCCTCGCGGAACAGCTGACGGAGGTTGGTCACGAGGTCGAACCCGTCGCCGAACCAGAGCGCGGGGGTGGACAGCAGGTCCGGTTGGCTCTTCGTGGCGGCGAACACGATCCAGATCAGCGGGATCGTGAAGTAGACGATGCCGAGTCCCATGATCGTGTGCGCGAGGCGGGTGTTGGGCTCGCCGAACCGACGGCCACGTGGCCGCGCCGCAGCCCGCAGTCCCGGTCGGCCGGCCTGGGTGGTGGTCAGCTGCGTCATCCGCGGGCCGCCCTTCTGCGAGAGACGAAGACGAAGAGGTACGACAGGACGAAGACACTCAGCCCGAGGGTGAACGAGATCGCCGCCGAGTAGCTGAACGCCGAGAACCGGAACGCCTGGCTGTACGCGTAGAGGTTCGGCGTGTAGCCGGCGTCGATGTCCGGTGCGAAGCGCGCCAGGATCGCCGGCTCGTTGAAGAACTGCATCGTGCCGATGACGGTGAAGATGGCCGCGAGCGAGAGCGCCGGCTTGATCGCCGGGACCTTGACCCGCAGCGCGATCTGCACCGGTGAGGCCCCGTCGATGACGGCCGCCTCGTACATCTCCCGGGGCACACCCTGGAGGGCGGAGTAGAGGACGATCATGTTGTAGCCGGTCCATGCCCAGGTGACGACGTTGCCCAGCGAGACGAGGAGCAGGGAGCCGCCGAAGAAGTTGACCGGCGCCGCGCCCCAGAGTCCAGAGACCCCGGCGAACGGCCCGAACGTCTTGCTGTACAAGAACCCCCACATCAGCGCGCCGATCACGGCGGGCACGGCATACGGCATGAACGCCACGAGCCGGAACACCTTTGCGACGCGGCTGTTGATGGCATCCAGCGCCAACGCCCCCGCCAGGGCGAGGCCGAGCATGATCGGGATCTGGATGACGCCGAAGAGGATGACGCGCCTCAGGCCGGTGAGGAACTGCGGGTCGGTGAACGCCTCCTTGTACTGCTCGAGCCCGCTGAAGTGCGGCCCGAGGACGAGACTCTCGCTGTGCAGGCTCAGCCAGAACGCATAGCCCAGGGGAAGGGCGAGGAAGAGCAGGACGATGACGAGGAACGGCAGCACGAACAGCGAGCCCGCGACCGCCTGGCGGGTCTGGTGGGACAGGCCACGGCCGCGTGCGGCGCGCACGGGCGGGGCCGCGGGCGGCGGCGGTGCGGTGAGCGTGCGGTCTGCCGGCAGGAGCTGGCTCATGGGGACCTCCGGGTCGGGTGGTGCCGGGTCGGCAGGCAGGGAGGAAGGCTGCCTGCCGACCCGGCGGCCTGTGGTGACGGGCTACTCGCTGACCTTGAAGCCCTGCTGCTGCGCGTACGCCACGACCTTCTTCTGCGTCTCGTCGAGGACGGTGCTCCACGGGCGCTTGCCGGCGAGCGCCTCGGCGCTGAGGTCGTTCATGGTGGCGAAGACGTAGTCCTGGAACGGCGTGTACTGGAACTCGCCGAGGCTGTTGGACACGGGGACAAAGATCTGGTTGACCTTCTGGCCGCCGAAGAAGTCGTATGCCTTGTCGGTGAAGGTGGCGTTGGCGGCGACGTCCTTGACCAGCGGGTAGAGGAACGCCTTGTTCAGGCCGATGTCCCACGCCGCCTTGGACGAGCCGAACAGCTCGCGGGCCACGATCGTCGCCTCGCGTGGGTGCTGGCTCTGGGTCGTGACCGTGAAGGTGGAGCCGCCCCAGTCACCCTGGTCGTTCGCCCCTTCCGTCCACTGCGGCATGGGCGCGACACCCCACTTGCCGGACGTCTTCTTCAGCGAGCCGGCGAGGTACCCGGGGGTCCACCCCGCGGCCGCCCAGGTCCAGTACTTGCCGCTGTCGAGGGCCGCGCTGGCGTCGGCGGTGAAGAACGGGTCCTTGGCCATGAGGCCCTTGTCGACGAGGTCGCCGTAGAAGTCGACGACCTTCGTGCACTCCGGAGACGTCAGCCGGATGCCGACGGCGTCCTTGGCCTGCGCCTGGGAGTAGCTGTACGGCTTGCAGCCGGCCTGCCACATGAGGCCGTTGAGCCAGCCGCCGTCCTTGCCGAAGCTCGCGATGTACGCCTTCGGGTCGGCGGCCTTGATCTTCTCCGCCGCGGCGGCGTACTCGTCCCAGGTCTTCGGCACGGCGATCTTGTACTTGGCGAAGAGGTCCTTGCGGTACATCAGGGCCATCGGGCCGCCGTCGACGGGGATGGCGTAGACCTTGTTGCCGTCCGTGGCCTGCTTCCAGGCCCAGTCGGCATAGAGGGACTTGTCGTCGTTGGCGCCGTACTCGCCCATGTCGACGAGCTTGTCGAGGATGACGAAGCTGGGGATCTCCTGGAACTCCACCATCGCGACGTCCGGTGCGCCGCTGCCGGCCTTGAAGGCCGTCTTCAGCTTGGCGTACTGGTCGGGTCCGGTGCCGACGTTGCTCCAGTCCACCTGGAAGTCCTTGTGGGATGCGTTGAAGGCGTCGACGACGCCCTTGAACTCGGGATACCAGGCCCACACCTTGATGTGCACCGGTCCGGAGGCGCCGGCGTCGTTGCTGGAACCGCCGCTGGCAGCGGACGAGCCCCCGGCACAGCTGGCGAGGAGAGTGGCGAGGGTCAGGGCACCGGCGACGATGCTCCCGGCACGGGTGAAGGGGGCGAAGCGACGTTGCTTCATCGGGAATCTCCTGCGTCTGGGTGAGATCAACACGGCGATCAGGCACGCGTTGTGAGCGTTAACATTCGACGGCCGAAAGAAAGGGTGCTCACGTGGGTCGATGGGCACCCTTGGTCGTCCGTCTGCTGGTGGGCCGGCTCCTGGCCAGTGGAGCTCGGCAGGCAGTTCCGGTTTGCGGCGCTGCAAAGGCGAGTATGCCGTGCCCTTTGCAGCGGTGCAATAGTGGCGGCTAGATTGATCCCAGCGTCCCGCCGGGGCGCCGCACCGTGCCACTCGCCGACGTCTCAGCGTCGTTTCAGCGTCGTTTCCGCGTCCCTTCGCCGCCCCCTCAGCGTCCTCGTTCTCCGCGTGACAGGAGCCTCGCCGTGCCTGACGCCACCCTCCGTGACGTTGCCCTGCTCGCGGGGGTCTCGCCGCGCACCGTGTCGAACGTCGTGGGCGGCTACGCCCAGGTGACTCCTGCGACGCGGGCCAAGGTGGAGAAGGCCATCGAGGCGCTCGACTACCGGCCGAACCTGCTCGCCAGAAACCTCGCGAACGGGCGCTCCGGCCAGATCGCCGTCGTCGTCCCCTACCTCGACACTCCGTACTTCTCGGAGCTGCTCCAGGCGATCATCCCGCGTGCGCGAGAGCGCGGATTCAACGTGCTCATCGACCAGACCGATGGGGACCCGGAGCACGAGGCGGAGCTGATCAAACGCCGGGCGCGCGGGTTCGCCTACGACGGCATGATCTTCAGCCCCCTGGGTCTGTCTCAGGCCGAGCTCGCCGTCCGGGATCCCGACCTGCCCCTCATCGTCCTCGGTGAGCGCGAGTCGGACGGCCACTTCGACCACGTGGGCATCGACGACGTAGCGGCGTCGCAGGAGGCCGTGAACCACCTCATCGCCTTGGGGCACAGACGAATCGCCGCGATCGGCGACCAGCCGTACCGCACGGGCGAGGCGGCCCAGCGGCGCACCCGGGGGTATCACCTGGCCCACGAGGCGGCGGGCATCGCCGTGGACGAGTCGCTCGTCATCCCCACACCCCGGTTCAACAGGGCCGACGGCGCGGCCGCGATGGCCGCGCTCCTCGAACGGGACGACCCGCCGACCGCGGTCTTCGCCTACAGCGACCTCGTCGCGCTCGGCGCGGTGCGGGCAGTGCTGCAGCGCGGCCTGCGGGTGCCGGAGGACGTCGCCGTCATCGGCTACGACGACATCGAGGACGGCCGCTACTCCACCCCGACCATCAGCACCATCGCGCCGGACAAGGCGAGCATCGCCGCCGAGGCGGTTGACCGGCTGTTGGCCCGCATCGAGGCGCGGGCGCCGATGCCCGGGGAGGACGTGCACTCCACCTACACCCTGGTCCCGCGGGAGAGCACGCTCGGCAGGACTGCCGACTGAGAGCGGGTCCACGACTGGGCTCTGACCTCGGGTCAGCTGTCGGGACAGGTCCCGCTCAGGAGCCGCCGGCCCGGATGCCGCGCGGAGGCGTGATCCGCCATTTGCGGACAGGCGCGCCGTAACAGTGGTACAAAACGTGGCAGATGGGGCACGTGTGTCTTATCGACCGTCGGGGGTGCGACGCGATCCCCAGAGCTATCACTCCGGAGGCATCCATGTCAGACAACGACGACCACAGGTCCAAGGCGCCCAGCAGGCGCTCGGTCGTCAAGGGAGCGGCCTGGACCATGCCTGCCATCATCGTGGCCGCGCCCGCCCCGACCATCGCTGCGTCAGCCGGGCCGTTGACCTTCACCGGCGCAGCGTGCAAGCTCCCCGGCAGCTCGTCGGACGCGTACAAGGGCTACGTCTTCGAGCTCGTCGCCACCAACCCCGGCGGCTCCGGCTCGATCAACACGGTCACGGTGGTCACGGGTGTGACGGTGAACGGTGTCATCGAGCCGACGTTCGCGGTCGTCGAGAGGGGCGGGGGCAGCTCGTGCTCGTGCTCGTCGTGCGGCGGCGCGCCCACGAACCATCAGTTCTGCACGCCGGCCAACACGAGCGCGCAGCGGATCCTGCTCTACACCGACGGCGCCGCGAGCGGCACCAGCGCGAACACCGAAGTGTGCCTGACCTACGTCCGGTACAAGTGCGACTGCTCCCCGCTGTTCGGCACCACCCAGCCCGCGACCGTGTGCAGCGGCCGCCGCTCGACCCCGCCACTGACCGGCGGCGGTGGCGCCTGCCGCATCTCGGACGTCTTCCCGCTCCCCGCCTGAGGTCCTCGGTTCGATGTATCAGCGCGTCACCGGTGACGCGTGGATACATCGAACCGCAGGGGGTGGCGGGAAGGTTGTAGAGTCGGCCACTGACAATGCATGACGCAGTCAGACACGGCCGCCACGCTCCGAGGAGTCACATGACCGAGACCAGCAGACCCGGCGACCGCAGCAAGGTCATCTCGGTGCGCTTCACCGTCGAGGAGTTCGAGGCGCTTTCGGCCCGCGCCACCGAGCTGGGCGTCGGACCGTCGACGCTTGCCCGCACCTTCGTCCGCCAGGGCCTCGGCACCACGGCGTCCACCGCGTCCACCGCGTCCACAACGTCCCCTGGGTTCACGGGCGCCGCGAAGCCGTCAGGGCACGTGCACAGCGGACCCTCCGTGCTCGAGGAACGCCTCGCAGCCGACCTCGTCGCCAGGGTCGAGGCCCTCGAGCGCTGGGTCGCCGAGCACTGACCCCACGCCGCGACCGAGGCGACTTCCTCGGGTAGCAGCCGTCTGGGCCGGCGTGCCTCGCCGGCGAGGGGTCACCGGCCGAGGCCGGCCTCGCGGGCCCGGACGATGGCCTCGGCCCGGTCGGCGACGTGCAGCTTGGCGAAGACGTTCGACACGTTGTTGCGCACCGTCTTCGGCGACAGGAAGAGAGTGGACGCGATCTGCGCGTTCGAGCGCCCGGCCGCGACGAGGTCGAGGATCTCGCGCTCGCGCGCCGTGAGCTGCGGAAACGCCGACTCGGCCACGGGCGTCCGTGCCGCGAAGAAGTCGGCGATCCGCCGGGCCAGTGCCGGACCGAAGATCGCCTCTCCCCCGGCGACCGCGGTGATGGCGCGGACGATCTCGGCCTGGTTGGCACCCTTGAGCAGGTAGCCGCGCGCCCCCGCCTGCATCGCCGAGAACACCGTCGCGTCGTCCTCGCTCATCGTCAGCACGACGACGCCGATGTGCGGGTGTGCCGTCGTCACCGCGCGCGTGGCTTCGATGCCGTTGAGCACGGGCATCGACACGTCCATGACGACGACGTCCGGCTCGTGCTCGGCAGCCGCCGAGACGGCCTCGGCTCCGGTCGCTGCCGTCGCGACGACCTCGATGCCGCCGACCGAACCGAGCAGGGCGGCGAGGCCGTCGCGATAGACCGGGTGGTCGTCGGCCAGCACGACGCGGATCGCGCCGTCTCCCTCCGCGGCTCCGTGCGGCTCACCACCGGCGCCGTGCCCCTTGGCGTCACCGGTCCTGCCCGGCTGCGACTCAGACACCACTCGACTCCTCCATCACGTCCTCCACACCGTTCCCGACACCGAGTTCCCTTGCTGCCGTGGCCCTCCCGCCGGACGCGCGGCACCGACGGGCAGCTGCGCACGCACGACCGTGCCACCGTCCGGCGGACACGTCACCGCACATGTACCCCCGAGCTCGGCCGCCCGTTCCCGGAGCGAGAGCATGCCCACCCCGGCAGCCACGTCTGACGGGATGCCGTGGCCGTCGTCCCGCACCTCGACGACGAGGACGTCCTCGTCCGGCCCGGCGCCCTCGACCGTCAGCCTCACGTCGCACTCGGCGGCCGCCGCGTGCCGGACGACGTTGGTGAGCGCCTCGGACACGATCCGGTATGCCGCCACCTCGACCGCCGCCGGCAGCTCCCCGAGGTGCCCGGCTCGCACCGAGATCGCCAGCGACTCGGACGACAGCCGTCGCCCCTGCTCCTCGACCGCCGACACGAGCCCGAGCTCGTCGAGCGCCGGGGGCCGCAGGTCGTGCGCGAGCCGGCGGACGTCGGCCAGCACCTCGGCGACGTCGGCAGTCGCCGCCGCGAGCAGCCGGTCCGCCTCGACGGGGTCCCGGCCCGCGACGTTGCGGGCCGTCTCGATCCTCAGCGTGACTGCGCCGAGGCTCGGCCCGAGGCTGTCGTGCAGGTCGCGGCGGAGCCGGCGCCGTTCCTCCTCGCGGGCGAGGACGATGGCCTCACGCGAGCGCTGGAGCGTCAGGCTCAGCTCGCTGGCCCGCGCCGCCGCCGCGGCCTGGCGCACGACGTCGCCGAGCAGCCGCTGGTCCCGCTCCGACAGGGTCGAGCGGCCGGCGGGCACGAGCAGCAGCCGGCCCACGGCCTCGCCGCGGTAGACGACCGGCAGCACGACCGGGGTGCCCACGAGCCGGCCGTGCTCGACGTGGAGCGTCGCGCCCGACCCCTGCTCGATCTCGACGCGCACGAACGGCGAGCGGAACGCCTCCGCCACGGACCGCGCCACGGCCAGGAGCTGCTCGGAGGGGTCGCTCGACACCTCGAGCCGCTCCGCGAGGGCCGACACGACGGCATACGGGTCGTCGCGCGAGCCGCGTCGGAGCCTCCGCACCAGCGCAGTGAGCCGGTCGCGCAGCGGGCCGTACAGCGCGGCCACCACGGCGATGGCGACCAGAGCCGAGTCCCGTTGTCCCAGAATGGCACCCGCGAGCGCGAAGACGAGGACGTCGACGCCGACGACGATGACGGCGAGCACGGCATACACGAGCGTTGCGGGCAGCAGCCGATCGATCTCGTAGAGGCGGTGACGCGTGACCGCCACGACCACGGCCGCCGACGTCACCGCCACGCCCACGGCCAGCAGGAGACCTGCGAGCGGGTCCTGGGCGAGCAGGCCCGCGGCGAGCACGACGACGTCGACGACAGCGGCCCACACGAGCCAGCGCAGCTGCTGCCGCCGCTCACCGGTGGAGGCCCGGTAGCGTCGCACGACCACGGCCAGGGGCACGAGGAGGGAGACCCAGATGCCCGCGAAGGCGACGCCGAGCAGCACCCGCCACACGGCATCCGGCAGCGGGAGGGTGACCGGGTCGATGTCGAGGGTGCGCAGCTCGGGGGTCAGCGAGCTCTCCGTCACCGCCTCGGCGACGTGTGACGGCACGAACGCGAGCACGGCCGGCAGCAGCCCGGTGAAGACGAGCGAGACGACGGACGCGGTCCGCCAGCCCCGCGCGCGCGGCAGGCGACCGTCGGGAAAGAGCAGGAGCAGCAAGGGAATTCCGAGCAGGAGCGCGGCCCCGAGCCGCTGGTAGACGTAGAACGCGGCGGACGCGGCGGGCAGCCCCGGGCTGGTGTAGACGGCGTATGCCGTCCAGCTGCTCGCGAAGGAGTCGACGACCCACGCGGCGCCCGAGACCACGAGCACCCACGCGACGGGGTGGCGCGGCAGGCGGCGCAGGAGCAGCAGCCCCGGGAGCAGCTGGGCGAGCCCGGTGAGGCAGCCGACCCAGCCGGCCTCGAGCCCGGCAGCGGCCGGGACGCCCGTACGGCCGTTCGCCACGTCGAGCCACACCGTGACGCCCGTCAGCGCGACGAGGAACGCGGCCAGCCCGACGACGGCCGCGCTCGCGGCGAGCTGCCCTCGAGGGTCTGGGTGCGCGTGCACCCGAGCATGATCGCAAGGAAGGTGTCCCGCTGTCCCGAGGACACGTGTCCCGGCCTGCCCGGGACACGAATGGGGACGAACGAGCGGACTCGCGACCCTGCCGGCCCGGGACGCACGACCGGGAGAGTCATACCAACGGCGCCGGACCACCTGGCCCAGTGCCGAGGACCGGGTCGAGCGGACCACGACCACCCGATCCCGACCGGAGCATCACCACACCATCACGACACCCCATCACGACACCCCATGGAGACAGCCATGCACGACAGCACCACGACCCAGCCGGCCCTCGCTCGCACCGACTCGCCGGGGCGCACCACCGCGGGCCCAGCGGCCCCCTCGAGCACCCTGCCGACCAGCACGCCGACCACCACACCGACCAGCACACCGACCAGCACGAGCCCGTCCATCTCGCAGACCACGGTGCGCCGGCTCGGCCTCGCCCTCACGGGCGGCGCCGTGGCGTGGGCAGCGTCGATCTTCGTCTACGGGACCAACGCCACGGGCTTCGGTGGCCGCGTGGGCGACCTGACCGGCCTGCTCTTCCAGCTCGGCGTCTTCGCCCTGCTCACGGTCATGTTCCACACCCGCGCCACCGGCACGAGCCGGGCGGCCCGCATCATGATCCGCGTCGAGTACGTCCTGCTCGGACTGGCGTCCGTCTGGTCCCTGATCCACGGTGTGGCACCGGACGCGGTCCGCGAGTCGGCCCCGGTCCTGGTGCTCGACGTCTTCTGGCCGCTGTCGATGCTCGGCATGTTCGTCATCGGCATCAAGGTCGCGTTCGCCGGCCGGTGGCGGAGCGTCCTCCGAGCCTGGCCCCTCGTGGCGGAGACGTGGGCCGTCGTCACGGTTCCGGCGTTCCTCATCCTCGGTGAGCCGGTCTCGAGCTGGGTGGGCGGCGTCCACCTGCTCGTCGGCTACGCGACGCTCGGCGCGCTCCTGGCCCGTCGGCCGGAGCTGACCGGGTCCACCGACTGAGCGCAGCGCTCACCCTGCGCGCGCTGCACCACCCGGCCGTATGCCGTCCGCTCCCTGTCGCTGCAGGGCGCGGGCGGCATACGTCCGCTTGGTGAAGCCAAGCGTGAACCCGGCCAAGTATCACGAAAGCGGCTGCCCACCACTGGGATTCGTGCCACCCTCACAGCAGGGGTGGTCCGACCTGAGGCAGGTGTGTGCCATGTCCGTGACCAAGATCGCCAGCGGCATCAAGGGCGGTTCCGCCGTGTGCGGCCTGCCGGACGGCTCCTTCGTCGTCGCGTCCGGTCAGGGGCTCCTCACCCGCTACGAGGCGACCGGAGCCGAGATCGAGACCCTGTCGCTGGGGTGGGTCGTCAGCGGGCTCGCGGCGCACCCGACCGGCTCGGGCGTGTTCGCGGCGTGTGCGGCCAACGGCGTCTGGGAGGTGCTCTTCGGTGCGGCGCCGTCCGTGCGGAAGCTGAAGTCGCTCAAGGGGGCTCGCGGGCTCGCGGTGGACGTCGCGAGCGCGTCGATCCACGTCGTCGCGACGCGCGACGGGGGTACGTACGGCCGCATCCCGATCACGGGCACCGGCAAGGGGCGCGTCATCGCTCGCGGCGTCGGCAACGCCCGCGCTCTCGCGCGGCGGATGGGAGACCCGTCCGCCTGGGTCCTTCAGGTCGGTGGCTCGACCGGCCCGGCGCCGAGCGAGTCGAGCCTCGCGGCCTACGACGCGACGAGCGGGGTGGCCGGTCCCGTCATCCCGGATCTCGGGCTCGCCCGCGACGTCGCATGGGTCGCCCCGGCCGGCGGCCAGCTCGCCCTTGCCGACTCGCGCGGCCGCATCCTTCTCGTCGACACGCAGCGGCCGGCGGCGGCGCCCGTGGTGCTCGAGGACGGGCTCCCCCGCGTGTGGTCCGTCGACCTCTCGGCGACGCCCGGCCCGGGCGGTGGCGCCGCCCTCATCGCGGGGATCGGCGACGCACTCGTGCTCGTCGACCTGCCACCCGCCCCGAGCGTCCAGCTCGAGATGCCGGCCAAGCTGCTCTACCTGTCGAGCTGGGCACGCGTCGGCGTCGCCCTCACCGGAGGGATATCCCTCGACGACCTCATCTTCAGGGTCGAGCCCCCGGAGGGCGGGCTCGTCTCCCAGTCACGCGACGCGACCTTCGCGCACCGGCCGTCCGTCGTCCTCGCCGCGAGCGCGGTGCCCGGCGCCTACAAGCTCGTCGTCCACGACCGGACCACCGGGGACGAGCTGCTCGGTGAGCCGTTCGAGATCACCGACGCGTGGGACGGCGTGGACGGACCACCGGTGAGCCACGTCGGCACCGTCGGCGTCGACTCACCCGACCCCGCGTGGGGCGGCGGCGACCCCTTCGTCCCCCAGAACCTCGGTGTCACACCGGCGCTCGGCACGAAGGACGTCGCCGTCGTCATCGTCGAGACCAACGACAGCACAGCGCTGTCCGCGGCCGACCAGGGAACGCTGCGCACCGAGTGGCGCAACGAGGTCTTCGACGGCGTCACCCGCGGCGGGGTCCTCGAGTCCACACGCAGCTACTGGCGCGACGTCTCGGAGGGTCGGCTCGACCTGTCGAACGCCGGCATCGTCGGGCCGATCCGACTCGCCAACAGCTGGGCGTCGTACGGCACGACCATCAACACGATGACGGGGAAGACCGACGGCTGGGAGGGCTTCGCGCGTGCGGCCGTCGCCGACCTCCGGGCCCAGAACGAGGCCGCCGCCGCGGCAGGCAACCCGCCCGTCCTCGACCTCATGACCGTGGACTCGATCGTCCTCGTCGTCCGCTCGCTCCCGGCCTCCGGCACGAACCCGGGCCGCTTCGTCTGGCCGAGCGCGACGCGGCCGGGCGCCTACCAGCTCTCGTTCGAGGTGGCTCGCCAGCGCATCAGCGTGCCGGTTCCCTTCGGCAGCATCGAGATCAGCGTGCCGATCATGCGGACGATCCAGATGTTCTCGATGCCGCACGACTGGGAGCCGCGCGAGTCGAGTGGCCGGGTGCGGGGCGAGACCGTGTCGCACGAGCTCGGGCACAACCTCGGGCTGCCGGACGAGTACGCGCGGTCCGCCCACCCGCAGTGGGCCAAGGACCGCGACCTCGCCAGCACGACTGCGGCGGGCGCGAGCTGGTCGCTCATGTCGTGGGAGGAGGAGTTCCCGCAGACCACGGTGGTCGAGAAGATGCGGCTCGGCTGGGTCGATGCCCCGCACGTGCGCAACCTCAGCTTCGCCACGCTGGGACCGGTGGACGAGACGGTGACGCTGCACGCGTCCGACCTCGGGCCGCCGCCTGCCGGGCGCTTCTCCGCGGTCGAGGTGCGCATCGCCGACGGGCACAACTACTACTTCGAGTACCGCCGCGAGCTGCCGTCGTCGACGAGCGACCAGGACGTCCCGGCCGACCGCACCGTGATCGGCGTGGACTGCCGGTCCGGCACCGAGCCGACGGACCGGCGCAACATCCTGCGGCTCAAGAACGACTCCGACAACGACAACGGTGAGTTCCAGTCGGGTGACGACTACCGCGAGCAGGACACGTCGGACCCCGGCTACCCGAACGACTTCCGGATGAGCGTCGTGAGCACCAGTGCGGACTCGGCGCAGGTCCGCATCCAGTACGGCGACTCTAAGCCCGACCCGCAGATCCGTCCGTGGGCGCCGAGCACGAACTGGAAGAGCCCGGACCTTCGGGTCACCAACGCCCGCAACGCCGCCGACAGCCGTTTCCGCGACATCCCCTGGGAGGGTCACGACAACCGGATCGTCGCGACCGTGCGCAACCCCGGCCTGCTCAACGCCCGAGGTGTGCGGGTCGACTTCTTCGTCAAGGACTTCACGCTCGGCAGCGGCGCGGAGACACCGCTCGGCAGCGACACCCACGACGTGCCGACCGGCGCGACCGTGGAGTTCACGTCGAGCGTGGCCTGGGTGCCGCCGCCGCTCTCGGCCATTCCGTTCCTCAGCATCCGGCCGCACTACTGCGTCGTGGCCCGGATCGCGGAGTACGCCGACCCCGTCGACCCGACCATCCGCGAGATCACCCGGGACAACAACGAGGCGCAGTCGAACCACACGCAGCTCATCTCGGTCAGCGCGTCGCCCTCGACGCGCGAGATCGGCTTCGTCAAGGTGACGAACCCGCTCCCCGCTGCGGCTGACTGCCGCGTGCAGGTGAGGCAGACGAGTGGCTACGCCCGCACCTACGTCGAGCACGCGTGGGTGCACCTCCAGCCGGGAGAGGAGCGCGACGTCATGTTCCTCACCGAGTCGCTCATCGGTGACCCGCTGCTCGGGCACGAGGCGCTGGAGCGTCGCGAGCTGATCTACAAGGAGCCGAACAGCGTGCGCCTCACCGGCATAGCCGACGACCACGACACGTGCGAGGGCTTCGTCACCGGAGGGGCGCACGTGCTCGTCCGGTCGGCGCGGGCCACGCGCTGGGTGAAGTTCGCCCGCCACGGGGGCCACACGTTCGGCCGCGTTGAGGTGGTCGACGACGGCTCCGGGGCCGACGGGACCGTCCTCGTCACTGTCTGGCCCGAGGGCGCACCCGAGAAGGCGATCGTGCGCGAGGGTCGCGCGGTCGACGGAGAGGTCAACGTCGAGCTGGGTGACGTCGAGGACGACTGGCTGGCGCAGGGCCACTACCTCGGCGGGTTCGACGTCGCCCCCTCCGCCAGCGAGGTCTTCCGTCGGTAGCCGAGCGGGCACGACGAGGACGCCCGCGACGGACTACCGTCAGGGGGTGAGTGAGCGCAGCGCCGAGTCCCCGTCCGCCGAGTCGGCCGAACCCGAGACCCCCACAACGGTGGACGGGTCACCGCCACCCGACCGTGTGTCGTTCGCCGACCTCGGGCTCGACGAACGCGTGCTCAAGGGACTTCGGGACGTCGGTTACGAGCACCCGTCGCCGATCCAGGAGGCGACCATCCCGGCGCTGCTCCAGGGCCGGCACGTCGTCGGGCTGGCGCAGACCGGTACCGGCAAGACGGCGGCGTTCGCGCTCCCGATCCTGAGCCAGCTCGACCTCAAGCAGAAGGCGCCCCAGGCGCTCGTCCTCGCCCCGACACGCGAGCTGGCCCTTCAGGTCTGCGAGGCGTTCGAGCGGTATGCCGCCCGCCTCCCGGGCGTGCACGTGCTCCCCGTCTACGGCGGGCAGGCGTACGGCGTGCAGCTGAGTGCGCTGCGTCGCGGCGTGCACATCGTGGTCGGCACGCCGGGCCGCATCATGGACCACCTGGAGAAGGGGACGCTCGACCTGAGCCAGCTGCGCTTCCTGGTGCTCGACGAAGCGGACGAGATGCTCAAGATGGGCTTCGCCGAGGACGTGGAGACCATCCTCGCCGACACCCCGGACGAGAAGCACGTGGCGCTGTTCTCCGCGACGATGCCGGCCCAGATCCGGCGCATCTCGAAGAAGTACCTGCGCGACGCCGTCGAGATCACCGTCGAGACGAAGACGACGACGGCGCCGAACATCGCGCAGCGCTACCTGATGGTGTCGTACCCGCAGAAGGTCGAGGCCCTGACCCGCATCCTCGAGGTGGAGAACTTCGAGGGCATGATCGTCTTCGTCCGGACCAAGAACGAGACCGAGACGCTCGCGGAGAAGCTTCGTGCGCGAGGGTTCTCCGCGATGGCGATCAACGGTGACATCGCCCAGAACCAGCGCGAGCGCACCGTCGGCCAGCTCAAGTCGGGCAAGCTCGACATCCTCGTCGCGACCGATGTCGCCGCCCGCGGCCTCGACGTCGAGCGGATCAGCCACGTCGTGAACTACGACATCCCGACCGACACGGAGTCGTACGTCCACCGGATCGGTCGCACCGGCCGTGCCGGCCGCAGCGGAGACGCCATCTCGTTCGTGACTCCGCGCGAGCGTCACCTGCTCAAGGCGATCGAGAAGGCCACGCGACAGTCGCTCGCGCCGATGAACCTGCCCACGGTCGAGGACATCAATGCCACACGCCTGAGCCGATTCGACGACGCGATCACCGAAGCGCTGTCCACCGACAAGGTCGACTTCTTCCGCAGCGTCATCGCCCACTACGTCGACGAGCACAACGTCCCTGAGGCGGATGTCGCCGCAGCCCTCGCCGTCGTGCTGCAGGGGGACGAACCGATGCTGCTCGACCCCGAGCCGGTGCGTCCTGCACGGCAGTTCGACGCCCGTGGTGCCCGTGAGCGTGGCCGGGACACCGGCCGGGGTGGCGAGCGGGGTGGCGAGCGGGGTGGCGGGCGCGGCGGCGACCGCGGTGGGACCGGGCGCCCTGGGGCTCGAGACGATCGGACGGGACGGCGGGGCGGACCCAACGCCTCACTCGCCACCTACCGGATCGCGGTCGGCAGGAGGCATCAGGTGGAGCCGCGCCAGATCGTCGGTGCGATCGCGAACGAGGGCGGTCTGCAGCGTCAGGACTTCGGGCACATCGACATCCGCGGCGACCACTCCCTGGTCGAGCTCCCGGCGGACCTGCCGCCCAGCGCGTGGGAGGGCCTGCGCGGCACCCGAATCTCCGGGCAGCTCATCGACCTGACTCGTGACGAGGAACGCCCGGCGGGCCGGTCGACGTCCTCGGAGCGCCGTGACCGCCCGTTCGCTGACGACCGGTCGGCCCCACCGCGCAACAAGAAGCCCCGCCACAAGGGCTGATCCTCAAGCCCCCCGCCCGGCGGGCTCAGACCGCCCACCCGACCCCAGAAGAACGTCGAGTGGGCACTTTCACCCGCGGCTCACCGTCGGATGGGCGCTCTCGCCCGGGTGAAAGTGCCCACTCGACCGGGTGAGTGACCGGGAGCTCGGAAGCGCGCACACTCACGTCGGGGCCGCCGGGACGCGGCCAGGAGATGACTTGGACACGGCGAAAGGCCACGGACCTGGCCGGGTACATGCCTGCGACCCCGCGCGCTCTGGCGGGGTGCGGGGCGGGGCAGCTACAGGTGCCAGGTGACCCCGAACGCGGTGACCGTCGCGGTCAGTCCACGCTGGTGGACCACGGTGTGGTGCCGGCCGCAGAGCAGGGCACCGTTGCAGAGGTCGGTGGGCCCGCCGTGGAGCCAGTGCACCACGTGGTGGGCCTCACACCACATCGGCGGGACCGTGCAACCCGGATACGTGCAGCCCTTGTCGCGGACGGCGAGCGCCCGGCGCTGCGCTGGTGTGAAGAGTCGCTTGGTGTAGCCGAGGTCGAGCACCTCCGAAGGCGCCCCGAGCACCATCGGCACGATGCCGGCCTCGCAGGCCAGCCTCCGCACCGCCGACGGCGACAGGGCAGCGTCGTTGTCGAGCAGGCCGACACCTCGGACCTGCTCGAGCAGCGCCTCGAGCGTCATCGTGATGACGAGCGTCGACCGGGGTGACCGGGTCATCCCCTCAGACGCGCCCACTCCGCGGCCGATGACCTCGAGCAGGGCATCCGCGCGACGCGTCGCCGGGGTGCGCGGGTCGACCTCACCGACACCGCCGTCGAGAGCGAGCTCGGGGCGCGGCCTGGCCAGGCGGTCGATCGCCGCCTCGACGATCGCCGCCCCCTCGGCGTCGAGCCGTAGCTCGAAGACGGTGAAGCCGGCGCAGGAGCGCACCCTGCGGAAGGACCGACCCAGGCGCTGGACCGCCTGCTCGGACTCGAGCTCGGCCGGCGGCTTGAGGGTGGCTCTGGCGTGGCTGATGAGCCGGCGCAGCTCTCGGCCGGTCAGGACGTCGCACGCCTCGACCATCGAGTCAACGATGCCCGCGAGGTGCTCCGGATCGGCGATGCGGGCCACGTCGTCGTGGAAGCGGACGATGGCCGCGGCGTGCTCGACCGACACCTCGGCGGCCGCGACTCGCTCGGCCAGCCGAGCCCAGTGCGGCTCGTTCATGGCCGCACCCACGCGGGTCAGTGCGGCAGCCTGCGGCCCGTCGAGACCGTCCGCCTGCACCCGAACCCAGTCGGCTGCGGACAGCCCGGTGTCATTGCCCAGCCCACGCGAGCTGGCCTCGCGCGCGAGCACGGCGGTCAGCGTGTGGCTCAGCTCGCGCACGGTCTGCGCCTGGCCGATGACCTCACCGACGGCACCCTCGGGCAGCGACCACGTCGGAAAGTCACGGGCGAGGGTGCGCAGCGTGTCGGCCATCGAGCGCAGCACATCGACGAGGCTCTCGCTCTCTACGGCCGCCGCGGTACTCATGTAAGAACCCTACGACCGACCGCTGACAATGCATGACGCCGTCATGCGACTCCCGACGACGACCGTCGGTCGCAGGTGCTTCTCGGCGTCGTCCCGCAAGCCGCGCCGTCCTTCTCACCACGTGGACGGCATACGGCCGCGGTGTGTGAGCCGACGCACACTGCAAGCACGGCCCGCAGGGACTTTCCAGACCACTGTGGTAGTTAGTTGAAACGTGAAGCAACTTCGAATCGTCGTGTCCAGCACCCGCCCCGGCCGCATCGGTCCCAAGATCGCCGAGTGGGTGGCCGCGCAGGTGCCCGCGAGCGAGTGGGAGGTCGGCCTGCTCGACCTGTCGTCGCTGCCGTTCTTCGACGAGGAGGACATGCCGCGCAACGGCAACTACGCCAAGCCGCACACGAAGGAATGGGCCTCGAAGGTCTTCGAGTCCGACGCCATCGTCATCGTCACGCCGCAGTACAACCGCAGCTTCCCGGCGCCGATCAAGAACGCGATCGACTACCTCTTCGCCGAGTGGGACGCCAAGCCCATCGCGCTCGTCGGCTACGGCTGGAACGGTGCGACCGACGCCACCGCCGACCTCGCCAAGGTCCTCGGCCACGTCAAGGCCGACGTCGTCGGCTCGACCGGCCTCGTGTTCACCCAGGACGTGTCGCCCGAGGGCGCCCTCGACGTCACGCCCGAGCGACAGGCCGAGCTGGCTCGGCTCCTCGAGTCCCTTGCAACCAAGGTCGAGGAGCCTGTCACCGCCACTGTCTGATGCGATGACCTGACCCCGGCCTCCGCGAAGGGTCTGATCAACCGCCTGACGCGCAACTCCGACCCGGTCGGTCGGGTCAGGCTGCGGTGCCGGCTCGAGGCTGCCCCGGCGGCGACCGCCTCAAGGCTCCCGATGCGTGGAGCCGGGAGACCGTGGTCAGGCCCCGGGTGCGGTTGTGCACTTCCGAACGTGTTTGAAAGCCGATGGAAGGAGAACGCGGAACCCGCCCGGGACCTCGGCCACGCCGCTAGTCTCCCGGCATGACGAGGATCAGGGGCACCCTGTACGCCGGTTGTCCCGACACGATTGACGGCGACCGCCGGACGAGGAGTGGCCTTGTCTGAGCCGTGCCGCGTCTGCGAGACGCCGACAGAATTCTTCGCCGAGGCTCAGGTCCTCGGCCACGTCAACGTCACATACGGCCGCTGCCCCTCGTGCGGGACCGTGATGGCGCTGGAGCCGACCTGGCTGGATGACGCGTATGGCGACGCCATCGGCAAGCTAGACGTAGGCCTCTTGGACCGCTGCCAGACTCTGGCCAGCGTGACCGCCAGCGTGCTGCGGACCGAGCGGCTGCGGACCGGTCGATTCCTCGACTGGGCCGGCGGTTACGGCACTCTCACCCGGCTGATGCGCGACCGCGGCTATGACTTCGTCCACAACGACCCAATGGCAGAGAACATGTTCGCCGAGGGCCACGAGGTGGCCGACCCCACCACCGACCGCTACGACCTCGTGACCGCCTTCGAAGTGCTCGAGCACCTGACCCATCCTGTCGTCTCGCTGGCCCCGCTGGCCGCAAGCACCGACCGCCTGATCGCCACCACGCAGATCCTGCCGTCGCCGACCCCGGGTCCGACCGACTGGGACTACTACGCGCTCGAGTCCGGGCAGCACATCACCTTCTACACGCGGGCATCCCTCAAGAAGCTGGCGCATCGACTTGGCTTCGACGGGGTCGTTACGAGCTCGCTCGTCCACCTGTTCTACCGCGGCAAGCTGTCGCCGCTGACCAAGGCGATGGTGCGCCGACCCGCCGTGAGCTATGGCCTCGGTCACCTGGCGTCCCTCGCCGACCGGCGTCACTCGTTGTTGATGAGCGACCACGACGCGGTCAGGGCCCGGCTGGCCGGAGAATCCTCCACCCGCTGACCGCAGGCTGCGCGATGGGAGCTGGCCGAGGCGCCCGCACGCGGTATGTCCTGCCCTCAGCCGACGACCGGCCGACCGAGCGCCTCGCGTGCCGTCGCCGACGGCGCGGGAGCAGGTCGGGGGCCCGCGGGGACGAGCCGGCGCAACTTCATCGACGGCTTCTCGACGAGCAGCCAGGACGCCCAGGCGACCGGCACGGTCACCGCGACCGAGAGCACCGCGAACCAGAAGGGCCCCACCGCTGTCGGCACGTGCGCGATGGCGAGGAGCTGCTGCAGCGGGAAGGCGAAGAGGTACGTGCCGTAGGAGATGTCGTTCCGAACTCCGACGCGCACGGGCAGGCGCGCCCCGAGCCACAGCAGCAGGAACGCGAGCGGGACGGGAGCCAGCGCGAGGTACCAGCCGCGATCGAGGGCGAGCATCGCAACGACGAAACCACCAGCGCTGACACCGGCGAACACCGACCGTGGGAGCCGCTCGCGCACGAACCACAGCAGCACGCCGGCGGCGAAGAACGACCACAGCCGGGTGAGCTCTGGGGCCACAGCGGCGCCGATGCCGGCGCCGAACTGGACGGTGACACAGGCGGCGAGGCCCACGCAGAGGATGGCAGCCGCTCGCGCTCGGAACCAGGGAAGCGCCACGAGAAGCCCGAAGACGACGTAGGCCGCGGCCTCGTACGGAAGGCTCCACGTCGCGGCATTCCAGAGGCCGTGGTACGCGACGCCGGCAGGGGTTCCGTCGATGCCCATCTGCGTCGTGAAGAGGAGCGAGTTGCGCACGACGTAGCTCGCCCCGCCACCCCACTCATAGTCGGTTCCGGACACGATCGTTGACAGCGGCGCCACGAGGAGCGCGGTGAAGAGGAGCAGCGCCCAGTAGGCAGGCATGAGGCGCACGACCCGTCGCCACAGGAAGGCTGGCAGCTCCATGCGTGAACGGCTCCCGGCGATCAGGTAGCCCGAGATCGCGAAGAAGCCGTCGACCGCGAAGCCACCGAGGTAGGGCCACGGCCCGGGTTGGCCGGTGGCCGCCTTGAAGGAGTGGTCGACGACGACAAAGGTCGCGAGGAGCAGGCGGAGTGCGTTGAGGGCGTTGTTGCGCCCCGCAAGTCGTGTGTGGACGGACGCCGTGCCCCCACTCCCCCAGTTCGGCATGGGCCAAGAGTGCCCGAGCGCTCGCACGCTCACCCGAGAATGCGAAAACCCTTGTCACCCAGTTGAATTCGAATGCGCACAAGATGGCATAAATCGGACTGTCGTGGGGCTACGAATGCGGCGAACGGTCCTCGCGGCGCAGCCTGGGGATGGCCGCAAGGACCACCAGCACACCGCTCGACCACAAGGGCATGGCCAGCATCATCGCCACGGCGATCGCGCCCCGACGACCCTTGACGGCTCCCCACACGAGTACGCCAAAGGCAGCGACTAGCCGGAACTCCAAAGGCGGGTAGTGGTCCTGCGTAGGTGGGGTGGGCGCGTCGACGACGAAGTCCCACCACCGCGTCCACAGCCCGGGCGAGAGCGCCCAAGAGGCCAACACGACGACAGCGGTCGACACCACGGCCACAGCCGCCTGGCGCCACTCACGCCGCACGACGAACCACAGCGGACCGAGACCTGGCGTGACCTTGGTCAGGAGGGGGAACGCCCAGGAGGCCGGGTGCCGCAGGCCGCAGACCGCAGCAACCGCGAGGAATGCCTCGATGTTGCCGATGAGCAGCGCAGGGGGCCCGACGTACGCGAGCACCAGCCAGCGCCACCGTGGGCGCAGGGGCCAGAGTAGCCAGACGAGCGCGGCAGCGAGGAGCAGCGACCAGATCGTGAGGAACACCGGCCACGGCAACAGGGTCAGCGGGTAGACGACCTGCGCGAACGCCGGCGAGTAGTTGAAGGCGTCGGGCGAACCGGGGGGCAGGGCATAGGGCCCGACGCGCCAGACGTTCCAGTACGCGTGCGCCGAGTCCGTGCCGAAGGTCCCGATGCGGCTGCCGAAGAGCAGCCACAACGCGGGCACCAACGCGATCCACACGGCCGCCCGCCCCACGTCAGCCACCGACCGCTCGGACGCACCGTCCGCATGAGCGTGCTCGGACCGGAGCGAGTCTCCTTGCCTGGCAGCCGTTCCCGCATCGACCAACGCCTCGTCGTTCTCGGCCCCGGCGTCGCGGCCCTGTCCCATCGTCACGACAGCAGCAGCACGTAGCCGCCCGCCTGCTCGACGACCTGCCACCCGCCGCTCCACCGGAGCGCGGGCACGACGGCGGCGTCACTCGGCAGGACGGCATACGTGCACCTCACCTCAGCAGGGTAGGTCTGCCAACCCGGACCGGCCGACATGAACGCGAGGTACGCCTGGATGCGTTCGACGGTGTAGAGCTCGACCCGGGTGTCCATCGTCGGCTTGAGGTCTGGATGGCGGAGCATGAGCCAGCCCCCGTCGGCCTGGTCGTTGCAGACCACAGTGCCCGCGGGCAACCGCGAGAGGGCAGCCTCCAGACCGTTCGGTCCGATGGCCGGTGTTGCCGCCACGGACGGCGCGAGCAGGGCCGCAACACCCAGCGCCACCGCACCAGCGGATCCCGCAGCGAGTCGTTCTCGACGCCGCGCGCGGGAGACAGGTTGACGCATCAGTCGCTGAATTGCCTTGGCGGCCAGAGGAGCCAGCACGACAGCCGCGAGCCCGACCGTACGCGCCCACGAGAGCGCCAGCATCATGGCGACGAGGGTGAGGAGGACCGCCGTCCACTCGAGACGATCTCGGCGCATCTGGTCGACGACCACGAGCGCGACGAGCGCGAGAGCAGCGATCAGAGCCGGGTCGCCCAGCCCGGGCGGTTGCCACTCGCTGATGAGCTCGGTGACACCACTGACCTGGAAGGGCGACGTGTAGAGCGTCGGGCCGACCGGCGTCACGCCCGCGAACACCACCGAAAGCGCTGGCACGACGGCCAACCGCGCCGCCGATCGCGGCGCCACCCGGCGTTCGAGCACGAGGCCCACGACAACGGCCCCTCCGACGACCGGCCCGACGAACCACATGCCGTGGCTGCACGCCCAGAGCCACGTGAGCGGCACGAGCCACCAGCGGGCCCGCCCGTCCTCGCGAGTGAGCAACCACGCACTCGTCGTTACGGCGGTCAGCGCGAACGTCACCAGCTGCGGCCGCGGGGACAGACTCCCGCTCAACGCCACGAAGGCCACAGCGACGACGAGAGCGCTCGCGAGCGGGGACGACCACCGGCGGCATGAGGCGAGCACAGCGACACCGATGAGCAGCGACCCGAGACACAGGAGCCAGGCGACACCGGCCAGGCCGTATGCCGTGTGCGCCCAGTGCATGATCAGCTCGGGCAGCCACTGGTTGAGGATCCAGACGTTCTCGGTCGCGGCCCCGAACGGGTCGTCGAGGACGAACTGCCGTGTCTGCTGGAGGTGTTCGCCAGCGACCACATGCCAGTACGCGTCCGGGTCCTTGACCGGTCCGAGCGGCTTGAGCACGAAGAGCAGCAGGAGGAAGGCTGGTAGCAGCCAGCCGATCCGAGCCACCGGGGACGATGCGAAAGGCGCCTCGTCGGCGGATCGCTCCGAGCTGGTTACGACGGGCACGGACCCTGATCAGCCGCCGAAGGCCTGCATCATGCGGATGCCACCCGGGCCGATGATGACGATGAAGAGGGCCGGCAGGATGCAGAACATCAGCGGGAAGAGGATCTTGATCGTCACCTTCTGCGCCTTCTCCTCAGCCTTCTGGCGACGGACGAGACGCATGTTGACGGTCTGCTCCCGCAGCACGCCGGCGATGGGGAGGCCGAGCCGGTCGGCCTGCACGAGGGCTGTGATGAAGTTCCTCACCTCTGGAAGGGTGACACGTGCGCCCATCGCCGAGAAGGCCTCTCCGCGGGACTTCCCGATCTGGATCTCGGATAGCACGCGGGCGAACTCGCCGGCGATCGGGCCGTCGACGTTGCGAGCCACCTGGAGCAGCGCGGAGTCGAAGCCCTGTCCGGCTTCGACGCAGACGCTGAGCATGTCGAGCGCGTCGGCGAGACTCTTGCTCGTCTGCTCCTGGCGGCGGAGCGCGACGTTCTTGATGAGCAGATCGGGCAGGAAGAAGAGGCCCATGCCGGCGCCCAGGGCGTAGATGATGCTCACGGCCTGGAACTTGCCGTAGAAGGCGCCGAGCACCAGACCGATGAGCAGGGCAGCGCCCTTGAGGCCGAGGATGCGCTCCACCGTCCAGCCCGCGGGGTTTCCGGCCTGGTCGAGCATGAGCGAGTAGCGCGCATCCGTGCCACTGGGCGACAGCGCTCGAGCGAGGCCCTTGGTGCGGTTGAGGATTGGCGCCACGAGGCGGTCCTTGGCCGCGAGCTCGGTCGTGACGACGCTGCGGCTGTCGACCGAGCTCTCGATGAGCATGAGGGACTTGGCGACCCCGCGAGGCTCGCCGCCACTGAAGCTGACGCTGAGCACGGCGATGAGCAGGCCGAGGCCGAGCAGTCCGGCAGCGAGGTAGATGGGGTTCACGTTCACGTCACACCTCGATCTTCACGACTTGGCGCATCCAGAGGATGCCGGCACCGAGAGCGACGAGCCCGAAGACGCTCATGAAGAGACCAGGGGTGGTCGTCCAGAGGAGACTGACGTACTCGTAGTTGACGCGCATCATGTAGAAGAACAGGAAGATCGGCAACGCCACGAGGATGTAGGCCGACAGGCGTCCCTCGGCCGAAAGCGTCGCGACCTGGCGGTGCAGAGACTCGCGCTCGCGGAGCGTGCCCGCCGTCGTACGCAGCGTCTCGGCGAGGTTGCCGCCGACCTCGCGCTGGATGCGGATGGCCATGACCGTCCACCGCATGGATGTGCTCTCCATGCGGTTGCCGATGCGTTCGAGCGCGTCGGGCATCTCGGTGCCGATGCGCGTCTCGGCGAGGGCCCGGCTGAACTCCTTGCCGGCCGGCTCGGCGGCGTCGCGGGCGACAGCCTCGAGGGCCTGCGGGAGACCGAAGCCGCTGCGGAGGCTGGTCGACACGAGCAACAGGATCTGCGGCAGCTGGGCCTCGAACTTCTTGGAACGTCGAGACGCGGCGACGCGCAGGAAGAGTGGCATGGCGATCAGGCCGAAGACCGCGCCGGCGACGAGGCCGACGATCTTGGCCTCTCCGGCGAGGACGAGGCCGGCCGCGCCCGCGACGATCACCGCGACGATGCGCAGGACGAGCCACTCGCCGGCGCGGAAAGGAAGATCCGCCCGCTCGATGAGGGCCATCGTCTTGCTCGTCGACTTGCGGTCCTTCATGACGCGGTCGCCCATGTCGAGCAGCTGCGCCGTGATCGTGCTCTGGGCGGCCTTCATCTCCTGGCGGGACAACGCGACACCGTCACCGATGACATAGGAGTCGAGGGAGGCGAGACGGCGCTCACGCTTGGTCTGGAGCGTCGGCATGAGCGAGGTCGACAGGACGACGAAGAGGGCGAGTGCGAGCAGACCCCCGGCGATGTACGGCGTCCGGTCCTGGAAGGTCACGGGACGCAAGCCGACGACACCCGCGGCCTGCTGAACCGGGGTCGGCGCAACGGCAGTGGCCGCCGGCGTCGGCGTCGGCGCCGGCGCTGCGCCGGGAGTGCCGAAGTCGACACGGCGGACGAACCGGAAGTTGGTGCCGTTGGCGCGGCCGGAGACGTCGTAGGCGTGGGCACCCGTGAGCGACTTGGGGATCGCGACGGTGAACTGCACCTGGCGGTTCAGGGCCTGCGCAGAGGCCTGGAAGGCGGAGGTCACCGCGGCGGTGTCATCCGCGGAGACGACCGACCCGCCGTTGGCGGCGGCGAAAGCGCGAAGAGCCTGTGTCGCGTCCGGGTCGTTCGACTTGAAGCGCACGACGTCGACGCGCACGTCACCTGCCTTGACCTTGGCGACAGCGTCCTGAAGGGCCTTGGCCTTGTTGTCGGCCACGGTGTCGGCACCGTCGCTCAACAGCACGATGCTGCGGTCGCCCCCTCCACCAAGCGCGGCAGCGGCACTCTCCATGCCGGCATACAGGCTCGTGTCACCGCGCGCAGCAAGGCCGTTGATGACCCGCTGGGCTGCCGCACGATCGAGCGTGGGCGCGAGGTCCACGCCTGCGGTGCTCGCGAACGAGGCGACCCCGACCTTGACGTCCGCAGGCACTGTCCTGAGGTACGTGGCGGAGGCCTTGCGGACCGTCGACATGCCCTGTGCACCCATCGAGCCGCTCGTGTCGATGACGAGCATCGCGCGACGGTCGAGCTTCTGGGGCTGCTTGAGCGTGACCGGGAACGTCTCCCTCTCGACCTTGACTGTCAGGCTGCCCGACTCGATCCGCACGTCGCTCTTGCTCGTGAGGGTGATGACCCCGGAGAGCGTCGACGACGACGCGTTCGTGCTCGCCTTCACGCTGCTCAGGCCCACGGTCACCGGGTCGCCGGCCGAAGCAGCACCGGCGGGCACGACCACGAGGCCGACCGCGAGGGCGGTCAACCCTGTGATGAGCCGTCGGGTCGCGCGGATCACAGCACTGACCGCGCGAAGAGCGAGACGGGCAGCTCGACACCCACGTCCGCGAGATCTGACGTGAACTTCGGACGGATGCCGGTCGGCACGAGTCCGCCGAGGAAGCGGCCGTTCTCGTCGCGGCCGGCGCCGTAGTTGAACGTGAAGATGTCCTGGAGCGTGATGACGTCGGACTCCATGCCGACGACCTCGGAGATCGCGACGATGCGCCGCGTGCCGTCCTTGAGGCGCGACTGCTGGACGATCAGGTCGACGGCGCCGGACACCTGCTCACGGATGGCCCGGACGGGCAGCTCGACGCCAGCCATGAGCACCATGGTCTCGAGACGCGCGAGGCTGTCTCGGGGCGAGTTGGCGTGGACCGTCGTGATCGAGCCGTCGTGGCCGGTGTTCATGGCCTGCAGCATGTCGAGGGCGGCACCGTCGCGGATCTCACCGACGATGATGCGGTCGGGGCGCATACGCAGGCAGTTCTTGACGAGCTCGCGGATCGAGATGAGGCCGCGGCCCTCGATGTTGGCCGGGCGCGCCTCGAGACGCAGCACGTGCTGCTGCTGGAGCTGGAGCTCGGCGGCGTCCTCGATCGTGACGATGCGCTCGTCGTGCGGCAGGAAGGAGCTGATGACGTTGAGCGTCGTCGTCTTGCCGGAGCCGGTGCCCCCGCTGATGATGATGTTGCGGCGGCCCTTGACGCACGCGTCGAGGAAGTCCCTGACGTTGGGCGTCATCGTGCCGAACGAGATGAGGTCCTTGGCGGTGAACGGGTCGGCCGAGAACTTTCGGATCGTCAGCATCGAGCCGTCGAGGGCGATCGGCGGCACGACCGCGTTGACACGCGAACCGTCGGGCAGACGGGCGTCGACCATCGGGCTCGACTCGTCGACACGGCGTCCGACGCGGCCGACGATCTTGTCGATCGTGCGGCGCAGATGCGACTCGTCCGCGAAGCGGGCGTCCACCGGGTAGATCTTGCCGGCGCGCTCGATGTAGATGTCGTCCGGACCGTTGACCATGATCTCGGAGACCTCTGCGTCACGCAGGTAGGGCTCGAGCGGACCGTGGCCGAGGATGTCATCGGAGACGTCCTGCGCGATGCGGGTGCGGTCGGAGTGCGAGAGCGGCGTCTGCTCGAGGTCGATGACCTCCTGCAGCGTGGTGCGCACCTGGGAGGCGAGCTCGGTCTCGCTGAGGTTCGGGTCGTAGAGCCGCGGACCCAGCGAGGCGACGAGCGCCTGGTGCACGCGCTCCTTGACCTTGGCGAAGGGGTCGACCCCGCGCCGACGGACCGGCTCGCCGTTGTTGCGCACCTGGGCGTGATTGTTGTTGTTGGGCTCGACGATCTGGCTCGCGCGGGCGCGGTCGAGGCGGTCGGCCAGGTTGCTCATCGCTTGCTCCTCAGCAGGCCGAAGCTGCGCTTCGCGCCGTTCTGCAGCTCCTCGCCGAAGCGGCGACGGATCTCCTGGTCGGCGAAGTCGCGGATCGCAAGCGACACCGGGTTGCGCGGGTCGTCGAGGACGAGCGCGACACCACGGTTCACGGAGGCCGGAACCGTGAGGCTGTTGGGCACGTTCGCCGAGATCGGTGTCTTGAGGGCCGCCTCGACGTCCTCAGGCTTGAGCCCGACCTTGGCGTCGGAGCGGTTGAGCACGATGGTCCGCGACTCCTTGGAGGCGCCCAGCGTGTCGAGGGTGTTGATGGCGATGCGGAGGTTCTTGACCGCAGGGATGTCCAGCGTCGCAATGAGCACCGTGAGGTCGCTGACGTCGAACGCGGCGAGCACGTGCTCTGTGAACGACGGCGGTGTGTCGACGAGGACGTAGTCGTACTGGCCGCGGGCGACGCGGAGCAGCTCGATGACGACGTGCGACGGGACGCGGTCGGCGTCGGCGGGGTCAGTCGGCGCCGCGATGACGTCGAGCCCGCTCTCCTCGTGACGGGTGACGACGGACTGCACGCCCTGGTCGTCGAGGTGCCCGCTCATCGCCACGACGTCACGCACCGAGCCGGGCGGCTGGAGCTGGAGGCTGATCGCGACGTCACCGAACATGAGGTCGAGGTCGACGAGCAGCGTCTTGGCGCCGGTCGAGGCGAGGTAGACCGCGAGGTTGGTCGACATCGTCGTCTTGCCAACGCCGCCCTTGGCGCTGAAGACCGTGATGATCTTGCCGTCCCGGCCACCGACGTGCGTGCCGTGTCCGCTCAGCTGCTGCGTCAGGGCCACCGAGCGGCGCACCGCGTCGGCGAGCGCGTTCTGGTCGTCCGCCTGGACGACCTCACGCACGCCACTGCGCAGAGCCTGGGCGAGGGCCGTGACGTCGAGACGGTGACGGAGCAGAATGACCCCGAGCTCGGGCCGGTCGACACGCTCCCGCTCGGCAAGGTCGCACGCCGAGTCCAGGTCGATGTCGGGCCCGATGACGACGAGCGACTGGTTGGGGTCCTCCTCGAGCGCGCGGCTGACGCGCGGGCCGGAGTTCAGATGGACGGCGTCACCACCGAGGGCGAAGCGGTACGTGTCGGCTGCTGCGGGATCGAAGTCCCAGAGGATGGTCATTGGCCCGTCACCGCGTCTCGCAGCTGGAGATCCGTGATCTCGGCGGAGGGGTCCAGCTTCACGTCCGAGCCGCGCAGACCTGCGTAGAGCTGGCGCCGGTTGATGCCGTGGATGAGCACAGCCGCGTCGGCCGGCTTGACCGCGACCGTGACGAGGTAGCCACCGCTGGCACCGGCTGCGGTTGCGGGCTGCCCCTCGACCGCGGGCTGCGCGGCCTGTCCCGCGAGTGGCGCGTCTCCCATGGCGATGACGAGCACGTCGGGCAGCAGCATGCTCGTGCCGCTCACGTCATTCTCGTTGAGGATCTTCGCCTCGGGGGTGTCACGCAGGTCCTTGATCTTGTACGTCTGGTAGAGCGCGATGTGCGAGCCCGGCGTGACGAACTTGCCGACTCGGGCCGGGTCGGAGAGCGACAGCGACACGGCGAGCATGCCGCTCGGGATCTCGATGGCCTTGGTGCCGACCGGCGTCGTCCCGAACCGGGCCGCCAGCAGGTACTCACCAGGCGCGATGTCGGACATGGCGAGCAGCGCGTTGTTGTCGGCGTTGATCTCCTGGAGAGCGCCGACCGGCACGGCCTTGGCCGCAACGGCGGTCTGGGCGATGAGGCCCGTGCGCTGTGCGTCCTTGAGGGTCGTGCCCGACAGGATCGGCCCCTGTGCCACCCACACAGGGGACGGCGACTCGGCCGCGATGGCCCGGGCGTCGGCGTTGCGCGCGTACATGATGACGAGCGCGCCGCCGCCGACAGCCAGGGCCAGCGCCACGACAACGGCAAGGATTCGACGGTTCATACTCAGGTCCCCCCAGAGAAGTTCATGTGATGCGTAGTTGTATTAGCCGGCCGGTGCCACGAGGCTGGCGCCGAAGTTGTTGGTGCTGGTGGGTGGAACAATCGTTCCCGGGCCGGTGAGGCTGCCCGTTACGTACCAGCCGGACAGGCACCGGTCGCCGCCGCTACATGGGACGACTCCGCTTCGAAGGCTCGCCGCCTCCTGGGATCCGCCGACCTTGAACCCGGTCAGGTAGAACTTCGCCCAGCCGACGACGTGGTAGTACGAGTTGGCGCCGCCACCGGTGGCGCCTGTGCAGTCCGGGTAGCCGGAGATGCCTCCGGTCGGAACCGACGACGCCTTGACGAGACAGTCGAAGATCGGCAGTTCGACAACGGAGCCCTGAAGTGCTGCGATCTCGTTGTAGCACCCACTGGGTGGTGAACTACCGGTCTCGATCCGGGCCCAGTCGTTGATGCTGACGGCGGCTTCGCAGTTACCCGCGGTGTCATCGACGTAGCCGAATCCGCCTGCGGTGTCCTTGCCGTTGATCGCGCACGGAACTGTGGTCGTGCTCTTGAGGTAGATCGTGATCTCCGCCGAAGTCGCAGGCCACGGAGTCTGGCCCGACGCCGTCCCATAACCCGGAGCAGCGCCGGCCGGGCCGGTCTGGTACACGGTGCCGTTGCTCGTGTTGTTCTTCCACTCGCACTCGGAGACCACGATCGGCACCTTGGCGGTGTACTGGCCAGGCGATCCCCACGCGGACCGCGCACACGCGTACACCGTGCTTCCATTGTTTGCAGAGTTGCCCGTCAACGCCTTGGCGAAGGGCGTGAGTACTGCGCTCCCCACGGACGTCTCGGTCTTCGTCTTGACCTCGACGTACGGGATGCCGGAGACCAGCCATCCGGGCGTGGGGCCGCACTTGGCCAGCTCAGAGGCGTTGGGTGTTTCGCAGGCCACAGTGATCGTCGTGACGGCGTTTGCGCACACGTTCGACACCGCGGAGAGATGGTCCTTCGCGTTTGCATTGGCCAACGGCTTGACCGCGGTGGCCGCGGTGGTGTCCGTGGTCGTCTGCACGCACCTCGAGTCGTTCTTCGCACAGAGCTGAGCCAGCGCCATCGCCGAGGCGTCCGCGCCGTTCTGCAGCTCGCGACGCTCGGACATGATCTGGCCGATGTCGACGCTCAGGGCCAGCATGCCCATGACGACGCCACCCCCCACGAGAACTGTCACGATGACCGCCACTGCACCGCGCTCGCGGGTTCGCCGCGCGTGTCGCGCCTGAAGCTTCAACCGCCACATTGCATTACTCCGTTCGCCACGACGGGGCCGTTGAGGCCCCAGTTCCCGCCGATCATCTGGATGGCCGGCTTCATGATGATCCAGTCGAACGTGGCCGTGACCCGGACCGTCGCATACGACGGCGAGGGGGCTGGGCACGTGGCGATCACCGACGCCGCAGCGCCAGGAACGCCAGCCGCCCCAGCCAGAGCACGCTGGGTGATCGCGGTCATGTCCGAAGCGGCCGGAGACGGCAGCACGACCGCTGCCCGGGCACCTTCACGGGCTGCGTTCGTCAGCTGGATCTGGGTGAAGAAGTACCTACCGAAGTCGACGATGCCGGCGATGACGAGAAACAGCACAGGGAGGACGATCGCGAACTCCACGGCTGATGCGCCGCGTTCAGTTCTGGCCATGCCAGATCGCCCTCCCCATGGTTGGTCCTGCCGTCCACTGCCCCCCTGGCGTGGACGTCGAGCTAAGTGTCAGACCTGCGTCGCGACGTTGTTGAACGTCGTCGACAGGTTGTTGCCGAGCAGCGTCACGGCGGCGATGATCACGACGGCGATCAGAGCGACCATGAGGCCGTACTCGACGGCGGTGGCGCCGCGCTCGGACGTGAGACGGCTCTGGATCTTTGCAGCGAGCTTGGTCATTTGGGTTTCCTCCCTGACTGGTGGCCCTGTGGCCGGACTATCTGACTTGCGATGAGTTCGCGTGCCCACGGCCCACGAACCAGATGCGGGCGCGAGGCCGACCCCCCGGCCTCGCGCCCGTATCGAATGCTCAGACCTTGGTCGCGACGTTGTTGAAGGTCGTCGACAGGTTGTTGCCGAGGAGCGTGACGGCGGCGATGATCACGACAGCGATCAGGGCGACCATCAGGCCGTACTCGACGGCGGTCGCGCCGCGCTCCTTGTTGAGCAGCGTCTGGACCTTGGCAGCAATCTTGGTCATGATGAAGGGTTCCTCCCAGTGATGCAGGGCCACCCGATGTGCCCCCCGCTGATGGAAGATTAGGTTGGTCTTGACGGCGTGTCTTGAAAATGCTTGAAAGATCGCGACACGGCGCCCAAACGTCATCTTTGGGTCGTTCCGCGGTGGCACCGTGGAGCGGTCGGGGACCGCCCTCGGCGAGCTCAGCGCCCGCTACGGCGCCAGATCACGGAGGGACCTTGCCAGGCATGCCACGCGCACGAGCTCGGCGAGCACCGGCCCACCTGCTCGCCGTCCTGACCCTCGGCATGCTGACGATCCTGGCAGCGGCGCTCACGGTCGTGGGATCCGATGCGTTGTGGCTGCCGGCCCTCGGTGACGAGATCCGCCGCGCCGGCGCGGTTCCGGCCGGAATCCCTTTTGCCACAGCGCTTTCCACGGACTGGGTCAACACGACGGCGCTCGGTCAGCTGGTCTTCTCGCTCGTGTACGAGGCCGGGAGCCTCGGAGTTGTCATAGCGCAGGTCGTGGTCGTCGCGTTGGCGCTCTCGACCCTCGCGTGGGATGCGACCTCCCGCGGATCGAGGCCGGTCGCGACGTCGGCGGTGCTCGTCGCCGTCGCCATCGGCGCCGCCGCGCCGCTCCTCATCGCACGGGCGCAGCTGTTGTCGCTCCTGCCGTATGCGGTCCTGCTGGTTCTCCTCCGACGCCAGCACGACCACCCGTCCACCGCGATCTGGTGGGCAGTCCCGCTCGTCGCTCTGTGGGGCAACCTGCACGGCGCCGTTCTCGCCGGTGTGGCAGTGCTCGGCTGCTACCTGGCCTTCTCCCGGCTACGGCAGTCACCGCTGACGGCTGTCGGTGTCGGCATCGCTGCGCTGGCGGCCACCTGCCTCAACCCGGGCCTGCTGGCGGCCCCCCGCTACTACCTGGGTGTGTTTAGCGGGGAGGCCACGAGCGACGACTCGGGGATGTGGAGCCGCCTCAGCCTCTCCAATCCCTTCGACGTGCTGCTTCTGCTCGCCGCCGTCGTCTTGGTGGCCATGACTTTCCGACGCCGCAGACCTGTCTGGGAGTACGCAGCCCTGCTGGGACTAGCGGTCGCCTCGGGCCTCGCCGCGCGCCACGGCATCTGGCTGCTCCTCTTCCTCGCCGTCCCGGCCGCCACGACGTGGACGCGTCCCGGCCACGAGGCGGCCACGACGCGACTGTCAAAGGCGGTGCCGTCCGTGGTCAGCATCGCCTGCCTCGCGGTTGCCGCCGTAGTGCTCGGGGTTCGGGCGCCGACCTTCCGCGCCGCGGACGCAGAGGCAGCCCGGATCGCTGACGCCACCAAGGGTCGGGTCGTTCTCGTCGCCGAGCCACTCGCGGAGTCGCTCGCCGCTGCAGGCGCCACGGTCTGGGTCAGCAACCCGCTCGACGCGTTCAGCCGAGTGGATCAAGCGGCATACCTCGCGTTCATGAACGGGGACGTCGAGGGCGCCCGCGCAGCCTTCGAGAATGCTGACGTCGTCGTGGCCGTGCCCGGATCGGTCCAGGCCCGCGCGGCAGCGGCTGCAGGTCTCGCGCGCGCGACGAGCTTCGGGACCTACAGGCTGTTCAGCCGGTAGCTCACTGGGTCTGTCGAGGGCTCGTGAGGGAGCTCGCCGTTCCAGTCCGCACGATGGTGGCTGCCTCAGCGACCCCCGCCACCCGTCGCCGGGTCCAGCGCCGGCGCACCGCAGCCTCGATCGGACGCTCGTAGAGCGTGTGGACGAGCCAGGACGACGTGACGACCAAGGCGACGACTGCCATCCCAACGATGACGGCCGGTGCGCCTCGCAGCTCGCGAACGTGTTCCTGCAGAGCCGCCAGCACCACTCCGTGGACCAGGTACAGCGCGAACGACCACTGCCCCAACAGGACAAGTCCCTTGGCCCGGAGCAATGGGACCCCACCGGAGAGCTCACGCCCGGCGAGCGACGCGATCAGGAGGCCGAACGGGAGGACCATGAGCACCGAATAGAACCAAGACCGCTCGATACCGGACCCAGTTGATGTCTGGGCAAGCAGGACGCAGAGGTAGACCGTCGCGACGAGAGCCGCGGCGGCCGCCGGCCCGATGACGAGGCGCCATCCCCGGCGGATGGCGAGGCACACGAGGATGCCGACGGTGAAGTCCGCGAGCCTGAACATAGGTAGGTGGTAGAGGTACTCCGCCGAGGAAGGCCAGACCATGCTGACGAGCGTTCCTCCGGCTATGGTGGCGGCCACGATTGCGACAGCCCAACGAATCACATGGCGACAGCGGCTCAGCAGACTGACGAGCAGCGGGAAGCACACATAGAAGAACACCTCGCACGAGAGCGACCACGCCGCTCCGACGAAGGAGAGATAGACCGCGGGGTCGGGCGACCATGCTTGGAGCAGCACGAGATTCGCTGGCAGCGCTGTCCAGTCGACCCCTGCCCTGCCGAGTAGCAGTGCCATCGCGAAGGCCGTGAGGACATGGAGCGGGTAGACGCGAGCGGCGCGCTTGATGTAGAAATCCGACACCCGCGACGTCGACGTCCAGCCCCACGTGAGGACGAAGCCGCTCAGCACGAAGAAGAACGTGACCCCCACATAGCCGGCCTGGGCGAGTGAGAGGAGACCGACGAGTCCGGGCATCGCAAGCGGGAGGTGGTGCAGGAGGACCACAAAGGCAGCAACGAAGCGCATGCTCGTCAGTGCATGCAGCTGCCCTGCTGGTCGAGCGTCCACCATCCACCCCCCTAGCGGCACGCAATCCCTTCCGCCTCAGGGCGGCCACGGGCAGCAACGTACGCCCAAGGCATTCCAAGCGTGCGTGTTTGGGGGGATTCGAGGGGCATCGGAGCGCCCAAAAGGTGAGCAACGGCGCAAACGGGACCGAACCGCGGCCAACACCTTCGACGGCAAGGTGGTTACGGCCCCGGCCGCGGGTCCCTCGTCCAGACGACGAGGATCGTACTGACGTACCATCGCTGGCACAGCACGAGGAAGACGAGCAACACAGCGACCCACACGATGGTGCGTCGTGACCTGCTGCATGGAGTCCCTGCCATCATCACGGGGAGCGTCGGGGTGAGCAGCAGGTAGCGGAAGACCGCGGGCAGGAACGGTGTCATCGCGAGCAGGTAGGCGGGATACGCCACCGACCACGCGCGCAGCTCTGGCGCCCAGACCCTCGCGCGAGGGCTCAGCATGAAGAGGATGAGCAGCAGGACGAAGATGCCGAGGAACAGCGGCCCACCCACGCCCAGCAGGCGATACGTGTCCTGAAACCACCCGAGGTAGAGGCTCCGCTGGCCGGCGCTGCGCTCCATTCCGGCATCGGTGCCGATGAACACGGACGCCAGCAGCATCCACGAGAAGACACCGAACACGGTCGCCAAGCCGACGAGCGCGATGCCGATGGCCTCCTTCGGCCGCTCTCGCCAGAACGCGCCCTCCCGCCGATAGCGCAGCCATGCATGCGTGACCACAGCGAGCAGGAGTGGCAGGGTGACGAGCCTCGTCATCGACAAGGCGAGGACGGCGACCGCGGCCCACGCGTACCGGCGGTCGACGAGGAGGTTGAGCGCCGCCATGAGGAACAGCAGAGCCAGGGACTCGCTGTAGCCGATCTGGAGCAGTGGTGCCGAGACCCAGAACGACGAGAACAGCACGGTTACCGCGGCAAGGAACGGCCCGCCAGTGCGCGACACCAGGCGGTACATCAAGACCATCGCAAGCGTGCCCGCCATACAGCTGATGATCGTCGCCGCCACCGGGAACGACAGGGACGTCACGGCCATCAGCGCCCGGACGAACATGGGGTACGCGGGCGGGAAGGCCCACGCCCACAAGGTGTCACGAGCCTCCTGCGGCGTCGCGTCGGCGGCCGGCAGCTGGTAGCCATCGGTAGCGATCTGGCGGTACCACTGCGCGTCCCAGTTGGAGACGACACCGAGGTAGCCGGGGTCCGCAGGCGTTGCCTCGTAGACGTAGTAGTCCTCGCGTGACTCGGAGAGCGAGACCTGCTCGCTCGCCGAAAGTGCAAGCAACACGGCGTCGACGATGCGCGACGCGACAAAGATCGCGAACGGGATCCAGTACCGGAGCAGCCACGTGGAGATGCCGTCCACGAGCCGCCGATTAAGGGCCGACGTGGTCACGGTCGTCGCGGATCCGGTCTCGACCCGCGCCGACTGCATGGGTCTTGCGCGCATGTGGCCCCCTCCGACGAGCGCATACCGATGCCTCACCCAATCTCCGCCAGTCAGGGGCGGGCATCGGTGAGACGTGGTGAGCCTAGGCGATGCTCGCGGGGATGGACCGAGCTTTGGCGGATCGCACGCGGGGACGTGCCGTCTTCTGGCCGTTTTCCGGACAGCAGGTGACCCGACAGTGCACCATGAGCGCAAACCTGAACCACCCTGCCGGGGTGGTCTACTGCAGCAGCGGGGGCACCGTGCCGGAGCGCACACGCATTGAAGACGGGACGATCCGTGAACCACGGGTCCTTGTCGTCATGCCTGCGTACAACGAGGCCGAGTCCATCGCCACCGTCCTCGCGGAGATACGGGACTCCCTGCCAGGCATCGACGTCCTCGTGGTCGACGACGGCTCGGTGGACGAGACGGCTGCCATCGCTAGGCGTTTCGCCGTGAAGGTCGCCCAGCACCCTTTCAACATGGGCGTGGGCGGCGCGATGCGCACCGGATTCCGGTACGCCGCGTCACACGGATACGACATCGTCGTGCAGATCGACGCCGACGGCCAGCACATCGCCGAGCAGGCGCTGGTGCTGGTCGCCGCGACAAGCGAGGCTGACATCGTCATCGGCAGCCGCTTCGCGTCCGGGGTCGACTACGAGCTGCATCCCGTGCGAGGTGCCGCGATGCGGCTGGTCGCACACCTGATGAGCCGGGTGGTCGGCGGGACTCTCACCGACTCCACGTCGGGCTTCCGCTCCTTCTCGCGCCCCGCCATCGACCTGTTCGCCCACCATTACCCGATCGAGTACCTCGGGGACACGGTGGAGTCGCTGGTTCTCGCACGGCGTTCCGGGCTCCGGGTTGCGGAGGTGGGCGTCGCCATGCGTCAGCGGGTCGGGGGCCGGCCGAGCCAGAACACGGTTTCGTCGATCGGCTACGCCGGCCGGGCCGTGGCGACGGTGTTCCTCGGAATGGTCCGAGCCAGGCCGGTCGTCGGCGGAGCACTCCGGTGACCGGAGGTTTCGGTCTCGCTCTGGCGGGCGCAGTGCTGGTCATCATCACCATCTTTGAGATGGTGCGGCGCCGCTACATCCGCGGCCGGTTCGCCGTCACGTGGACCGTGGTCGGCGTCATCACGACGCTGATGGCGTTGGCGCCAGGTGCCCTGGACTGGGCCGCGAAGGTCACGGGCGTGGCTGTGCCGTTGAACCTGCTCTTCTTCATCGGCTTCCTCGGGCTGCTTCTGATCCTGATCCAGCTGACGGCTGAGATAGGTCGCCTCGAGAAGAGGATGCTGCGGGTCGCGGAGGAGGCCGCACTGCTGCGCCTCGAGAGCGAGGGGCGAGACTCCGACGCGCAGACCGACAACACGACGGCTCCGCGCGACTGACACCTTTCAGCGCCTGACGTTCCACGTGTTCGCTGCGGACTACAGGCGCGCGGAGTCGCGGTGGGCCGCATACCACTGGTATGCCTGCTCCAAGCCGGGGCGGAGCTCAACACTCGACGCCCAGCCCAGTTCCGTCAGGCGCGACACGTCGAGCAGCTTGCGCGGCGTTCCATCCGGTTTGGCCGTGTCCCACTCGACGGCTCCCGTATAGCCAGCCGCCTGCGCCACCATCTCGGCGAGCTCGCGCACCGTGATGTCGCGGCCCGTGCCGATGTTGATGGGCTCAGCCTCGTCGTAGCGCTCGAGAACGTGCAGGACGGCTGACGCGAGATCGTCCACGTGCAGGAACTCCCGCCGGGGCGAGCCCGTGCCCCAGTTGGTGACGGTCGTCGCGCCTGAGCGCACAGCGTCGTCGAAGCGGCGAATGAACGCCGCGAGCACGTGCGAGGAGTCGACGTCGTAGTTGTCGCCCGGGCCGTACAGGTTGGTGGGCATGGCACTGATCCAATGGTGGCCGTACTGGCGACGCATCGCCTGGACGTGCATGACGCCGGCGATCTTGGCGATCGCATAGGCGTCGTTGGTCGGCTCGAGAGGCCCGGTGAGCAGCGATGACTCCTTGATGGGCTGCTCGGCAAGCTTGGGGTAGATGCACGAGGATCCAAGTAACAGAAGGCGATCCACGTCGTACGCATGGGCGGCGTCAAGGACGTTGACCTGGATGCGCACGTTGTCGGAGAGGAAGTCGACCGGACGTGTGCTGTTGGCGAGGATACCCCCGACACGGGCGGCGGCCATGACGACGTAACGAGGACTTGACGCGGCGAAGAAGTCGAAGACGGCGTCACGGTCGCGCAGGTCGAGCTCCGACGACGTACGCCCGATCAGGCTCGTGAAACCCGAGGCGTCGAGGTGGCGCCAGATCGCGCCACCAGCCAGGCCGTGGTGGCCTGCGACGTAGAACGGCGCACTCCGGTCGAGGACCGCAAACGACTGCCCCGTCATGCCCGGCGCTTCCGGGCGCGCTTCGACAACCGGGTCGAGACGACATTGATCGCCAGACGCACGGGGCGCTCCCAGAGCCGCGCCAGCGGTCGCACCGCGCTGGGCAGGTGTCGCCGCTTCACGCCTTCTGCTTCGGCGATGGACACCCCGCGGTTGGCCACCGTCAGCGCGTCAGGGTGCCAGCGATACGCCGCGACCCTGGCCTGCGTGCTGACGTAGCGGCCGTGCTTGCGCAACCGCAGGAACATGTCGAGATCCATGACGAAGCGCAGGCCCTCGTCGTAGGGGCCCACCGACCGCATGGCGTCGAGGCGCGTCAGCGACGCTGGCTGCGGGATGAGGTCAGGGCCCCACGCCAGGACGCGACGAGCCCACCGCCCCGCGCGGCTCACCGCGAAGACCTGGCCCCGGTCGTCCATGTAGTCGCAGGCGCCGAACGCCACGACGGCACCCGGGTCGGACTCGAGCAGACCCACCAAAGTGGCCAGTCCACCCGGGTGCAGTTCGTCGTCGTCGCCGATCCAGGAGAAGTACGTCTCGCCGTTCGCCGCAGCGATGCCGGCGTTGACGGCAGCCGACAGGCCGCGCTTGGGGTCGTCGATGACGACGGCACCGTGCTCGGCGGCTATGCGTCGCGCCTCCTCCGCGGCCGGCGGGACGACGACGACAAGAGTCGTCCTCACGCCCTCCTGAGCGCGGACGCTGGCAAGTGCGGGACCCAAGGTGTCCACGCGCTCGCCCAGGGTCGGAACGACCGCGAGGACAGCGCCGCCCTCAGTCATGGACCCAGGCCTGATGCACCCATGGCGAGCCCTCGGTCTCGAGGGCCCGGATGTCGGCGTCGACCATGATCCGCGCCAAGTCGGGTGTATGGACCTGGGGCACCCAGCCGAGGTTCTCGCGGGCAGCTGAGGCGTCACCGATGAGGGCGTCCACCTCGGTCGGTCTCAGGTAGCGCTCGTCGAAGCGCACGTATTTCTGCCAGTCGAGGTCAGCGTGTTCGAAGGCGAACTGCACGAAGTCGCGCACGGAGTAGGCGCTGCCGGTCGCGACGACGTAGTCGCGCGGCTCGTCGTGCTGCAGCATGAGCCACATCGCCTCGACAAACTCAGGCGAGTAGCCCCAGTCGCGCACGGCGTCGAGGTTGCCGAGGTAGAGGTCGTCCTGAAGGCCGGCCCTGATGCGGGCCACCGCCCGCGTGATCTTGCGGGTCACGAAGGTCTCACCGCGTCGCGGGCTCTCGTGGTTGAAGAGGATGCCGTTGACGGCGAACATCCCGTAGGCCTCGCGATAGTTGCGGGTGACCCAGTAGCTGTAGACCTTGGCGGCGCCGTAGGGGCTACGCGGGTAGAAGGGTGTCTGCTCGTTCTGCGGCGGGGGAGCCGCTCCGAACATCTCCGAGCTGGAAGCCTGGTAGAAGCGGCACTGCAGGCCGATCATCCGGATCGCCTCGAGGAGTCGGATGGTCCCCAGTCCTGTCGTGTCGCCGGTGTACTCGGGCTCGTCGAAGCTGACGCGCACGTGGGACTGGGCGGCGAGGTGGTACACCTCATCGGGCCGCACCTGGGCGAGGAGCGTGACCAGACGCGAGCCGTCGGTGATGTCGCCGTAGTGGAGAAAGAGCTTCGCCTCGGACTCGTGGGGGTCGATGTAGAGGTGGTCGATGCGCGTAGTGTTGAACGTCGACGCTCGTCTGATCAGGCCGTGTACCTCATAGCCCTTTGCGAGCAGGAACTCGGCGAGGTATGAGCCGTCCTGTCCTGTGATGCCGGTGATCAGCGCAACTCTTGGCACGACGCTCCTCAATCTTCGACTGTGTAGCCATCACCATTGGACAATGTTGCGAGACACAAGCATCCAACCTGTGTCGGCGTGCGAAAGGGAACCAACTCGCCCTGTCCGATCCTAACTGCCGACCGGGGACATCGCCTCTGCAACGGCGCAAGGCTGGCTCACGTCCTTCGCCAGTAGCCTGTCCGCCCCAAGTGGGGTGAGGCCCGACCTCGCAATTCACGCTGCTAGATGAACGGGCCATGAACCAGGGAGAGTTCTTCACGCTCGCGAGGCTCATGCCCTGCGGCACGCCGATAAAGCGCGCACGAGGAGAGCACAGTTCGGCGCCAGGAGAATTGGGATGCCCATACGGCCCCTCGCTCGCCCAAAGTAGATCGCAAATCGGGATCAGCAATCAACTTGCCAATCGCGTCGGCAAATGCGATGTCATCCAGGGGGTCCACCACGATCCCGCCCTCGCCGACCTGCTGAGGGAGCGAGGTGGTCCGCGCGACAACGACTGGTTTGGATCTCATGAAGGCTTCCCAAACCGGAAAGCTCGCAGATTCAAACAATGATGGAACGGCGACGAGCGTAGCAGAATCGAATAGGACAGCCAGCTCATCGTCCGACACGTAGCCTGGAAGTACGTCGCGTGGATCTAGTCCAATCTCGACAACGAGATCGCGCACCTTGGAGAAGTTTCCTACCGCGGCGCCCGGCAACTTCAGACGCACGGGGACCCCCCGCTCGGCCAGTCGGCCGAGCGCTCGCACCAAGGTCTCATGGTTCTTGTGGGGCCAAAAGCCTGCGGGGTACAGGACCATTGGTGACGCGAAAGAGCCATTAGACGACCCGGCGGCTTCAAGATTTCGAACGCGACCAAGAGGGGACACTGGCGCGAGCGGAACTGCGAAGACTCTGTTGTCGGGTATTCCCCAATAGTGAGTTATGTCGTTGGCAACTGCCTTGGTGCCGACACTCACTGCATAGGCCTTCTCGGCCTTGTCTCGCCAGACTGTCTCACGACGCTCGATCTGGGCGCGCGTGAAGTTCCTCGGCAAATAGACGTGTTGCAAGTCGTGTGGATGATAGATCGTCGGGAGGTCGGTCGAGATGCCCTCCTGAAAAGGCAAATGAACTACTTGCACCCCTCTACGATGCAGTTGCCGGTCCAAGGCAGATGCACCCGATGACGTCGCGACCGCCACGGAACGCAGTCGCTCGATGTAGGGCCTCAGCGAGCTCACCATGTTGGGCACGACGGCAGCAGCTTTTGCGCCTGCTCGATCGATAAAGGAACTCACAACGACTCGACCATCGCGCTCCGGGATGAGCGGATCCAGCCATTTGTTTGAATCAGGATCCACAATCCAGGTGCGCTCCAGGTCTTCGATCGAGGCTTCGCGAAAACCCTGAGCAAGTCCCATCACAACCTGTGCGACACCCCCGGAGATGCCACGGGGAACTCGGGCGTCGATAGCTACGTGGGTCATAGCCGTTCCAGTATGGCCAGGAGACGAGATGCCACTTCGCGAGCATCCTCGACTGACATCAGACTGGTGGTCGGCAAGCTAAATCCTCTCCCGGCAATGTCGTCAGTGACGGGCAGGTCTGATTCCGATCCATTTTGATATGGGGGAAGGCGATGCAATGGGAAGAAGATTGGCCGCGTCTCAACTCCGACCGAACCCAGAGACTCCATTATGAAGTCACGGCGCGGTCCGAGTTCGGAATCGAGCAGAAGACTAAACATCCATGGCGCCCTGGTCACATCCGGGGCAACCTGCTGTAGCTCTAGTGACGCCACCGATTCAAATGCTTGATCATACGTCGCAAAAACGGCGCTTCTTCTGCTCAGCAATTCGTCCAGGCGATCAAGTTGAGCGCAGAGCATGGCCGCAGCCACATTGGTCATGCGATAGTTGAACCCAATCACGGGGAAGAAGTATCGCCTGTCAGGGTCCATCCCCTGCCCCCTCAACAGACGCAACCTTTGTGCCAGTCCGGCGTCGTCGGTGGTAACCGCCCCACCTTCGCCCGACGTTATGATCTTGTTCCCATAGAACGAGAAGGCCGCCATCACACCGAGACTTCCAGTCTTGCGCCCTTGGAAGGTTGCGAACGGCGCTTCGGCCGCATCCTCGATCAGCACGATCCCCGCCCCGCTCGCGATCTCAGCGAGTGAAGTCATGTCAGCGGGATGACCATAGAGATGTACAGCAACTATCGCCTTGGTACGTGGGGTAATTCGGGCCGCTACGTCCGAAGGGTCCATGCACCAAGAGTCTCGCGAGACATCACAGAATATCGGCGTGGCACCCGTGTAAGTGACGGTGTTTGCCGTAGCAACGTATGTCAGCGACGGAACAATCACCTCGTCGCCAGGCCCTAGGCCCAGCGCAGACAGGGCGAGATGGAGGGCCACCGTACCGTTTGCGCAGGCGACGGCATGTTGAACATCACAGGCCGCGGCGAATCGCGACTCAAATTCGTCTAGATACTTCCCCGTCGACGATACCCATGTGGACCGCACCGCATCGAGCACGTTGGCTTCCTCTAGGGCGCCTATATCAGGCGATCCCACAGGGTAGCGCTTCAGTTCCGTCGAGTTGCCCACTGGCCTCCTCCATTGCTAAGCAGACATCGCATTTGCTACGTCAGATCGCAGCGGGGACCACAGCTTGGGGCCGCCGCCCGAATGCTAGTTGCACGTCGGCCTGAGGAGTCCTATACCGAACTTTTCCTGCATTAGGACGGCGACCAGCACTACGGTGCCAGGACCCACCATCAGACCCAGACTAAGCACGCCATCCTCGGCCGGCATGACCAGTGCGACTACGGCCAACGCTAGCGCCCCGGCCGCCCAAGCGCCTGCGGAGGCTGCCCCATGGCCCAGCGCAAGCAGCGTGGTTGTCATGACGCCGGCCCAGACAGCCATAACGGTCCCAGCCGCCAGCGAGAGGTAGGTAACGGGTCTCAGAGCAAGCGGACCGCCATAGATCGCTGGTAGCACGTACGGAGTGATCAGCAGGGCAAGAGCCGACGCTGCAAAGGTCAATCCCGTCGCTTGAAGCTGCGCCTGTCGCGCGCGCTTTCGTACCCCGAGGGCATCACCATGACCCAGCCTGCTTATGTCCGAGAGCGCTGCAACAGTAGCTCCTCCCGCAACGACCGCCGGGGCTCGCAACAGAGCGCTCGCCAAGGCGAACGCGCCCACGGTCTCGGGAAGTCTTGCGCCCACCAGGACTCCAAGCAGGACAGGGGGTCCGCTAAGACAGAACTGATAACCCAGCGCGACGAGGACGAAGTGGGTTTGCTCACGACTGACCCCACTGGTCGACCACCCCCTGGGGCTGCTCGCGTCGCCCCAGGCACGCCCGGTTTTCCAGAGAGCGGCCGCCGCCAGGGGAAGCCCGATGGCGGCATAGAGAAGTGACGCTGCGTGATCTCGTGCAGCAAACGCGAGCACAACCAGGACTAGGCGCGCGGTCGCCTCAAGCACCTGAGACATCGCGTACTTTCGCTGCAGCCCACGGGCCAGAAGGAGTGCACGGCTCTGCGCTGCGGCTACCCACCCGAAGATCGCCACGGCTACGGATAGGAAGAACGACAATCCCTGTCCAGGCATCACGAATTGCCACGCGTAAAAGGCCGACAAGACGATCGCCGACCCTGCAGCGAATCTGACATTGCGAAAGGCGCGTCTCCCGTCCAGATCGGCAGAAGCGTGCGCCAGTCGATTGATCAGTTGTTCGGTGGGTACCGCGACACCCAAGCCAAAAACCGTCGAGAAGGTCCAGGCCAACGCCACGCCACTGAACTCGGAACCGCTTGTGAGGCCGGGCGCCAAGAAGAGAAATACAGCTCCTGAAAGGGCGGTGGATGCCAAGCCTGCGGTAATTGCGGCCGGACCAGAGAGGTTGAGCAGTCGCCGACTCATACGCACGGCTTCACCGTGCCCTGAGGAAATGGGGCCCGACCGGGGCTAGTCCGGGCGACAGATCTGACACATCGACAGGCTAGGCGGTGCTGCCCACCTCCGCCTCATTTTTGACCCAAGCCTGACTTTTGCGGCACGAGTGTCGAACCGCCGACCTTCGGCGGCTCCGTCAGCGCGCCGTCCGATGGGGACGCGGGCGTCGCCACGACAGGACCCGCCTTGGCGGTGCGATCGCGGCACGCCGGGCCTCGTCCTCGCGCAGCTCCTGGAGCAGCGTCCTCGGCTTCGGCGGCGGCCAGTCCTGGGCCCGTGGGTCGGCCGTGTCCATGTAGAACTCGGTCCAGCCGTAGTCGTCGCGGTAGCGCAGCTTGCCGTCGCCGACGTAGTACCAGCCGGCTTCTTTGTCGCTCATGATTCCCCCAAGTAGATCCGTACTGATGGGATCTCCCCTCCCAAGTCAAATGTAGAGCCATCAACCACATGCAAACCACCGATGTCTGATTAGTCCGATTTGACCGCGTGGCAACGACTTTGGTCGAATCCCGCTGCCAGTCACCCGCACAAGCCGTCCATGACGGCGCCGCGGTGGAGTCCCCAACCGGAGGCCTCCGCCGGTTCTCGGTAGACTTGTCGTGGTTCGCGGCGAAGGTGCTCGTGTCCATGGTGTGCCGGGAAGTCTGGTCGGCGTCCGATGACCCATCCGCCCGAAGGGATGCCATGGCCAGCGACCCACACCCCGCGCCGATCCGACCGACGGCCGGAGGCGGCGTCTCGAAGCACGGCCGTCTGCTCAGTCGCGGCTCGTGGCGCGAGGCCCGCTATGTCGCTGACCTGCTGCGCGCCGAAACCGTCGGTGGAGCGCTCCTGCTGGCCGCCGCGGTCGCTGCCCTGGTCTGGGCCAACTCACCGTGGCCAGACGCATACGCCGGCGTTCGGGACACGGTTGTCGGACCCCAGGCCCTGCACCTCGACCTGTCGCTGGGCGCGTGGGCGGCTGACGGCCTGCTCGCAGTCTTCTTCCTCGTCGCCGGCATCGAGCTGAAGCGGGAGTTCGTCGCCGGCGACCTGGCGGACCGGCGCAAGGCCGCCTTGCCCATCGCGGCGGCGGCGTGCGGTGTGGCACTGCCCGCCATCCTGTTCGCCGTGACCGCCACCCTCATGAGTCGCGCCGGAGACGCGGAGGACCTCGGCGGCATACTCCGGGGCTGGGCGATCCCGACGGCCACCGACATCGCCTTCGCCCTCGCGGTGCTCGCGGTCATCGGCACTCACCTGCCGAGTGCCCTGCGGTCCTTCCTGCTGACCCTCGCCGTGGTCGACGACCTCATCGCAATCACGATCATCGCCGTGTTCTACACGGAGTCCCTCAACCTGCTCTGGCTGCTCGCCGCGGTGGTCCCGCTGGTCGCGTGGCGACTCCTCTTGCGTCACCAGCTGACCAACCCCTTCCTGCTCGCTGTACCTGCCCTGCTCGCCTGGGGACTCGTGCACGCGAGCGGCGTCCACGCCACCGTGGCGGGCGTCCTGCTCGGCCTGCTCGTCCCGGTCAACCGGGATGTCGAGGACGACCCGGAGCGGCAGTCCCTCGCCGAGCGGCTCGAGCACCGGATCCGGCCGTTCTCGGCGGGCTTCGCCGTCCCCGTGTTCGCGTTCTTCGCCGCCGGCGTCACGGTGGTCGGCGGGGGGCTCGGCGCAGCGGTGCGCGACCCCGCGGCGATCGGCGTCGTCGTCGGCCTCGTCGTCGGCAAGGCCGTCGGCATTCTGGGCAGCACGTGGGCCGTCGCCCGGTTCACCAGAGCCGAGCTGGACGAGGACCTGTCGTGGACGGACGTCTTAGGACTGTCCCTCCTCGCGGGCGTCGGCTTCACCGTGAGCCTTCTCGTCGGCGAGCTCGCGTACGGCAGCGGCTCGGAGCGGGACGACCATGTCAAGACGGCCGTGCTCGGCGGCAGCCTCATCGCCGCCCTCCTCGCGACGGTCGTCCTTCGACTGCGCAACCGGCACTACCGCCTCGTCGCGGTGAGGGAGACGGTCGACCACGACGACGACGGCGTGCCCGACGTCTACCGGTCGACATGACTCCCCATTCGTCCACCGCGACGGGTGCGCGAACGGGCAACACCCGAGGGCCGCCGAAGTCCGGCTCTGGCATGCGTCGCGGCGCTAGGTTGGCCGGGGAGTCAGGAAACGGAGACCCAGTTGAGCGATGGGCTCGCGCCCGGGGCGCAGACGAGTCGGCGGCGATGGACGGCCGCCGTCGTCGTCACCATCGGCTACTTCAGCATTCGCGCACTGAACTTCTGGGAGCTGTGGTTCGCCTCCTCGGCGCAGGCCGCGTCCGGGCCGGCCAATCCTCTCGGCAACCCATCTGACTACTTCGTCCAGACACCGACGCCGGCATCCCCAGGCCTGGGGGGCCTGCTGACGAACTGGGACGGACAGTGGTACGAGCGGATCGCCGTCGACGGCTACCCGACCGGCGCTGAGGCTCGATCCGCCAACGACGCGTGGACCTGGGCGTTTCCACCTCTCTTCCCCATGCTCGTCCGCTTGGTCATGGCCCTGACCGGTCTCGGCTTTCCCGCGGCCTCCGTCGTTCTAAACCTCGTGCTGGGTGGTGTGGCGACGGCGCTGCTCTATTGCCTCCTGCGTGCGTCGCTCTCCGGGACCCTCGCCACAGCTGGAGCGCTCAGCCTCAGTGTGTTCATGTCGGCGCCGCTCTTCGGCCTCGCCTACAGCGAGCCGGCTGCCCTCGTTCTCCTTCTCGTGGCGCTGCGCGCCACCCTCGCCCAGCGCTACACGGCGGGCCTGCTCGCGGTGATCCTGCTCGCCTTCACTCGGCCCGTCGCTGTGCCGCTCGCCGCCGTCTTCGCCGTCCACTGGTGGCTCCGATGGCGGTCTCGGCGGACGGCGCAACTGGGCCCCGGAACCCATCTGATCCTCGCCGCCAACACGCTCGCCGCCATGGCGTCCCCCTTCCTGTGGAACGCCATCGCCACCGTCTGCTTCGGGTCCGCGGCCTCCCCTGCCGAGCAGTCCGACAGCCCGCTGTCGGGCGTGGCCCGCACCGCCTCGATGATCAGCACCTTCGAGTTCGGCTGGCTTGGTGGCGTGTGGCGCATCGCCGGGACGGCGGGGGTCCTTTTGGTCATCCTCGTCGCTGGTCTGGCGCTCGGCCTGGCGGTGACCACCTCCGGGCGCCTCGGGTTGCCCATCGAGCTGCGGGTGTGGGGCGTCACGTACACGGCCTTCGTGCTGCTCGTGACCCCGCCTACCCCCGGGCTCATTCGCTACCTGCTCCTCGCGGCCCCCCTGCTGATTGCCGTCCATGTCCAGCCGCTGGCGTGGCGGAAGCGCGCCGCCGGGCTGGTCCTCTTCGGGGTGATCACGGCGGTCGGTCTGTGGAGTCAATGGTTCTGGATCCGCTACTTGTACATTCTCGACCCAGCGCCGGCGCAGCTGCCCTGGCCTCCGTGACCTGCCAAGGCGCATCGAGGGAACGCATTGAGGCCACTGGCGGTGAGGCTTGGCTCACCGACTTCCGTAAGACTGACCGACCTGGGTGACGAAGCCTGCGGTGCGTGTCGGGGTACGGACTGCACAGTAGGGTGGCAATCGGTAGGCGCGCCCGCGCCGTGACCTTCGAGAACCGAGGAAGTGAGCCATGAGCACGGATCCCCGGCAGGAGCGGACACTGGGCCAGCTGGTCGCGTCCGCGACCCAGGACATCTCGACGCTGGTGCGCAGCGAGATCGCCCTGGCCAAGGCTGAGGTCTCGGTGCAGATCAAGAAGGCGGGCGCCGGCGGCGGCCTGCTCGCGGGGGCCGCGGTCATCCTCTTCTACTCCGTCTACTTCATCTTCACGACGATCGCCGAGGGCATCCAGGCGCTGGGGCTCCCCCGCTGGCTCAGCTTCCTCATCGTCACGGTCCTCATGCTGCTCGTCGCGGCCCTGCTCGGCCTGCTCGGCGTGAGGAAGATGAAGACCGTCAACCCGAAGCCCGAGAAGGCGATCAACGAGGCCCAGGAGACCGTCGCCGCGATCAAGGCGGCGACGGAGCACCCCGGCACGGTCGTACCGGCTCCGAGACCCGAGTGGGACCGCAAGGACATCCCCGCCTCCGCGCACGCGCCCACGGCGCAGCCCGACCCGTCCCGCGACGCCTGACCCGAGCCACGAACGCCATCCTCGCTGCCATGCCCGTCGACGCTGCCTTCGTCAACATCGACGGGCCCTGGGAGCACCGCTACGTCTCGGCCAACGGCGCCCGGTTCCACATTGCCGAGCTCGGTGAGGGCCCGCTCGTGCTCATGCTCCACGGCTTCCCGCAGTTCTGGTACACGTGGCGCCACCAGATGCGGGCGCTCGCCGACGCCGGCTACCGCGTGGCCGCGATGGACCTCCGGGGCTACGGCGCGTCCGACAAGCCACCGCGCGGCTACGACACCTACATGGCAACGCTCGACACGGCATCCGTCGTCAGGGCGCTCGGGGAGAAGGACGCGGTCGTGATCGGCCAGGGCCTCGGGGGCTGGATCTCGTGGTGCATGCCCGTGCTGCGACCCGACGTCACGCGGGCCGTCGCGTCGCTGTCGATGCCGCACCCGCGGATCCTGCGTCATGCCATGTGGAGCAACGCCAAACAGCGCAAGGCCTCCGCCTGGATCGCCGGCCTGCAGAAGCCGTTCGCGCCCGAGCGCGAGATGACCCAGTCGCACGACTATGTCGAACGCCTGCTGCGCTCGTGGTCCTCGCCCTTCGGCTCGTACCCCGAGCCCGAGGACGTCGCGCGCTACGGCGACGCGATGATGATCCCGTTCGTCGCGCACTCGGCGGCGGAGCACTACCGCTGGCTAGGGCGCTCGTCCGTGCGTCCCGACGGCCCGATGTTCATGCGCCGCATCCGGCACGCGATCCAGGTGCCCGTGCTCCAACTTCAGGGCACTGACGACGGCTGCGTCATCGCCGACGCCACGTACGGGTCCGGGGCATTCGTGCCGGGCGACTTCCGCCACGTTAAGGTCAAGGGAGCGGGACACTTCCTCACTGAGGAGGCTCCCGAGCAGGTCAACGCCACGCTCACCAAATGGCTGGGTTCCCTTGACTGATATCGAGATCGAGCTTCCCGACGCCGGCGGCGTCACGTGGTCGGTATGCGTCCGCGACCAATCCGGTATGCCGCTCGGCGAGGTCGAGGCCGACATGCCGTTGCGCACGGCGTCCGTCGGCAAGGTGCTCCTCCTGCTCGAGACCGCGCGGGCGATCGCGGCCGGAGAGCTGTCACCAGAGGAGCCCCTGACGCGCACGGTCGACCTGTGGGTGGGCGACTCCGGACTGTGGCACACCCTCTCGGTCGAGACGCTGCCCCTCGTCGACGTCGCCGCCCTCGTCGGCGCAGTGTCCGACAACCTCGCCACGAACGTCCTCCTGCGGCGCATCGGCCTCGCCGAGGTCGCCGCTCTCGCCACCTCGCTAGGCCTTCGCGCGACCGCCCTCCACGACCGCGTCCGCGACGTCCGCGAGGCCGACCATCCTCCGACGCTCTCGACCGGGACGGCGGGCGAGCTGAGCGCGCTGATGAGCCGTATCTCGACCGGATCGGCTGTCGGCCCCGAGGCGGACCGCCTTGTGCGCCAATGGCTCTCGGCCAACGTCGACCAGACGATGGTCGGCTCCGCACTCGTCGAGCGCGGAGGGCTCGACCCCATCGCGCACCATGCATCGCTCGGCGCCGACACGGTGCTGTGGAACAAGACGGGGGCGGACTCCGGAGTGCGTGCCGATGTCGGAGCGGCGACATCCGGCGACCGCACCGTCACCTGGGCGGTCATCGCGAACTGGGACCCGGCGCCCGGCACCTCCCTCGACCAGCTCACCGTGTGGGCCGTGCTCCGGGGCATGCGTCATGTCGGCGAGCAGGTCCTGGCGCGACTTCCCTGAGTTCTTCCTGCTCCACGTCCGACGGGAACCGAACCAAACGCGACCAAAGACGGCTCGATCGAGCCAGTAGGGGCTCATCACAAAGGTCAGAGCCGCGTCGAGCCGTCACCGCCGTTGTGGCCCAAAAGCGCACATTTGCCAAGCACAGTGCGGGATGATTCGGACATTACGGACAGCGTCAATTCAGTTGCGCTGCAAGGGGTTCCCTAAAGTTCGGATTCCGCGGACACAGCCCTGAAGTGCGGCTTACCTTTGCGGCACGTCGACTCGCGGGGGCGAAGTCTGTCGGCGCTTAGGGGAGGGAACCCACCATGTCTGCACGCCGATTTTTCGCTGCCGCCGTAGCCGCAGTCACGCTTCTTGCAACAGGGGGCGGCATAGCGCGATCCGACGAAATCGTCGCCGACTCGCTGCAAGCGAACGTCGCGGTCCTTGACCTCGGCAGCATTGCATGCGGAGCTCCGACGAGCGCGCCCGTCGACGTGTATGCGCAGCGAAGCAGCGGCGGCAGCGCAGGCAACGTCTGGGCCGACAGCCAGACGCTCTCCGTAACGACCGCCGTCACGGCGGTCTCCCCCGCGGGCACGCCGGTAACAGCAGCCGGAACGTCGATTCCCCTGCCCGGCAACTGGGGCAGCCTGGCCAACGGCGCCACTGCCAACCCGACACCGAACCCGACGGTCACTGTGACGCCCACAGTCGCCGGAGCGGGTTCCGCGACGGTCACCTACTCGACGACGGGACTCAACCGGTCCGGTACCAACCTCACCAGGAGCGATGTCGTCACCGTGAGTTGGACCGCCGGAGCATGCGCCACGCCGACGACGACGACCGTGACCTGCCCAGCCTCCGCCGCCTACACCGGCTCTGCGATCGAGCCGTGCACCGCGGTCGTCACGGGCAGTGGCGGTTTCTCCCAGTCCCTGCCGGTGACCTACACCGACAACGTCAACGCCGGAACGGCCGCGGCATCTGCGGCATACGCAGGCAGCTCGACGCGCCAGGCCAGCAGCGGCTCCAAGACCTTCACTGTCACCAAAGCCCCGTCGACGGTGAACGTCTCCTGCCCCACCTCTGTCGCCTGGACGGGCTCACCGCTGACCCCATGCTCCGCGACCGCAACTGGGGCAGGTGGCCTCGACGTCGCCCTGACGCCGACGTATGTCAACAACACCAACATCGGGACAGCCACCGCCTCCGCGAGCTACGCCGGCGACGCCAACCACGCCGCGGGTAGCGGCAACAAATCCTTCACCATCGTCAAGGCCTCCTCGACTGTCGTGGTGACGTGCCCGTCCGGGGTCACGTACACCGGATCTGCTGCCGAGCCGTGCTCGGCTCGCGTGACCGGCGCCGGCGGGCTGGACTCACCGATCCCGTCAGTCGGCTACACCGACAACATCAACGCGGGTACGGCCACAGCGTCGGCCAGCTTTGCGGGTGACTCGACACACGAGGCCAGCACCGGCAGCAAGAACTTCGCCATCGCGAAGGCGCCTGTCAGCGTCAGTGTCACGTGCTCCGTCACGACCGTCACCTACAACGGTGCCCCGCACACCCCGTGCGCGGCGCAGGTCACGGGTGCTGGAGGGCTCAACGAGTCCCTCGTCGTGAGCTACAGCGACAACACGGCCGTCGGCACCGCGACGGCATCGGCGAGCTACGCTGGCGACGCCAACCACGCAAGCGGCACTGGTTCGGCCACGTTCGACATCACCAAGGCCAACTCAGTGGTGACGGTCACCTGCCCTGACTCGCGTGTGTACACGGGTGACGGCCTGACCCCGTGCACCGCTGTCGTGACGGGCGCAGGCGGACTGTCCGAGAGCCTGCCCGTCACCCACACGAACAACATCAACGTCGGCACCGCGGCGGCTTCGGCCACCTTCGCCGGGGACGCCAACCACGACTCGAGCACTGGGTCCGCCACGTTCGCGATCACCCCCGCGGCTTCCGTCGTCACGATCACCTGCCCCGCCTCGGTCACCTACACGGGATCCGCGCAGGAGCCGTGCACCGCCACCGTGACCGGTGCCGGCGGCCTCAACGCCCCCGTCACCGTGACCTACACCGACAACACCGACGCGGGCACCGCCCACGCCGCCGCCGGCTACGCCGGCGACGCCAACCACACCAGCTCGTCCGACACCGACACGTTCAGCATCGGCCAGGCCGGCTCAACCACCACCAT
>NZ_JBHTFG010000008.1:0-89756 GCF_042666095.1 Terrabacter sp. GCM10028922 | reverse complement strand
TCGAGTGGGCACTTTCACCCGCCCACCCACGGTGCAAAGTGCCCACTCGACCTGAACCCCCACCACTCGAGTGGGCACTTCCACCCGCCCACCCACGGTGCAAAGTGCCCACTCGACCTGACCCCCACCACTCGAGTGGGCACTTTCACCCGCGCACCCACGGTGCAAAGTGCCCACTCGACCTGCCCCCACCACTCGAGTGGGCTCTTCCACCCGTCTCGGCACAGAGCCGCGGGGCGCACAATGGCAGCGTGAACGAGCCCGGCGGTGACCTCGTGATCGCTCCGGCTCCCGGCCTGCGGCGAGGTGTCGTCATCCCTGCCGTCGAGCTCGTCGAACGCTTCAGCCGCTCGTCCGGCCCCGGTGGGCAGGGCGTCAACACGGCAGACAGCCGGGTCGAGCTCGTCTTCGAGCCCGGCACGTCGAGCGCGCTCACTCAGACGCAGCGCGAGCGTGCCGTCGAGGCGCTGGCCGGCCGGCTGGTCGGCGGCCGCCTCACTGTCGCCGCCTCGGAGCACCGGTCGCAGCTGCGCAACCGGGCCGCGGCACGCACGCGGCTCGCCGACCTGCTCCGCGAAGCCCTCGCTCCGCCGCCGCCTGCGCGCCGGCCCACGAAGCCGACCCGTGGCTCACAACAACGCCGCCTGGCGGGCAAGAAGCGCCGGGCCGACGTGAAGTCGGGCCGGGGCCGCATCCGTCCGGAGTGACCGCCCCCCCCTTGGCCGCTCGACGAGTGAGAGGACGCAGATCGTGCCCCTCGACGGGTCAGGCGTGCGGGGGGTCGAGGACGGTCGTGTCGACGACGGCGTCGAGCTCGATCGGCCCGTAGACGTGCGGGAACGTCTCCCCCGTCTCCGGGTTGCCGACCTCGTTGACGACGGGCGATCCGAGGCGCGACTCGTCGATGTGGAGCAGCACGAGCGGCTCGGTCACGTCGCCGCAGAAGAGCCGTCGCACGATCGGCCACTGCTGCGCCGACGACGCGTGGATGAACCCCTCCTCGGCGAGCGAGCGTCCGCGCGTCGACCTCGCGTAGGTGCCGTCGCGCCGCGCCTGCTCCCAGTGGGACTGCTCAGCCAGGTGGTAGATCACTGCAACAGCCTGCACCCTCACCCCACGGGCGCGACACTGGAGCAAAAGTCCCTCGTCGGCGATGACAACCTCGGGGCGGGTCAACGCGTCGAGAGAGTGTCCAACCACTCCAGACAGGGCGTCCCATGGGAAACATCGAGCGCGAGGCCGACTTCTCGGCCTACGTGCGAGCGCGACAGAAGGCGTTCGCCCGGTTCGCGTACCTCCTCACCGGGGACCCGCACAGCGCCGAGGACCTCGTCCAGTCTGCCCTCGCGAAGGTCTACGCCAAGTGGGACCACATCAGCGCCGTCGAGTCGCCCGACGCGTACGTGCGCAAGGTCATGGTCAACGAACACACCACCTGGTGGCGCCGGGCCTGGCGTCACCGCGAACGCACCGACAGCGAGCTGATCCGGGTCATGGACCCCGCCGCGCTCGATGCGCCACCCCACGACAGCGAGCTGTGGGCGCACGTGCGCTCCCTCGCGCCGCAGCAGCGGGCCGCCGTCGTCCTGCGCTACTACGAGGACCTCACCGAGGCCCAGACCGCGGAGGTCCTCGGATGCTCCGTCGGCACCGTCAAGAGCCACACGAGCCGCGCGATCCGATCGCTGCGCGGCACCATGAAGGAGGTCACGCCGTGACCACGCCAGACCAGCAGGAGCACAGCTTCCAGACCCTGTTCCGCCGGCAGGCCGACCGGGTCGACGTGCCCGGCGACTTCGCACCGGTCGCCATCGCCAAGCGACGCCGCGACCGGCGCAACCGCGCCGCCCTCGGTGCCGCGGCCGCGGTGGCCGTCATCGCTGTGGCCGTTCCGGCCGTGTGGTCGAGCCGTTCGGGCACGTCGCCGGTCCCCGCCCTGACCGCCTCGACGACGTCGGTTCCGTCGCCGAGCAGCTCCGTCCCGACGACCCCGGCAAGCACAGCCGCCACCACACCCGCGGGCACCGACAGCCCGAACCCGTCGGCAACCGGGAGTGCACCCCCTGCGAGCCCAGTCGCGAACCGCAGCAACACGTACGCCCTCGACGACACGATCCGCGTCGGCGACACCGTCATCGGCCTCGAGAAGGGCACCGTGGTCGAGAACCTCACCGTGCTCGCGAACGGCGGGCTCGTCCTCCAGTCGCACCTCGGCACCGGCGGCGCCCAGAGCGAGATCGAGATCCTGTCGCCCGAATTCCGCACTCTGAAGGCGATCGGCGTCTCGGGGACGTATGCCGTGTCGCCCGACGGAACGCGCGTGCTCGCCAAGAGCGGCGCCGCCGACACTCTCGTCGTGTACGCGGCGGACGGGTCCGTCATCGGCCAGCGCAGAGACCCCCGCGAGGTGGCCTCGATCGTCGGCGACGTCGCCTACCTCAACGGCGACGCCTCCCTGGGCTCGCTCGAGTGGAACGTCGAGACGGGCGCGACGAGGGAGCTGCCCGCGCACGTCGTCGCGGTCTCCGGCGACCGCACTCGCGCCGCGCTGCAGTGGTTCGTACCCACGGACGCGATGGACGAGGTCTGCTGGGCCGTCGTCGACCTGACCAAGCCCTCCTTCCCGCGGACCGTCGAGAAGTGCGGTGCGGGCGAGAACCCGTCGATGTTCATGCCGACCGCCTTCTCCAGCAAGGGCACCTACCTCGTCGGCTCCCACTACATCGACGGCGGGGACTGGTTCATCGCCGGCGTCGTGAAGGTCAGCGACGGCGAGGTCGTCCTCGGCGGGAAAGGCGACAAGGTCGTGTCCGGTTGGTCGTGGCACCTCGACGACGACGAGTCGACGCTCCTCATCTCGCGCAACACGTCCGACCCGGTGTCGCCCGCGGCGAGCAACACCCTCCAGCGCTGCAGCCTCTCGATGCAGTGCACCGCCGTCCAGCCCGAGGTCGACCTGGCCGACCGGGGCGGCGTCACCGACCCTCGCTACGTCGTGCCCAGGTGACCGACTCGACCTGACCGACGAACCATCGGGAACCCGCCTGCCGAGCCTCGCGCTCCGGCGGGCGGGTTGCGCCGTCAGGCGCGACCGGATGGGCCCGTGACACCGGCCGCACGGCGGAGAGCCGCGAGGTCGCGCACGGTGATGCGCCCTCGGAGCAGCTCGATGACGCCCTCGGCCTCGAGCCGCCGCAGCATGCGGTTGGCCGTCGGCCGGGTGACCCCGGCCAGCTCGGCCAGGCCGGTCTGGTTGATCGCGATGATGATCGGCGAGCTGCCCTGTCCCGGTGAGGAGTACAAGCCACAGAGGGCGAGCAGCCTTCGCAGCACGCGCTGCTCGGCTGGTGCGTGCAGCGCCTCCATGAGCGCGTCGGTGAGCCTCGCCACCCGAGCTGCAAGGAGCCGCAGGAGCAGCCGGTTGACCTCGGGATGGACGGCACAGAGCCGTTCGAAGTCTGCGTAGCCCAAGGTCATCGTCACCGTAGCCTCGATCGCCTCGATCGTGGCGGTGCGTCGCCCGTCCCTGCGGATCATGGCGAGCTCGCCGAACGCCTGGCCGGGCCCGAGGACGGCATAGGCGTGCACGTCGCCCGCCTCGGAGGCACGCCGCGCGACGACGCGGCCCTCGACGACGAAGTGCACGGTGTCGGCGGACTCGCCCTCGTAGCAGACGATGTCGCCCGCACGGTAGGTGTGACGATGCATTCGGGCGAGCACCGCACGACGTTCCTGCGGGCTCAGGTCCGAGAGCAGGCCGACATCGATCGTCACGTCGCCCCCCGCCGCAGGCCCGGGTGTGCACGAGCACGCCTCGTGTGTCGCCGCGCGCACAGACGCCGGTGCGTGCGCACGGGATCGTCGGCATCGAGCACATCCACCGAGGCGGAGGTGACGAACCCCGCAGTGAGGGAGGGAACCGACATGACGACCACGACACGACGGCGCGTCCACCCGGACCTGGCGCACCACCACCCCCGGGTCACCCGGCCGGCCAGCGGTGGCTGGACCTGGGAGTGCGGCTGCGGCGGGGCGTCCGCCCGAGCGGCAGCGGCTCCCCTCACCTGGCACCAGGCGTTCATCGGAGCCCTCATCCACTCGGCGTCCATCGCCCCCTGAGCCGTCACCGCAGATCCCCGCCGAGACGCCCCGGCTGCGGCACCGGCTGCGGCACCGGCTGCGGCACCGGCTGCGGCACCGGGAGCGGCACCAGCGACGCACGCGCCTCGGCGAGCAACGCCGACTCCGCCCGGTCGAACACCTCCTGGGCGGAGTCTGGCGTGTCCCCGATCGCGGTCATGCCGACCCGGCCGCACTCGGTGATCGAGCTGATCATGTGGAACACGACGCCGGACTGCCGCGACTGGTCGAAGTGCAGGCCCGCCCGGGCCACGAGGTCGAAGAGGTCCTCGACACGCAGCCCCTTGAGGGACTCGTCCGCGAGGTGGTCGGTCGCGACGAGGTGGCGCTCGGCGCCGGACGGGGTGCGGAAGCGGCCCTCCTCGTGGACGTACGTGCCGTCGGTGAGGAACTGCAGCGTGAGGAACGGATGGGTCGTGCCGCCCCTGCGCAGGTTGATCTCGATGCAGTGCGCCTCCCAGTCCGCACCGCGCCGCACGACGACGAAGTCGAGGGCGAACCGGCCCAGCACGCCCTTCTCGGCGAGCACGCGCCCCACCTTTGCCGCGTCTCTGGTGATCGTCATCGCATAGGCCGGGTCCGCCGGGAAGCGAGCGCCGAGGTACAGCTGACCGGTCGGCCCGCCGAGGATCTGGTCGTGCGTCGAGAGGATCTCGAGCTCGCCGAGGGGCGTCACGCGCAGCTGCACGCTCGGGCTGCGGACCTCGTCGCCGACGATGCGTTCCTCGACGATGCCGCCCCTCTCGTCGAGACGGCGCAGGTACGCGTCGAGGGGCACGGTCGCGTCCTCGAGCTGCATCGCGGCCAGCCGCTCGGCGACGGCGGCGCGCCGGCCCACGTCCCACGGGTCGTCCCCGTCGCCGGCAGGCAGGTCCCGCAGGTCCACGAGGGCGTTGCCAGAACCCGAGGCCCCTTCGTTGAGCTTGACCATCGCCCACTCGGCGTCCGGTCGCGCAGCGTGGAGGTCGAGCACCGCGCCCACGAGGTCGTCGACCGAGTGCAGGTCCTCGGCACCGAACGGATGCTCCACACCCGCCTCCGCGAAGACTCTCCGGCACCCGGTCTTCGTGCCCAACGGGTAGAGCCGCGGGTCGGCGGCATACATGGGGATGCCGAGGGTGAGCGAGAGGTCACGCTCTCGGGTCGTGCTGTTGTAGGGGATGAGGTGCGAGCGCTCCGGATCGGGCACGAGCGAGGCGATCTGGGCCAGCAGCCTCGGGCGGGCGAGGAGCTTGTCCGTGAGCGGCGTCGGCGAGGAGTCGCCGACAGAGACGAGGTCGAGGCGCGAACGCGCGTGGCTCGGGATGACCCCGGGCAACAGCGACAGGTAGTACTCGACGATGGCTGGGCTGATCGGCATCGAGGTGACGTAGACCATCCGGAGCCAGGGCTGGCGAAGCAGCAGGAGCAGGAAGAGGAACCGCTCCTCCAGGGCCTGGTTCATCGCCCCGGCGGACGGGCCGATGCGGTCGAGGCTCATGGACGGGACGACGACGACCGACTCGCGCGCGTCGCCCTGTCCGAAGCGCCGCCACACCTGGGGCAACCGACGCTGCAGCGTGTCGAAGAGCCTGCCGCGCGCCTCCTCGTCGAGGTCGGCCAACCCGGCCGGCGCGGGCGCGGTCATCGTGGGCTCGTTCATGGCGGGGCCTCCTGCGGGGCGGTCGGGTGGTCACCGAGGACGCCGATGACCTCGTGCACCTCGAGCGGGCGTGAGATGCCGCGCAGCTCGAGCGGTCCGATGGGGCGGGTCTCGAACCCGTTGTCGAGACCGGCCCGGACGCGAGGGCTGATCAGGATCTGGCGGGCGGCGGCCGCGGCGCAGAGGCGAGCGGCGACGTTCGTGACGGTGCCGATGGCCGCGTAGTCCCAGCGCCCCTCGAAGCCCACCCGGCCCAGCGTCGCGTAGCCCTGCGCGATGCCGACCCCGAAGCCGAGGTCGTGTCCGTGCCGGCGCCACGACGCCGTGAGCTCGTCGATGCGGTCGCGCATGTCGAGCGCCATCCGCACGGCGCGTTCGGGGGCGTCGGGGCACGGCGGCGGGTCGTTGAAGAACACCATCAGGCCGTCACCGGCGAAGTGCTCCAGCGTGCCCTCGTAGGCGAAGACGAGCTCGCCGAGGGCCTCGTGGTAGTCCCGGAGCACCGACATCGTCTCCTCCGGCTCGGACGTCTCGGCGAACGCCGTGAACCCCCGCAGGTCGGTGAAGACCGTCGTGATGTCGCGCCGGTGGCTCTCGAGGAAGGACTCGTCGCCCGTCTCGAGGATGAGGCCTGCGATCTGCGGCGACAGGAAGCGGCGCAGGCGGCTCAGCCGTTCCAGGTCCTCGACCTGCGCGGCCACCCGCGACTCGAGCTCGGCGTTCCAGCGTTCGAGCGCCGCGGCCTGCTCGACGATCGTCGCGTGCAGCCGCTTGACCCGGGCCAGCGACCGGACCCGTGCGATGAGCTCGGCCTGGTCGAAGGGCTTGGTGATGAAGTCGTCGGCACCGACCTCCAGCGCGCGCAGCCGCTGCTGCGTGCCGCTCGCCGTCACCATGACGACCGGCAGCAACGCGGTACGCGGGTCGGCCTTGATCCGCGCGCACGTCTCGTAGCCGTCGAGTCCCGGCATGAGCACGTCGAGCAGCACGACGTCGACGTCCAGCTCGGCCAGGGCCGCGAGCGCCGCCTCCCCGGACTGCTCCGAGTGCACGACGAACCCCCGCGGCTCCAGCACGGCGTGCATGAGCTTGCGGTTCGTCTCCAGGTCGTCGACGACGAGCACCCGCACGCCGGTGGGCGGTTGCGGCCTCGCGTCGCCCGGGATCGTCATCACCGCTCCGGTGGGTCGTCGGGACGCGGCAGGTGACGGCGCACCTGCGCGGGGAACTCCCGCACGCTGATGGGCTTCTCGAGGTAGCCCGAGAAGCCTGCGGTGAGGACGCGTTCGCGGTCCCGGCGCATCGCGAACGCGGTGAGCGCCACGACCGGGATGTGTGCGGTCGGGGTGTGCCCGCGGATGAGCTCGAGGGCGGCGAAGCCGTCGATGCCGGGCAGCTGGAGGTCCATCAGGATGACGTCGGGGAGCGCTGTGCGCGACTGCTCCACCGCCTCCTCACCCGTCGTGGCGACGACGACGGAGAACCCGGCATACTCCAGCACGTCGCGCGCGAGCTTGAGGTTGCGGGGGTTGTCCTCGACGAGCAGGACGACGGGTGGGCGGCTCATGGCTTCTCCTCCCCGGCGACGTGCGCGGCGGCGACGGCCGCGAGGCGTCGCGCCAGTCGCGGCAGGTCGAGTCCGGCCTTCTCCGCGACGAAGGCGATGCGTCCCTCGAGGCGCGAACGATCCTGCGGCGTCAGCGACTTCGCGGTCAGGACGACGATCGGGGGTCCCTCGGAGTCGCGCTCGGGACGCAGCTCGTCGATCACGGCGAAGCCGTCGACCTGCGGCATGAGCAGGTCCATGACGACGACCGAGGGCGCGACGGCTCGCACGACGTCGGCCGCCTGCTGCCCACCGGTGCAGGTGTGGACCTCCCAGCCGAGCGGTTCGAGCGTGCTGCGCACGAGCTTGAGCGCCAAAGGGTCGTCGTCGACGACGACGACGCTGAGCCGGCCGGTGTCGGCGACACCGTCGGGCCGCCGCTGCGGCAGCACCCTGGTCACGGCCGCCAGGAGATGGTCGCCGCTGACCGGTTTGACGAGGTACTCGGTCGCACCGAGGGCGAAACCGCGGCCACGCTCCGGCTCGACGCTGACCACGACGACGGGGACGTCCGCGGTCGTGGGGTCGGTCTTGAGGGCGGTCAGGACCTCCCACCCGTTCATGCCCGGCAGGTGGATGTCGAGCACGACCGCGACGGGTCGCTCGGAGCGGACCAGCTCGAGCCCCTGCTCCCCCGTTGCGGCCCCGATCGCACGCAGCCCGGCCGCCCGCAGGTGCAGGTCGACCAGCTCTGCGGATCGCGGGTCGTCCTCGATGACGACGACCGTCGGCCCTGTCGCGGAGGCGTCGTCGATCATCCACCGCTCGTCCTCGACCGGTGGCGCGGCACCTTCCGGCTGCGGGATCGAGATGCCGAAGGTGCTGCCCTCGCCCGGGGTGCTCGACAGCCAGAGCCGGCCCCCGTGCAGCTCGATGATGCGCCGGCTCAGGGTCAGTCCGAGGCCTGTGCCCTCGCTCGACGACGCCGTCCGCTCACCCTGCTGGAACGAGTCGAAGATCCGCTCCTGGTCCGCCTGGTCGATGCCGACTCCCGTGTCGGTGACGGTCACCTCGACCTCGTCGCCGTCGCGCCGCGCCCGCACGTCCACGCTGCCACCGTCGGGCGTGAACTTCACGGCGTTGGTGAGCAGGTTGAGCAGCACCTGCTTGAGGCGCAGCTCGTCGGCGGTCACCGAGCCGATCGCGGTCGCATCGAGGGTCAGCCGTATGCCGTGCAGCGCGGCCCGCTCGCGCACGAGCGAGAGTGCCTGGACGAGGACGTCGTCCATCGGGAAGGTCGTGAGGTCGAGCTCCATCCGGCCCGCCTCGATCTTGGACAGGTCGAGGATGTCGCCGAGCAGGGCGAGCAGGTGTCGCCCGGCGGCGTGGATGTCCTCGAGGTAGTCCTCCTGGCGCTCGTTGAGCTCGCCGAACATCCGCTCGAGGAGCACCTCGGAGAAACCGATGACGGCGTTCAGCGGGGTGCGCAGCTCGTGCGACATGCTCGCGAGGAACTCCGACTTGTGCCGGCTGGCCTCGGCGAGCTCGACGCTCTGCTGCTCGAGCTGCTGGTAGAGGCGGGCGTTCGTCAGGGCCACGGCCGACTGGCTGGCGAAGGCGGCCAGCAGCTCGCACGTCTCCTCGCTGAACGCGCCGGTCGACTTGCGCCGCACGACGAGAGCCCCGACGACGCGGTCGGGCCGCACGAGCGGGATCGCGACGAGCGAGCGCCAGCCCGACGCGTGGAGCACCCGAAGGTGCGGGTCGAGCGGCGCCGGCTCGGCGTCGAGGTCGGGGATCTGGAGCACCTCACGCGTGCGAGCAGCGCGCCCCACCCACGTCCGGTCGATGTGGATCTCGGCAGCCCGCAGGGCCTCGATGACCTCCGGGCTGGTGCCGTAGGCCGTGCGGACGCCGAAGAGCCGGCTGGCCTCGTCGTACTCCATGAGCGACCCGCCGTCGGTCCCCGAGAGCTGGACGGCGTGCGACACGATCGTCGTCAGGACCTCGTCGGCCACGAGCGTCGAGCTGATCGCCGCCCCGACCTCGGAGAGCGCCTCGAGCTGCTCGACCTTGCGGGCCAGCTCGGCCGAGCGGCTCTCGAGGTCCCCGAAGAGCTCCACGTGCCGCAGGGCGAGCGCCGCCTGCTCGGCGAAGGTCATGAGCAGCGCCTGGTCGTTCTCGTCGAAGGGTGCGACCTCGGTGCGCCACACGTTCAGGGCGCCGACGACCTGGTCGCCGACGACCATGGGTGCGCCCATCATCGTCCGGAAGCCGCCGACCCGCTGGTAGTCGGTGCGGCGGTAGTCGGGGTCTGCGAGCACGTCGTCGATCTGGTGGATGGTCCGGTCGATGGTGACCCGCCCGACGAGCGTGGCCCGGTCGCGGGCGATCGGGTGCTGCGCGACGAAGTCGACGAACTCGGCCGTCAGGCCGCTGGAGCGAGCCAGCACGTAGGAGTCGCCCTTGACGAGATAGATCTGGGCCACCTGCGCGTCGAGCAGGCGCCGAGCGTTGTCGACCACGGCGTCGAACACGTGGTCCCGGCTCGAGGTCCCCGTCGTCGTCGACGTCGTCAGCACCCTGAGGATGTCGCTCGTGGCGCGGAGCTGCTGCTGCACCCCGGCCAGTCGCGCTTCGATGGCGCGTTCCCTGGTGGCCGCGTCGTCGCCAGGCCGCTCGAACTCGGTCATCGAGTCCCCCATCACACCGTGCGTCGGCTCTGCAGTCGTGGATTCCCCCACAGCAGTCTGCTCCTCGAGGGGCCCGCGCACCGGTGAAACGTCCGATGATCCCGCAACACACCGAGGAACCACCAACACACCCGGATCGGATCGCGGTGTGTTGGTGGTTCCTCGGTGTGTTGCTGTGGAGTTGTTGGACTTGCGCGGTCAATGACCATGAGTCCGATCGCGCGTTCGCCGGACAGGGCCCTTGGTCGTGAGGATGATTGCACGCTGGACGATGACTCCGGCGGCAAGCCCGGGCATCCGGCCAGACTCCTCGGGGAATCCGTCCAGGAGGCCGTCATGCATCTTCGAAAGCGTGCCCTCGCCACCGCCACGGTGGCCATCGCAACAGCCGTGACAGGCATGGGACTCTCGGAGGTTCAAGCCCAGGGCAGACCACCGACCTCGGTCACGCGCACCAACGTGGTCGTCGACTGGAACGAGAACGCCGGGCACGCCGCGGTAGCCGCCTGCTTCCTCGGTGGCTACGGCCCGCAGGAGGCGCGCATGTACGCGATGATGCACCTCGCCGTGCACGACGCGCTGAACGCCATCGCCCCCCGTTCCGAGCCGTATGCCGCCCACCTGAGTCCACGTTCGGGCGCGTCGACCGCGGCGGCGACCGCCGCCGCTTCTCGCGACGTGCTCGTGACCACCCTCCAGTCGTTCGACTTCTTCCTTCCCGAAGGGTGCATCGTCGCCGGCGTGCAGAGCGTGGAGGACGACTACGCCGCGGCCCTCGCCGACATCGCAGACAGCAGCGCGAAGTCGAGCGGCCTCTCACTGGGCCGCGAGGCGGCAGCCGCAGTGCTGGCCATGCGGGCCTCCGACGGGTACGACACGATGCTGACCGACCCGGCATACGTTGAGGGCACAGCGCCCGGAGAGTACCGATACACCCCCGGCACGCCGTTCGCCTTCGCACCGCACCTGGGAGAGGACCTGGTGCCGTTCGCCCTCGAGAGCGGATCACAGTTCCTCCCCGGGCCGCCCTACTCGGTGACGAGTGCCGAGTACGCCGCAGACGTCAACGAGGTGCAGAGCCTGGGCGGCGACGGGATCACGACCCCGTCGGCGCGCACCGCCGACCAGACCGAGATCGCTCGCTTCTTCCTCGAGAGCTCGCCACTGATGTGGAACCGGATCGCTCGGGAGGCCGCGGAGACGAGGCACCTGGACGCGTGGGAGAGCACACGGCTCTTCGGCCTGCTCAACATGGCGCTGACGGACGGATACGTCGGCTCGTTCAAGGCCAAGTACCTGTACCGGTTCTGGCGGCCCATCACGGCGATCCGGCTCGCCGACATCGACGGGAACGATGCGACCACGCCTGACCCCACGTGGACCCCGCTGGTCGAGACGCCACCCATCCCCGACTACGACTCGGGACACGCCGTTGAGGGAGGTGCCGCCGCGCAGGTCCTGCGCCGGTTCTTCCACACGGACAAGATGGCCTTCTCGACCTGCAGCTACACGCTGCCAGCAGGTGAGACGTGCGCCGACCCGACGCCGACGATCCGTGCCTTCACCCGCTTCTCGGAGGCGGAGACCGAGAACGCCATGTCCCGCATCTACGTCGGCTACCACTTCCGCGACGCAGTGGTCACGGGAACTCGCCACGGCCAGGAGATCGCGGACTACACCGTCGACACGGTCCTGCGGCACACCCACAGCTAGGGGCGACCGGCCGGGGCAGGCACGGCAGCACCCTGCAGTCGCACGCTCTCGTGCGCCGATGGCAGCAGTACGCGGCGGCCGCTTGCGAACACGAGGAGTGCTGCTGCGGCGCTGAGGAAGATGGCGGCACCCATCACGACCGCGCTGGCCTCGCCGAGGGCTGCCATGGTCGACGCGACCAGGCCACCGACGAGGTATTGGACCACGCCTTGGACCGAGGCCGCGGTCCCGGCTGAGGACGCGTGGTGCGCCATGGCGAGTGAGGTGGCGTTGGCAAGCACGGGGCCGAGCACGGAGACCACGAGGAAGAGGCACACGAGGAGCGCCGCCAGGGGCAGGGCGAAGAGGGTTGCCACCAGGACACCGAGCCCGGCGACGGTGCCGATGCCGAGGCTGGCTCCCAGGAGGACGTGCTCGTCGGCGACCCGGCCGACGAGCAGGGTGTTGGCCTGGCCGAAGAGCGCGATGCCGAGAGCGTTGGCCGCGAAGACGACGCTGTACTGCTGGGTGCTGAGCCCGTAGGCCTCTTGGAGGACGAAGGACGAGCCGGAGATGTACGCGAACATCGAGGCGAACATCAGCGCCGCGGCCAGCACGTAGCGCAGGTACGAGCCATCGCGGCACAGCTGCGCGAAGGTGCGCAGGCTGGCGCCCAGGTGTGCGGGCTGCCGGCGCTCCCGGGGCAGGGACTCGGGAAGGCGGAGCACGACCAGGAGCAGCAGCCCGGTTCCCACGAGGGCGAGCACGAGGAAGACGGCACGCCACGGCGCCACGCCGAGCAGCTGGCCTCCCAGGACCGGAGCCACGATGGTCGCGATGCCGTTCACGAGCATCAGCGTGGACAGGAACCGGGTCATCGCGCTGCCCTCGAAGTGGTCTCGAACGACAGCGCGGGACAGGACGGTCGCGGCGGCGGCGCCGAGGGACTGGACGACCCGGGCGGCGATCAGCCACCCCACCGTCGGGGCGACGAGGCAGGCGATGGAGCCGACGACGTAGGTGACCAGCCCACCGACCAGCAGGGGGCGTCGCCCCCAGGCGTCCGAGAGCGGACCGACCACGAGCTGCCCGGCCGCCAGACCGGCGACGAACACCGTGACCGTGAGCTGGACGAGCCCGGCTTCTGCGCGAAGGTCCTCGGCCATGAGCGGCATCCCCGGCAGATACATGTCGATCGCCATGGCCGGGAACGCGCTCAACGCGCCGAGAGTGAGCGCGAGCCGGACGCGAGCCTGACCGACCGGAGCGGCTTGAGTGATGTTCACATTATTATGTGTACATCACTACCAGTACGCTGTCCACATGCAGGATCACGATGCGGACGCTCGGCCCCACGGCGCCACCACCGCCTCCGTCGACGACCCCTTGGCCGAGCTCGCCGACCTCATGCTGAACGTCGGTCGGCTGGTGCGCGCACGCACTCCCTCCGAGGTGGATGTCGTGCCGCTGACCGAGACCGAGAGGACAGTCATGCGTGTGGTCGACCTCTTCCCCGGTTCATCGCCGAGCGAGATCGCCGCTCGCACCCACGTGCAACGCACCAACGTGAGCGCAGCACTGCGCACCCTCGAGGCCAAGGGCATGGTCACGCGCAGCTCCACCTCCGGACGAGGAGTCGCGGTCTCACCGACGCAGCTCGCCGCCGACAACCTTCGCAACCTCCGCGCGGCCTGGTCTCGCGAGCTCGCCGGAGCACTGGGCGACGACCTTCCAAGCGTGCGCAGGTGCGTCGAGCTCCTCGGCCGCCTCGAACGGCGCCTGTTCGACGCGACTGCGCACCCGTAGGTGGACGAGACAGCCGACGAACGCCATCGGCAGACTGACCGGGCCACTGCAGCCGAGCCCCTGGTCGTCCCGCCGATCTTCGCCGTCGTTGCTGCACCTCGCGGATCATCAGCCAGCGGCTTGACCCTCGGGCAACCCGAGACGTCAGGGTGGATGTCATGAACGACGACGAGCTGGTCCCGATCGGCCGCTTCGCCCGACTGACCGGGCTGTCGATCCACGCTCTGCGGCACTACGACGAGGTCGACCTCCTCCGGCCCGCCGAGGTGGATCCGGACACCGGCTATCGCCGCTATGCCCGTCCTCAGGCCCGCACCGCCAGACTGATCGCGGACCTGCGCTGGCTCGATCTGCCGATCGAGGCGATCCGCGTCGTGCTGGCCGATCCCGAGGGCACTGACGCGTCAGCCGTGCTCCGACGTCATCGCGATCGGCTCGAGCGGGCCCACGCTCATCTCGGCCGCCAGCTCGGCAACACCATCCGCCATCTCGACGAGGGGATTCCCATGCCCACCACCGCCGCCACCGTCACTCCGAGCCTGCTCAAGATCGCCGTCGAGGACGTCGAACAGGCCCGCCGCTTCTACCGTGAGGCATTCGGCTTCGAGGAACAGGTCGCTCGGCACACTGACGACGAGGACATTCCCGGGTACACGTTCGGCACCTACGGCCAGCCGGGCTTCTTTCTGATCTTCCTCACCCAGATCGACTGGAACGAGCTGGATCGCCCCGGGCCCTCCACCTTCGGTCTCCTGGTGCCCGATCTGGACGCTGCCCACGCCCGTGCACTGGCGGCTGGAGCGACAGAGGCGTACGCGCCACGCGATGCCCAGGGCATGCCACGGCACTCGGCGGTGAGGGACCCGAGCGGCAACTGGGTCACTCTCTTCCAGGGTTGACTGACCGCCAACGCCCCCTTGTGCCGCTGCGGCTACACCACATGGAACTCGACCCGATAGACCAAGGTGTCGTCGTCGATCTCCCCCGAGTGAGCGGCTCGGTCTCGGAGTGTCTGCCGGTCGGTCTCGCCCGAGGCGCGTACGTCATCGTCGGTCACGGCGGAGAAGGGCAGAACCTCCAAGGAGTCGACTTCGATGACGACGCCGGCGGTCTGGTAGCGCCCACCTACCTTGACCTGCGGGCGGCTCCACCGCCGGATCGAGACGGTGATCTCGCCGCGCGCCACCGGCTCGCGAAGTTCTCGACTGAACATCACTCCGCCACGTTACGTCTGCGCTGGCACGTCCCAGCGCACGGCTTGCTCCACCAACGCGCCGCGGACGTCCTCCCCTGCCGCCGCGCGGTCGTGCCGATGCGCGGCTCTCCGCCGCCAGCCACGCGGTGTTTCACCTCCGGGACAACCGTGTCGAATTCGGCTGTCACCGTTCGTGTAGTAGGTATGAACGCGGACCAAGCGGGTCCGTCAGAACCGAAGGAGCAGTCGTGACCGAGTACCTCCTCTACTTCAATCAGCAGTGGGTGGGCGACCACTCGGAGGCGTGGTTCCGTGGGCGCGGGCCGCTCGCCATGGCCGTCGTGAACGAGATGAAGGATGCCGGTGTGTACGTGTTCGCCGGGGGGTTGGAGGAGGAGGACGGCCCGGTCTACAGCGCCGACCCCACCAGCGACGCGGTGATGATCACCGACGGACCCTATGTCGAGACCAAGGAGTTCCTGGGCGGGTTCGCCGTGGTGAACGTCGCCGATGACGAGGCCGCCAAGATGTGGGCGGGCAAGATCGCGGAGGCGTGCGGCTGGCCCCACGAGGTTCGCCGCTTCAAGCCGCAGCCCAAGGCCGAGTGACCCCCAGCGTCGAGGCCCAAGAGCCGGGTGTCGGACACTGCTGGGCTCGCCGGGCTCGCTGGGCTCGCTGCGCGCGACCGACCATGGCTCACGCCCGGTCGGTCGCGCGGGGCCGGTCAGCGCACCTTGTCGGGGAACTGCTGGATGATCCCGCTGCTCAGCAGGTCGGCCATCGCGAGGATGTGGACGTGGATCTGCTCGTAGTCGGCCACACTCGCCGTGTAGCGGCCCGTGAGCTCGTCGGACGCCTCAGCGAGGGTCTGGTCGAGGTGGGTGCGCATGCTCGCCCGCATCGTGTCGTGCGGCCAGGACCGCGGGTTGGCTGCCGCCAGGAAGTCGGCGATGTCGTCGGAGTTGGCGTACCACCGGGTCTTGGCGTCCTCGAACGCCGCCGTGTCGCCGGCCTTGGCAGCCTGCAGGATCTCAACGGCGATGGTGATGTGGTCGTGAAGCAGCGCAGTGAGCTGGTCACCTGCAGCGTCGCCGTAGAACGGCTTGATCGCGTCCCCGATGTCGTCCTGGTTCGCCAACAGACGCGTTGCACTGGCCGAGAACCCGCCCGACCCGTCGGCGAACGTCACGATCGCAAGGCGGGTCCACGTGACGTGGTCCTCCCACAGCTTGCGCATCGAGTCGTGCAGCGCGAGCTGTGCCGCGGTCCGGGGAGTCGCGACCAGGGCCGACTCGTGGCCGGGGTGCTGGACAGCCAACGCGGGCTCGATGGCGTCAGCGGAGCCACGTGGCATGACGAGGACGAGCAGCGCGGCGACCATCGCCGCGACCAGCAGGGCCGGCAGCAGGACCAGCCGGCTGCGCAGGGCCTGGATCGCGCTCATGAGGAGCTCCTTCCTGGGGGCTGATTGGCCGGGTCGGGTCCCGTTGCGTGACGGCGGCGGGAGGCGACATGGGTGTTAGTGCCGCAGCGGGCCGAGGTCTTACCGTCGCCCATCAGCTGACCATCACCGCAGTGGTCGACCCCGCATCGATCCGGGCCGCCACCGCTCGGGCTGCGCCCTTGCGGCCCCAGTCGTCATCCGACGGCATGCGGTGTCGCTGCACGCAGGTGCACCGTGACGCAGAGTCCTCCAGTGGGGCGCGGGGTGAGTGTCAGGGTTCCGTCGTGGGCCCGCGTGATGCTGTCCACGATGGCAAGGCCGAGGCCCACGCCTGCGTGGTGGGTTCGGGTGCGTCCGGCGCCGCGTTGGAAGGGCTCAGCGAACGTGGCGACCAGTTGGTGGCTGAGGGGCTCGCCGGTGTTCTCGACGGTGAGCACCACGGTGTCGGAGCGTGCGCTGGTCGTGACCCACACGGTGCCGCCTCGAGGCAGGTTGTGGACGATCGCGTTGTGCACGAGGTTCGTCGTCATCTGCTGCAGCAGCGCAGGTGAGCCGACGGTCGGCGTCGTGTCGCCAGACGTCTCGATGCTGACGCCGCGCTCTTCAGCGAGGGGAAGGAGCGTCTCGGCAGCATCCTCCGCAAACAGGGACAGGTCGACGTGTTCCCGGGTGAAGGAGCGCTGGTCGGCGCGGCTGAGCAGGAGCAGAGCCTCCGTGAGGGCGATCGCTCGGGTGTTGACGTCCTGCAGGCGGTCGACGAGCTCTCCGTGATCGCTGTCGGGGTCCTTGCGGGCCACGTCGAGGAGGGTCTGTGTGATCGCGAGGGGAGTGCGCAGCTCGTGTGAGGCGTTGGCTGCGAACCTCTGTTGTTCGGCGACGTGTGCCTCGAGCCGCGCCAGCATGGTGTCGAACGCGTCGGCGAGCTCACGGAACTCGTCGCTGCGGCCATCGAGCCGGATCCGGTGCGACAGCGATCCCGCGGCGGCGACGCGGGTGGCATCGGTGATCCTGGTGAGGGGTCCGAGCATCCGCCCGGCAAGAAGCCATCCTCCGACGAGACCGAAGACGAGCAGAATCGTCAACGCCTGGAGTGCCCTCGGCGCGAAGGCATCGAGCAGATCGGAGCGGGTCGGGCTGAAGGGGCCGGGGAGGCCAGGCACGGTGCGCGTCCGGTCCGGCACGTAGCGCAAGAGGAACACCCACACGGTCGCCAGCAGCAGGATGCCCGCGACCATGAGAAAGCTGGCGTAGCTGAAGGTGAGCTTGAGGCGGACGCTCAAGCCCCGCGGCCTAGTCACTCTCGCCGCCCTGACCGGCGCCCGGTGCCGGGTCGATGCGGTAACCGACGCCGGGAACCGTGGCGATGACCCATGGTTCGCCGAGTCGTTTCCGCAGCGCCGAGACCGTGATGCGTACGGCGTTCGTGAACGGGTCCGCGTTCTCGTCCCACGCCCGCTGCAGGAGCTCTTCGGCGCTGATCACACCCCCCTCGGCGGCGACGAGGACGTCGAGCACCGCGAACTGCTTCCTGGTGAGGGCGACGTATCTACCGTCTCGGTACACCTCGCGGCGGAACGGGTCCAGCCTCAGACCTGAGATCTCGCGTACCGGCGGCCTGTTGTGGGCGCGCCTGCGGTCGAGCGCTCTGAGCCGGAGCACGAGCTCCTGCAGTTCGAAGGGCTTGGTGAGGTAGTCGTCGGCGCCGAGCTCGAACCCCGACGCCTTGTCCTCGAGACGGTCGGCGGCGGTGAGCATGAGGATAGGCGTGCCTGCGCCGGAGGCGACGATCTGCCTGGCGATCTCGTCGCCAGTTGGGCCGGGGATGTCGCGGTCGAGGACGGCGATGTCGTACGCGTTGATGCTCAGCAGCTCTAGAGCGGCGTCGCCGTCCGCAGCGGTGTCGGCCGCGATCGCCTCCAACCGCAGGCCGTCCCGGATGGCTCCTGCGAGCAGGGGCTCGTCCTCGACGACCAACACGCGCATGAGGCAATGGTAGAGACCCGGCTCATATCGTCGGCGTATCGAAAACCGCATACGTACTGGCAACACCGCCCTGCCTTGACTGGGCAGCATGTCCTCTTTCCAGCCAGCATCGGCGGCACGGCGCCACCCTCGATCGGCTCTTCTCGCTCTGCTGGGCGTCGTGGCCGTGCTCGTCAGCGTCCTCGGTTGCCGTCCGCCGGGAGATGCCTCGACGGAAGCACCACGCAGCGTCGCGGAGCCGGCCGAGCGCGCTTCGTATGACCGCCTCCGTGGCGACGTCTCCCTCCACCCTCCCGGCGAACTTCCGGGCGACACCCCGGGTGGGCTAGGCGCGGCCGACGGCCACCTCCCCGATGGCGTCAGCGCCTTCGACGACAGGTACCCGGCTGTGACGAACCTGGACCCAGCGCTTCTCGGTGCTCTCCGCGGGGCGGCATCGGACGCCGCGGATGACGGCGTGACGCTCCACGTCAACAGCGGCTGGCGCTCGTCGGCATACCAGGAGCAGCTCCTCCACGAGGCGGTCACGAAGTACGGCACAAGCGCGGAGACTGCCCGCTGGGTCGCGACCCCCGCCACGTCTCCTCACGTGTCCGGAGAGGCGGTCGACATCGGGGACCTCGATGCCACGACCTGGCTTTCGGAGCACGGGGCGAGGTACGGCTTGTGTCAGATCTACGCCAACGAGTCCTGGCACTTCGAGCTGCGTCGCCACGCCGTCGACCGTGGCTGCCCGGCCATGTATGCCGACCCGTCCCACGACCCGAGGATGCAGGAGTGACTCGCCGATGCCACCTGGCCGAGCCACGGCCGACGGCGAACCCGGGTGCCTTGACCGCCACTACCGAACAGACGACGCAAGAAGGTGCAGCCGGCAGGACGCGGTCCCTCGCCACAGTGCCTCTGGTCGCCCTGTTCGTGGTCTACCTCGTCCTTCTCGTGTGGACCGTGCTGTGGAAGCTCAACGTCCCGTGGGTCGGCGGCGACCGGATGATCAAGCTGGTTCCGTTCGCGCGCACCGGCGAGGCCGGTGCCAGCGCCCCCCTCGAGGTCGTCGTGAACGTCGTGCTCTTCATCCCGTTCGGCCTCTACGTCGGCCTTCTCGCACCAGCGCGGCGATGGTGGACGGCCGCAGTCTCGGCGGCCGGCACGAGCCTCGCCCTGGAGGGCACCCAGTACGTCCTGGCCGTCGGGAGGTCGGACACCACCGACATCATCGTCAACATCGGCGGGGTCCTGGCCGGACTCGGCCTGCTCGCCCTCGCGCGGCACAGGCTCGAGGCCAGGACCGCCAAGGTCATGACGCAGGTCTGCGCGATCGGGACTGCACTCACCCTGCTCGCCGGAGGGATCTACCTCGTTTCCCCCTGGCAGTTCGTGCATGTCCGCGACGTCGGTCCGCTGGCGCGGGTCGAGAGCCCTGGTGACCGCGTATCAGATGCGCCGCTCTCAGGGGATCTGGGACGTGAAACCACCGACGCGAGTGAAGGACCCAGGTGATCCGCCTCGTCGACGACGTCGACCGAAGCGCCGACCAGATCGAGCTGTCACGGCCGCACGAACCGTCAGATCGGTCGCGCCACGGTGGCGGGTCAGTGCTCGCGGGGCAGGACCGCGTCGCGCAGTCGCTGGTCGCGGACTATCCGGATGAGGTCGCGGCGGTACCGCTCGGCGGCAACGGCTCGCAGGACGGTCTCGGGGTGGTGCCCCGCCGGTGGCTGCGGAGCGACCGAGGAGAGCACGCGTCCGAGCAGCTGGCGCCCGTGCGCGTCGCGGGCCGCCGGTGCGAACGAGGCTGCGCGCGGGAGGAACTGGCGCAGCGCGGCCGCGAGTCCAGGGTCGCGCGGCGCGATGTCGGCGTGGGACGCCCACGCCTCGAGCTCGACCGGCATGCTCGAGGGCGACCAAGCTGCACCGCCCACGAGGATCGCCCGCAGGGTCACCGGCGTTGGCGTCTCGGTGACACCCGAACTCCTCCGGGCATGGGGAGACGCCGCCGACTGATCCCAGTCGGCGTCGGTGCGCAGCAACGCCCCGGTGCACCGGATGCCCGACGTGTTGGACCTACTATCGTGAGCCGCGGCAGTACGCGAGTCAGCCCGTCGGCCAACGGGGCGGGGTCACGTCCAACGTGCCGGTCTCGATCACGTCATGGGCGATCTCGGTGAGACTTCGGTTCGTGTTCTGGCCGGCGACGCGGAGCAGGTCGAACGCCTGCTCGTCCGTGAGCTTGTGCGAGGACATCAGGACGCCGATGGCGATCCCGATGCGACGGTTGCTGGCGAGCGCTTTCTCGAGGCTTTGGACGCGGCGGTCGTACAGCACCAGGGATGCCGCCTGTGCGCCGTGAGTCGCCAGCAACATCCCAACCACTGCGTCGCTCTCCGTGAACCCGTCAGCGCCCTCGGCGTACACGTTGAGGCCGGCCACTGTGTCCTGGGAGGGAAGCTGCATCCGGTAGGACAGCATGCTGTCCAGCCCGAGCTCGTCCGCGACACGACGCCCGTAGCTGGGCCACCGATCGTCGGTGCGCAGGTCGCGGGGGCGGTACATCGTCGCCTGGAGGATGGCGTCGATGCACGGTCCGGACCCCAGCTCGTACTGGATCGCGTCGGCCTGCCTGGTCCGATCGTCGGTGGCGGCCACCGTCACAAAGCGGTCTTGCTGAAATGTGGTGATGCTGGCCCCCGCCGCACCCAAGAGCTGGTCCCGGGCTGCCGTGGTGATCGCTTCGAACGGGTCGGCCGCGACTGCAGACGCCAAAAGCGCTCCGAGGGAGGCGAACGCCTCGGCGATGAACTGCAGGTCCTGGAGGCCAGCGTCGATTCCGTTTTGAGGTATCGAGCCGTTCATCAGCGTTCTCCTTCAGGTGGTTGCCCCCCCAACCGACAGGACCTGATGAATCGCAGCTCACCTGGTCGTGCCGAAAGACTCTGCCCATCAACGAAATCGGCGGCTTGCGGATAACCAAAACTAGACGCGTTCGTGGCGCACTGCCGACTCTACGCCGCGTCACACCATGACGTTCCCAGTACAGCTCAGCTGCCCGGATCATGCTCCTTGCGGTTCGGGTATTCGGTGGTGCCCGGCATGGTTCGCTCAGCGGGCGCAGCGGTCACGAGACGACTGGCGCTGGCGTCAGCGGGGCCTTGTCGGGCGCGGAGACGGCAGAGGGTTCGGGGCCGCCCATGTCGAGCCGGAACGGCGGGTAGGCATCGGTCATCAGGCCGGCGTAGACGGCGACGCGGAAGACCCAGCGGTTCATCCCCAGCACGAGGTCGTACAGGCCGCGCGGGTAGTGGTCGGCGAACAGCAAGACGATCCCGGCGATCAGGACGATCAGACCGATCAGGCCGGAGCCGTACAGCCACGCATTGCCGTGGTTGACCTGGTTGTAGCCGCCGAACGCGGCACCAGTGAAGACCCCGATGATCAGGTAGTGGGGCAGGGCGAGCAGCCACCACTTCACGAGCACGAGCCCGCGCGAGAGCGACGTCGGGTAGTCGACCTCGAGCCGGGCCGGGTAGTCGGGGACGTCCTTGAGCGTGAAGGGCGGGTAACGGTCGGTGCCCAGGGCGCTGTAGGAGTAGAAGCCCACACGCCATGACCAGCGCAGAACGCCGACATTGAACGTGAACAACCCCACCGGGTACCGGCCGGTGAAGAGGATCGCGAAGAACGCGATCACACTCACCACCGCGAACGCCAGCCACAGGAACATCAGAACGACGTAGTGCGGGATCGCGAGCAACCACTTGACCAGCCAGAGGCCCCGGCTCAGCGTCGGGGCGAGCTCACCGGTGATGTGCAGGGGGTAGGGGAGTGACTTGGTGTCCATGACTGGGCCTCTCTGTCGCGCGGTTGCGACGGTGGCTGAGGGGCGCTCCTGAAGCTCGGCATGACTGGTCGAACCTGACGAGCTCACGCTCGAGCGTTGTCCGTCGGCCACGGGGCGGGCCCCTGCATTGGTGGTCTCGACGCTACGCCTGCAACTGCTAACTAGCAATCAATTTCTAGAATAAGTTTGCTATACTGCGCGAATGGGTGCAGAGTGGAGCTTCCTGACGAACCATGCTCGTGTCCTGGTCTGCATCGCCCACGACCAGGGACTGCGGCTACGAGATGTCGCCGAGGTACTCGGCCTCACCGAGCGAACGGTGTTCGGCATCGTCACCGAGCTGACCGAGGCCGGGTACGTCGTCAAGGAGAAGGACGGCCGACGCAACCGTTACCGGATCCAGCACCATCTGCCACTGCGGCAACGCGTAGGCCGTGAAGCGACGATCGGCGAGCTGCTCGACCTGCTCGTGGCCTCGAGCTGACATGACACACCAGGCGCCCGTCTGGCACGCAGATTTCGTGCGATCCATGTGCGATTCGACGCTCAGTCTCCGGCACACGAGCGGACACAAGGACCGAACCCGACGCGCCGAAACCGGACGTTTCCGCAGGTCAGGCCCACTTTTGGGGCCCTCACCACCTGCCATCCAGATGACAGGTGCCAACCGGTGGGGATGGTGACCGAATTTCCTTGTGTACCAAGCAGATTGGAGCTGGCGGGGGGACTCGAACCCCCAACCCCCTGTTTACAAGACAGGTGCGCTACCGATTGCGCCACGCCAGCACGCCCCCGGCGTCGCGCCGCGGACGGGCGAAAGCGTAACCGAGCCGGGCGGCATACGCCCACACCACGGTGCGACCGGACCCAGCAGGCTCGCAGCTGGACGGCCTCGCGCAACCCAGGGGTTGGTCGCACGAGGCCGTCCGGAACTGTTCTATCAGGAACTCACGGCAGACGCAGTACCTGACCCACGTAGATCAGGTCGGGGTCGGAGACCCGTGCCGTGTTGGCCTTGTACAGCGCCTTCCAGCCGCCCTTCACGTCGTGGCGAACCGCGAGCTTGCTGAGCGAGTCGCCGCGGCGCACGGTGAACTTGGCGCCCTTGCCGGAGTAGCTCGTCGACGTCGTGGCGTACGTCTTCTTCTTCGTGACCTTCTTCTTGGTGACCTTCTTCGTCGTCACCGGTGCACTGTCGTTCGACGGCGAGACGGAGACAGCGCCGCCGTTGGCGCGTGTCAGACCGGCCCGCTGCGAGCACACGGGCCAGGCGCCGGGGCCCTGGACCGCGAGCACCTTCTGCGCGATGGCGATCTGCTGGGACTTCGAGGCGAGGTCGGCGCGTGAGGCGTACTTCGTGCCACCGAAGCCGCGCCACGTGGCGGGGTGGAACTGGAGGCCGCCGTAGTAGCCGTTTCCGGTGTTGATGTGCCAGTTGCCGCCAGACTCGCACTGGGCGACGCGATCCCAGACCGAGGAGGCCTTGGCCGACCCCGCGGTGGAGATGCCGGCGACGACGGTGGCGGCGCCGGCGATGCCGACTCCCGCGATGCGCTGCTTGACCGAGACCTTCTTGGCGGCAGCATGCTTGGACAGGTACTGCATGGGTGAGTCCTTCCTGACGCGCGCCTCCGGGGTTAGCTGTCGGATTAGGGCGTCAGGTGCCCCGCCGCGTGCGCGACTTCACCCCAAGGCCAGATCTCGTCCTCTGCCATGCGCTCAAACACACATGCACTCACTGGCCACACTGGTTCCCCCGTCCTCGCCCGGCCCACTGTGTGAGCTGCATCCCTGGCTGGCGAGGCTCGGCGCGGGCAGGGAACGGATTGTTGGGTGTCCATGTGAAGTTGTGGTGCGTTCGTGTGGAGCCGGACGCCAGGAAGCGGCCCGGAATCGAGTGGTGAGATCCCGTTCCGACCCGAAGGTCGGGACCGCCGCACCGACGGTACGCGACGCTCACAGGGCGACACAACAGAAGTCGAGATCTTTTCGTGATCTTTTCTTGATGCGAACGCGATGTGCCGCGGGGCCGTTCTGGGGCCGTTCACGGGCGCTCGGGGTCCCCCTAGGGGCCGAACGGGTCGGTCGCGAACGGGTCCCAGGTGAGGCTCGCCCCGCGCTGCAGCGCGACGAGGGCCACGACGAGACCGAAGGCCGTGAGGACGGTGGGGACCACCTGTGCCGCCAGCCCGGCCGGCACGAGACGTCTGGCCATCGAGCGTGACCCGCGCCGCAGCGACGCTCCCCCGGGCCCCCGCCACAGCATGAAGAGCCCCAGGAAACCGCCCACCGCGAGCGTGACCGGCGCCCCCGGACCGAGCTCGGTGCCTCGCGCGCCGGCGAGCAGGAGCGCGCTGGCGAAAATGCCGGCGAGCGCCACGGCGACGGGAAGCACCAGGCCGACGGCCGTCGCGATGATGCCGACGACGAGGTGCCACGGGCTCGACACGACGGCATACGGCACGTCGCTGCGGCGCCGCCCGTAGTCGTAGCGGCGCAGCACGAGCGCCGTCACGGACCGGTCGGTCGCGCGGGCGAGGACCGACAGCCCGACGAGAACGAGCAGCGCGACGCCGGGCCACGCCATGAGCGCCCCGATCCACGCGATCGCGACCCCCATGAGCAGGCCGGTGCGCATCGGCATACCGATGCGCGGGTCGCCCTCACGCTCGGGCAGCCCCTCGTCGTCGTCCCACTCCTCCTCGGGCCAGTGGTGCTCGGACTCCGGGGCCTCCGGCTCGTCCCACCCGCTGCCGTATGCCGTGTGGTCGGGCTCCGGTGCCCGCGGACCGGTCGGTGGGGGTGCCCACCGCACGTTCGTGTCGACGACGGGTTGCGCGGCCGTCGGCGTCACAGGCGGCATGACGGCGGTGCCGCCGTTCTGGAGCACCTGTGTCTCGCCGGGGATGACCGTCGGGCGGTCGTGGTCCCATGGCCCGCCGCTCGGGGTCGGCACGGTCGCCGCCCGGCCCGCGGCATACAGCTCGAGCGCGGCGATGACCTCGTCGGCGTACGGGCGGTGGCGCGGGTCGGGCGACAGCGACGCGCGCAGGAGCGGCACGAGGCGTGGGTCGACGCCGTCGAGGTCGACGTCGCCGGCGCGTACGCGCGTGAGGACGGCGTCCATGCGGGCACGGCCGAACGGCGGACGGCCCGACGCGGCATACGTGATGGTGGCCGCCCACCCCCACCAGTCGGTGGCGTCGGTGATGGCCGCACCCTCGACGAGCTCGGGCGAGAGGTAGCCGGGGGTGCCCATCACGAGGCCGCCCACGGTGTGTCGCACGTCGTCCTGCAGGTGCGCGATCCCGAAGTCGATGAGGACCGGCTCACCGTCCTCGATCAGGACGTTGCCGGGTTTAATGTCGCGGTGCACGACGCCGCACGCGTGGATGCTGCGGATCGCCTCGGCGACCCCGCGGGCGAGGCGCAGCAGCTCGCCCGGCGCCATCGGCCCGTGGTCCTCGACGACCTCGTCGAGCGCCGGGCCGGGCACGTAACGGGTCACGATGTAGGGGCGCGGCGCCATGACGTCGGCGTCGATGACGCTCGCGACGCGGGCGTCACGGATGCGTGAGAGCGTCTCCACCTCGCGGGCCAGGCGCTGCCGGGCGTCGGCGTCGTTGGCCACGTGGGCGCGCAGGACCTTGATCGCGACGGCACGTCCGCGCGGGTCGAGCGCCAGGTGCACGACCCCCATGCCGCCCTCGCCGATCTCCTCGAGGAGGCGGTAGCGGCCGATGCGCTGGCCCCAGGCGGCACCGCCCGCGCCCACGGGGACCCCACCGGTGCGCACGCCCGCGCGGGGGCCCTGCACCCGCTCGGTGCGGTCGTACGCGGTCATGCCCCTACGGTAAGCGACCGGGGGGCTCGCGGATGAACCCCGTGACCGCGCGCCGCAGAGTGTCCCGTTGCGCCCGGCTTCGTCCGGGTTCGTTCGTCCGTGCGTTCGGCGGTCAGTGTGTGATGTAGTCGCGAAGCTGGTCGCGCTCGGACTGCAGCTCGGAGAGCCGGTGCTTGACGATGTCGCCGATGCTGACGATGGCCGTCAACCGGCCGTCGGCGTCGACGATGGGCACGTGCCGCACGCGCATCTCGGTCATCGTGCCGGCGAGGTCGGCGATGTTGTCACTGGCCGAGCCGGTGGTGACCTCGCTCGTCATGATCTGCGAGACCGGCGCGTCGAGCACGCTCGTGCCGCTGCTGTGCAGGTGGCGCACGATGTCGCGCTCGCTCACGATGCCGTCGACGCTGCTGCCGTCGATGCTGACGACGACGGCACCGATTCGGTGCTCTGCGAGCAGGTCGAGGAGCCTCGAGACGGTGTCGTCGGGCCTGATGGTGATGACCTCGCTGCCCTTGCTGCGCAGCACGTCCGAAATCTTCACGGCGACTCCTTCACCTCGGCGCGATGCCCTCGTGCGGTTTCCCACCACCCGAGATGCCCTGACTCGACCCTAGAGCGGGACCGGACCGGGCGCCACCTTCGCTCGTTAGAGTGAGACCGTTCGTGTCACGCAGCACCGCTCCGGCCCCCGGCCGGAGCACCGCCAGGCACGACGACCGCCTCTCGAACAGCAGGAGTTGATTGGGTGCCGCCCGCAGGACCGACCTACGACCTCGTCATCGCGGCGAACCGCCTTCCCGTCGACAAGGTCGTCGCCGATGACGGAGAGGTCGAGTGGCGTCGCAGCCCCGGTGGCCTCGTGACGGCGATGGAGTCGGTGATGCGCACCCAGCCCGGGGCCTGGGTCGGCTGGGCCGGTGACGCCGGCGAGGCGCCCGAGCCGTTCGACGAGGACGGCATCCACCTGCACCCCGTGTCGTTGTCGGCCGACGAGATCCGCGACTACTACGAGGGCTTCTCCAACGACACGTTGTGGCCGATCTACCACGACGTCATCGTGCCGGCGACGTTCCATCGCGAGTGGTGGGCGAGCTACCAGGCCGTCAACGAACGGTTCGCCGAGGCCGTGGCGCAGGTGGCCGCCGAGGGTGCCCGCGTCTGGGTGCAGGACTACCAGCTGCAGCTCGTCCCGGCGCTCGTGCGCAAGCTGCGTCCCGACGTGCGCATCGGCTGGTTCAACCACATCCCGTTCCCGCCCGTCGAGCTCTTCGCCCAGCTGCCGTGGCGGGCCCAGCTTCTCGAGGGCCTTCTCGGGGCCGACTTCCTCGGGTTCCAGCGCCAGGCCGACGCCCGCAACTTCGTGCGCGCCTGCCGCCAGCTGCTCGGCGCCTCGACGAAGCGCGACCGCGTCACCGTCGAGGGCGCGCACCGGCAGGTCCGAGCCGCCGCGATCCCGATCTCGGTCGACTTCCAGGGGCTCGAGGAGCTCGCCAAGCGGCCCGACGTCATGGCACGCGCCCGCGAGATCCGGGCGAGCGTCGGTGACCCCGAGGTGCTCATGCTCGGCGTCGACCGACTCGACTACACCAAGGGCATCCGGCACCGCCTCAAGGCCTACGAGGAGCTCCTCTCCGAGCGCCATCTCGGTCCGCCGGAGGTCACCCTCGTCCAGGTCGCGACGCCGAGCCGGGAGCGGGTCGACGCCTACCGCAACCTCCGGGCGGAGATCGAGCAGACCGTCGGCCGCATCAACGGAGAGCTCGGCAAGATCGGTGCTCCGGCGGTGCACTACATGCACCACTCCTACCCGCGCGAGGAGATGGCGGCGCTCTTCCAGGCCGCCGACGTCATGCTCGTCACTCCCCTGCGTGACGGCATGAACCTCGTCGCCAAGGAGTACGTCACGTGCCGGCACGACCTCGGCGGCGCGCTCGTGCTCTCGGAGTTCACCGGCGCCTGGCACGAGCTGCACCAGGCGTTCGCCTGCAACCCGCACGACATCGAGGGCCTCAAGCAGACCATCCTGCGGGCCGTCAACACGCCGGCCAAGGACAAGCAACGGATCATGAAGGCGCTGCGGCGCCGCGTCGCCGACCACGACGTGCAGCGCTGGGCGGCCCGCTACCTCGCGGCCCTCGACGCCGCGCCGGACCAGCCGAGGCCCGAGACGCGCGGCCGACCGACCCCGCACGCGCAGGAGACCCCCCTCATGCCCGCGCCCGCCGAAGCGGCCGAAGCGGCCGGAGCGGCCGGAACGCCGGCGAGGAGCGTGCGCTCGTGAACGCCGGCCCACTGACCACGGAGGCCCTCGAGCTCGCCGCGGCAGCCCCGACGCTGCTCGTCGCGACCGACTTCGACGGGGTGCTGGCCGGCTTCGACGCCGACCCGATGAAGGCCACGCCCCAGCCGGGCACGATCAACACGCTCCGCGCCCTGGCCGATCTGCCCGGCGTGCACGTCGCCGTCGTCTCGGGACGCGACCTCGAGACGCTCCGCACCCTCACCGGCATCGCGGTCGAGGAGCCCATCGTGCTCATCGGCAGCCATGGCGCCGAGTCGTCGAGTGCCGCGGTGCGCGAAGCCATGGAGGCCGCCGCGGTGACGCCGGACGACGAGGTGACGCTCGCCGAGCTGCGAGCCGACATCGAGGGCCTCGTCAAGGAGCACCACCCCGACGCCGGCATCGAGTACAAGTCGGCCGCCGTCGTCGTCCACGTCCGCGGCCTCCCACGCGAGGTGGGTGACGCGGCCATCGCGGACGCGCGAAAGCTCGCCCTCGACCACCCCGGCGTCAAGGTGCTCAAGGGCAAGGCGGTGCTCGAGCTGTCGGTCTCGCACGCCGACAAGGGCTCCGCCGTCACGGCTCTCGGCCGCCACGTCGGTGCCGTGACGCGCGTCTACCTCGGCGACGACGTCACCGACGAGGATGCGTTCATGCGGATGAGGCGCCCCGAGGACGTGACGATCAAGGTCGGCACCGGCACGACCGCCGCCCGCTACCGCGTCGACGACGAGACCGCCGTCCCGGGGGTGCTGACCCGCCTCGGCGAGATCTGCTCCGCCACCCACGTGCCGGGCTGATCCACGAGACCGGGCCACCCGGCATTCGCGGCCGGCCTGACCGTGCCGGGCTCAGCGTCGGCGGACGGCGCCCGTCGAACCGCGCACGACGAGCTCCGGACGGAAGACGTATTCCGCACGGGGAGAAGGCTGCCCGGCGATCTCGTCGAGCAGGGCGCGAACCGTCGCGGCACTCATCGCGTTGACGCTCTGGCGTACGGTCGTGAGGGGCGGGTCGGTGAACGCGATGAGGGTCGAGTCGTCGTAGCCGATGACGGAGAAGTCTCGTGGCACCTGGAAGCCGCGCTTGCGGGCCTCGCGGATCGCGCCGAGCGCCATGAGGTCCGAACCGCAGACGACGGCCGTGGCGCCGCGGTCGAGCAGTCGGCCCGCGGCGGTCGCGCCGCCCTCGACGGTGAAGAGCGAGCGCTCGATGAGGTCGTCGACGTCGGACCGGCCCGTCAGCTCCTGCATCGAGTGGCGGAAGCCGGCGATCTTGCGGATGACGGGCACGTAGCGGTCGGGGCCGACGGCGAGGCCGATCTCGCGGTGCCCGAGGCTGACGAGGTGCTCGAGCGCGAGACCCATCGAGGCGACGTCGTCGTTGCTGATGAACGGCGCGTCGACGCTCTCGATGAAGCCGTTGACGAGGACGAGAGGCAGGTTGCGCTCGCGCAGCGCGACGTAGCGGGAGGGGTCGGTCGTCGTGTCGGCGTGCAGGCCCGAGATGAAGATGATGCCGGCCACGCCGCGCTCGAGGAGCATCTGGACGTAGTCGTCCTCGTGGACCCCGCCGGCGACCTGCGTGCAGAGGACGGGCGTGTAGCCGTTCTGCGCAAGGGAGTTCTCGATGATCTGGGCGAAGGCCGGGAAGATCGGATTGGTCAGCTCGGGCACGATGAGCCCGACGAGACCGGCGCTCTTGCGGCGCAGGCGGCTCGGGCGGTCGTAGCCGAGGACATCGAGGGCTGTCAGCACGGCCTGCCGGGTCGACTCGGCCACTCCGGGCTTGCCGTTGAGCACGCGTGAGACGGTGGCCTCGGACACACTCGCCTGGTCGGCGATGTCGCGCAGTCGTGCCTTCATGTCACCTCCGCCTTCGTCGGACGTGCCGGGGCCCGTCGTCGGTGGGGCGCCACGTCCAGATGGAGACGCCGGGCCCAGTGGCGCTCAGTGTGACAGCACGCTTGCCGACCTTCGGGGCCCGTCCGTATGCCGACGCGCCCGCGTCGATCCCGGCGAGGTGTCGCGGGTCGAGGACGACCGGCTCGTGCGCGGCGCGCGCGATGTGCACGAGGGCGACCTCGTCCAGGGCCTCACGGAGGTAGACCATGGCGTCGCCATCGGCATGCACCCAGCGCAGACCACCGCGACGCAGCGCCACGGACCGCTGACGGGCTGCGATGAGGCCTCGGTAGGTCGCGAGCGCGCTTGAGTCCCAGTCGTTCTCGTCCCAGGGCATCGGACGGCGTCCATCCTCGCCGAACGTGCCCTCCATGCCGATCTCGTCGCCGTAGGTGAGCATCGGCATCGACGGGAAGGTGAAGAGCAGGCCGGCCGCGGCCTCGACGAGCGCGGCCCCGACGTTGGTCCGGATGCGCGGCACGTCGTGCGAGCCGATGAGGTTGAAGGAGTGCACGAGCGACTGCCACGGGATGCGTGACGTGAAGTCGCGCATCGTGTCGGCGACGGCACCCGCTTCGAGATGGGGCAGCGGGACGGGCGCGCCGAGGAAGCGCGGGTCCTTCGGCTCCCGGCGCAGCCACGTCCAGGCCGGCTTACAGAAGCCGGCGTAGTTCATGACACCGTGCCAGCCGTCGCCCGGGACGTCGGCGGTGTAGTCGTGGAAGTGCTCGCCGACGAGCAGCGCGTCGGGGGCGACGCGGCCCATGACGTCGCGCATCTGGCGGGCGACGTCATGGTTGACGTCGGTGGCTCGCCACCGGCCGGTCATGTTGGCGACGTCGACGCGCCAGCCGTCCAGCCCTCCGGAGCGGCCGAGCCACTTGCGCACGACCCCCTGCGGGTCCTCGAAGATCCGGTGGCGCAGGGCCGAGTTGAGGTGGTTGAGCTTCGGCAGCGAGGGCACTCCGAGCCAGGCGACGTACGTGCCGTCCTCCCAGATGTAGTAGTCGCGCTCCGGCCTGCTCTTGCCGTCCGGGCCGGCCGCGGCGAGGAACCACTCGTGGGCGTTGCCCGTGTGGTTCGTCGTGAAGTCGCCCATGACCTTCATGCCCCGCTCGTGCGCGGCCTCCGTGAGCCGGCGCAGCGCCGGCGCCCCACCGAGGAGCGGGTCGACCTGCTCGAAGGACGACGCGTCGTAGCGGTGGTTCGAGCGCGCCGGGAAGAACGGCGTCAGGTAGACGACGTCGACACCGAGCGCCTCGAGGTGGTCCAGGTGCTCGGTGATGCCGTCGAGGTCTCCGCCGTAGAGCTGGTGGGCGACCCCCCTCGGGCTGAGGTCGACCCGGTCGGACCAGGCAGCAGGGATCGCCCAGTCGGGCGTTGCGTGCTTGTCGGCTCTCTTCGAGCGCGCGAACCGGTCCGGGAAGATCTGGTAGACGACCGAGCCGAGTGCCCAGTCGGGCGGCGGCGAGTCGTGGGCGACGAGCCGGAAGTCGCTCGCGTCCGGCACGTCGCGCTCGTGGACGCCGCTGCCGTTGAGCCACGCGTATGCCGTCGGGCCGCCCGTCAGCAGGAACCGGTAGTTCGTCGTGGGGTTGTGGCACGTCAGCGTGGCGCGCCACCAGTCGTCGCTCGCCGTCGTGCGCACCTTCTTCGCCGCGGAGAAGATCGCCTCGCCGTCCGGTGCCGTGCGCACGTGGACGGCCTCGACCCCCGCCTCGAGCGGGACCCGGACGAGGACGTCGACACGGTCGCCGAGGCGGGGCGTCTCGTTGGAGACGTACCGCCCCGACCCGTCGTGGTGCGGCTGGCTCAGCCACGTCGGCTGTCGGGTCGAGGCAGGGCTCACTTGACCGATCCCGTGGTGAGGCCGCCGACGAGCTGCCTCTGGAACGCCAGGTAGAGCAGCATGACCGGAATGGAGCCCAGCAGGGCTCCCGCCGTGAACCGTCCGAAGAGGGTGTTCGCGTCGTTGCCGAGCGTCATGCCGTAGAGACCCACACCGAGCGTCTGGTTCTCGACGTCGGTGAGGAAGACGCTCGCGAGCATGAACTCGCCGTAGAGGCCGACGAAGACGAGCATGAAGACGGTGACGAGGATCGGCATGACGAGGCGCAGGGTCATCGTGAAGAAGATGCGCACGTGGCTCGCCCCGTCCACGATGGCGGCCTCGTCGAGCTCGCGCGGGACCGTGTCGAAGTAGCCCTTGAGGAGCCAGACGTTGGCGCCCAGGGCGCCACCGAGGTAGGCGAGGACCAGCCCCGTGATCGTGTTGAGGCCGAAGGCCGGCAGGGCGTCACCGATGCCGGCGAAGATGATGTAGATCGCGACGATGGCGAGCAGGGCCGGGAAGAAGGTCGTCAGCAGCAGCGCCATCATGCCCGCACGGCGACCCGTGAACCGCAGGCGCGAGAAGGCGAACGCCGCGCAGCCGCCGATGAACACCGCCGCGAGCGCCCCGACGAGCGAGATGATCATCGAGTTCTTGTACCAGCTCCAGAACGGGCGCGAGCTGTCGTTGAACAGGTCGGTGAAGTTCTTCGTCGAGAAGCCCGACGGCAGCAGGCTCGCCGTGTTGAGGGTGCCGCTGGGGTTCGTCGCGGCCGAGTAGATGAACAGGATCGGGAAGAGCGCCCAGACCAGGGCGAGGATGCCCAGGGCGTGGCGCCACCACACGGAGCCGCCGAGGCCTCGCCGCTTCGGGGAGGCGGGCGTCGTGCCGCCCGTCTCCTCCTGCACGCGGGCGTCCATCCGCGGGTCGGCTGGGACGGGAGCGTTGACGGTCGACATCAGTTGACCTCCTCGAGAGCCTTGGTGCGACGGAAGCCGGGGATGCTCATCAGGGCCACGAGCAGGAAGATGACCACCGAGACCGCTGCGGCGAAGCCGTAGTTCGGCGCGCTTCCCGAGAAGGCCAGTCGGTAGGCATACGTGATGAGCAGGTCGCTCGAGCCGATCGAGGTGTCCGCTCCGTTGAACGGGCCGCCCTTGGTGAGCAGGTAGATGAGCCCGAAGTTGTTGAAGTTGAACGCGAACGACGCGAGCAGCAGCGGGCCGACGGCCACGAGCAGCAGCGGCATGATGATCGAGCGCAGCGTCCGGAAGGCGTTGGCGCCGTCGATGGTCGCGGCCTCACGGACGTCCTGCGGAATGGACTGGAGTGCGCCCGTGCAGACGATGAACATGTACGGGAAGCCGAGCCACAGGTTGGTGATGAGGATCGCCGCCTTGGCACCGAGATCGGTGCCGAGCCAGTCGATACCGAGGCCGAGCGTCTGGTTGATGATGCCGTAGTCCTGGTTGAACATGCCCTTCCAGACCAGCGCCGTCACGAAGCCCGGCAGTGCGTACGGCAGGATCAGCAGGGACCGGTAGATCGCCTTTCCCTTGAGTCGCGGGTCGTTGAAGAGCAGCGCGATGAGCATGCCGAGCAAGAAGGTTGAGAGCACCGAGACGACGGCGAAGATGACGTTCCAGGCGAAGATGCTGAGGAAGCCCGCGCGGATCGTGCTGTCGGTGAAGATGCGCGTGTAGTTCGCGAGACCCACGCTCTCCTTCCAGCCCTGGGGGAACGACTGGGTCGGGTCCGCGACGTTGACCCAGCGGGCGTCCTTCGGCGCGTACACCGAGGGCGGTTGCGTGGATGAGTCCGTGAGCTTGTCGGCCGCGGCGTCGTAGGTGACGGTCGCCTTGCCCTCGAAGGCCTCGGAGAGCCCGACGGGCTTGACGCCGCCGCCGCCGGTCGTCGGCACGGCGATCGCGGACAGGTCCTTGCTGCGGGCGTTGGCCTGCCGGGCGTTGAGAACCGTGTAGCCGGGGGCCTTGGTGATCTTGCCGACGGGCGTCTTCTCGACGCCCGTCGCAGGCAGCGGCGTGAGGCCGGCCTTGTCACCGACGAACGTGGACCCGTCGGGCTTCGTCAGCAGCAGGACGAGGTCGGCGCTCGTGGGGTCACCGCCCTCCGCGGTCGCGATCGACATCTTGTAGCGCGGGGTGTCGGGCACCTCACGCACCGACTGGGCGATGATGTCGGTGACCGACTCCTCCTTGGAGTTGAGGTGCCCGTCACCGTAGTTCGAGAGGGAGAGGTTCGCGGTGTAGACCACCGGGAACAGCTGGAACAGGGTCATGAAGAGCAGACCCGGCACGAGGTACTTGAGGGGGACGGCGCGTCGTGTCGCGTACACCGCGAGGATCCCCATCCCCACGAGTCCCGCGATGACGACTGCCATCGTGTTGCCTGCCGCGGCGAGCTGGATGGCGATCCACAGGAGGGCTCCCAGCGTCGCGACGATGAGTACCCACTTGATCGCGAGCGCGATGGGCTTGGTCATGGGACACGTCCTTTTGCGCCGACTCGGCGCCGTTGCCGAAGATTCACGAAGTAGGAGCGCGAGGACTCCCCTGGTGGGCCGCCACGGGCGAATCGTCGGCGAGGCTCGCCCACAGCCGGGGCGCGTGCGGCCCAGGGGCCCGGGGCCCGCGACTGGCGCGGACCCCGGAACCCTGTCAGGTCAAGGGAACTCAGCCCTTGGCGATGTTGGCCGCGATCTCCTTGGCGGCGGCGTCGAGCCGCGCCTTGGCGCCGGCCTTGCCGGCGATGATGTCGGCGGTCGCCTGGCCGAACGGACCCCAGACCGAGTTCATCGCGGGGATGTTCGGCATCGGCTTGCCGTCGACACCGGCTTCGTACCACGCCTTGACGTCGGGGTCGCTCGCGCTGACCTCGTCGTACGCCTCCTTGAGGGCCGGCGGACGCTTGCCGACCTCGAAGAGGGCCAGCTGGACGTCCTTGCGCGGGATGTAGTTCGTGACGAACTCCTGCGCGAGGGCGGCGTTCTTGGCCTTGCTCGAGACGTAGAACATCTGCACACCGAGGAACGGCTTCATCGCGCCGCCGCCGGCGAGGCTCGGCAGTGGGGCGATGCCGTAGTTGATGCCGGCTTCCTTGGCCTTCGCCACGCTCCACGGGCCGCTGATCATGAACGGCGCGGCCTTCGTGTCGAAGAGGGCGTCCTGGTTCGTGTCGTCGACGTTCGTCGAGAGGATCTTCTTCTTCCCGAGCTCGGCGAGGACCTCGCCTCCCTTGACGGAGCCGCCGCTGTTGACCAGCAGCTTGTTGGGGTCGTAGTCGCCGTTGTCCTTCGTGGCGAAGATGCCACCCTCGGGGAAGGCCGAGAGGTACGGGTAGGCGAAGTACGCGTTGCCGACCTTGGAGACGAACTGCGAGAGGACCTGCTTGGCCTTGCCCTCCTTGACGAGCTTCTCGCCGGTGGCGACGAGCTCGTCCATGGTCTTGGGCGGGTTCGGGACGAGGTCCTTGTTGTACATGAGGCCGATGTTCTCGACGGCATAGGGCACGCCGTAGGACTGGCCGTTGAACTTCGTGGCCGCGATGGCGTTCGGCAGGAACTTGTCGGCGACGTCGGACGCGAGGTTGACCGGGGCGACGGTGGAGTTCTGGACGAGCTCGCCGAGCCAGTCGTGGGCGCCGACGATGACGTCCGGGCCCTTGCCGACCTTGGTCGCGTCCTTGAACTGGGTCCGGGTGTCCGTGGCGATCTGGACCTTCACCGACACGCCGTTCTCGGAGGCGAACTGGTCGGCGTACTTCTGGACGGCCTTGGAACGGTCGGCATCGGTCCAGATGACGAGGTCGACGTTGGCGTCACGGACGGGAGCAGCGGTGCCGGTCGGGGTCTCGGGCTCACCGGTCGTGGTGGCAGCGGAGCTCGAGGAGCCGGCGCCGGTGTTGGACGGGGTGGTGGGGCTGGACCCACCGCAGGCGCTGAGGGCCAGGGCGGCAACACCCGTGACGGCAGCAGCGCCGAGCGCACGCTTGTGCATGGATTCTCCTTTGAAGCCAGGTGGCACACGCCGCCACCGGTCCGCGAAATCTAGCAAGAAGTTGCAACCCCGATCCACCCTCTTGCTGCAACTTTTTGCAACGTTCTGGACACGACCCAGATCAGCGCCCTCCCGCGACCCCAATGGACCTGGGGTGGCCAAGCCGCTCGGCATGGGCCATGATGACGATGCCTGCTCACCTGGGCAGGCAGCACCTTTACAACGGATCGTCCGGCACGTTCCTGCCGGTGAAGGAAGGCAAAGAAGCCATGGCAACAGTGACGTTCGACAACGCGACGAGGCAGTATCCGGGAAACCCGATCCCCTCCGTCGACAAGCTCAACATCGAGATCGCGGACGGAGAGTTCCTCGTCCTCGTCGGTCCCTCCGGATGTGGCAAGTCCACCTCCCTGCGCATGCTCGCCGGCCTCGAGGAGGTCAACGGCGGACGCATCCTCATCGGTGACCGCGACGTGACGAACCTGTCCCCCAAGGACCGCGACGTCGCGATGGTGTTCCAGAACTACGCGCTCTACCCGCACATGTCCGTCGCCGACAACATGGGCTTCGCGCTCAAGATCGCCGGCGTCGACAAGAGCGAGATCCGCAAGCGCGTCGAGGAGGCGGCCAAGATCCTCGACCTCGAGCCGTACCTCGACCGCAAGCCGAAGGCCCTCTCCGGTGGCCAGCGTCAGCGCGTGGCCATGGGACGCGCGATCGTCCGCTCGCCCCAGGTCTTCCTCATGGACGAGCCGCTGTCCAACCTCGACGCCAAGCTGCGCGTGCAGACGCGCACGCAGATCGCCTCGCTGCAGCGCCGCCTCGGCGTCACGACGGTCTACGTCACGCACGACCAGATCGAGGCCATGACGATGGGCGACCGCGTCGCGGTCCTCAAGGACGGTCTGCTCCAGCAGTGCGACACCCCGCGTCGCATGTACGACCACCCGTCCAACGTCTTCGTCGCCGGCTTCATCGGGTCTCCCGCCATGAACCTGCTCGACGTCCCTCTGACCGAGTCGGGTGCTGACTTCGGTGGCCACGCGGTGCCGATCGACCGGGGCCTGCTCGGCGGCGTCGGCAAGCACATCACGATGGGCGTCCGCCCGGAGGACCTCGAGGTCGCCGCGGACGGCACCGGCCTGGCTGTCACGGTCGACGTCGTCGAGGAGCTCGGCGCCGACGCGTACATCTACGGCTCGACCAAGGCGCACCAGATCGACATCGACGGCGACGAGGAGACGGGCAAGCCGTTCATCGCCCGCGTCGACGGTCGCCGTCCCCCGGAGAAGGGCCAGGTCCTGCACCTCAAGCCCAAGCAGGGTCACGTCCACCTGTTCAACCCGGAGTCGGGCGAGCGCATCGGCGACTGAGCGCGACGCGCCGACAGCACACGCAGCCGGGCCGGCATCCCTCGACGGGGCGCCGGCCCGGTGTCGTGCCAGGGGGGCGGCGGCTGCCGGCACCGGCGGGATGGGCCATGGGTCCGACCTATGGCTGCCCGCAGGCCCTAGGCTCCGACTCGTGACGCAGCCGAGGGTCGCTCGTTCCTGGCACGTCGCCACGTTCGTCGTGGCGGTGTTCGCCCTCGTGCTCCAGCTCTACCTCGTCATCAGTGGCGAGAACATCCTCGACTCGAGCGCCGTCACGACCGCACGGCCCGAGCAGGTTCGGCGCTACTTCTCCTACTTCACGATCCAGTCGAACGTCCTCGTCGCCGTGTCGATGTTCCTGATCATCCGCGGGCGCACCCACACCCAGCTCTTCCGGGTCGTGCGGCTCGCCTCGCTCGTCGGCATCACCGTGACAGGGGTCGTCGCGTTCATGGCGCTGCCACCGTCGCCGAGCTACACGACAGCCAACTTGGTCTGCGACCGGCTCCTGCACGTCGTCGTCCCGCTGCTGACCTTCCTCGGATGGCTCACCTTCGGCCCGCGCGCCACGGTGACCCGCGACGACCTGCTGCCCTCGCTCGTGTGGCCGGTCGCCTGGCTCGCCGCGACCTTGGCGCTCGGCCCGGTCACGAGCTGGTACCCGTACCCCTTCCTCAACGTCGGTGAGATCGGGTACGGCGCGACGCTGCTCAACTGCGCCGGCATCGCGGGGCTCTTCCTCGCGCTCGGGGCGCTCGCGCTGTGGGCCGATCGACGTCTGACGCGCGAGCGTGCCACGATGAGCGCGTGACCCTCGAGATCACCACCGCGAGACCCGAGTCCGCCCTGCTCGACCTGCCCTGGTCGACGCCCCTCGAGGAATGGCCCGAGTCGTACCTCGCCGCCCTCCCGCGGGGCATCTCCCGTCACGTCGTGCGCTTCGTCAAGCTCGGCCCGCGCGTCCTGGCCGTCAAGGAGATCAAGGACGACATCGCCGACCGTGAGTACGCCATGCTGCGCAACCTGCGCCGCCTCGACGTGCCCAGCGTCGAGCCGTTCGGAGTCGTGCACGGCCGCACGACGGCCGACGGCGAGCCGCTCGACGCGTGCCTCATCACCCGGCACCTGCAGTTCTCGTTGCCGTACCGCGCGCTCTACAGCCAGAACCTGCGGCCCGACACCGCCGTACGCCTGATGGACGCGCTCGCGCTGCTCCTCGTGCGCCTGCATCTCGACGGCTTCTGGTGGGGCGACGTGTCGCTGTCCAACACGCTGTTCCGCCGCGACGCGGGCTCCTTCGCCGCCTACCTCGTCGACGCGGAGACCGGGGAGCTGCACCCCCGCCTGTCCAACGGGCAACGCGAGCACGATCTCGACATCGCCCGGGTCAACATCGCCGGCGAGCTGATGGACCTCTCGGCCGGCGGCTTCCTCGAGGAGCACGCAGACCCGTTCGAGGTGTCCGCGTCGATCATCGAGCGCTACCACGCCCTCTGGGACGCGCTCACCGGCACCGAGCGCTTCGAGCTCGGCGACCGGTGGCGGGTCGACGAGCGCATCCGCCGCCTCAACGAGCTCGGTTTCGACGTCGACGAGCTGTCGATCGCGACCGACATCGGCGGCACCGAGATCGTCATCACCCCGAAGGTCGTCGACGCCGGGCACCACTCGCGTCGACTGCTGCGCCTCACCGGTCTCGACGTCGGCGAGAACCAGGCGCGTCGCCTCCTCAACGACCTCGACGCGTACACCGCCGCCACCGACCGTCAGGGCGAGGACGAGGAGATCGTGGCCCACGACTGGCTGGCGAAGATCTACGAGCCGGTCACGCGGGCCGTGCCGCGCGAGCTGACCGGACGCCTCGAGCCGGCCGAGATCTTCCACGAGGTCCTCGAGCACCGGTGGTACATGAGCGAGCGGGCCGGGCGGGACACCCCGATCGACGAGGCGCTGCGTGACTACGTCGCGACGGTGCTGCCGGCCAAGCCCGAGGAGAAGTCGGTGCTCGGGGTCGACACCGAGGAGATGCCCGTCATCAGCCGTCTCGACTGACCGGCACCGCCACGTATGCCGTCACTCCCCCTCGGCGCCGGCGGTGGCCCCACCGGCCGGGCCCGACAGGATCTGGCCGAAGAGGACGATGATCCAGAGCAGGAACGTGAGGACGTGGACTGCCGTGCACCACAGGCAGATCGCGTGGATCCGGTAGAGCTCGGCCCACACGAGGTACAGCGCCATGCCGAGGCCGATCGTGACCCAGCCCAGGCGAGCCGGGTCGAGCCAGCGCTCACGCCTGCGCCACGTGCTCGGCCAGCAGAGGCCGAGCAGCACGATGAAGAACAGGAGCCCGAGCAGCGCCACGGGCACCCCCATGAAGGTGCTCCACGCCGACGTCGTGACCTTCGCGCAGTCGACGACGCCGCCGATGCTGCACGCGAGGGTGGCGTTGGCCGTGAAGTGCTCGAACGTCAGGTAGGCCGAGACGAGCAAGCCGGCCACGACCAGAGCCAGCGAGACGGCTGGGAGCCATCGCGGCCGCTCGCGACCAGCGGGCTGCGGGTCGACGTCGGCGGTCGCGGTGCTGTCGCGCGGTGAGCTCACCGGACGGTCACCGCTTGAGCAGGACGGACGCCGACATGACGCCCTGGCTCGCGCACACGTTGGAGGGCTGGCCCTTCGTCTCCTCGCAGATCTGAGCCGTGATCAGGTTGATCGCCGGTGTGACGGTCTTGCCGATGTCGGAGCTCGGGTCCTTGATCCCGGCGATGATCTGGTCGTACGTCTTGCCCTCGAAGGCGTTGGCATCGACCGTCGCACCGCTCGTCGCGTGCGTGCCGCCGTACGAGATCCACGGGATGCCGCCGCCCGGGTTGAACTTCTGGAAGAGCGCGAGGTTCTCGCCGTCGAGGGTCTGGAGAGGCTTGCCCTCGCGGTCCTGGGTCTCGATGGCCTGGAAGGCGACCACGTCGCTCGTGTAGGTCGCGTCCTTGAAAGAGAACGTCGGGGTGTCGGGGTGGACGTCGGTGCTCGAGCTCGTCGTCTCGGTGATGCCGCTGAAGGTGCCGAAGCGCGACAGCGCCCCGATCAGGGCCCACCGTTCCATGGCGCAGAACGGGCAGTACTCGGCGCCGACGTAGAGGACCTTGGGCTTGCCGTCCTGGGTCAGGGGCGCGCCACCCTCGACCTTGGCGGGGGCCTGGGCGGGCGCCGGCGCCGCCGCGGCGTCGTACACCGTGGCGGGCAGCTTCTCGAGCGTCGCCAGCGCTGCTGCTCCGCCGCTCGCCGCCGGAGCGTCCTTGGGGCGGTTCGAGATGACGACGCCGAGGACCACGGCGATGACGACCACGACGACCGCGACCGCGGCCGCGATGACCTGGGTTCGCTGACGGTCCTTGCGCGCAGCCTCGGCGCGCAGCTGGGCCGCTCGGGCCGCGGTCTCGGCTCGGTTGCTCTTCGCCACGTATCCGTCCTTTGTCGGTCCCGCTGCACCACTCGCAGCGACTCTCGGGTACTACAGGTCGTAGTTGATCCCGGCAGAACTCTACCGATCACGCCCTGACCAGCGTCGCGGACCCGGTGGGAGTTCCCTGTGAGCCGCGCCTCCACCGATCCGTGCACAGATCGTGACGCAGCGGGTCCCACGTATGCCGTCGCCCCGGGACCGCGCCACAGCGGGCGACGCGCGTGCCGCGCACCCGCCGGGCGGCATACGTCAGCCGCGTCGCTGGCGCGCGATCTCGTAGAGGGTGACGCCCGTCGCGAGCCCGGCGTTGAGCGACTCGACCGCCGAGCTCATCGGGATCGAGACGATCTGGTCGCAGGTCTCGCGCACGAGACGCGAGAGACCCTTGCCCTCCGAGCCGGTCACGATGACGAGCGGCTCCGACGCGAGCGCCAGGTCCGGCAGCTCGACGTCGCCGTCCATGTCGAGGCCGAGGATGAAGAAGCCGGCCTTCTTGAACTCCTCGAGCGCGCGGGTCAGGTTGCTCGCCCGCGCGACGGGGATGCGGGCCGCGGCCCCGGCCGACGTCTTCCACGCCGACGCGGTCATGCCGACCGAGCGGCGCTCGGGCACGACGACGCCGTGGCCGCCGAACGCCGCGACGGAGCGCACGATCGCGCCGAGGTTGCGCGGGTCGGTGATGCCGTCGAGCGCGACGACGAGCGGGATGCCGGGCATCTCGGGGTCGACGAGGTCGTTCGGATGGGCGTAGTCGTAGGGCGGCACCTGCAGGGCCATGCCCTGGTGCACGCCGCCGTCGGTGAGCCGGTCGAGCTCGCCGCGCGGCGTCTCGAGGATGGCGAGCCCGCGCTCGGTCGCGAGCTTGAGCGCCTCCCTGACGCGGTCGTCGGTGTCGATGCGCGTGGCGATGTACATCGTCGCCACCGGGACGTCGGCGCGCAGGGCCTCGACGACCGAGTTGCGGCCGTAGACCATCTCGCTCGAGGCCTTGGACCGTCGGGCCGGACCACGGCCGGCGGTGGCTCCCGATCCTCCGAGTCCACCGGAGCGCTTGGCCACGGCTCTGGCCCGCTTGTGCGCCGGGTGGTACTCGCGGTCGGCGGCCTTGGGCGTCGGGCCCTTGCCCTCGAGCCCGCGGCGGCGCTGGCCACCCGAGCCAACGGTGGCGCCCTTGCCGCTCTTGCGGACCGCGCCGCGACGCTGGGAGTTGCCTGGCATGTCAGCCCTGTGCCTTCTCGGCCCCGAGGGCCGCGTTCGTGGAGTCGGGGTCGGCCGTGCCGCGCGACGGGCGCGCGAGCGACCACTGGGCCCCGGACGGGGTGTCGGTGATCTCGATGCCGACCGAGCTGAGGGTGTCGCGGATCTCGTCGGCCCGGGCGAAGTCGCGCTCCTGACGGGCCGCCTGGCGGGCGTCGAGCTGGGCGCGCACGAGCGCCTCGAGCGCCGCCGCAGCGGCGGCGTCCTCGCCGTTGCCGCCGGCGCCCCAGTGCGGGGCGAGCGGGTTGACGCCGAGCACGTCGGTCATGGCGACGACGGCGCCGGCAGCGGCGAGCGCCGCCTCGTCGTCGTCCTCGTCGAGCGCACTGTTGCCGGCGCGGACCGTGTCGTGGACGACGGCCAGCGCACCGCTGACCCCGAGGTCGTCGTCCATAGACTCGACGAACGCGGCCGGCAGGTCGGCCACGGCCACGGCCGCGATCGTGCCCCGACGACCGGCCCTCTCGAGGAAGCCCTCGATGCGCTCGACCGCCGCGGCCGCCTCATCGAGCGAGCCGGGGTGGTACTCGATCATCGAGCGGTAGTGCGCGGCCGTGAGGTAGTAGCGCAGCACGATCGGCCGCGTACCCTCGAGCAGGTGGCGCACCTCGAGGGAGTTGCCGAGCGACTTGCCCATCTTCTGGCCCTTCACCGTCACCCAGGCGTTGTGCAGCCAGTAGCGGGCGAAGCCGAGACCGGCCGCGCGCGACTGCGCCTGCTCGTTCTCGTGGTGCGGGAAGCGCAGGTCGATGCCGCCGCCGTGGATGTCGAACTCGTCACCGAGCCAGCGACGCGCCATCGCCGAGCACTCGAGGTGCCAGCCCGGGCGGCCCACACCGAACGGCGTCGGCCAGGAGGCGCTCTCGGGCTCCTCGGCCTTGCGGCCCTTCCAGAGGGCGAAGTCGCGCGGGTCGCGCTTGCCGCGCGGGTCGGCGTCCTCGGCCGCGACCATGTCGTCGAGCGACTGGTTGGACAGTGAGCCGTACTCCGGCCAGGAACGCACGTCGAAGTACACGTCGCCGCTGCCGTCGGGGGCGGCATACGCGTGGCCCTTCTCGATGAGCGTCTCCATGAGGGTGACCATGTCGGGCACGTGCCCGGTGGCGCGCGGCTCGTAGGTGGCCGGCTCGACCCCGAGCGCGTCGAGCGCCTCCGTCGTCAGGCGCTCGTTGCGGTAGGTCAGGGCGAACCAGTCCTCACCCGCCTCGGCCGCCTTGCGCAGCACCTTGTCGTCGATGTCGGTGACGTTGCGCACGAGGGTCACCTCGTAGCCGTGCCCGGTCTCGAGCCAGCGGCGGAGAACGTCGAACGCGACGGCGAAGCGGATGTGCCCGATGTGCGGGGCCCCCTGCGTCGTGAGCCCACAGATGTACATGCCGACCTTGCCCGCCTCGCGCGGCGTGAAGTCGCGCAGCTCTCGGGTCGCGGTGTCGAACAGTCGTAGGCTCACCCGCCGAAGTCTATCGGCGCGCCACACCACGCCCGACCAGACGAGCAGCCGGGCCGTTACGCTCGGCGGCATGGCGGAACCGCGGCTGACGAGCTACGAGCGGCTCGACGGTTCCGAGGTGCGCGCCGTCATCTCCTACCTCGGCGAGCGCATCGACACGTACCTGCCGCGACACCCCGGCCTGCGTGCCGCGACCGACCAGCTCGGCACGATCGCCGACAGCCTGCTCGACCGGCGCCGGCGCGCACCGGGGCAGCGAGCGGCCCTGGTCTGGACGTCTCGCGCTCTCATCATCGTGGTGCTGGCCGTGTCGCTCGTCGCCGTCGTCATCGCCGTTCGCGACGCCGTCGACAAGGTGGAGTCGATGGCGGCCTTCCAGTGGCTGCCCGTCGTGGAGAGCCTCATCAACGACCTCGTCTTCGCAGGCATCGCGATCTGGTTCCTGCTCTCCCTCGCCGACCGAGTCGTACGCAACGACCTGATCCGCCGGCTGCACCGGCTGCGGTCGCTCGCGCACATCATCGACATGCACCAGATGAGCAAGGACCCGGCTGCCCTGCTGCCCGACATCGGGCTCGGCAAGATCGCCGCAGGCGACGTCGTGAGCCCGCGCACGATGTCGGTGCGCGACTACGCCCTCTACCTCGACTACTGCTCCGAGCTGTTGTCGCTCACCTCCAAGGCCGCCGCCCTCTGCGCCGAGGAGTCGACCGATGCGCTCGTGCTCGACACGGTGAGCGAGATCGAGAACCTCACGACCGGCATGAGCCGGAAGATCTGGCAGAAGATCAGCCTGCTGCGCGACGAGCAGCCTCCTACACCGCGCGCCTGAGACCTGTCCGTCTTCGGACGACACCGTCATCAAGGTCGTCGAGAACTCGAGGTCGTCGAGACCGGACCGGCAGTCGCGGCACGGTCAAGGGGGTGACGCCGACGCGCCGAGGCCCTCGGCGCCGACGCGTCGAGGGCCTCGGCGGGGCATCACGCGTCGCGGTCACCACGACGCAGCGAGTCGCGGTCGCCGTGGTCCACTTCGTCGCGCTCGAGCACGTCGCGCCTGTCGGAGTCTCGGCGGTCCTCGCGTGCGTCGCGGTCCATGGGCTCCCGGGTGGTGCCGCGGCCCGAGTCCCGGCCGGACGCTCGCTCCGGCGACCCGTCGAAGCGCCGGCCGTCCTCGTCGAGGCGGTTGCCGTGCTCATCGAGGCGGTTGCCGTGCTCATCGAGGCGGTTGCCGTGCTCATCGACTCGGTAGCCCTCCTTGTCGGTGCGCACGTCGGGGTCGTGCAGGTCGGCCTCGCGCAGCTGCTCGTCTCGCTCACGGCGAACCGACGCGGCGCTGCCGGACCGCTCCCGCGCCTCGGCCGCCAGGCGCTCGGCCTCGAGCTGACGCTTCTGCGCCTCTGCGCGTGCCAGCTCCGACCGTGCCCGCGCCTCAGTTGCGCTCGCCTCCCGCTCGCGCAGGTCGTGGTCGTGCTCGGAGGCCTTCTCCCTGATCTCGGCCGCCTTCTCACGCTCGGCCTCCACCCGCCGCCCCCGGCTGCGGGACATCAGCAACGCGATGATGGCGATCACGACGATCACGGCCACGACGATCCAGATGATGGTGCTCGTTTGCATGCCGTCCTCCTCGTAGAACCCACGGGCGACGTCAAGCCGCTCCACCTCCCGGCGTACCCGTCTCGCTGGCAGCCCAAGCGCCGGGAGCCGGTCAGGCAGCTGCACCACCGACGACGAGCGCGGTGGCGACCGCAGCGACGCCCTCGCCGCGGCCGGTGAGGCCGAGACCGTCGGTGGTCGTGCCGCTCACCGACACGGGTGCACCCGCAGCCCCGGAGAGCGCGGCCTCGGCCTCGGCGCGGCGCGTGCCGACCTTGGGACGGTTGCCGACGACCTGCACGGCGATGTTGCCGATCTCGAAGCCGGCCTCCCGTACGAGCCGCGCCGCCTCCGCGAGCAGCGTGAGGCCGGAGGCGCCGGCGAGCTCGGGTCGCGACGTGCCGAAGTGGGCCCCGAGATCGCCGATGCCCGCCGCGGAGAAGATCGCGTCGCAGGCCGCGTGGGCGGCGACGTCGGCGTCGGAGTGGCCCTCGAGGCCTCGCTCACCCGGCCAATGGAGTCCGCCCACCCACAGCTCACGGCCCGAGCCCTCGCGCGCGAAGGCGTGGACGTCGACGCCGACCCCGACGCGTGGGAGCCCGGCCATCACGCGTCCTTCCAGTCGATCGGGCCGCGGTGCACCTTGTGCGGCGCGGCCTGGGCAACCGGCTTGATGACCATGGTGTCGAGATTGACGTGCTGCGGCAGTCCGACCGCGAAGCCGACGCACTCCGCGACGTCGTCGGCCGTGAGCGGCCGGTCGACGCCCTCGTAGACCTTGTCGGCGGCCGCCCGGTCGCCGTGCAGGCGTGTCAGCGAGAACTCCTCGGTGCGCACCATGCCGGGCCGGATGTCGATGACGCGGATGTTCTCGCCGTTGAGCTCGAGGCGCAGCGTCTCGGACACGACCGAGGTGCCGTGCTTGGCCGCGACATAGCCGCCCCCGCCCTCGTAGACGCGCTCCCCCGCGATGGAGCTGACGTCGACGATCGTGGCCCGTGCCGAACGGCGCAGCAGCGGCAGCACGGCCTGGGTGACGCGAAGCGTGCCGACGACGTTCGTGGCGTACATCTGTTCCCACTCGGCCGGGTCGGCGTCCTCGACGCGGGTCACGCCGAGCGCGCCGCCCGCGTTGTTGACGATGACGTCGCAGCGGTCGAGCGAGCCGACTCCGGCGGTCACCGACTCGGGGTCCGTGACGTCCATGACGAGCGCCCGCGCGGACCCAGCCTCGCCCTCGATGCCGGCCACGACCTCGTCGAGCTTCTCGCGGCGGCGTCCCGCGACGACGACGTCGAAGCCGTCACGCGACAGGCGCCTGGCGATGGCGGCGCCGATGCCGGTGCCACCCCCGGTGATGAGGGCGGTGGGTCGGGCCTGGCCGGTGCTCGGGTGCTCGCTCGTCACCCCGCCGAGGATAGGGGCTCCCCGTTCGATGTATCAGCGCGGCCCAGGGGCCGCGCTGATACATCGAACCGGCGTCAGGGGGTGCCGAGGAGGCGGGCGGCGGCGTCGAGGTCGGCGGGCGTCGTCACCTTGAGCGCGCGGGGGTCGCCTTCGACGACGAGGACCCGCTCGCCGAGGCGCTCGACGAGGCCGGCGTCGTCGGTGGCGTCGCTCGACACGGCGTGCGCCCGTTCGAGCACGTCGCGTCGGAAGCCCTGGGGCGTCTGCACCGCCCGAAGAGCCGAACGCTCGGGCGTCCCCACCACGAACCCGTGCTCGTCGACCTGCTTGATCGTGTCGACGACCGCGGTCCCCGGCACGACCGCGACGGCTCCGGCGGCCACTGCCGCGACCACCCGGTCGAAGACCTCGACCGGTGTCAGGCAGCGCGCGGCGTCGTGGACGAGCACGATGTCGACCTGCGCGCCGAGGGCCCGCAGACCGGCTGCCACGGAGTCGCCGCGCGCCGCCCCGCCCACGACTGCGGTCACGCGGCTCGTCGACGCGGCCTCACGGCATACCTGCTCGGCGATGGACCGCGCGTCCGCGCGGTGGGACTCGGGGGCGACCACGACGACCTCGACGACGGCCGCACACGACAGGACCCCCCGCAGGGCGTGCTCGAGGAGGGGCACGCCGGCGAGGGGCACGAACGCCTTGGGGACTCCCGCCCCCAGACGTGAACCGGAGCCGGCCGCGACGACGATGACGCCGACGCGACCGGCTCCGGTCTCGCTGTTCAGAATGCTGCTCGACTCAGGACGCGAGGACCTCGTCGAGGATGGTCTCGGCCTTCTCCTCGTCGGTCTTCTCTGCGAGCGCGAGCTCGGAGACGAGGATCTGGCGGGCCTTGGCGAGCATCCGCTTCTCGCCGGCCGACAGACCGCGGTCCTGGTCACGGCGCCAGAGGTCACGAACGACCTCCGCGACCTTGATGACGTCGCCCGACGCCAGCTTCTCGAGGTTTGCCTTGTAGCGACGCGACCAGTTGGTCGGCTCCTCGGTGTGCGGGGTGCGCAGCACCTCGAACACCCGATCCAGACCCTCCTGGCCGACGACGTCGCGGACGCCCACGAGGTCGCAGTTCTCGGCGGGCACTTCGATCGTCAGGTCACCCTGAGCGACCTTGAGCTTCAGGTAGAGCTTGTCCTCTCCCTTGATCGTGCGTGTGTTGATCTCTTCGATCAGTGCAGCCCCGTGGTGGGGGTACACGACCGTCTCGCCGACCTTGAAAACCATGTGCTGTTTTCCCCTTTCGCGACCTCCAGATTATCACGAAGCTGTGCACATCGCGATCTCAGGATCTGGCATCGCCGCAGGTCAGAGCCACTGTGGGGGTCCATCAGGTGGTTCGTGACGTCTTGACAGACCGCCATTCGGCGTGCATCGGGCCGGCCGTCCACGTCCTCGGGGCCTGCTCCGGGAGGACTTCGCGGCCGCGCCACGGGCCGGTCTCCCGGGCCGTTCCGGCGGGACTCGCCGCCGTGCGGAGGCGCACGGCTCGCGGCAACGGCTCGCCGGTAGGCTGTCGCCCGTGAACCGTCGACTCCCCGCCCTGACCGCCGCGCGTCGCCCGTCCACCCGCCGGGTGTCGACGATCCTCGCCGGCGTGGCCCTCGCCGCCGTGACGACCGGATGCCAGGTCAGCAACCCCGTCCAGACCGACAACGCCTACGTCCCGGCCGACGGCGTGCCGGCCACCGTCGGCCAGCTCGCCGTGCGTGACCTCGCCCTGGTCGGCGACGGCACCGGCACGGTGGTCGTCTCGGGCTCGGCGATCAACCTCGGCAACGACACCATGACGGTGCAGATCGCGCCGCAGGCCGGTGCCGACGCCGCGGCGCCGCCGTCGGGCTCGGAGCTCGAGCTCGCCCCGCGTGAGCAGGTCAACCTCACGACGAAGGGGCTGCAGCTCAGCGACGTCAAGACCAAGCCGGGCGGCCTCGTCCCCGTCGTCGTCACGTCGAGCTCCGGCGGCACGACGGTCGTCAAGGTGCCGGTCCTGCCCGCGAAGGGCTACTACGCCACGGTCACCCCGGCGCCCACCGGCAGCTGACACCCACCGACCTCCCGACGTTTCCGACGACCGGCCCGCCTCGCGGTGGGCCGGTCGTGGAGTGTGGGGCCGTATGCCGGGTGGTGCGGCGACGCCGCGGTGACGGCGGGGCGGCGTGACGGCACCCCACGGCATACGGTGGCGGCTCAGCTGGCCTCGAACTTGTAGCCGAGCCCCCGCACGGTGACGATGTGCACCGGGTTGGCGGGGTCGGGCTCGATCTTGGCGCGCAGGCGCTTGACGTGGACGTCGAGCGTCTTCGTGTCGCCGACGTAGTCGCTGCCCCAGACACGGTCGATGAGCTGCATGCGGGTCAGGACGCGCCCGGAGTTGCGCAGCAGCATCTCGAGCAGCTCGAACTCCTTGAGCGGCAGGGCCGCCGACCGGCCCTGGACGCTCACGGTGTGGCGTTCGACGTCCATCCGCACCGGTCCGGCCTCGAGCGTCGAGGGCAGCAGGTCCTCGGGCTCCGCGAGGCGGCGCAGGACCGCCTTGACGCGCGCAAGCAGCTCGCGGCTCGAGTAGGGCTTCGTGACGTAGTCGTCGGCGCCGATCTCGAGGCCCACGACCTTGTCGATCTCGCTGTCCTTGGCCGTCAGCATGATGACCGGGACCGAGGAGCGCTGACGCAGCGCGCGGCACACGTCGACGCCGGACAGGCCGGGCAGCATGAGGTCGAGCAGGACGAGGTCGGCGCCGTTCTTGTCGAACTCGGCCAGGCCGTCGGGCCCGGTCTCGGCGACCGCGACGTCGTAGCCCTCCTTCTTCAGCAGGTAGGACAGCGGGTCGGAGAACGACACCTCGTCCTCGACGATGAGAATGCGACTCAAGGCGGGCCTCTCGGGGTCAGGCAGCGTAGGGCTGGTGGTTGCTCAGGCTGGTGATCAAGGTGGAGCGCTCAGGCGTTGACGGAGGGGGCGGCGCCCGACCCGCGCGCCGACTCCGGCGGTCGGGCCGTGGGCGGCGGGTCGGAGGACGGCGGGTCGGAGGACGGCGGGTCGGAGGACGGCCGGTCGGGCGCCGCGGAGGCGGGCTCGATCGCGGCGGACGCGTTGGCCGCGGGCAGCTCGATCGTGAAGGTCGAGCCACGGCCCGGCTCGGACCACACCGAGACGTTGCCGCCGTGGTTGTCTGCGACGTGCTTGACGATCGCCAGGCCGAGCCCGGTCCCGCCGGTCGTGCGTGAGCGGGCCGTGTCGACGCGGTAGAAGCGCTCGAAGATGCGCTGCTGCTCCTCGGCGGGGATGCCGAGTCCCTGATCGGTGACCGAGACGTCGATGACGCCGGCCCGCCCGCGGCGCACCATGACGCTGACGCGGGTGTTGTCCTCGGAGTAGGCGATCGCGTTGCCGATGAGGTTGCTGACGGCGGTCGTCACGAGCTCCGCGTCGCCCCAGATCTCGCAGCCTTCGTCGATGGCCGTCACGAGGTCGATCTGGTGCTCCTCGGCGAGCAGGCGACTGCGCTCGGTCGCATCCTGCGCGCACGCGCCGACGTCGATGATCGTCGGGTCCTTGACGGTGTCGGCACCCTGGAGCCGGGAGAGCTCCACGATCTCCTTGACGAGCCGGGTCAGGCGTTCGGACTCGACACTGATCCGCTTGGCGAAGCGCGCGACGGCTTCGGGGTCGTCGTGCGCGTGCAGCACGGCCTCGGCGAGGAGCGAGATGCCGCCGACGGGGGTCTTGAGCTCGTGGCTGACGTTGGCGAGGAAGTCGCGGCGGATCTCCTCGACGCGCGCCGCCTTCGACCGGTCCTCGACCAGGAGGAGCACGTGGTGGGCGCCGAGCGGGGCGACCCGGGCGGCGACGACGAGCCGCCCTTCGCCGATGCCCTTCTGGAGGGTCAGCTCGGCTTCGCGGATCAGGCCGTCACGGCGCACGGCGCGGGCCAGGTGCAGCAGTTCGGGGTGGACGAGCTCCTGGCCCCGGACGAGACCCTGGGCCACAGCCGCCGGCGAGTTGTTGACGACGCGGTCGGAGGAGTCGACGAGGATGCCGCTCGAGCGCAGGACGGCGATGACCTCACCGACGCCGGGAGGCAGCGGCGGGTCGGGCGGCGTCTGCGCCTCGGTCGCGGTCGACCGGTCCGACAGGCGCACGGCGACCATCGCCAGGCCGCCGAGGGCGAGGCCGGCGATTCCACCGAGCGTTGCCGCGGTCGTCGGATCCACGACACTCAGCGTACGCATCCAGCGGCGAGGCTCGGACCACCTGCGGCCCGCCCGTGCGCAGCGTGAACCCACTGTTCACCTGACGGTCCCCACGCATTCACGATGCCCTGCGAGCCTCTGCACCAGCGGGGGCCGTGTCACCCCCTCACGTATGTCGCCCGCGCACCTCGCGGTGGCACGCTGTTCCGACACGACCGCGCCGTCACGGCCCCACGACGGCGCCCGACGGCACGACCGGCAACTGACAGGAAGACCATGCGCGACCAGTTCCACGAGGACCTCGACACGATCTCGGACCAGCTCGTCGAGCTCACCCGTCTCGCCGGGTCCGCCATCTCCCGCGCCACGACCGCGCTCCTCGACGCGGACGTCCACCTCGCCGAGTCGGTCATCGAGGCAGACCGCAAGCTCGACGACATCCGCATCGATCTCGACGAGCTGTCGATCGACCTGCTCGCCCGCCAGCAGCCCGTCGCCACCGACCTGCGCATCGTCGTCACCGCGATGCACATGAGCTCGGACCTCGAGCGGATGGGCGACCTCGCACGCCACGTCGCCAAGGTGGCCCGACTGCGCACGCCCGACTCGGCCGTGCCCCCCGAGCTGCGCTCGCACATCCTGCAGATGGGTCAGGTAGCGGAGTCGATCGTGGCCAAGTGCGGCTCGATCATCGCGAGCAAGGACGTCGCCGCGGCCATCGCCCTCGAGAAGGACGACGACCAGATGGACGAGCTGCACCGGCAGCTCTTCGCCGCCCTGCTCGACGAGAACACGTCGTGGCCGCGCAGCGCCATCCTCGACCTGACCCTCGTCGGCCGCTACTACGAGCGCTTCGCCGACCATGCCGTGTCGGTGGCCCGGCGCGTCATCTACCTCGTCACGGGTGAGTACGACCAGACGGTCGACCACGAGGACGAGGAGGACGAGCAGACGGTGGCCGACCTCGAGCGCGGCACCACCGTCTGACCTCGACCAGACCCCGTGGAGGGTTGACGTTGCCCTGGCAGCGTCAGCCCTCCATTGCTGTCCGGACAGGGTCCGGGGCTGGGGACGGCGCGAGCACGGGATGACCGCGGACCGGCAGCATCAGTGGATGCGTCGAGACCTTCCATCGGTGGCCGCCGCGCAGCTCGGCCTCGTCACCCGCGCCCAGGCGCTCGGGGCCGGGCTCACCGAGGCGGCCGTCCGGTGGAGCGTCGAGTCGGGCCGGTGGGTCTGCGTCCAGCGAGGGGTCTACTCCACGTCGCCGGGCCACGACGACTGGCAGTCCCAGGCCCTCGCGGCGTTGCTGAGGATCGGGCTGCCGTCCGCGCTGTGCGGCCCGAGCGCCGGCTTCCTCTGGGGCCTCGTGCCACACCCGGGAGTCGACATCCACGTGGTCGTCCCGGTGGGCCGCCGACCCGAGACCACACCCGGCGTCGTCGTGAGCCGCAGCCGGTATGCGTTCGAGCGCACCGACGAGCGCGCGTGGCCGCACCGCATCGGCGTGGACCACACGGTGTTCGACCTCGCCCAGGGGCAGCCGCTCGACCGCGCAGTCGCCCTCGTCGCCAAGGCGGTCCAGACGCGGCGCACCACCGTGCGCAACCTGCGGTCGGCCCTGGGCCAGCGACCGAACCAGGCGCACCATGCCCTCCTGCTCGAGGTTCTCGACGACGTCGCAGCCGGCACGGAGAGCGCGGCAGAGCGGCGCTACACCCGCGACGTCGAGCGGGCGCACGGCCTCCCGTCAGCCGTCCGCCAGGCGGCCGGTGCCGGCGACACCCGGTGCGACAACGACTACGAGTCCGTGCGGGTCAAGGTCGAGGTCGACGGCAGGCTGGGACACGCGGGCTGGGCGAACCAGCAGCGGGACGGCCGTCGTGACCGCCGCAACGCCGGCGCCTCGTGGCTGACGGTCCGCGTCTACTGGAGCGATGTCGCGGTGACACCGTGCGACACCGCACTCGAGCTCGAGGCGGTGTTCCGGGGGCGCGGGTGGTCCGGACGGGCACGCCGGTGCAGGCGACGGGACTGCGCAGTCCGCAGGCGCGTGGAGGGTTGACGCTGCCTGGGCAGCGTCAACCCTCCACGAGCTCCCGCAGGGGTGGACCAGCCGGGTTAGCGGCCTTGGTTGGCGACGGCCGCGGCCGCCTCGGCTGCGGCCTCGGGGTCGAGGTAACGCCCACCCCGGGTCACGGGACGGAACTGCTCGTCGAGCTCGTAGACGAGCGGCATACCCGTGGGGATGTTGAGGCCGGCGATGTCGTCGTCGGAGATCTCGTCGAGCGTCTTGACGAGGGCCCGCAGCGAGTTGCCGTGGGCGGCGATCATGACGGTCAGGCCGTCGGCGAGGTCGGTCTGGATCTCCGTCTCCCAGTAGGGCGTCATGCGCTTGACGACGTCCTTGAGGCACTCGGTGCGGGGCATCGCCTCGCCGAGGCCGGCGTAGCGAGGGTCATCGGTCTGCGCGAACTCGTCGTCGAGGTCGATCGGCGGCGGCGGCACGTCGTAGGAGCGGCGCCAGAGCATGAACTGCTCCTCGCCGAACTCCTCGAGGGTCTGCTTCTTGTTCTTGCCCTGCAGCGCGCCGTAGTGGCGCTCGTTGAGGCGCCAGTCGCGCTTGACCGGGATCCAGTGACGGTCAGCCGCGTCGAGCGAGAGGTTGGCCGTGTTGATGGCCCGGCGCTGCACCGACGTGTGCACGATGTCGGGCAGGATGCCGGCCTCCTTGAGCTGCTGCCCGGCCTTGACGGCCTCGGCGCGGCCCTTGTCGGTGAGGTCGACGTCGACCCAGCCGGTGAAGAGGTTCTTGGCGTTCCAGTCGCTTTCGCCGTGGCGGACGAGGACGAGCGTGTAGGTCATGGCGGTCAGCCTAGCGACGCCCGTTCAGCCGCCCGAGCCGTCGTCCAGCAGGTGACGGAACGCCTCGAGGTTGCGGGTCGACTCGCCGCGCGACACCCGCCACGCCCACTCCTTCCTCATCGACCCCAGGAAGCCGAGCGCGAGCAGCTCGTTGAAGACGTCGTCGCTCGCGGCGAGCACCATCCCGAAGAGCTGGTCGAGGTGCTCGGCGTCGAGCGCCGACGTCGGCACCTCACCGCGCAGGTAGACGTCGCCGTCGGTGTCGATGGCGTACGCGAGGCCCTGCAGGCGAAGGTTCTTGCGAAGCAGGGTCCGGTAGAACACCTCGTGGTTCTCGTCCGGGTTGCGGATGACGAAGGCGCTGAGGCTCGTCGTCCGGTCGCGCACGAGCAGGGACAGCACGGTCTTGAGCTTCTTCTCGCCAGGCAGCGTGACGACGAGCTCCCCGGGGCGGCCACCGAGCTCCCACTCGAGGTCGACGGAGCCGAGGTATGCCGTGAGGCGGGCCTTGGCGTCCGCCGCCGGGGATCCCGCACGGTCGGGTGGGGTCACGGGATGACCGCAGTCGGGACGCCGACGAGGTTCTGGCCCTCGTCGATAGGCGACTCGTTGGAACCGTTGGCCCGCTCGCGGATGGCCTGTCGGTAGACGTCGAGGAGACGGTCGGTGGTGGCGGACCACCCGAACTGGGCGGCGTGCTCGACCGCGGCGGCGCCGAGGGCGAGTCGGCGGGCGTCGTCGCGGAGCAACCCGTCGACCGCGTCGGTCCAGTCGGCCGTGGCGTGGCCGTCGACGAGGACGCCGGCCTCACCGACGGCGGTCGGCAGGCCGCCGACGTGGGCGGCGACGACGGGCGTGCCGCAGGCCTGGGCCTCGATGGCGACGAGGCCGAACGACTCGGAGTAGCTCGGCACGACGACGACGTCGGCGGCGCGGTACCACTGCGCGAGCACCGGGCGCGGCGCGGGCTTGACGAAGCGCACGACGTCCTCGATGCCGAGGCTGCGGGCGAGCTCCTCGAGCTCGTGCGGCCGGGTGAGTCCGCTGCCGCTCGGCCCGCCGACGACGGCGACGGTGAGCTGTCCGCGGCGGGCCGGGTCGCGCGCCACCAGCTCACCGGCGACGCGCAGCAGGACGTCCGGCGCCTTGAGCGGCTGGATGCGGCCGACGAAGAGGAGCAGCTGCCCCTCGACCGGCAGGCCGAGCTCGCGGCGGGCGGCCACCCGGTCACCCGGCGTGAAGATCTGGAGGTCGACGCCCGGCGGCACGACGGAAACCTTGGCCGGCGGCGCGGCATACAGCTCGATGAGCTCACGCGCCTCGTCGTCGGTGTTGGCGATGAGCCGGTCGGCCGCCTCGACGACCTGGACCTCGCCGATCTCGCGGCCGCGCGGCTCGGGGCGGTCGCCGTCGGCCAGGTGGAGGTTCTTGACCCGCGCCATGGTGTGCATGGTGTGGACGAGCGCGACGCGCCAGCGGTCGGCAGCGAGCCACCCGACCTGGCCCGACAGCCAGTAGTGCGAGTGGACGAGGTCGTAGTGGTCCTCGGGGACCGAGAGACCCGCCTGCATGATGCCTGCGGAGAAGGCGCAGAGCTGTCCCGGCAGGTCCTCCTTGGCGAGGCCCTCGTAGGGGCCGGCGGTCACGTGGCGCACCCGCACCCCGGGCACGAGGTCGGCCTCGACGGGCGTGTCGCCGGTCGTGCGGCGGGTGAAGATGTCGACCTCGACGCCCCGCGCTGCGAGCTCCTTCGCGGTCTCGGCGACGTAGACGTTCAGGCCGCCCGCGTCACCCGTGCCGGGCTGCTCGAGCGGTGAGGTGTGGACGCTGATCATCGCCACGCGTCTGGGATCCGCCGTCATCGACGTCCTCTCTTCATCTCGCCATGCTCCTGCCTGGGCACTCCACCGACAACCCGTCTCGCGCTCTGTCGATTCCCGGGGCAGGGGCGGCGCGACGTCGCCACGCGGTCACACCGAACCGCGGCACCCCGGTGCCGCCCGTCCGGGCGTTCGGCTCACGCCCGCAGGCCGACGCGTAGGCTGCCCACGTGGCCGGCCGAGGACGCCCCGTCGGGACCATCACGCGGGGCACGACGAACCCGAACCGGCTGCGTCGGTGCGACCGCTGGATCGCCGGCCCCCAGGCGTGGCGGCTCCGTCGCAGCCCGACCCCGCCGGTCGTCGTCGACCTCGGCTACGGCGCGTCGCCCATCACCGCGGTCGAGCTGCACGACCGGCTCCGTCGCGTGCGCCCGGACGTGCAGGTCGTCGGCGTCGAGATCGACCCCGAGCGGGTCGCCGCCGGACGCCCGCTCGAGCGCGACGGGCTGACCTTCCGGCTCGGCGGCTTCGAGGTGCCGCTGGACGGTGGCGCCCGACCGACCGTCGTGCGCGCCTTCAACGTGCTGCGGCAGTACCCCGAGGACGAGGTGCCCGCCGCATGGGCGCTGGTGCAGCAACGCCTCGCACCGGGCGGCCTCCTCGTCGACGGCACCTGCGACGAGATCGGGCGCCGCGCCGCGTGGGTCGCCGTCGACGCCAGTGGCCCCGTGAGTCTGACGATCTCCCTGCGCATGGGTGGGCTCGATCGCCCGTCCGACGTCGCCGAGCGCCTGCCGAAGTCGCTGATCCACCGGAACGTGCCGGGCGAGCCCGTCCACGACTTCCTCATGGACCTCGACCGCGCCTGGGCGCGTAGCTCCCCCCAGTCCTCCTGGGGCGCCCGCCAGCGGTTCATCGCCATGGTGAGCGACGTCCGGGAACGGTGGCCGCTGCTCGACGGACCACCGCGCTGGCGACTCGGCGAGCTCACCGTGGACTGGTCTGCCGTCGCACCGCTCCTGCGCTGAGACTGCCCCTTGCGTCAGGGTTCGACCCGGTTCGGACGGGTTCTGGACGTGGTGCGGGTCGCTGTTTCACAGGTTGTGTCGCGGTCGTGGGCGATGGCGTCGGCGTACCATGAGGGCCATGTCGCACGGCGGCATGGCCGCGTCGGGGTCGGGTCATGCAGTGGGTTTCTACGCACTGGACAGTGAGGGTATCGACGCCGTCGCGCGTTTCGTCGCGTCCGGGTGGGACCTCGATGAGTGCGTCGTCCTCGTGTGCACGCGGGCGCACCGCACCGCTGTCGGCGACCTGCTCGTGAGCCGCGGATATGACCCGGTCGCTCGCGCCGGCGCGGGACGCTACCTGGTCCTCGACGCGCACGAGACCCTGCGTCAGCTGATCGTCGAGGGCCGCATCGACTCCGAGCACTTCATGAGGAGGGTCGGCGAGGTGCTGACCAAGGCGTCCGCAGCGGGCCGGCCCGTTCGCGCCTTCGGCGAGATGGTCGCGCTCCTCTGGGCGGACGATCAGGTCGACGCCGCCATCGACCTCGAGCTGCTGTGGAACGAGATCCTCAGCGAGCACGACTTCTCGCTCCTCTGTGCCTATCCCACGGGCGCACTGGACCACGCCGAGCTCGTCGACGTGCGTCGCGTCTGCGAGCTGCACACCGACCTGGCGTCCACGGGCTCCCCCGAGACGACCGGCAACGCCGCGTCAGCGGGTGGCCACGCCTGCTCGCGCGTCTACCTGCCGACGCCGGAGTCGGTCCCGGCGGCCCGGCACTTCGTCGTCGACGTGCTCCGGTCGTGGGGCCACGACGAGGTCTCTGCCGACGCGGCCCTCATCGTGTCCGAGCTCGCGACCAACGCCCTGCACCATGCCGCCTCGCCGTTCCGGGCCGTGGTGGACCGGCGCCGGGGTCGCCTGCGCATCGGTGTCGAGGACGCGACCCGCATACCCCTCGAGCGGCGCCAAGCCAGCGGCGACGACATCAGCGGACGCGGCGTCACGATCGTCGAGGCACTCTCCCGGCGCTGGGGCTACAGCCCGGTGCCCGGCGGCAAGGTCGTCTGGGCCGAGCTCTCGCTGGGGCCGAACCAGTCACGCGCCTGCTGAGGCGCGACGCCGGCGCCCCTCACCCCGGGCAGACACATGCCGCCGGGCGCGGGCCCGGCGGCACAGGTCGAGCACGACGCGCTGGCGTCAGCGGACGTAGTCGTCCTCGAGGCGCTGGATGTCGGACTCGTCGAAGTGACCGAAGCCGACCTCGAGAAGGCGACCGGGCTGGTCACCCGAGTTGCCCATGCGGTGGATGGCCCCGCGGGGCACCCACACGGTCTCACCGGGCTGCGCACTCCACGTGTCGTCGTTGACCGTGACGTCGATCGGCACGTCGAGGACCTGCCACATCTCCCCGCGGTGGTCGTGACGCTGGAGGGAGAGCCGGTGTCCGGGCTGCACCGTGATGATCTTGACGGTGACCTGCTCGTTGGAGACGAACTGCTGGAACTCACCCCACGGACGCTCCGCGACGAAGATGTCGTCGGTCGGGTTGCGGTCGCCCAGGTCGTAGTCGTCCGGCGTGTGGCTCGGGGTCGACTCGTGACGGTGGCCGTGGGCGTCGAGCTCGTGTTCGACGACGGCAGCAGCGGGCTGCTGGTCGGACATGGTTCTCCTATCGGTTGTGAATGCACCAGTGTGCCGTACGCGGCAGACCCGGTGCCCCCAGCGGTGGCGCTGGGGTCACCACCCGGTGTTGGAACGACCCCCGAGGCCACGCACCTGGCGCAGCGCGGGACGCACGTCGGCGAGGTACACCGCGGCGCCGACGAACGCGATCAGCCCGAAGAGGTTGAGCGGGTTGAAGAGCGTCACGAAGCCGATCGCCAGCGCGACGCCGAGCAGCACGAGCCAGAAGGTCCGCGTGCGCTTGCCGGCGGCGACGTAGGCGTTCTCGGGATGACGCAGGGAGTCCACGAACGCGAACACCTCGCAGCCCAGCGCGACAGCGCCGAGGAGGGTGAGGACGACGTTCTGGAACCCCAGGTACAGCTGCATGGGGGAAGCGTAACCCGGCCGTATGCCGTGGGGCCCCACTCTGCGCACCCCCGGCCGGGCAGTGGGTCACGGTTCAGGCGTCGACGACGAGCGTGACGGGCCCGTCGTTGACGAGCGAGACCTCCATCATCGCCCCGAACCGGCCCTGCTCGACCTCGAGCCCGCGGGCCCGCAGGGCGGCGACGAGGTCGGCGATGACGGGCTCGGCGACCGGGCCGGGTGCGGCTGCGCTCCACGACGGCCGGCGCCCCTTGCGGGTGTCGGCGTACAGCGTGAACTGGCTGACGACGAGGACGGGCGCCCCGGCATCGGCCAGGCTCTGCTCGTCGCGCAGGATGCGCAGCTCTGCGATCTTGCGGGCCATCCGGTCGACCTGCTCCGGGCCGTCGTCGTGCGTCACCCCGACGAGCGCGAGCAGGCCCGGCCGGTCGATCGCGCCGACGACCTCGCCGTCGACCTCGACCCGGGCGTTCGTGACCCGCTGGAGCACCGCCCGCACGGTGGCCTCAGACGCCCACGGCGACGACGGCGCCCACCGGCTGGCCGTGGCCGAGCACCGGCTGCCGCTCGAGCACCGCGAGCACCTCGTCGCCGCCGACGCCGATGCGGCGCAGGACGGCCGCGAGCAGGACGCTCCGCGCGCGTGACGAGCCGTCGGCGACCTTGACGGCGATGCCCCGGCCGTCGCGCAGGCCCACGGCGTAGACGGCTTCCGCGCCGTCCTTGGCGACGAGCCCGTCGATGCCACGGATCAGCGCGGTCACGTCGCGGTGGGTGCCTCCCAGGTACTCGGGGAAGTCGCGGATCGCGGTGGCCACCTTTACCTCGGGCCCTTCGGTCGCGGCGGCGAGGCGCCCGAACGAGTGGGCAAGGGCGCGCAGCGGCACGGCGTGGATCGGGGCCCCGCAGCCGTCGACGGCCACCGCACTCGGCTCGACCCCGGTGAGCTCGCGCACGGTCTCGGCCACTGCGAGCTGCAGTGGGTGCGCAGGGTCGCGGTACGTCGCGAGGTCCCAGCCGTTGGCGACGCAGGTGGCGAGCATCGACGCGTGCTTGCCCGAGCAGTTCTGCACGATGGACTGCTTCGGCCGGCCGTCTGCGATCCACGCGATGCGCGCGGCGTCGTCGTACGGGTAGTCGGGCGTGTTCTGCAGGTCGGCCTCGGTCAGACCGGCACCGGCGAGGATCTCTCGGGCCGCCTCGACGTGGAAGGGCTCACCCGAGTGGCTGGCGCACGCGAGCGAGAGCAGCCGGCCGTCGGTCTGCAGGCCGTGGCGCACCATGGCGAGCGCCTGGAGCGGCTTGCTCGAGCTGCGCGGGAAGACCGGCCCGCTCGCGTCGCCGACCTGCAGCTCGACCGATCCGTCGGGCGCCGTGACGACTGCCGTGCCGTGGTGGACCGACTCGACGAACCCGCCGCGAACGACGTGGGCGACGATCGGGGCAGCCGCGACGGCGGCGCTGGCGGGGTTGGTGGACACGGACGCGAGATCATCGGGCACGTCCCGCAGTATGCCGGAGCGGCCGCGACCTGCCCCGGCCGGCCGCACCGTGCCGGGTGACGGCGACACGACGAGGCCGCCACCCTCATGGGTGGCGGCCTCGTCCCTGCCGGTCGATCAGGCCTTCTTGGCGGCCTTCTTGGCGGGGGCCTTCTTCGCGACGGTCGTCGTCGCCTTCTTGGCCGGCGCCTTCTTCGCGGACGAGGTGCGGGCGGCGACCTTGCGGGTCGTCGTGGCCTCGGTCTCGTTGGCCTTGCGCGTCGCAGCGGCCTTCTTCGCAGACGACGAGCGGACCGCCTTCTCGTGCTCGGCGGTGCGCTGCGGCGCGACCGGCGCGGCGGCGGACTCGATGGCCTCGGCCGACGTCGAGACCTGCGCGCCGACCTTCGAGGCGTCCTTCACGACGACGTCGAGCAGGCTCTGCGCGACCTTCTCGCCCTCGTTGACAGCGGTCTCGGCCACGTGACGGCCACGGGTCACGGTCGCCGTGCCGCGCTCGGCGAGGTCGAACGCCGTGCGCTCGCCCTGGGCGCGGAGGTCGGTGACGACCTTCTCACCGCGGGCCGCGGCGGCGTCGTACTGGTCCTTGGCGTTGCTCGCGATGACGAGACCCTCGTTGAGGACGCGGGCCGGGAGGTCCTGGGCCTGCGTGACGAAGCGGTCGGCATACTTCGTCGCGAGCTTCTGGAGCTCGAGCGTGCGGCCCTGCAGGTCGACGATGCGCTTCTGGAGCTCCTTCTGCAGCTGGTCGGCCTCCTTCTTGGCGCCTCCCCGGACGTCGACGCCCTTGGCCTGCCGGCGGGCGGCCTCGAGCTGCTCGCCGGCGGCGCGGACGGTGTCGATGGCGATGTTCGCGGCGCCGACTACGGCGTAGAACGGCGTCGGGTCGACCGTGACCTCGGGCAGCTTGCCGTCGAGGTGGCCGAGCTGGTCACGCACGTCGGCGACAACCGCCTCGGCCTGCTTCTGGGCATCCTTGACGGCCTGGGTGATCTTCTTGTTGAGAGCCATGCTCAGTTCTCCTTCTCGTTGAGCTCGGGGGTCGCGTCAGCGGTGGCGCTGCGCGACGGGCGCCGGCGGTCTGCTGCGGCCGGCGCGGGTCTGGTCTTGGGCGTGCTTCGGGACGTCGTCTCGTCCTCGCCGACGAACGACAGGTAGATGTCGACGAGCACCCCGCGCTGCCGGTCGGTGAGGACCGGGTCGGCGGCGATGGCGGAGAGGACGTCAGGCACGGCCACAGGGTCGTGGTCGGCGACCCTCTCGTCGAGGATGCCGGCCCGGACGTAGAGCGACTCGGCGGAGACCTGGAGTCCCTTGGCGATCTGCTGCAGGATCTCGGCGCTGGGGCGCTTGAGCCCGCGCTCGATCTGCGACAGGTAGGGGTTGGAGACGCCCGCCATCTCGGCAAGCTGGCGCAGCGACAGCTGGGCACTCTCGCGCTGCTCGCGCAAGTAGGCCCCGAGGTCGGGTAGCGGAAGCTTGCTCATGCCCCCATTGTGCTAACTGCAGCAAGCAAAATGCAAACTGTGGACAGCGTGAGCCGTCCCACACCTGTCGCCGGCGCAGCAAAGTGCCCACTCGACCTGTCGCGTCGAGTGGGCACTTTCACCCGGGTCGGAGGCGCGTCAGCGGGTGCGCCGGTCCTTGATGGCCAAGGCCGCGCGAGCCTCGGTCGTCGACATCGGCGGACGCTGCATGATCGTCGCGATCTCCGCGGCCCGCGCCACGAGCTCGCGGTTGTGCTCGACGGGCCGGCCCTTGGCGTACATCAGGTTGTCTTCCATGCCGACGCGCAGGTGGCCGCCCGCCGCGAGGGCCGCGGCGAGGATCGGCAGGTGCGCACGGCCGATGCCGGTCGCCGACCAGCTCGTCACCCCGGGCGGCAGCATCGCGACGCCGGCGAGCAGCGCCTGCGGCGTGCCCGGCATGGAACCCGGCACGCCGGTCACGAAGTCGACGTGCACCTTGCCGCCGAAGGGCAGGCCGCACTCGTCGATGAGCCGGCGCAGGGCGTGGACGTGGCCGAGCTCGAAGAGCTCGAACTCCGGCACGACCTCCCGTTCCTGGGCCTGCGTGTAGAGGTCGACCATGAAGCCCCACGGGTTGAGGAAGACGCCGTCGCCGAAGTTCGTCGTGCCGCACGTCAGCGAGCACGAGTCGGGGTCGGCGTCGAGGACCGTCAGGCGCTTCTCGAGCGGGTCGGTGATCGAGCCGCCCGTCGAGAGCTGGACGACGAGGTCAGTCGCCTCGCGCACCCCGGCCACGGCCTCCTTGAGGAACGCCGGGTCGAGCGTGGGCTCGTGCTCGCGGTCACGGACGTGGATGTGGATGAGCGCAGCGCCCGCCTGCTCGCACGCGACGGCGGTCTCGACGAGCTCTTCCGGCGTCGTGGGCAGCGCAGGGACGTCTGCCTTCGCGGTCTCGGCGCCCGTCGGGGCGACGGTGATCAGGGTGCTCGCGGCGGTGCGTGCGGTGCTCATGGCGCACATCCTGCCAGCGCCGGGGGCACCGTCTGTCAGGGGGCGACGATCGTCGTCTGCGCCGCCGAGAGGTCGTCGACCAGCAGCTCCAGCGTCGGGTCGGTGTTGCGCTTGATGACGGCGAGCGCGATCGGCCCGTCGACGTGGTGGCGGCCCACCGACGTGACGTGGCCGACGACGCGGTCACCCGCGCGGACCTCGCTCCCCCGGTCCGGCAGGATGTGTCCCGAGCCGTCGAGGTGGAGGAAGACGAGACGCCGCGGCGGTCGCCCGAGGTTGTGCACGCGCGCGACGGTCTCCTGCCCCCGGTAGCAGCCCTTGTGCAGGTGCACGGCGGTGCGCAGCCAATCGACCTCGTGCACGATCGTGCGGTGGTCGGTCTCGAGTCCGAGCCGCGGACGCCAGGCCGCGATACGCAACGCCTCGGCGGCCCACAGACCTGCGAGGGGCCGATCGGCCACTGCGGCAACGAGATCCGCGCGGGGCACGATGACCTCGCGCCAGGCGCGCTCGGTGCCGGGGTGCTCGTCGACCGGGCCGTATGCCGTCGTGTCGCCGACGAGGTCGGGCCAGGGGTCGCGCCACGCCAGGGGCTCGCCGGCGGCCGACTCGCTCGCGTGGGGCTCGCCGAGAACGGCCCACGCGTCGGTGACGATCGCGACCTCGACCCGGAGCATGAACTTCATGCGGTCGAGCCACTCGGCGAGCGCCGGGCCGGCGCCGGGCTCGGTCGTGACCCACGTCGTCCCGCCGTCGTCGACGAGGTGCAGTGAGTGTTCGACGTGGCCCTTCGGCGTCAGGATCAGGGCCTCTCGTGACTGACGCGGCTCGAGCCCGAGCAGGTGCTGCGTGGTCAGCGAGTGGAGCCAGGTGAGCCGGTCGGGGCCGGTCACCGTGACGACGTCGCGGTGCGACAGGTCCACGACGGCGAGGCCCTCCTCGAGGAGGCGCTGCTCGCGCATCGGGTCGCCGTAGTGGAGGGCGACGGCCGACTCGAGACCCTCGCCGGCCACGGCTCCGGGCCGCGACAGCAGTGGGCTCCTCGAGGCCGTCGGGGTCGGCCGGGTGGGCAGCTCCACGTCGCTCATGTCGGGTGGAACGCTCACGGCGTCCGCCTCATTCCACGCGCTTGAGGGTGGCGGACACGTGGCTCTGCAGCTCCTTGCCGACGGCCGCCATGTCCATGACCCACATCAGCTGGGACTCGACGAGGCCGTACATCCGCGTCGCCGCGTTGTACTCCTTGGCGCCGGGCGAGCGCAGCACGCCGTCGGTGCGGAGCTGGATCTTGGCCGGCTCGATCTGGCCGTAGTAGAGCTCGAGGATGCCAGTCGGGTGGGCGAGGAGCAGCTCGACCTCGCCGTTCTCGAGCGGGCGCCAGAAGCCGGACTCGACGGCGGCCGGCCGCACCTTGGACCCGTTCTCGGAGTCGAGGATCCAGGCCTTGCTCTCCCACTTGAGGAAGCCGCGCCCGTCGTGCGTCACCTCGACCTCCTGGCCGAAGTGCGCCGACTCGATCGTCGGGTAGCCGACGACCCCGGCTCCCTCCCAGCGTCCGATGAGCCACGCGAGGGGGCGCAACGGCTCCGGGATGTCCTGGTCGAGGTTGAACATGCGCCCGATCGTAGCCTGATCCCATGGACACCCCCGCACGCTCACTCGTCGTCAAGGTCACCGCCGGAACCGAGGCGCCAGAGCGCCTCTCGCAGGCCTTCACGGTCGCCGCCACAGCCGTCGCGAGCGGGGTCGACGTGTCCCTCTGGCTGACCGGCGAGTCCACCTGGATGGCCGTCCCCGGCCGTGCCGAGCAGTTCGAGCTGCCGTATGCCGCCCCGCTCGTCGAGCTGCGCGACGCGGTGCTCGCGGGTGGTCGGCTCACCGTCTGCACGCAGTGCGCGGCGCGCCGCGAGCTCACCGAGGACCAGCTCGTCGAGGGCGCCGTCATCAAGGGCGCGGCCGTCTTCGTCGAGGAGGCCATGGCCCCGGGCGTCCAGGCCCTCGTCTACTGATCCGCCGGGCCGCGAATGTTGGCCCCTCGAGGGTGAGGAGGCCGCGAAAGCTGGCCTCTCGACGGTTGAGAGAGGGGGCTCAGGTGAGAATGGAGAAGACGTGCACGACGGCGCCGACCGCGAGCACCGAGCCGGCGCCGGCACCGATCTGGCCGCGCAGCGTCAGCATCGCCGGCTGGAGCGCGAGGACCCGGCGAAAGGACCACGAGACGGTGCCGACGGCGGCGCCGATGCCGACCGCCTCGAGCGCACCGACCTCGGCGACCCGCGTGGTCGCGACGACGGCGGCGAGCACGGCCGCGACGAGCGCGACGATCCCGAGCAGCGGCGCTGCGGCCCGCACCCCGGCGAGCAGGTCGGTGACGACGGCGGCGCCGACGGCGGCCATAGCGACGACCGCCACCGCCTGGCCGCGGTCGCTGTTGGCGGCGACGACGGCGGTGGTGCCCGACGCGATGACGACGAGCCCGGCGAACGCCGAGAGGAGGGTCAGCACGAGACCCTCGCGCCCGGTGCGGCGCACGAGCTGCCCGAAGAAGGCGAGGACGACGCCGAACGCGGCGGCGGCCGGAACCCACAACAGGTCCTCGCGGAGCGCGCTCAGCACCATCGCGACGGCGGCGACGGCGAGCACGACGGTCGTCGCCATCGGCGTGAACGACCCCGTGAGGACGGGCCAGCCCCAGGCGACCGCGAGGGCCAGCACGAGCGTCACGGCCAACGTGGCGGCATACCCGGTGCCCTGGGCGAGCAGGAGTGCGACCGCGGCGACGAGCGTCGAGGCGACGCTGGCCCAGCGGACGCGGTCGGCGCCGACCGGCGTGAGCGGCAGCCGGAGCGACCCGCCGACGACGCCGCCCGGGACGTCGCGCGAGGCCCCGTCGTCGTCGGGGCCGGGCTCGCGGAGGGCCGCACTGTCCTCAGGCACGGGGGTCATTGTGCATCACCCGCCGGCGAACGGCGGCAGGACCTCGACCGTCGCGCCGTCGCCGACCGACGCCTCGCGCGTCACCTTGCGGCCGTCGAGCAGGAAGCTCGCGACCCGTGCCACGCGTGCCAGCTCCGGGTGCGCTGCCACGGCAGCGTCGACGACCGCACCCACGGTGTCGCCCGCGAGGACTTCGCCGTCGGTGCCCGCAGCAGCGCGGGCCGCGGCCCAGTAGCGCACCGTCACCGTCGTGGTCGCGGGCATCTCACTCCGTCTCATGGTTCACCAGGTCCCGTCCCTGCGTGACCAGTCTCGCCTATCCTGCAGGAGATGGCCCGACTGCTGCTGCTGACCAACGCGCTCGCCCCGAGCGCCGAGGTGCTGCCTGCCCTCGGCCTGCTGAGCCACACGGTCCGCATCCTGCCCGCCGAGGCCACCGCGCTCGTCGACTCGCCCGACTGCGACGTCGTCATCATCGATGCGCGCCGGGAGCTGGCGAGTGCACGCTCGCTCTGTCGGGTCCTGCGCACGACGGGGATCGGCACTCCCCTGCTGGCCGTCCTCACCGAGGGCGGCCTCGCTGGTCTCACGGCCGAGTGGGGCCTCGACGACGTGCTGCTCGACTCCGCAGGCCCGGCGGAGGTGGACGCCCGACTGCGCCTGGCCATGACGAAGGGTCAGGACGACGAGGCCGACCTGGACATGCCGATCACCTCGGGCGAGCTCGTCATCGACGAGGCCAGCTACTCCGCGAGGTTCCGGGGCCACCCGCTCGACCTGACCTACAAGGAGTTCGAGCTCATCAAGTACCTCGCGCAGCACCCCGGCCGTGTCTTCACGCGAGCCCAGCTGCTGCAGGAGGTCTGGGGCTACGACTACTACGGCGGCACGCGCACCGTCGACGTCCACGTGCGGCGCCTGCGCGCCAAGCTCGGCCCGGACCACGAGGCCCTCATCGGCACGGTCCGCAACGTCGGCTACCGCCTCGTGCCCGACCGCGCCGGTCAGGCCGTCCCCGTGACCAGCCCCCAGCAGGCGACCCACCCCGTCGAGTGAGCGGGCGGCCCGGCCCCCTGGTGGGGACCGGGCCGTCGCGCTCGGTGGGGTGTGCCGCTGGGCCGGCCCGGCGGCATACCCCTGCGGTCAGTGACCCCCGAGGCTCACGGGACGAACGTGACCCGGTCGAGCGGGCCGGGAACGTACGGCGAGTGCGCCTCGAGGTAGTCCGCGAACGCGTCGATGTCGAGTCCGCCGAAGTAGACGTGGGCGCCGCCCCGGAAGGCCGGGAAGCCGTCGCCGCCGTCGGCGAGGAAGTTGTTCGTCACGATCCGGTAGGTCGCGGCCGGGTCGAGCGCGACGCCGTTCAGCTTCACGTCCGAGACGGTCACCCGGTTGTGGGTGTACGTCAGGCCCGCGCTCGTGGCGAGCACGTAGGGACGCGCGGGCGCCCCGGCCGAGTTGATGAACTGCTGGTTGAGCACCTTGATGATCTGTTCACCAGTGAGGTCCATCGAGACGAGAAAGTTGTTGAACGGCTGCACCGTGAACGCGGCCTCGTAGGTCACGTCGCCAGCAGCGTTCTCCACGAGGTCTGCCCGGATCCCGCCCGGGTTCATGAACGACACGACCGGAGCAACGCCACCCGGCGCGATCGTCGACGTGTCCGCGAGCTGGGCGTCGGCGATGAGGTCCCCGAGCGGCGACTCGCCGGCCGCGTTGGCCGTGCGGCTGAGCACGGAGCCCTCGATCTGGCCGATGACCCGGTTCGCGATGGCCGAGACGAGCGTCTTGTACTTCGCGATGAGGGCCGTCTGCGCCGGGTCCTTGGCGACGGTGCGCTCGACGATGTGGTTGTCCGAGTCGGCCATCGTCGGGCGGACGATGTCAGAGGTGCGACGGTCGTACGTCACCGTCGTGTCGGTGTACAGACGACCGAACGACGAGGCGGAGGTGACGAGACGCGGCTTGCCGACCGGGTCGGGCAGCGTGCACACGTAGGGCTGGTGCGTGTGGCCCGACACGACCATGTCGATGGCCGGGTCGAGGTGGGCGTTGATGTCGACGAGCGCGCCGGAGATCGACCCGCCGGCCTGGCAGGCCCAGTCGTAGGACTTGCCGCTCTGCGTCGGTGCCGCGCCCTCGTGCAGCAGCACGACGATCGCGTTGACCCCCTGCTCCTTGAGCAGCGGCACCAGTGCGTTGGCGGTCTCGGCCTCGTCCTTGAACGTGAGGCCGGCGACCCCGGATGCCGTGACGATGCTCGGCGTGCCCTCGAGGGTCATGCCGATGAAGCCGATCTTGGCGCCGTTGAACGTCTTCACCGTGTACGCCGGCAGGATCGTCTTACCGGTCGAGGTCTCGACGACGTTTGCCGCGAGCATGTCGAAGTCCGCGCCACCGAACACACCGTCCGGGCAGGAGTTCTGGTTGTTCGCGCCGTCGCCATCGTCGATGCAACCGCCGGACGCAAGGCGCTGAAGCTCCTTGTAGCCCTCGTCGAACTCGTGGTTGCCCACCGACGTGACGTCGAGGCCGAGCTTGTTCATCGCCTCGACCGTCGGCTCGTCGTGGAACGCGGCGGACAGGAGCGGGGAAGCGCCGACGATGTCACCGGCGGCGACGGTCAGCGAGTACGGGTGGCCCTTGCGCGCCTGGGCGAGCTCGGTCGCGAGGTACTCGACGCCGCCGGCGTTGACGAAGTTGATCTGCTCCGTGCGGTTGCCGTCATTGTCGATGTCGTCGACGTCCGTATAGAAGTGGTCGATCGTGATGCGACCACTGGAGCCGCTCGGCGCCTCCAGGTTCCCGTGGAAGTCGTTGAACGACAGGATCTGAAGGTCCATCAGCGGGCCTTGGGAGTTGCCCTTGGAGTCCGCGGTGGCGGCGAGGGCAGGTGCCGCGAGGGCCGCCGCGCAGATTCCTGCGATGGCGACCCCGGCGATGCGGCGGGCGGAACGGGACATGTCTTCCCCTTGTTCATCGATGGTGAACGTGCCGTGGGCACGGGGGGAGGCTAACCCTCGCCGTGGCCGAAATGGGGCTTCGGCACGTGGCAGTCTGGTGAGGACAGGCCGGCGAGGGCCTGTGGTGGAATGCCGTATGCCGCGCCCGACGGTCGCCCTGCGCGACGCGACGACCCCGCTCACGCCGATCGAGGCCGAGGCGGTGCTCGCGCTGGCCCGCGACGCGGCGACTGCCGACGGGTCGCAACCGCTGTCCGAGCAGTTCCGGCTGTCCGTGCGGGCCCGTGACGTCGACGGCGTGGTGCACGTACTCGCCCTCTCCCCCGACGGCGCCCTCGTCGGCTACGCACAGTGCCGCACCGGTGACGGCCCGGCGTCCGCCGAGCTCGTCGTCGCGCCGTCGGCCCGCCGGGAGGGCGTGGGCACGGCCCTGCTCGCGGCGCTGCCGGACGGCATGCGCCTCTGGAGCCACGCGACGGGCAGCGCCGCGTCCGGGGCATCGTCCTTCGCAGCGGCGCGCGGCCTCGTGCCGGTGCGGTCGCTCCATGTCATGGGCCGCTCGCTGCGCAGTGGACCCGCGTGGCCGTCTCCGTCGCTCGACCCGAGGTATGCCGTGCGCTCCTTCGAGCCCGGGCGTGACGAGGACGCGTGGCTGGCGCTCAACGCCGCAGCGTTCGCGCACCACCCGGAGCAGGGGTCGCTGCGCCGCGCTGACCTCGAGCAGCGGATGGCCGAGCCGTGGTGGGACCCGGCCGGGCTCATCCTCGTCGTCGAGGCGGACGACCCGGACGTCCTCGCGGCGTCGCACTGGACGAAGGTCGACCCGCCAGGAGGTGAGGTCGGGGAGGTCTACGTGGTGGCCGTCTCGCCGGACCGTCAGGGCCAGGGTCTCGGCCGGGCCGTCACGGTGCTCGGCCTCGACCACCTACGTGGCCTCGGCCTCGACCGGGTCGTTCTCTACGTCGACGAGGACAACGTCGCGGCGGTGCGCACCTACGCGACCCTCGGCTTCGAGGACCTCGAGGTGCACCGCCAGTTCGCCCGGCCGGCGGCAGACGTCGCCGGGGCCGAGCCCACCGACCCCACCGAGCCCACCGACCACTGAGATGTGTTCACCCTCCCGTCGCCTTTCGGTGCCACGATGAACACATGAGCACCGGCAGCCTCACCACGACCGACCTCGACGAGCACGGCGCGTCGCCCGTCGACGAGCGCGACAGGTTCGCGGACGACGCGACGTCCGAGTCGGGACCAGAGACGGGCTCCGAGTCGGGCTCCGAGGCGGCCGAGGTCAGCTCGTTCACGAGCACCGTCCCGAACCGTCGCGTCACGGCCCGCGCACCCAACGGCCGCTTCGTCGGCCCGGGCGCCGCCACCGACCACGAGGGCGACCTGCCGGCCGACCGGTACCTCGAGCGGGAGCTGTCCTGGCTGCAGTTCAACGAACGGGTGCTCCAGCTCGCGATGGACCCGGCCGTGCCGCTCCTCGAGCGCACCCGCTTCCTCGCCATCTTCGCCGACAACCTCGACGAGTACTTCATGGTCCGGGTCGCGGGCCTCAAGCGACGCATCGCGACGGGCCTCGCGGTGCGCACCGCGGCCGGCCTCGAGCCACGCGAGCTCATCGAGCGGATCGCCCGGCTCGCGCACGAGCTGATGCATCAGCACGCCGGCGTCTTCCAGCACGACGTGCGCCCCGCGCTGGAGGACGAGGGCATCACCGTCGTGCGCTGGGACGACCTCGACGACGACGACCGGGAGCCACTGCACTACTTCTTCGCCGACCGCGTCTTCCCGGTGCTGACGCCGCTCGCCGTCGACCCCGCGCACCCGTTCCCCTACATCTCGGGGCTCTCGCTCAACCTCGCGGTGCTGCTGCAGAACCCGAAGACAGGCAGCGAGCACTTCGCCCGCGTCAAGGTGCCGCCGAGCCTGCCCCGCTTCATCCTCGTCGAGGAGGACGTCGACTCCGAGGTGGACCGCAAGCGCTTCGTGCCGCTCGAGGACGTCATTGCGAGCCACCTCGACCAGCTCTTCCCCGGGATGCTCGTGCAGGAGCACTTCTCGTTCCGCGTCACCCGCAACGAGGACCTCGAGGTCGAGGAGGACGACGCCGAGAACCTCCTCACCGCCCTCGAGAAGGAGCTGACCCGGCGTCGCTTCGGGCCCCCGATCCGTCTGGAGGTCGAGGAGGAGATCGACCCCAAGGTCCTCGACATGCTCGCGCGCGAGCTGCAGATCAGCGAGCGCGAGATCTACCGTCTTCCCACCCCGCTCGACCTGCGGGGCCTGTTCACCGTCGCCGACGTCGACCGCTCCGACCTCGAGTTCCCGAAGTTCTTCCCCCGCACCCACCCCGACTTCGCGCCGACCGAGAGCGCGAAGGCCATCGACCTGCTCACGGCGGTGCGCCACAAGGACGTCCTGGTCCAGCACCCCTACAACTCCTTCTCGACGTCGGTGCAGGCGTTCATCGAGCAGGCCGCGAACGACCCGAAGGTCCTCGCGATCAAGCAGACGCTCTACCGCACGTCGGGTGACTCGCCGATCATCGACGCCCTCATCGACGCCGCCGAGGCCGGCAAGCAGGTTCTCGCCGTCGTCGAGATCAAGGCCCGCTTCGACGAGGTCAACAACATCTCGTGGGCCCGCAAGCTGGAGGAGGCGGGTGTCCACGTCGTCTACGGCGTCGTCGGTCTCAAGACCCACGCGAAGCTGTGCCTCGTCGTGCGGCAGGAGTCCGACGGCCTCGTGCGCTACTGCCACATCGGCACGGGCAACTACAACCCGAAGACGGCGCGCGTCTACGAGGACTTCGGCCTCTTCACGACCGACCCGCAGGTCGGCGAGGACCTCTCGCGCCTGTTCAACCTGCTGTCGGGCTTCGCGCCGCGCAGCAAGTTCAAGCGCCTGCTCGTCGCGCCCCGGTCGGTGCGCTCGGGCCTCGTCGACCTCATCGAGGACGAGATCGGGATCCACCTGGCACGCGCCAAGGGCGCCCAGCCGGGACGCATCGTGCTCAAGGCGAACTCGATCGTCGACGAGGCGCTCATCGACGCCCTCTACCGAGCGAGCATGGCCGGGGTCCGCGTCGACATCTGGGTGCGGGGCATCTGCGCGTTGCGTCCGGGCGTCGAGGGCCTGTCCGAGAACGTTCGGGTGCGCTCGATCCTCGGCCGCTTCCTCGAACACTCGCGGGTCTTCTGGTTCGAGCACGGCGGAGACCCGCAGGTCTACATCGGCAGCGCCGACATGATGCACCGCAACCTCGACCGCCGCGTCGAGGCCCTCGTGCGCATCGCCGACCCGGGGCACATCGTCGAGCTCGCCGACCTCGTGGACCTCGCCTTCGCCGAGACGACCTCGCGCTGGGACCTCGGCTCTGACGGCCGGTGGGTGCGCCACCACCTCGCCGAGTCGGGCGAGCTCCTCGACGACCTCCAGGAGAAGCTCATCGAGCGCCACGACAAGCGCCGTCGCAAGGCCCGGCGCCGCTGACGGCGCCCCCACTGGGGTGCGGGTCGTGTCGCCCACGGTGAGGACGCGGCCACCTTCCCGCGGTGCGATGGACCCTGTGCATTGAGTCAACAAGTGACTCAACAGAGGCACGACGGCGCCCGAAGGCTCGCGGGGCGCCGCGTGAGTCACCCAGCGACCCAGTGCACAGCGTGCGCGACCACAGCGCTCGCCGTCCGAGGCGCGCAGCGAGCGCCGGCCCGGATCCGGCACGCCGGCCCATGGGCCGCCTTTCGGTCGCCGCGTCGGGCAGACTGGCGCGCGTGGCCTCAGTGATCCCAGCCGCCGGCACGCTGCCGTGGCGCCGTCGTGACGGACAGCTGCAGGTCGCGATCGTCCACCGGCCGAAGTACGACGACTGGTCGTGGGCCAAGGGCAAGCTCGACCCGGGCGAGCACCCGAGTGTGGCTGCCGCGCGCGAGACCCTCGAGGAGACCGGTCTCGTCGTCCGTCTCGGTCTGCCGCTGCCGTCGGCCGAGTACCCAGTGCTCGACGCGACCGGCGGGCCGGCCACGAAGCAGGTGCACTACTGGGCGGCCAAGGTCGTGGGGGGCGACGGCGTGCTCGAGCACGAGATCGACGAGGTGGCCTGGGTCGACGTGCGCACGGCGCACGACCGCCTCGACTACGCGCGCGACCGCGAGCAGCTCCTCGCGCTCGTCCGCGCCGACCGCGCGGACGAGCTGCGCACCTGGCCGATCGCGCTCGTGCGGCACGCCAAGGCGAGGCCGCGCGGCAAGTGGGACGGCGACGACCGCCGACGCCCCCTCGACGCCGTCGGCCACGAGCAGGCCCGCACCGTGGCCGCCGTCCTCGGGGCCTACGGCGTGACGCGCGTCGTGTCGTCCTCCTCGGAGCGTTGCGTCTCCACCGTCGAGCCGTATGCCGTGGGGCGCGGGCTGCGCCTGCGGACGCGGGACGCGCTCTCGGAGGAGCACTTCGCCGAGAGCCCCGTGGGGGCCCTCGCCCAGGTCGCACGGCTCCTCGAGAAGGGCGACCCGTCGGCCCTGTGCACCCACGGGCCCGTCCTGCCGAGCATCATCGAGAAGCTGCAGGCTCGTGTCGCCCACTCCCTCGAACGCGGCCCCGTCGTGGCGGAGCAGCTGCGAGCCGCCGCGGACGACTCGCTGCACAAGGGCGAGGTGCTCGTCTGCCACGTCGTCGGCAAGGGCGAGGACGCCCGCGTCGTCGACGTCGAGCACATCCACACCTGACCGCGAAACCTTCATGGTCTGCCTGTTCGCAGGGCCCCGCATCCCGAGCCGGCGCCGGACGCCAAGCCGTCGACCGCCGTTCACCCGCCGTTAACCGCACGTGGGCGGCTGGTCATCCGGCGGACCTATCTTCGCGATGGATCAACTGTCCAGCAGCGTCGCTCGGCACGTCCCGAACGACCACCCAGAACATCCCATCGAGAGGGAACACACTCGTGTCTGTTTCGCGTATCAGCGCTCTCGGCGCCATCGCCCTGTCCGGCGCTCTTGCGCTCTCGGCCTGCGCGTCCGAGAACAACGGTGCTGCCCCCGGCGCCGGCTCGACCGCCGCCGGCTCGACCGCCGCGGGCGACTGCTTCTCCGGCGACCTCAAGGCGGAGGGCTCCTCGGCCCAGAAGAACGCCATCGACGAGGCCATCTCGGCGTACCAGGAAGCCTGCAGCGACGCCAACATCGACTACCAGCCCACGGGCTCCGGCGCCGGCATCAAGCAGTTCATCGCCAAGCAGGTCGACTTCGCGGGCTCCGACTCGGCGCTCAAGACCGAGCCGAAGGACGGCAAGATCGAGGCCGACGACGCGAAGGCCGCCTGCGGCTCCGACGCGTGGAACCTGCCGATGGTCACCGGCCCCATCGCCATCGCGTACAACGTCAAGGGCGTCGACAAGCTCACGCTCGACGCCGAGGTCGCCGCGAAGATCTTCGACGGCAAGATCACGGCCTGGAACGACCCGGCCATCGCCGCGCTCAACTCGGGGGTCACGCTGCCCTCGACGCCGATCAAGGTGTACTTCCGCTCCGACGAGTCGGGCACGACGGAGAACTTCACGAAGTACCTCAAGGGCGCCGCGCCCGACGCCTGGTCCTACGAGACCGGCAAGAAGTGGACCGGCAAGGGTGAGGGCAAGGAGAAGTCGGCCGGCGTCGCCACGGCGACGAAGGGCCAGGACGGCGGCATCACCTACGTCGAGCTCTCCTACGCCCAGCAGAACCAGCTCAAGACGGCCGCCATCGACACCGGTGCCGGCCCGGTCGAGCTGACCGCTGAGTCGGCTGGCAAGACGGTCGCCACCGCCAAGCAGACCGGCACCGGCAACGACCTCGCGCTCAAGATCGACTACGCCACCAAGGAGGCCGGTGCCTACCCGATCGTCCTCGTGACCTACGAGATCGTCTGCTCGAAGTACGCCGACGCCGAGACGGGCAAGAAGGTCAAGAGCTTCCTCAAGACCTTCGCGTCCGACGACGTGCAGAAGAGCCTCGCCGAGCAGGGCTACGCGCCCCTGCCGACCGAGGTCGCGAGCAAGGTCAAGACCGCGGTCGACGCGATCTCCTGATCCATCCGTCCGGCTGGTCCGGAGCACACCGGACCAGCCCACAACGCAGGGGCGGGCGCCGCACTCGGCGTCCGCCCCGCGCCAGTCCCCCTCAACCAAGCGAAGGAAGAGGCCACCACGTGTCGACACTGACCGGTGCATCCGCCGCGGACGAGCTCCCGGGCCCCGACGGCAAGCGGCCCCTCCAGGGCGACCGTGCCTCCACAGGCCGCCTCGGCGACCGTCTCTTCGGCGGCGCCGCCACCGTCTCCGGCATCATCGTCATCGCCATCGTCAGTCTCATCGCCGTCTTCCTGGTCGTGCAGGCCGTGCCCGCGTTGATGGACAACCGGGCGAGCTTCTTCACCAGCCGCGTCTGGGCTCCCGGCGGCGAGCAGCCGGCCTTCGGCATCCTCGAGTTCCTCTGGACGACCATCGCCGCCTCGACGCTCGCGATGCTCATCGCCGTCCCGGTCGGCGTCGCGGTGGCGCTCTTCCTCACGCAGTACGCGCCGACGTGGATGCGCAAGCCGGCGGCGGGCCTCGTCGACCTGCTCGCCGCCGTCCCCTCGATCGTCTACGGCCTGTGGGGCCTCATCACGTTCGGGCCGGTCTTCAAGCCCTTCCAGGGCTGGCTCGAGGACACGCTGGGCTGGTTCCCACTCTTCTCCTCCACCGGGATCTCGGGCGGGACGATCTTCTTCATCGGCATCGTCCTGTCGATCATGGTCCTGCCGATCGTCACGGCGCTCTCGCGCGAGGTGTTCGACCAGACCCCGATCGCCCACAAGGAGGGCGCGATCGCGCTCGGTGCCACGCAGTGGGAGATGATCCGCACCGCCGTCCTTCCCTTCGGCCGGCCAGGCGTGATCTCGGCCGCGATGCTGGCCCTCGGCCGGGCCCTCGGCGAGACGATCGCCGTCACGTTCCTCGTGTCGGCCCTCTCCGACGGCACTGCCTGGACGTGGTCGCTCTTCAACGGCGGCGAGACGTTCGCCTCGAAGATCGCGAACAACGCCGCGGAGTTCAGCAACCCCGGCAAGACGGGCGCGTACATCGCGGCCGGTCTCGTGCTCTTCGTCCTGACGTTCGTCGTCAACAGCATCGCCCGAGTCGTCATCGAGCGCAGGAAGGCCTTCACCGAATGAGCACCGCGACCGACCGGCGTCCCGACGACGTGGTCGTCCCGGACGACACCGTCACGCCGCCCGGCGGGCGCGCCGGCGGCGACGCCCTGGCGCAGATGCGCAGCCCGCACCGCGCCCGCGCACTCAAGGACGTCCTTGCCCGCGTCGTCATGTGGGCGGCCTTCGCGCTGGCGATGGTCCCGCTCGTCTGGATCCTGTGGACCGTCATCGGCAAGGGCGCCCACATGCTGACGACGGCCACCTGGTGGACGGGCAACCAGCGAAACGTCAACTCCGACGACTTCGGCGGCGGTGCGCGGCATGCCATCGAGGGCACCCTCGAGATGGTCGGCCTCACGGCGCTCATCGCCGTGCCGATCGGCATCCTGACCGCCGTCTACCTCGTGGAGTACGGTCGCGGTCGCCTCGCCAAGGCGATCAGCTTCACCGTCGACATCCTCTCCGGGGTCCCGTCGATCGTCGCGGCCCTGTTCATCTACGCGGTGTGGGTCACGACCTTCGGCATCGGCCGCTCGGGCTTCGCGGCGTCGCTCGCGCTCGTGCTCCTCATGATCCCCGTGGTCGTGCGCTCCACCGAGGAGATGCTCAAGCTCGTCCCCAACGAGCTGCGCGAGGCGGCATACGCCCTCGGCGTCCCCAAGTGGGTCACCGTCGTCAAGGTCGTCCTGCGCACGGCGTTCTCGGGCATCGTCACCGGCGTGCTGCTCGGCATCGCCCGCGTCATGGGCGAGACGGCGCCGCTGCTGATCCTCGCGCCCTACACGAAGAACTTCCAGCGCGACCTCTTCAGCGGCAACTTCCCCACGCTCCCGATGATGATCAACCAGGACCGCGGCGACTTCGCGCTGGAGACCGCCGCCGAGCGCATGTGGGGCGCAGCGCTCACCCTCATCATCCTCGTCCTGCTGCTCAACCTCATCGGCCGGATCATCGCGCACTACGGCTCGGTCAAGAAGTAAGAGAAAGCGAATCTTCCAGATGGCAAAGCGAATCGACGTCACCGACCTCAACGTCTACTACGGCGCCTTCAAGGCGGTCGAGGGCGTCTCGATGACGGTCGAGCCCCGGTCCGTCACGGCCTTCATCGGTCCGTCCGGATGCGGCAAGTCGACCTTCCTGCGCACGCTCAACCGCATGCACGAGGTGATCCCCGGCGGCCGCGTCGAGGGCAAGGTCATGCTCGACGACCAGGACCTCTACGCCTCCGGCATGGACCCCGTGACGGTGCGCCGCACCGTCGGCATGGTCTTCCAGCGCCCCAACCCGTTCCCGACGATGTCGATCTACGACAACGTGGCCGCGGGCCTGCGTCTCAACGGCGTCAAGAACAAGAAGACCCTTGACGGCATCGTCGAGACCTCACTCAAGGGCGCCAACCTCTGGACCGAGGTCAAGGACCGCCTGAGCAAGCCCGGCGCGGGCCTCTCCGGCGGCCAGCAGCAGCGCCTCTGCATCGCCCGGGCCATCGCCGTGCAGCCGCAGGTGCTGCTGATGGACGAGCCGTGCTCCGCGCTCGACCCGATCTCGACGCTCGCCATCGAGGACCTCGTCAACGAGCTCAAGAGCGAGTACACGATCGTCATCGTCACGCACAACATGCAGCAGGCGGCCCGTGTCTCGGACCGCACCGCGTTCTTCAACCTCAAGGCGACGGGCGAACCCGGGCGCCTCATCGAGATCGACGACACGACCCGGATCTTCAACAACCCCACCCAGCAGGCCACGGAGGACTACATCTCCGGCCGCTTCGGCTGACCCCCAACGCCACCCCGGGTGAAACTGCCCACTCGACTCGCTTCCATGGTCGAGTGGGCAGTTCGCTACGGCTGGTGGGGAGGGCTCAGCGGAAGACGGCGGTGGCGTACCAGGCGATGACGGCAACGAGTCCGGCGCCCGGGAAGGTCAGGACCCACGCGCCGACGATGTTGCTGGCGACGCCCCAGCGGACGGCGGAGAACCGCTTCGTCGCACCGACGCCCATGATCGATGAGGTGATGGTGTGCGTCGTCGAGATCGGCGCACCGAACGCGAGACCGGCGACGTAGAGGATCGCCGCGGCGGTCGTCTCGGCCGCGAAGCCCTGCGGGGGCGTCATGTGGATGATGCGGCGGCCCAGCGTGCGCATGATGCGCCACCCACCGGCATACGTGCCGAGGGAGATGACGATGGCCGACAGAACGAGCACCCAGATCGGGATGCTGTCGCTGTCGTGGTGCCCCGAGATGTTGAGGGCCAGCACGACGACACCGGCGGTCTTGGCGGCGTCCTGGAGACCGTGGCCGAACGCCATCGCCGCGGCCGAGGCGGTCTGCGCGGTGCGGAAGCCGCGGGAGACCCGTCCGGGGTTGGCGTTGCGGAACATCCAGAGAATGGCCGACATGACGAGGTAGCCGAGACCGAGACCGATGATCGGCGAGGCGATCATCGGGATGACGACCTTCTCCCAGATGACGGTCCACTGGACGGCGACGCCGGCGACGAGGGCCGCACCGCCGAGACCGCCGATCAGCGCGTGCGACGAGGACGAGGGCAGTCCGAACCACCAGGTGAGCAGGTTCCACCCGATGGCGCCGACGAGGGCCGCTGCCACGAGCCACAGCCCGTTGACACCCATCGGCTGCTCGATGATGCCCGAGCCGATCGTCTTGGCCACCTTGGCGCCGAAGAAGGCCCCGAAGAGGTTGGCGATGGCTGCCATGCCGAGGGCCACGCGGGGCGTGAGCGCGCGCGTCGAGACCGAGGTCGCGATCGCGTTGGCCGCGTCATGGAAGCCGTTGGTGTAGTTGAAGCCCATGGCCAGCGCGATGACAGCACCGACTCCGAAGACCGAGATGGTCGTGTCCATCAGAGGGTCAGGACTCCTTGACCGCGATGCCCTCGACCACGTGCGCGACCTTCTCGAACGCGTCTGCCGCGTTCTCGAAGCCGTCGACGATGGCCTTGACCTTGATCAGCTCGACCGGGTCCGGCGAGTTGTTGAAGAGGCTGGCCACCATCTTGCGGTGGAGCGAGTCTGCCTGGTTCTCGAGGCGGTTGATCTCGATCCAGTAGCTCTTGAGGTCCTTGAGCGAGCGCAGGCGCGGCATCGCCTCGGCGGTCACCTCGGCCATGCGGGCCAGGATCTCGAACTGCTCGGCGAGACCGTCCGGGATCTCACCGACGCGGTAGAGGACGATGAGGTCGGCGGTCTCCTCGATGAAGTCCATGCAGTCGTCCAGCGAGGCCGCGAGGTTGTGGATGTCCTCGCGGTCGAAGGGCGTGATGAACGAGCTGTTCACCTTGTTGATGAGCTCGTGCGTGGCCTCGTCGGCCGCGTGCTCGAGCTCCTTGAGCCGGTCGGCCACCGCCGTGCGCTTCGAGGGCTCGACCTCGAGGAAGCGGGTCAGCTCCCGGGTGGCATCGACAAGCAGCTGTGCGGAGGACGTGAAGAGGGTGAAAAAGCTCGTGTCCTGGGGTGTGATGCGAAAACCCACGGGGTTGCTCCGGTCGATCGGGGTCTGGTCCGGGGAAGATGCTACGGCGTAGTCGTCGCTCCAGCGCAACCCAGCCGCCTTCCGGCGTTCACGTCCTTGCCCGCCGCGGGCACGTTGCGCTAGTCCGCGGGGTCGGCCACCGAGGGGCTCTCGGGCGGGGCGCCGGGGGCCGCCACGGCCGGATCGTCCGTGCCGCGATCGACGAGGCCGAGCAGCTCGTCGACCTCGTCGGGCGTGAAGTGGCGCGGGCTGGACGACGCAGCGACCACGAGGTCGCTCACGAGCTCGATCTCGTCGGCGAGGGCGACGTCGAGCAGGTCACCGGTCCGCTCGTCCTCGGGCGTCATGGGTTCAATCTAAGGGCCCGCGGGCGCCGCGTGTGCGTAAGTCCACGACGAGATGGGCGAGATCGGGACGGGCCCGGCGTCGCCTCTGGGCACACAGCCGCGCGTCGACGCCCAGGAGCGGGCGGTGGAGGTTGCGTCGGGCCGGGAGCGCCTCTCGGCACAGGGCCGCTCGTAGCGGCTGAATTTGGGACCCGGGGCTACCACGACCCGACGCGCAGCCAAGAATAAAGGCGGTCCGACGCGATCACCAAAGGCGACAGAAAGCAAGCCCCCGGGCAGATCGGACCGGGCAGGGCACCAGTCCCCGACGAGACGCACGTCAGGCGGCGGTCAGTCGAGCGCGCCTGCCCGCCAGAGCCGGGCGCACACCGTGAGGTCCTCGGCCATGACGAGGACGTTGGCGGCCTGCTCGGCACTCGCGTCACCCGACGAGATGTCGGCGCGACCTGCAGACACCACCCTGCAGAACGCGGCCGCCCGCTCGAGGGCCACAGCGAGGTCGCCCTCGAAGACACCACGGAGGACCTCGTCGATGACCCGGCCCATCTCCTGCGGGCCGGGCGGCTCTGCGGCTCCGGCGACGGCGTGGTTGGGGCCGGTGAAGCGGATGCCTGCGGCGTACTCACGGCTCGCCTCGTCTGGTGTGCGCTGCACCCACTCGCGCAACACGTAGAGGCGCCAGAGGGCGCCGGGCAGCGAGCGCGCAGGGCGCTGCGACCACAGCTCGGCGAGGGTCGACAGGCCGATGTCGTCGACGAGAGCGACGAGCTTCTGGGTCAGGGCCGGGTCGGCAGCGGCACGGCCGGCGTGCACGAGCGCCAGGGCCGTCTCGTGGGCGACGTGGATCTGCTCGGTGGGGTCGTAGGCGGGACCGTGCGCCTCGAGCGCGGACTCGCTGAAGAAGGCGGGCCGCCTGGGGGCGCGGTGGTCGCTCTCGCTCATCCCTGAAGGCTAGACCTCGACCCCGACGCGGCACCCGCGGCTCGCGTGCGACCCAAACGTGACCTCTCTGGCCTTGCGTTGTGTTCAGTCTTTGTCTAGCGTTTCGGATGTCGGTCAAGCAAGCGCCGCCACCCACTCTGGCTGGAGACGACATGACAGACCCTCGCCGTGGACCCCGCAAGGACGCCTGGACCCGAGAGCTGATCGCGACCTTCCGCACCGCACCCACCGAGACCCAGCGGTCACGCGCGCTCGAGGACGTGACGCGGCTGTACCTGCCCCTCGCCCGGTCCCTCGCCCACCGCTACACGGGCAAGGGACTCGACCGTGAGGACCTCGAGCAGGTCGCGTTCCTGGCCCTGCTCAAGGCGATCCACCGGTTCGACCTCGACCAGGAGACGGAGTTCGGCGCCTATGCGACGCCCACGATCACCGGCGAGCTGCGCCGCTACTTCCGCGACCACGGGTGGCTCGTGCGGCCCCCGCGAGGCCTGCAGGAGCGGCGTCAGCTCGTCACCGACGCCCGCACGAGACTCGAGCAGCAGCTCGGCCACGAACCGGACCAGACCGACCTCGCCGATGCCCTGGGGTTGACGGTCGACGAGGTCAAGGAGGCCCAGGTGGCCTCGGCGAACCTGCGGCCGACGTCTCTCGACGCGACGACGGCCGAGGGTGGCCGGCCGGTGCTCGACCTCGTCGACGCCCGCGCCGACCGCCACGTCGACCCGGGTCTCGACGACGGCATCGTCGTGCGTACGGCCCTGCGCCGGCTGCCGGCTCGTGACCAGAAGCTCGTCGAGCTGCGCTTCACCCACGACCTGACACAGTCGGAGATCGGTGAGGTCCTGGGGCTCAGCCCCATGCAGGTCAGCCGGCTGCTGCGCCGCGTGCTGGCCGAGCTGCGCGAGCAGCTCGAGTCCGCGGAGCTCCTCAGCGCCTGACGACCTGACGATCGCCGACGACCGCACGACCCGTTGCGGACGCGGATCGTCCGCAACGGGTCGTACGGTCGTTTCATGACGACGAACGCGACGACCAACGCGACCCCCTGGGAACCACCGCTCGCCGGGACCGAGGTCGAGCACCTCGTCGGCGCGCTCGAACGCCTCCGCACGACGTTCCGCTGGAAGGCCGACGGCCTCGACTCCGCCGGTTTGCAGCAGCGCGTCGGGGCGTCGACGCTCACGATCGGTGGCCTGCTCAAGCACCTCGCTTCCTGCGAGGACTACACGTTCACGCACAAGCTGCGGGGTGAGCCGATCGGGGCGCCGTGGGACGCGACCGGCTGGGACGGCACCAACGACTGGGAGTTCCAGTCCGCCTCCGACGACTCGCCCGAGCAGCTGTACGCCCTCTACGACGGGGCGGTCGACCGGTCCCGCGAGCGCCTGACGGCCGCGCTCGCCGACGGTGGCCTCGACCAGCTCATCCACGTGTCCATGCCGGACGGCACGCGCGCGAACCTGCGCCGGCTCGTCTTCGACTTCGTCGAGGAGTACGGCCGCCACACCGGCCACACCGACCTGCTGCGCGAGGCCATCGACGGGCGCGTCGGCGAGGACCCACCCGAGGGCTGGACCGCGACGTCCGGGAGCTTCCGCCTGCCCGCGTGACGGCATATGGCAGCGGTGCCACGACGCGCGACCGTGGGCCGGTGGTCGGGCAGCTCTCGCCGTCGTCGGCTCAGTGCTGGTAGGTGCCGTGGATGACGGCGCGCGCCAGCGTCTTGAACGCGAGGTTGAACGAGACCACGGCTGGGGAGGCCGACTCGTCGACGCCGAGGGTCGGCTCCGACACGGCGTGCACGACGAAGAAGTAGCGGTGCGGCATGTCCCCCTTGGGCGGAGCCGCGCCCATGAAGCCCGCGTCGCCGCCGTCGTTGCGCACGTGGAAAGCGTTGCCCGGCAAGGCTGCTGACGCAGCGCCCGTCTCCAGGGAGGTCACGTCGCCCGGCACGTCGACGAGCACCCAGTGCCAGAAGCCCGACGGTGTCGGCGCGTCGGGGTCGAAGCAGGTGACGACGTAGCTCTGGGTGCCCTCGGGTGCGCCGCTCCAGGACAGCTGGGGCGACGTGTTGCCCGCGGCGGCGACCTGGTCGTCCTTGAGGGGGGCACCCTCCGTCACGTCGTCACTCGTCAGCGTGAACGAGGGCACCCGCGGCAGCAGCTCGTAGGGGTTCGGGGCGACCGGTCGGTCGAGGCTCATGCGGTCCTCCTGCGAAGTCGTCGACGCCTGCACCATACCCAGCGAGGCCGTACGCCGTGTGGCGCGCGTGCGCCTGCACACGGCACCTGGATGTCCGCACGAATCCGGGCGGCCGCGGTTACCCTGAAACGAGAAACGGACAAATGCGACAGGGGTGTCCATGAACCAGGAGTCGGGCTCGGTCTCAACGGTTGGCTTCCCGGTCTTCGCCGCGCGTGAGTGGGCGGCCCGCCTCTACGAGCAGGAGCGGTTGGAGCGTGAGGCCGCCTGGTGGCGCCTCGCCTGGCCGTTCCTGCTCGCCCTGGCGCTCGGTGCCGCCGCGGTCGCCACCGCCTGGCGGTGGCCGATCCGGCAGTCCGACTACGCGTTCGGCGGCGTCGTGGTGCTCGCCGCCGCGGCTGTCGGTGTCGTCGTCGGCGGGCTGCTTCGCATCGCTGCGGTCAGGAGGCGCCGAGCCGCTGCAGCAGCCCAGCCGGCCACGGTCGACAGCCTGCCCGAGAGCGCCAGGGCCGCGGTGCTTGCATCACCGCGGCTCCGGTTCCGTTGGCCCACAGACGGACCCAGCTTCACCGCAGCCCGCGACAGCGTGGCGGCGCTCGCCCCGATGGGTGAGTTCGCCGCATCCGTGCTCGTGTGGGCCCTGACGATGCGCGGCCGGGTGGACGGCACGCTCGAGGACTGGGTCCGCGGCCGCCACCCCTGATCACTGTGGCGCATTGTCAGGGGGCTGGGCGTCCCGTGGTGGCGGGCGAGCCTCAGGCGGTGGCCGTCAGTCGGGGCGCGAGGCGCTCCACCCGAACCGCGAGGTCCGCGACGGCGCGGTCGAACGCCCGGTCGCTGCCGTCCGGGACCGGGTCGGGGATCGACCAGTGCGCCCAGGCGCGACCACGGAGCTCTTCGTGAGCACGGTCGCAGACGGTGATGACGAGGTCGCCGGGCCGGCTCGCGTCATCGAGTCGGCAGGGTGCAACCTGGGGCAGGTCGAGGTCATGACGTGCTGCGGTGGCCGCGGCTCGCGGGTTGATGGCCTCGCCCGGATGGGTGCCGGCCGAGCCGGCCTCGAGACCGCTCGCGCGGCGCCAGAGCGCGGCGGCCAGATGGGACCGGGCCGTGTTGGCCGTGCAGACGAAGAGGACGCGATCCGCAACGGCGGCCGGCGTCGGCCCCCCGACCGGGTCGGCAACGGAGTCCCAGCCGACGAGCGAGTAGTACCACCGTCGGGCATCGCCCTCGGACCGACGGCGGGTGACGAGCCCGGCCCGTTCGAGCACCTTCAGGTGGTGGGCGAGCAGGTTGGACGGGAGGCCGATCTCGACCCCGATCTCGGACGCTGACGCGTCGGTCACGGCGAGGTGGTCGACGACCTGCAGCCGGGACACGTCGGCGAGAGCGGCATGCACGTCGGCCCGCCGTTCCAGACGCGAAGTTTGCTCAGCATTCATTGAGTCAAGTTTGACTGAGGCAGTTGGGGCCGTCAACATTGGCGCGTGAGCACTCCCACCGCACCCGACCTTCGCCGTCGGCTCTTCGCGGAGCTCGTCGGCACCGGCATGCTCGTCGTGGTCGTCGTGGGCTCTGGTATCGCAGCGCAGCGACTCTCCCCCGACGACACCGGGCTCCAGCTGCTGGAGAACAGCACCGCAACGGCCTTCGGGCTCACGGCGCTGATCCTGCTGTTCGGTCCGGTGTCGGGGGCGCACTTCAACCCGGTCGTCTCGGTGGCCGACTGGGTGCTGGGACGGCGCACCGGGCACGGCCTCACGCTGCCCGAGGTGGGCGCCTACACCGCCGCACAGGTCGTGGGCGGCCTCGCGGGCGCCGTGCTGGCCAACGTGATGTTCGAGGTCGGCACCTCGGTCTCGACGAAGGGCCGGGTCACCACGGGCAGCCTCGTCGCCGAGGTCGTCGCGACGACGTTCCTCGTCGCGCTCATCTTCGCGCTGGCCAGGTCGGGGCGTGGCGCGGTCGCCGCCCCCGCGGTCGGGGCGTACATCGGCGCCGCCTACTGGTTCACCAGCTCGACGTCCTTCGCGAACCCCGCGGTGACCGTCGGCCGCATCTTCTCGGACACGTTCGCCGGCATCGCCCCCGGCTCGGCGGCCGCGTTCATCGCCATGCAGGCATTCGGGCTCGCCGCCGGTCTCGGCGTGACCCTCGTCCTGCACCCCGACGCGAGCACGCGTGCGGACGACGTCGTCGTCCCCCACCCCAGCGCGTCCCGAAACGACCCATCGACCTGAAAGGCCATCCATGACCTCCGACACCGCACGCCCCTCGGTGCTCTACGTCTGCGTCCACAACGCCGGCCGCTCGCAGATGGCAGCGGCCTACACGCACCACCTGTCCGGCGGCGCCGTCGAGGTGCGCTCAGCCGGGTCGACCCCGGCCGACGCAGTCAACCCCGCCGTCCGTGACGCGATGCTCGAGGAGGGCATCGACATCTCCGCCGAGACACCGAAGATCCTGACCACCGAGGCGGTCCAGGCCTCCGACGTCGTCATCACCATGGGTTGCGGCGACACCTGTGCGATCTTCCCCGGCAAGCGCTACGAGGACTGGGAGCTGGCCGACCCGGCCGGGCAGGGCGTGGATGCCGTCCGCCCGATCCGCGACGAGATCAAGGACCGCGTCCGCACGCTGCTCAGCGAGCTCGGGGTGCAGCCGGTCGAGCTCGGCCGCTGACCGGCTCCGCTGCGGACCCGCGCGGCTCAGGTCGAAACCGTCAGGCGTCGGGCGTGAGCAGCGCCGCCATGACAGCCAGGACCCCGGGCGCGACCCGGTAGTACACCCAGGTGCCGCGACGCTCCGACTCGAGCAGGCCGGCCTCGCGCAGCTTCTTCAGGTGGTGCGAGACCGTCGGCTGGGACACGCCGACGTCCTGGATGTCGCACACGCAAGCCTCGCCACCGTCGGCCGAGGCGATGTTCGAGAAGAGGCGCAGCCGAACAGGGTCGCCGAGCGCCTTGAACATGCCGGCGGCGCGCTCGGCGTCCTCGACGGCCAGGGGCGCCCGGGTCAGGGGTGCGCAGCAGGGCTCGGCCGCCCGGGTTGCTCTGGACGAGACATCGAGAACCGGCAGCAGATTCGACATACGTCTATGTTGACATCCGTCGATACCAGTCGCAAGATGGCGACTGTCAGCACATCGACAGTCGTCGAATCAGCACCGTTTGGGCCGCCCCGTGAGCGACCACGGTGCCCGGACCCGGAGGTTCCCATGAGCAGCACGCCCGCCGTCGCCCCGTCAGCGGGGTCGACCACCATCACCCCCGTCGTGGTCATCGGAGCCGGGCCCATCGGCCTGGCGGCCGCAGCGCACCTGCTCGAGCGTGGCCTCGAGCCACTCGTGCTCGAACGCGGGCCCGGCGCCGGGGCGGCCGTCGCCTCGTGGGGCCACGTGCGGCTGTTCTCCCGCTGGGCCGAGCTCGTCGACCCCGCGGCGCGGCGACTCCTCGCACAGCGCGGGTGGAGCGAGCCCGACCCCGGTCGCTACCCGACCGGCGCCGAGTGGGCCGGTCAGTACCTGCAGCCGCTCGCCGACGCCCTCGGCGAACGCGTCCGGTACGGCACCACGGTGACCGGAGTCGCGAGGCAGGGTCGTGACCGCGTCGTCGACTCGGGTCGCGACGGCCAGCCCTTCACGGTCCACATGCGCCACGCCGACGGGCCCGGCACCCGGCTCACCGCCAAGGCAGTCGTCGACGCCTCCGGCACGTGGACGCGCCCCAACCCACTGGGAAGTGACGGGTACCCGGCCGACCGCGAGCACGACCCCGCCGTCGCCGCGCGGGTCTCCTACCGGGTCCCGGACACGCACGACCCCCGCGACATCGCCCGCTTCGGCGGCAGGCGCACGGCCGTCGTCGGATCCGGCCACTCCGCCCTGACGGCCCTCGTCGCCCTCGCGACCCTCGCCGAGCAGGTCCCCGGCACGCGCGCGGTCTGGGTGCTGCGTCGGGGGGCGGTGGGCAACGCGTACGGAGGCGGCGACTCCGACCAGCTGCCCGCGCGTGGCGCCCTCGGGCTGCGGGCCCGCGACGCGGTCGCTGCCGGACACATCGAGGTCGTCAGCGGATTCCGCACCGAAGCCGTCGAGCCCAGCGGATCTGACGCAGAGGACGTGACGATCAGCCTCGTGAGCGAGGACGGGCGCCGCGTTGCCGGGCTCGACGAGGTCATCGGCCTGACCGGCTTCCGTCCCGACCACTCGATCATGTCCGAGCTGCGGCTGCGCCTCGACGACCGCCTCGAGGCGCCCGCCGGCCTTGCACCGCTCATCGACCCCAACGTGCACTCGTGCGGCACCGTGTACCCGCACGGAGCGGCGGAGCTCGCCCACGACGAGACGGGCGTCTACGTCGTCGGGATGAAGTCGTACGGCCGCGCGCCGACGTTCCTCGCCCTGACCGGCTACGAGCAGGTTCGCTCGGTCGCCGCCGCGCTCGCGGGCGACCATGAGGCTGCCGCGCGCGTCGAGCTGACCCTTCCCGAGACCGGTGTCTGTGGGGGCGCGGGCCTGTTCGACGAACCGGATTCCACGAAGGCCGGGGCGAACGGCGCGTCAGGCAGCTGCTGCTCCCCCGCGCCCCACCTGATCCAGATCGGCGCACCGTCGAGCGCAGGAGCCGGCGGACCCGGCGGATGCTGACCTCGGCCGCGCAGCGGTCACCGAGCCATACGGCGCGACCGCGGTGGGCGCTGCCCGCGCTGTGCGTGACCCAGGTCGTGGGCTGGGGCGTGCTCTACTACGCGTTCCCGGTCATGTTGCCCACGCTCACCCGCGACACCGGGTGGTCGCCCGCGGCCACGACGGCGGCCTTCTCCACCGCGCTGGTCGTCTCCGCCGTTGTCGGGATCCCCGTCGGGCACCTCATCGACCGCGCCGGCCCCCGCCGGGTGATGGCCCTCGGCTCGGTGCTCGGGGCGGTGGCGTTCGCCGTGATCGCCGCCGCCGGGAGCCTGCCCGTGTTCGCCGCGGGGTGGGTGCTGGCGGGGTTCGCCATGGCTGCGACGTTCTACCAGCCGGCCTTCGTGGCCCTCACCCGCTGGTACGGGCCCCAGCGCGTCCGCGCCCTGACGACGCTCACCCTCGCGGGCGGCCTGGCCAGCACCGTCTTCGCCCCGATCACGGCCGCGCTGACCGCCGCGCTCGGGTGGCGTCAGGCCGGCGTCATGCTGGCCGTCGTCGTCCTCGTCGTCGCAGCGCCGCTGCACGCGTTCGCCCTCCGCGGCCCCTGGCCTCCGCACCCACGTGTGCACCTCGGCTCCGAGGGGCTGGGGGCGGCGACGGTCTCCACGGGCATCGTCCGCAGCCGCGGTTTCCTGCTCCTGGCCGCGGCGCTGACGCTGTCCGGGTTCGCCATGTATGCCGTCGTCTTCGGGCTCATCCCGCTGCTCACCAACCGTGGTGCCACCACCACACAGGCAGCCTGGGCGCTCGGCCTCGGTGGCCTGGGGCAGACCCTCGGCCGCGTCCTCTACGCGCCCCTGGCAGCCCGAACGAGCGCGCGGACCCAGACGGCCGCACTCATCCTGGCCGGCGCAGCGACCACGGCGCTGCTGGCTGCGGTCTCCGGCCCTGTCTGGCTGCTGACCGTGGCGGCGATGGCGGCCGGCATGGTTCGCGGGAACCTGACCCTGTTGCAGGCGACGGCGGTTCCCGACCGGTGGGGCACCGTGGCCTATGGGCGGCTCACCGCCACTCTGGCCGCTCCGGTCACGATCGCCGGCGCCCTCGCACCGTGGGCCGGAGCAGCGCTGACCACCTCGTTGGGTGGCTCCCCGAACCTGTTCTGGCTGCTCGCAGCCGTCTCCACCGCTGCGGCGGTGCTCGCATGGCCGACGGGTGAGGCTCCCGCTCGCTCGTCCGGGCGTCACCGTCCGGGACACTCCCGCAGCTGACGCGGAGCCCGTTCGCCGGGTCGTTCAGAGACGAGCGGATGCTCGGGCATACTGGTCGGCACGACGGCGCACGACTGGAACTACCCGACGGATGTTCCTACCGTTGGTGGTGCGTACAGTGCGACGTCGCGGGCCTCTAGCTCAGTCGGTAGAGCGTCGGACTTTTAATCCGCTGGTCGTCGGTTCGAGCCCGACGGGGCCCACCACGCGTTTGGGCAGGTCAGGCACTGTCTGCCCCGTCCGACTCCCCCGCCCCTTCGCCTGCTGAGGCCTCGCGGGGGCGCATTTGGGGCACAAGACCATCCAGAGCGAGTGCGACGGCGTCCTGATCGTCGGCCAACAGACCGGCGTTCACGTCGAGCGTCATCGCCGCCGACGCGTGCCCCAACATCTGCTGCACCGCCTTAACGTTCGCGCCCGAGGCGATCGCCAAAGAAGCCGCCGTGTGTCGCAGATCGGGAGGCGTGACGTCCACCAGATCAGCCGCTCGACACGCAGGGTCGAAGACCCGGCGACGCCAGTGACCCAGCCGCAAGACCCCGCCCTCAGGTGCGGTGAAGAGCACGTCATCCGGACCCTTTCCTTGGCACTGTGCCTCGATCCCGGGAGCAAGCGACGGCGGGAACAGGACCGTTCGCGTGCGGTTCGTCTTCGGCGACGACCAGACGAGGCGACCGCCCACCTCAGTGACACTCTCGGCCACGACGAGGCGTCTCCGAAGCTGGTTCACACGCCGGACCCGCGGCGCCGCGAGCTCTCCAAACCTCAGCCGCAGAAGGCGAGCACAGCCACACTCAGGGCGTCGGGTTGCGCTGCCTCAATGAGCCGAGCCACCTCGTCCGCTGAGAGGAAGCGCGGCTCGGCCCGGACGACGCGAGGCAGCTGCACGCCTGATGCTGCAGCACGCGAGATCCGCCCGTCCGGGATGCCGGCCAAGGCGACGACCCAGGGCGACTGGTGCAGCCCGAGCCAAGGTGAAGGTCAGCACGTACAACGGGACCGTGCCCTCGGTATGCCCTTGGAAGGCCCAGGTGGAGACCCCGAACGGGGGCGCGCCTCCCGCCGTGTCCCGTCGGCCTCGCCTCCCCGACCGGTTACTGCGTCTTGTACGCCACGAGGTAGCTATCCATGGGCACCAGGAGCTTGCCCGGGAGGACGGCGATCTGCGGCGTGCTGACCCCGGACGTGACGGGGTTGCTGACGCGCAGGGTGGCCGGGTCGAAGGTGTAGACGCGGCTCATCGCCGCAACGTAGAAGACACCATCGGCCCACACGAGGTCGGCGTTGCGCAGCACGGGCTTGTTGGCGTCGGGCGGGGGGTAGAGCACGATGTGCCTGATCGTCGCGCCGGAGCGCGGGTCCAGCTCGACCAGGGCAGGTCCGTAGGCGGCCCAGAGCGAGCCGTTG